>NZ_CP046398.1:4717500-5286434 GCF_009861435.1 Bacillus sp. A260
TGTAGTCCTACAAAGTAAGGAGGAATAGGCAATTGAAATCCCGTCCGAATTTAGTAGATACATTTCGTGATTCCATTATTTTTCGTTTAATTTGTTTTATTATTGTACTGACTGCTTTTTCCGGTTTTCTTATACATAGATTAGAACCTTTTCATTTCACTACATGGTTTGACGGAATTTGGTGGTCAATCGTTACCATTTTTACAGTTGGATATGGCGACTTTGCTCCCCATACGACGATAGGAAAACTAATAGGTATAAGTATTATTTTATTAGGAACTGGCTTTTGTTCTTATTATATGGTGCTGTTTGCTACTGAAATGATTAATAAACAATATATGAAAATTAAAGGTGAAGAAGCCGCTACTTCTAACGGTCATATGATTATCGTTGGCTGGAATGAGCGCGCAAAACATGTCGTAAAGCAAATGCACGTATTACAACCAAACCTTGATATCGTTTTAATTGATGAAACACTTTCTTTACTCCCAAAACCATTTCATCATTTAGAATTTATAAAAGGTTGTCCGCATCACGATCAAACTTTATTAAAGGCCAATATTGCAACGGCACACACCATATTAATAACAGCTGATAAAGAAAAAAACGAAAGCTTAGCGGATACACAGTCCATTTTAAATATTTTAACTGCAAAAGGGCTCAACCCAAACATTCACTGCATCGCTGAACTTCTTACTTCTGAACAAATACAAAATGCAACGAGAGCTGGCGTGTCAGAAATTATAGAAGGAAATAAATTAACGAGCTATGTATTTACCGCTTCTCTTTTATTCCCTTCCATTTCAGGTGTACTATTTTCACTTTACGACGAAATCTCTGATAATAAATTACAACTGATGGAGCTTCCATCGTCCTGCACCGGACAAACTTTTGCCAATTGTAGCTATACTCTTTTAAAGCAAAACATTCTCTTACTAGGTATAAAGCGCGACGAACAATATATGATTAATCCAGTTCATTCCTTTGTTCTCATTGAAAGCGACATACTCATTGTTATTCACCATTAGTAAAATGACGCTCTAATTCTTGCATGAGCACTTTCCCAATATTGATATATTTTCTTTTCACATCTCCATCTGGATCTTTCGGCTCAGCAAATTGATCCATTCCACTCGTTCCAGCTGTTAAAGTATTCACATTATCATCTAGTTCGTCTTGATATACGTGCGAAAGAATATACGGCGTTCCAAGACGAACTATTACGCCTGGTACATCTAGTTCTCCATCAATGGCTGTAAATGGAACTCGTAAAAATTGATACCCATCTTCTTCATCAATTTTGTAATCGAAGCATCCTTTATCATAATCCCAATTACCACCGATGCTATATCCAAGTGGTTTCATAATCTCTTCTAACTTATATAACGCATATGTACGTCCTTCTAAATTTGATTGAATCGGAATCAAGCCCATCCCTCCTAGACTTTTCCTTTAGCATACCCACTTTAGTTTGAATATACTGATGGACTTTTCGATAAAATAATAAAAAGCGACCGGAATCCGGTCGCTTTTTATTATTTTAAACGCTCTTCTAATTCTGCTTTTAATTCTTCAAATCCTGGTTTACCAAGTAAAGCAAACATGTTTTTCTTGTATGCTTCTACTCCAGGTTGGTCAAATGGATTCACGCCTAATAAGTAGCCGCTCATCGCACATGCTTTTTCGAAGAAGTATACAAGGTAACCGAATGTGTACTCATTTAATTCAGGAATATTTACGATTAAGTTTGGTACTCCCCCGTCGCTATGTGCAAGTAATGTACCTTCGTATGCTTTTGTGTTTACGAAGTCTACAGTTTCACCAGCAAGGTAGTTTAATCCGTCTAAATCGTTTTCTTCTGATTCGATTGTTAGTTCATGTGTAGATTTACCTACTTTAAGAACTGTTTCAAATAAGTCACGACGCCCTTCTTGAACGTATTGACCTAATGAGTGTAAATCAGTTGAGAAGTTTGCTGAAGATGGGAAAATGCCTTTTTGATCTTTTCCTTCACTTTCACCAAATAACTGTTTCCACCACTCAGCGAAGTATTGAAGTGCTGGCTCATAGTTAACAAGCATTTCAATTATTTTTCCTTTATTGTATAAAGCGTTACGAACTACTGCGTATTGGTAAGCTGGATTTTCTTCTAGTTCTGATGTTCCGAAGTCATCATGACCAGCAGCTGCACCTTTCATCATCTCTTCAATATTTAAGCCACTTACTGCGATTGGTAATAAACCAACTGGCGTTAATACAGAGAAACGACCTCCAACATCATCTGGAATAACAAATGTTTCGTAACCTTCGTTATCAGCTAATGTTTTTAATGCACCACGCGCTTTATCTGTAGTTGCATAAATACGTTTGCGAGCTTCTTCTTTTCCATACTTTTCTTCTAATAACTTACGGAAGATACGGAATGCTAGTGCTGGCTCTGTTGTTGTACCTGATTTGGAAATAACGTTAATAGAGAAGTCTTTACCTTCTAATACGTCCATTAAATCTTTCATGTAAGTGGAGCTAATGTTTTGTCCAACAAATAGCACTTGTGGAGTTTTACGTTGTTCTTTAGAAAGCGTGTTGTAGAAAGAATGGTTTAACATTTCGATTGCTGCGCGTGCTCCTAGGTAAGAACCACCAATACCTACAACAAGTAAAATGTCAGAGTCATTTTTAATTTTTTCTGCGCATTTTTGAATGCGAGCGAATTCTTCTTTGTCATATTGAAGCGGAAGGTCTACCCACCCAAGGAAATCGTTCCCAGCTCCAGTTTTTTCGTGGATTGCGTGATGTGTTACTTTCACTGCATCACGTAAATAAGTGATTTCATGTTCACCGATGAAGGATAACGCTTTAGAATAGTCGAACGTTACATGTGTACTCATCTTTTTCCCTCCAATTATGGATATGTATTTCTGTATTCACTTTAGCGAAACTGAAGTTGTAAATCAAGCGATTAGGCAATTGTAAACGTAACCAATATATATTTTTTAGAAAAAGTTCATTTTTTGCATAAAAATTCGCATTTTTCGGTATAGATGTATATACATCCCTTTCCAAACATTTTTTATGTATAAAAACAACATAACTACCCCATTCTATAAAAGAGTTAATTAACTCATCGCTTGCTCATGCTTCACAATTAAGGGGGGCTTTTTCATGAGTACTTTGCAACGTATCGCATTAGTCTTTACTGTAATTGGCGCTGTGAACTGGGGATTAATCGGGTTTTTCCAGTTTGACTTAGTAGCAGCCATTTTCGGTGGACAAAATTCAGCTCTTGCACGTATTATTTACGGCATCGTTGGTATATCTGGGCTTATCAACCTTGGTTTACTGTTTAAACCATCTGAAAATCTTGGTACGCACCCAGAAACAAACGAAATTCGATAATCAGTATGTCCTTTCACCTCCGACATACGAATATGATTGCATGCAATCATATTTGCAAATATATATCATAAGATAAAGTAAAAGAGGAACGCTCATATGCGTTCCTCTTTTACTTTGTTAACTCGGACTCTTCAATCCATTCTGCCAACTTTTCTCGCAGCGTATTAAATCCGTTTTCAGATGGGTTCGGTATAAGAATCCTTCCTTGTTTTCTTTTCGCCGCTTTTAACGATAAACTCATTTTTCTGTGCTCTTCATCAATTGAAAGTACCTTTACTTCTACTGTATCGCCGACCTTTAAAAAGTCATGAATATCCTTTACATATCCATTTGTAATTTCAGATATATGCACAAGTCCTTGTGTTTCTGCATCTAACGCTACAAACGCACCGTAATCTTGAATTCCAGTCACTTTCCCTGTTACAACCACTCCTGTTGTATATTGTTCTGACATATGAAACACTCCCATACGTTTACCATTCTCTCTACAATTATAGAGAGCAAAGCAGATATATTTATTTTAAATATCCGATTGGTTAGTACGCATTCTAGATAACAATATCTAGAATGCGCATACCTTATATTAGTAAATTATACCACTATGACAGAACTCATTCAAAATTCATGAAAAATTTCCCTTAAAGAAGTATAATTCTCCAATATTGGGATAGACTACTAACACATGGCTTTCTAGTATTCCCCCCCTTTTATGGACAAAACGTATTACGTTTTGTCCTTTTTTTATTTTCAACAAACCGTTCCATTCTCTTCATTGCTTCCATAAGTTGTTCAAGCGACGTCGCATAAGAACAACGAATAAACCCTTCACCACTTTCGCCAAATACGCTACCAGGGACAACAGCTACTTTTTCTTCCAGCAATAACTGTTCTGCAAATTCCGCTGAAGATAATCCTGTTGAAGATATAGAAGGGAAAACATAAAATGCTCCGCCCGGCACATGACACGTTAAGCCCATTTCATTGAAAGATGTCGTCATAAAATTACGACGCTTCTTATAACTATCTCTCATCCGAATTACTTCATCATTCCCCGCACGTAACGCTTCAAGTGCTGCGAACTGAGACATCGTCGGTGCACACATCATGGAATATTGGTGAATTTTGAGCATCAATTCTGAAAACTGAACAGGAGCTGCAATCATACCGAGACGCCATCCTGTCATCGCAAATCCTTTTGAAAATCCTGAAATTAAAATCGTATGCTCGCGCATATTTTTAATACTCGCGAAACTTGTATATGCTTCGTCGTATACAAGCTCTGCATAAATTTCATCAGATAATACAATTAGATTGTACTTCTCAACAATCACTGCTATTTCTTCAAGCTCGAATTTATTTAGCATTGCACCTGTCGGGTTATTTGGTGAACAAAGTAAAATCGCCTTTGTTTTCGCTGTAATAGCTGCTTCAATTTGTTCTGGTTGTACTTTAAACTCGTTTTCTAGCTTAGTCTCCACAGGAACCGGAACTCCTCCAGCTAATGTCACAAGTGGTGCATAAGAAACGAAGCTTGGTTCAACAATGAGCACTTCATCATCAGGATTTATAATGGCACGCATCGCTACATCTAACGCCTGGCTCGCTCCAACTGTAACAATGATTTCATCACTTGGATCATAAGATACTGCAAATTGTTTTTTTAGATACTTTGCTATTTCTTGACGGAGCTCCAATAATCCTGCATTTGCTGTATATGACGTATACCCTTGTTCCAAAGAACGAATACATGCTTGCCTTACATTCCAAGGGGTAACAAAATCCGGCTCTCCTACCCCGAGGGAAATAACACCTTTCATATTTGCTGCTAAATCAAAAAATTTTCGAATACCAGATGGTTTTAAAGATTCTGCTGATCTAGATAGTTCAAATTGCTTCATGGTGTCACCACAATTCGCTTATCATCATCGTCTTTTTCATAAATAACGCCCTCATGTTTATACTTCTTCAAAATGAAATGAGTAGTTGTAGAAACGACAGATTCAATTGTTGCTAATTTCTCAGAAACAAACATCGCTACTTCCCCCATCGTTTTACCTTCTAATGTAATAGAAAGATCATATGTCCCTGACATTAAATAAACGGATTTCACTTCTGAATAACGATAAATTTGCTCAGCAACCGCATCAAACCCAACGCCGTGCTTTGGCGTAACTTTCACATCGATCATTGCCGTTAAACCTGTATGTTCTTTCACTTTCGTCCAATCGATATGTGTTACATAATCCACAATAATCTTTTCATTTTCTAATCTCGCAACCATCTTCTTTACTTCTTCTACTTCTATATTTAACAGCTTCGCTAATGTATCTACAGATAATCGACTACTCTTTTCAAGACAAGCTAATAATTCTAATTCTTTTTCTGTCACCATATAAATCATCCTTCCTTTTCGTTTGTGTCTAAATTATACAAATACCCTTTCCAGTTTGAAAAGAAGATTTTTCTATTGAATTATGTCAAAATAAAGTGAAACTTTAATCAGCGGAAAAATGCGTGATAAAGCGAAAGGGGATGGAACCGTGAAACCAAAAATTTATATTGCTGAACCAGTTCCGACATTTGTAGAAAACTATTTATCAGAACACTGTGATTATGAAAAATGGGATCAAAATGAGAAAGTACCTCGTGATGTTCTATTAGAGAAAATACAAGATAAAGATGGGTTATTAAATTTCGGATCTGCTATTAATGAAGAATTACTGACAGTGGCTCCTAACTTAAAAGTAGTGAGCAACATTTCTGTTGGTTACGATAATTTTGATTTACAAGCGATGAAAAATCGAAAGGTTATCGGAACAAATACACCATACGTATTAGATGATACAGTAGCTGATCTCGTTTTCGCCCTTATGCTATCAGCTGGGCGCCGCGTTTGCGAACTCGATTCTTACGTAAAAAATGGTGAATGGAACGCTGAAATCGGAAAAGAACACTTCGGACTAGATGTACACCATAGCACAATTGGTATTATCGGTATGGGCCGAATTGGAGAAGCCGTTGCAAAACGAGCAAAATTCGGATTTGATATGAATGTTCTTTATTATAACCGCCGTCGTAAAGAAGAAGCTGAACAAAAATTCGATGCTACATATTGTGATTTACAGACGCTACTGAAGCAGTCTGACTTTATTGTTCTTCTTACTCCATTAACAGATGAAACATATCACCTTATCGGAGAAAAGGAATTTTCATTAATGAAAGAAACAGCAATCTTCATTAATGCTTCTCGGGGGAAAACAGTAGATGAAGAAGCGTTAATCCATGCTTTAACAGAAAAGAAAATCTTTGCAGCAGGTATCGATACATTTACACAAGAGCCGATTCAAAAAGATAATCCACTCTTATCATTACAAAATGTTGTGACTTTACCACATATCGGATCTGCAACATTAAAAACTCGTCAGCAAATGGCCATGACCGCCGCTGAAAATTTAGTTGCAGGGTTACAAGGAAAAACACCGCCTAATATTGTTCGCGGGTAATACTGAATAAACGAAAGGCAAGATGACATCGTCATCTTGCCTTTTTTTGTTAACATATTTTCTTCTTCCTTGGAGATGATATGAACAAAAATCAATGGAGTGACAAAAAATGAATCATAAATATACTTGTCCTTATTTCACTTTTTCCACTCGCGGCACTACTGTTCATTACGAATTGTATGAACATGATAATAAAACAGAACGCCCTACTTTCGTACTCGTTCACGGCTTTTTATCTTCCTCATTCAGTTACCGCCGTCTCATTCCTTTACTAGCGAAGGAAGGAACAGTCATTGCTCTTGACTTACCACCGTTCGGAAAAAGTGATAAGTCTCATCTGTTTAAGTATTCTTATCACAATTTAGCAACGATTATTATTGATTTAATTGAACATTTATCTCTCTCAAACATTGTATTAGTTGGGCATTCTATGGGTGGGCAAATTTCTCTCTATGTAAACCGTATACGTCCTGAACTCATTTCAAAGACGATTTTACTATGTAGCTCGAGCTATTTAGCGCGCGCAACCTTACCTTTACTATACTCTTCTTATTTACCGTTCTTTCATTTATACGTAAAGAACTGGATTATACGGCGCGGCATTGTTCATAACTTAATGAATGTCGTTCATGATCACTCATTAATTGACGATGAAATGAAAAAAGGTTACTCCGCTCCTTTTTATGACAACCGTATATTTCCCGCTTTAACTCGCATGATACGAGACCGTGAAGGTGACTTATCTTCAACTGAATTACAAAAAATCGAAACACCTATCCTACTCATTTGGGGTGAAAAAGACCGCGTCGTCCCTGTACATGTAGGTCATCGTCTACACAAAGATTTACCGAATTCAAAATTTATTTCTTATGAAAATACAGGACATTTACTACCTGAAGAAAAGCCTGAACATGTTTATGAAGAAATTATCGCTTTTTCCGCGCAATAAAATGAAACTTTAATCAGTCCCCACCTAACTTCTTTGCTTCCGCTGAATTTTGAGGTCGGGGTCTTACTGCCCGGAAAATAGCGGGATAATATAAAAAAGGCTGTCGGAAATTCCGACAGCCTATAATGAACAGCTTCCACTTTCTTTTATTACAAGTAATTCCATAGCTAATTTCTCACATTTTTCAAGCGCAGGTACTTCCTCAAAAGACATAAAGTATATATGTTGAATCTTCTTTGCGATGTATTTTGGATCGTCAAACACACTTATGACGTTCACAACATCGCTCGCTTCTGTTTCATAAAACTCCGGTCCCATTTGAAACGGATCCCAATTCTTCACAACCTCTATCATCTTTTCATATGTACCCATTCGCTTCCCGCCTTTTCACTTTTTAATACTTTTCTTTATCCTATCACATCAGCTATTCTATAAGAAGAGAGAGAACTTTCATAACTTATTGGTTTTACAGAAGAAGGGAGCAAACTTATGCAACTATTTCATAAAGCAATCAATCGACGTGGAACGCATAGTATAAAATGGGATACATATAAAAACGAAGAACTTATCCATGCTTGGATTGCTGATATGGATTTTGAAGTACCAAAACCAATTCAAACTGCCTTAAAACAACGAATCGAACATCCGATTTTTGGCTATACACTTCCTCCCGAAAATATTGGGAATATTATTTGTAACTGGACAAAACAACAATACGACTGGGATATTCAAAAAGAATGGATTGTCTTTAGCGCCGGAATCGTTCCAGCTCTTAGTACGAGCATACAGGCTTTCACAAAAGAAAACGAATCCGTTCTCGTACAACCACCTATTTATCCTCCATTTTTCGAAATGGTCACAACAAACAACAGACAGTTATACGTGAGTCCATTACAGAAACAAAATGATACATATGCGATAGACTTCCAGAATTTAGAAAAGCAGTTTCAGCAAGGCATCAAACTCATGCTTCTTTGTAGCCCTCATAACCCAATCGGGCGCGTTTGGACGAAAGAGGAACTTGTGCAGCTCGGATCGTTATGTACTAAATATAACGTAATCGTTGTGGCGGATGAAATTCATTCCGATATTATTTATGCAGATCATACACATACACCGTTCGCTTCCTTATCTGAAGAATTAGCAGAGCGCACTATCACTTGTATGGCTCCAAGTAAAACATTTAATATCGCTGGATTACAAGCATCGATTATTATCATTCCAAATGAAAAACTCCGTCAAGCCTTTACATCTATCCAATATAGACAAGGCTTCCACGGATTAAATATCTTCGCTTATACAGCGATGCAAAGTGCCTATACAGAATGTAATGATTGGCTAAACGAAATTCGATTATATATAGAAGATAATGCTCAATTTGCTTGTGAATATATTAAAACTCACATACCTGCTCTTTCCGTAACGAAGCCAGAAGGTAGCTTTTTATTATGGATTGACTGTTCTCGTCTAAAGCTTTCTCAAAACGAGCGTACTGCATTACTTGAGGAAAAAGGAAAAATCATTGTTGAACCTGGTGAGAAATACGGGTTAGGTGGCGAAGAACATATTCGAATTAATATCGGCTGTCCACGATCTGTTTTAGAAGAAATTTTAAACAGACTGTGTCATACGTTTTCATAATAAGAAAGGAGTCTGTCCCCCTAATCATTCTTGGACAGACTCCTTTGTAATATTTTGTCGGTAAGTCGATATATTTCAAGTTACGGTCGATATATTTCAAGTTACGGTCGATATATTCCAATAATCGCCGATATAATTTGAGTTACAGTCGATATATTCCAATAATCGCTGATATATTTTCAATTACATTTCACAAAGAAAGCTACCATTCACGGTAGCTTTTACTTTTTCTTCATATCCGATGCTTTTTTTACAATTACGCCACAAGCAATTCGATCCCCTGATTTACCTGTCGGTTGAGTCATACCATCATCAGGGTTTTCTGTAATAATAATAGACGCTCCATCTTTTCTATGAATCGTCGTTTTTCCTTCTTCAAGTGTGATGTGAGGTGCATCGATTTCCGCTTTAATCTTTCCAGAACCATCTGCAACTACGTTCGGTAAATCACCGTTTTCTGCACCCTTCGGATTAAGAAGACCATGTTTTTTATCATCAGGATTAAAATGATTCCCGGATGATTCAAAACGAGGTGCCTTACACTCTCCAATTTCATGTACATGTAGTCCGTGTGGTCCTGGCGTGAAACCTTCTCCTTTAATCGTAATTTTCACGCCACTTGTTTGCTGCACTACTTTCGCAGTCCCTACTTCATCTCCTGAAGCATTATGTAATTTCACTTCAATTTCTTTCGGCTTTCCTTGGTCACAACCTGCCATCAGAAATAATAAACAACAACTGAAAAAAAGCCGTTTCTTCATTTTATTCCCTCCAAAATATATTCTGCCCTTAGATTGTCCGAGCATAGAGGGAAACATACAAAAATGCATTACTGTTTCTTTTCAGCTAATAGTTTTTCTTCAACTTTCTGCAATCGCTCTGCTTCTCTTTTTGATACACGAATAAACATACGCCACGTGGCAATAGCACCGATAATAAATAGAACGCAAACAATCCCTGGAATAATATATTCTGTTTTATCTTCCGGAAAATATAAAGGCATCATATAGAACACTCCTTATTATAGGATTTATAAAACATCAGAATTTTCTGTTATATCATTTTAAATTATAGTGGAACCTATCCATATTCTCAAGGGGCGTTCTGAAAGCAAATGATTTCTTTGACTCCTTCTCCTACTTTCCTTACTATAAACTTGAGGTGAAAAATATGAGAGAAACATTTGAAATTGGCGAAATCGTTACTGGTATTTATAAAACAGGAAAATACATCGGCGAAGTTACAAATAGCCGCCCTGGCAGTTACGTCGTAAAAGTATTAGCTGTTTTAAAACATCCGGTGCAAGGTGACTTACATAACGTAAAACAAGCTGACGTACCATTTTTCCATGAAAGACGCGCTTTAGCTTTCCGTGAACAGACGAACATTCCAGAGCAAATGGTGAAAAAATATGAAGGAGAAATTCCGGATTATACCGAGTCACTAAAATTAGCATTAGAAACTCAAATGAATTCATTTTCTGAAGATGATTCACCTTTTGCAGAGCGTAGTCTAGAAACATTACAACAGTTAAAGAAAGACTACAAACTCTAAAAAACAAAACGACCAAATTACATAATGTGCAATTTGGTCGTTACTGTGTGCTCACTTTCTTTAACACTTTTGAAAAATCAACAAGTTCTCCTAATGTTGGAGGTGCTGGCTTTACTAAATACTCTTTATCTTTTTCTACTAGTTTAAAAATATTGTACGTCGTCATCGCATCATCAAGCGCACAATGATGCTTCCCTGTCCCTACTTTTCCATACGCCTCAATTGCTTTCCATAATCCTGTTTGATTTCTTTCTCCAAAAAACTTCTTATACTCAAGCGATAAATCACGACACTGTCCGAAGAATGGAAAAGCTATCCCTGCCATTTCACAATTATGTTTCAGCACTTTCATATCCATATTTCCCCACGTTACAATTGTCGGTTTACATTTCGTTTCGTATTCTGCAAGCTTCTTAACGAGTTCAGGAAATGAAATCCCTTTATCCACGACTTCTTGTTTTATTCCTAAAAACTTCTTACATCGATCCGTTAAAGAAGGAAATGTTTTCGGCCTGACATGTGATGAATACGTATCTTCTACCTTACAGCCAGCAACTGAAACGAGTCCTACCTCAATAATCTCTGGAAAAAATCCTTTCGGTTTCTTTCTATGCTGGGGCATCGTAAACTCAAAGTCTAAAAATAAAAATCGTTGTTCATCCATACGATCCCTTCCTTATCATTTTTGTCATTCCTTTCTATTTGACACTCCTACACGAACAAGCTCGAATGCTAATTCCATTTTAAATATTCAGATTGGATGTATCTTATATATATGTCAAATGCCCACAAATATTTTAAAAAATAAGAAAAAATGACCTATGCAGAAAATATGACAAAATCTCTCCTTTCATTTACATCCGCAGTTTTTCTACTTTATAATGACGTTATGTGTGTTTCATCTAGTTAATATTTGACACACTAAGAAAAATGAATGAAAGGAGATGAGATTTTTGCACGAAACAACGCAAGAACTCGCTAACTGGCAGTATTATTTTGCTATCGCAGTCTTTTTAATTACATATGCCATTATTATTTCTGAAAAAATTAATCGCGCTGTCATCGCACTTCTCGGTGCAGCATTCATGGTAATTGTGGGGGTCGTCGATTTACATAACGCCTTTACGAAACATATTGAATGGGGAACGATTACGCTACTCATCGGTATGATGATTTTGGTGAACATTACGAGTAAATCAGGTGTTTTCCAATACGTTGCCATTAAAGCAGCAAAAGGGGCACAAGGAAATCCAATTAAAATTTTAATTTCCCTTTCCCTACTTACCGCGCTTGGCTCCGCATTTTTAGATAACGTTACAACTGTACTTCTTGTTGTTCCAGTTACTTTATCTATTACGCGCATACTGCAAGTAAATCCTGTTCCTTATTTACTTTCTGAAATTATTTTTTCAAATATTGGAGGAACAGCAACATTAATTGGTGATCCACCTAACATTATGATTGGTTCTGCAAATAAGCATTTAGACTTCAATGCTTTCCTATTGAATCTAGCACCAATCGTAATTATTATTATTGCAGTTACAGCAACAATACTTTACTTCATGTACCGTAAACAATTAATTGCCGATCCTGTACAAGTTAAAAAATTAATGAGCTTAGATGAAAAACAATACATTAAAGATCCAGTATTAATGAAAAAATCTTTAACGGTACTTGGACTTACAATTGTAGGTTTCATGACTCATTCTATTTTCCATATTGATGCCGCTATTATCGCCTTAACTGGTGCTACTGTACTTATGTTAATTGGTGTGAAAGAACATGAAATTGAAGAGGTATTCGCAAGTGTAGAATGGGTAACAATCTTCTTCTTCGCAGGGCTATTCGTACTTGTTGGAGGACTTATCGATATCGGTCTTATCAAAATGTTAGCTCAAAAAGTAATTGGTATAACAGGCGGAGATATTTCTTACGCATCCATCCTTATTTTATGGGTATCTGGTATCGCCTCTGCAACAATTGATAACATCCCATTCGTTGCAACAATGATTCCACTTATTAACGATATGGCAGTTGGGCTAGGCTTATCACCATCTGACGCACAAATCGATGTATTATGGTGGGCATTAGCACTAGGTGCTTGTCTGGGCGGAAACGGAACATTAATCGGAGCTTCTGCTAACGTAATCGTTGCAGGTATCGCGAGCCGCGAAGGACATAAATTTAGTTACATGGACTTCCTAAAAGTCGGTTTCCCAATTATGATCGTTTCATTAATCATTTCTCACATTTATATTTATTTACGCTACCTTATGTAGTAAAAAAAGCGCTCTGATAATCAGGGCGCTTTTTTACTTATATCTAAAATATATCGACTTATCAACAAAAAAGAAAAATCTACTCTTTATATCTCACCGGTTCATTTCGAATGATAAATAAATGAATCGGTAAGAACACTGAAAATGTGATTACATGAATAATCGTAAATAATATAGAGTTCGTTCCGTATCTGTCTAAAATAGCGTAGATAAGATAAATGGACAATACAATCGATACAGCTGTTGCTAGTAAACTTATAATTGGTACGAAATTAAAAATAAAACATGCAACGTATATACCGAATACTTTCCACCCTGCTTCTTCTTTCAAAAAATCTGGTAATTTATCTTTCGCTAAGTCACCCCATGTCTTACTATTCAAAAACGGAATAAACGCAAGCACCCCGTCCGTTGCACCATCATTTTTCGCCATCGAATAAAGTGCAAAAGCCGTTAACAAATATGAAATAATTGCCCAAATTAATATAACAAGAATAAACGCAAAACTAAGAGCAAAGAAACCTGCTAATACGCCTTGATCCTCCATCTTATCCTCTCCTCTCTACTTTCAACATATTTCATTACATTGCAAGTTATGTTTTAAAATTTATCCAAACTCTTTGTATAATAAGAGAAGAAAGAGAATAAGAGAGGAGCAACACTTATGCATCCATTTGTAAAAGCATTACAAGAGCATTTCACAGCTCATCAAAATCCTGAAAAAGCAGAACCTATGGCTCGTTATATGAAAAATCACTTCCCATTTCTAGGTATTCAAACACCGGAAAGACGCCAATTATTAAAAGACATCATTCAAATACATACTCTCCCAGATCAAAAAGACTTCCAAATTATCATACGTGAGCTTTGGGACTTACCAGAACGTGAATTCCAAGCGGCCGCACTTGATATTATGCAAAAATATAAAAAGCATATAAACGAAACTCATATCCCCTTCTTAGAAGAACTGATTGTCACAAAATCTTGGTGGGACTCTGTCGATAGCATCGTCCCTACATTTTTAGGCGATATCTTTTTAAAACATCCAGAATTAATTTCTGCCTATATTCCAAAATGGATTGCATCAGATAACATATGGTTACAACGTGCCGCTATTTTATTCCAACTAAAATATAAACAAAAGATGGATGAAGAACTTCTTTTCTGGATTATTGGACAACTACATTCTTCAAAAGAATTTTTCATTCAAAAAGCGATTGGCTGGGTCCTTCGTGAATATGCAAAAACAAATCCGGATGTAGTTTGGGAATACGTTCAAAACAATGAGCTCGCTCCATTAAGTAAGCGTGAAGCAATTAAGCATATTAAGCAAAATTACGGAATAAATAATGAAAAAATAGGCGAGACTCTATCATAGATAGACGCGTTCCTCTATTGAGATTTAAAAAAGAACGTGTTAGAATATGTTCATTATTATTAATATAAGTAGCGATGACGGACTTATAAGTACTTGCATAAAAAGCGATTCAGGGATAGTGAAAGCCTGAAGCCGCAAGGAAACGGCAGTCCCGAGCAATACATGATAAAGTGGATGCACCTTTTGTGTATCAACTAGGGTGGAACCGCGGGCAAACGCTCGTCCCTAGGCAAATAAGCCTTGGGATGAGCGTTTTTTTATGTTCTTTTTAGCATATACTGCTCGTTTCCAAAGTATCAGAGTATGTCATCGCCAATACGTTAACTTTCAAAAGGAGGATTTTCTTATGTATTCAATGGAACAAGTTGTAAACTTAGCGAAACATCGCGGTTTTGTTTTCCCTGGTTCTGAAATTTACGGTGGTCTTGCAAACACTTGGGATTACGGTCCACTTGGAATCGAATTAAAAAATAATGTTAAAAAAGCTTGGTGGAAAAAATTCATTCAAGAATCTCCATACAACGTTGGTTTAGACGCAGCTATTTTAATGAACCCTAAAACTTGGATCGCTTCTGGTCACGTTGGTAACTTCAACGATCCAATGATCGACTGTAAAAAATGTAAAGCTCGTCACCGTGCTGACAAATTAATTGAGGATGCTTTAGATGCAAAAGGCATCGAAATGGTTGTTGATGGTCTTACTTTCGACCAAATGGCTGACTTAATGAAAGAACATGAAGTAAAATGTCCTGATTGCGGTAGTGAAGAATTCACTGAAATCCGTCAGTTCAACTTAATGTTCAAAACATTCCAAGGTGTTACAGAGTCTAGCACAAACGAAATCTTCCTTCGTCCTGAAACAGCACAAGGTATTTTCGTAAACTTCAAAAACGTTCAACGCTCTATGCGTAAAAAGCTTCCATTTGGTATCGGCCAAATCGGTAAGAGTTTCCGTAACGAAATCACGCCTGGTAACTTCACATTCCGTACACGTGAATTCGAACAAATGGAACTTGAATTCTTCTGTAAGCCTGGTGAAGATTTAGAGTGGTTTGCATTCTGGCGTGAAACTTGTAAAAACTGGTTACTTTCACTTGGTATGTCTGAAGAGAGCATGCGTCTTCGTGACCACGGTGAAGAAGAGTTATCTCACTACAGTAATGCAACAACTGACATTGAATTCAAATTCCCATTCGGTTGGGGCGAACTTTGGGGCGTTGCATCTCGTACAGACTTCGACTTAAAACGTCACATGGAACATTCAAACGAAGACTTTAACTATATTGATCCACAAACGAATGAGCGTTACGTGCCATACTGCATCGAGCCATCTTTAGGCGCAGACCGCGTAACATTAGCATTCTTATGTGATGCATATGAAGAAGAGCAATTAGAAAACGATTCTCGTACAGTTCTTCGTTTCCACCCTGCTTTAGCACCATACAAAGCAGCTATCTTACCATTATCTAAGAAGCTATCTGAAGGTGCTACTGAAGTATTCGCAGAATTAGCTAAAGACTTCATGGTAGACTTTGATGAAACTGGTTCTATCGGTAAACGTTACCGTCGTCAAGACGAAATCGGTACACCATTCTGTATCACATACGACTTCGACTCAGTTGAAGACAAAGCTGTTACAGTACGTGACCGTGACACAATGGAACAAGTTCGTATGCCAATTAGCGAACTAAAAGGTTTCTTAGAGAAGAAAATCCAGTTCTAATTATAAGAAAAAGAGGCTGCTCATAAGAGCACCTCTTTTTTACTTTTCACGTTTTTCTTTAATTGCTACTGTACATCTTGATATACATAGTAAATCATCATTTTCATCAATAATACGAACATCCCAAACCATTGTCGATTGTCCTCTATGTATCGGTGTTCCGATCGCTGTTACAATTCCATCTTTCTTTGAGCGAATGTGGTTTGCATTAATTTCTAATCCGAAACAAACACATTTTTCTTGATCAATTAAATTATATGAACCAACACTTGCCACTGTTTCCGCTAATGCAACCGATGCACCTCCATGTAAAAATCCAAACGGTTGATGCGTACGCTCATCAACAGGCATCGTAGCAACTACCTTATCTTCTGTCATCTCTAACAACTCAATTCCAAGTGAATCCATTAAAGTTTTTGCCATATCGCTTCCCCCTTCTCTTACTTTAATTAAATGTATAATTTTACCTATTTATTTTCAAACTACTTATAACACTTATATAAGGAGGCTTCACCTAAATGAAACAGAAATTTTGTATATTACTGCTTATGTTCTCCTTGCTGACTATTGTACCAAATTGTGCAATAACAGCCAAAGCATCTAACCTGACAATCGATGTTAAGACTGTAACGCAAAAAGGTAAGAAACCTTATATAGAATATCAAATAAATAGGCCTTCTTTTCACAACTTTTCTGATTCTAAATTTCAAAATAAACTCAATTTATACTACAAAAAATCCACTGACAAATTTAAAAACAAATTAGAAAAAGAAGCAAAAAAATATTATAAAGAGACAGAAGGATCTAGTACACCCTTTCATCCGTACGTAGCAAATGTTGATTATAAAGTCTCTTTAAACAAACCACCTTTTCTTAGCCTATATGTGAATTACTATCAATATACTGGCGGAGCACACGGTCTTTATACGTGGAAGGCAAATACATTTGATTTAAACGAAAAAAAGGTGCTGCACTTAGACGATTTATTTCAACAAAAGGATAAATATAAAGATGTAATCCGTGCAGAGATTGTACGACAAATTAAACAAAATGAAAGCATTTATTTTCCTGATGCAACTGAAAAAGTAATGAGTATGAAAAAATTTCACTTCTTTTTAGAGCCAGACAATCTCGTCATTTATTTCCCTTTATATGAGATTGCTCCCTATTCAAGTGGAATTCCGCAATTTCGTATTCCATATACGTTGCTAAGAGACTATTTAAAGCCTTCTTATCAAAATATTTTGATTGACAACAAGTAAATATTTTCGCTACGATAATGTTAACCTAAAAACAACAGGAGGTTAACATTATGAGAAGATTTCATGTTTTAGATTTAGCATTAGCTGCCATGTTCGTTGCTCTTATGGCCATCGGTGCAAATATTGTATCTTGGGCACCTTTCTTACAAGTAGCAGGCATCCCATTATCTATGCAACCATTTTTCGCAATTTTAGCAGGTCTTCTTCTTGGAAGTAGACTTGGTGCCTTATCCATGACTGTATATATGCTCGTTGGCTTAGCCGGCGCACCAATCTTCGCTAACTTCAAAGCTGGATTTGGAGCACTTTTAGATCCTACTGGTGGTTTTATTATCGCCTTTATTATCGTTGCTTACGTATCAGGAAAACTAGTAGAACAAAAAGAAAGACCAACTTTCATTACATTTGCAATTGCCTCTTTCACTGGAATTATTTTAACTTATATAATCGGTACTACTTACATGTACGGAGCAGTCAATCTCTTTATGGGCGGTAATATGAGCTATAAAGCTGCTTGGATGGTTATGATGTGGTTTGCAGTAAAAGATATTGCATTTACAATTATCGGTGCTATTATCGCACCTCGCATATACTATGCTGTGCGTCGTTCTGCTTATCAGCATTCTCATTCGACGATTTCATAATAAAAAAGAGTTATTGCAGATTGCTGCAATAACTCTTTTTTTATATTAAGACTCTTGATTCGCTTGTTCTTCTAAAATTTTCTTCATCATTGCAACCATGTCATCACGCAATTCTGGGTGTTGCAGGGCCATTTCAATTGTCGTTTGAACGAATCCTAGCTTTTCACCTACGTCGTAGCGCTTTCCTTCGAAATCGTAAGCAAATACACGTTGGATTTCATTTAAGCTTTGGATTGCATCTGTTAATTGAATTTCACCACCAGCACCGACATGTTGCTGTTCTAAGAACATAAAGATTTCAGGCGTTAAAATGTAACGGCCCATAATTGCTAAGTTTGAAGGAGCTGTACCTTGTGCTGGTTTCTCAACGAAATTGCGAACTTGGTAACGACGACCTTCTTGTTCTAATGGATCGATAATTCCATAGCGATGTGTTTCCGACTCTGGAACAGTTTGTACACCAATAACAGAAGAAAGTGTTTTTTCATACTCATCCATTAATTGACGTAAACACGGTTTCTCAGCTTGGACAATATCATCACCTAGTAACACTGCAAACGGCTCATCACCAATGAATTTACGCGCACACCAAACAGCATGTCCTAGTCCCTTCGGCTCTTTTTGACGGATATAATGAATATCTACCATTTTTGAAGAAGCTTGTACTTTTTCAAGCAACTCATATTTTTTCTTCTCTAATAAGTTTTGTTCTAGTTCAAATGCATTATCAAAATGATCTTCAATAGAACGCTTTGTTTTACCAGTAACGATAATAATATCTTCGATACCCGATTTCACTGCTTCTTCCACAATGTATTGAATCGTTGGTTTATCTACTATCGGTAACATTTCTTTCGGCATTGCTTTCGTTGCTGGTAAAAAACGTGTTCCTAATCCAGCTGCTGGGATTATCGCTTTTCTTACTTTTTTCATCACAAAATACCCTCTCTCCTGTCGGAATCAATAGCAATCATTTCCTACATAAAACAAAAGGGAGATTTCGCTCCCTTTTGTTCCTTACTACTTAAAATTACTTTGTATTATAAACGATTCATAATGTCTTCTTTAATAGTAAGTAACTTTTGTTCACTATTTTGTAAAGAACTATCTTTTACACCAAAGTAAAACTTAATCTTCGGCTCAGTTCCAGATGGACGTAGGCAGAACCATGAACCATCCTCTAATTGATATTTTAACACATTTGATTTCGGTAAGTGAATCTCTTCTTTATGTCCATCTTGTAAAGATGTAACGATGCTTGCTTTATAGTCTTCCACTGCTACGACTGTTAAGCCTGCTACTTCTTTCGGCGGATTCTCACGGAACGTTGCCATCATCTCTTGGATTTTTTCAGCTCCATCTTTTCCTTTTAACGTTAACGATACAAGGTCTTCACGGAAGAAACCGTACTTCTCAAATACTTCTAATAGACCGTCATATAACGTTTTCCCTTGCGATTTGTAGTATGCAGCTACTTCACATGCAAATAGGACAGATTGTACTGCATCTTTATCACGGCAGAATGGGCGGATTAAATAACCATAGCTTTCCTCATAACCGAATTGGAATTCATATTGTCCGCTTTCTTCATACTGCCTAATTTTCTCACCTATAAATTTAAATCCCGTTAACGTATCAACTGTATCTAAACCGTATGCTTTCGCAATTGTACGGCCAATCTCAGACGTTACGATTGTTTTTAATACGACACCGTTCTCCGGAAGCGTTCCGTTTTCTTTCTTTTGAGATAGTAAGTAATCAAGCATTAATGCACCTGTTTGGTTTCCTGTTAATACCTGGAACTCACCATTATGATTACGCACTGCTACACCAAGGCGGTCTGCGTCAGGATCAGTTGCGATTAATACATCTGCACCTACCTTTTCACCGTCACGAATGGCATACTCAAACGCTGCGTGCTCTTCTGGGTTCGGTGATTTTACTGTAGAGAAGTTTGGATCTGGTAACTCTTGCTCTTTTACAACTGTCACATCTGTAAACCCAACTTCTTTTAAACCACGGCGTACAGAAATATTTGATGTTCCGTGTAATGGTGTAAAGACGATTTTTAAGTCTTTGCCGACCTTTTGCACCATTTCTTTATTAATGATGACATTGTTCAATTCTGCAGCATATGCATCATCTACTTCTTGTCCAATAATATGTAATAAACCGTCAGCTTTTAATTGCTCTACATCAGCGACTTCAACTGTTAATTCATCTTCTACTGCATTTACGTAGCTAATTAACTCATCTGCCTCTTTTGGAGGTAACTGTCCACCATCTTCACCGTATACTTTGTATCCGTTATATTCAGGCGGATTATGGCTTGCCGTAAGAACGATTCCACTTACTGTATGTAAATGACGAACTGCGAAAGAAAGTACTGGCGTTGGACGTAAGCTTTCAAACACATATGTTGTGATACCGCGTGCCCCAAGTGTAGCAGCAACTTCCATTGCAAACTCAGGTGATTTATGACGAGAATCATAGGCTACAACAACACCGCGTTTTTTCGCTTCCTCACCTAATTTTTCAATAAAGCTTGCTAATCCTTTTGTTGCTTTACGAACTGTATATACGTTTAAACGGTTCGTACCAGCACCAAGTTCACCACGCATACCACCTGTGCCAAACTCTAGATTTTTATAAAAGCTATCCTCGATTTTCTTCTCATCTTGCTTCATATTTTCTAGCTGTTCTTTTAATTCTGCATCTAATTGTGCGTAAGAAAGCCAGCGACTAAATTCTTGTTTCCAATTCATTCTTCTCTCTCCTCTCGCTCGTCATACCTTTATTATATGAAAAAAACATGCTGTATCTCAATATTTTATAAAATCTAGCAGGATTTTACTAGGAATATTTGTATACACTATTGTTAAATACTCCACTAAAGGGAATGAGGATTATGCACGAATGGGGCTTGTCAGAAGAGCTCAAAATACAAACAAAGCAAATGATTGAAATTGCTGAAAAAGAACTATCGATTATGAGGAACGCAATCGATAAAGAAGACGAATGTATTTTATGCAAAATGGAAGATATTCATCATATGTTAGCAAATGTACAAACATTGGCAGCTACATACTATATTCAGGCATATTTATCACCTTATACGGAAAGTTCATCTTTTATTACAACAGCTATCCAACATTTAAGCGCCAGAAAACATGGTGCTCTTATCGTTGTGGAAAGAAACGAGACGCTTGAAGCCCTCATTCAAACTGGAACGACATTAAACGCTCATTTAACTGCGCCATTACTCGAATCAATATTTTATCCAGGTAACCCTCTTCATGACGGTGCCGTTCTCGTAAAAAATAATCATATTGTCTCAGCTGCTAATATTCTTCCTTTAACGAAAAGTACAGAAGTTGATCCTGAGCTAGGAACACGTCACAGAGCTGCAATTGGCTTATCAGAAAAGAGTGATGCACTTATATTAGTTGTCTCTGAAGAAACGGGCCGTACTTCTTTTGCTTTAAACGGGATTTTGTATACGATTTCTTTATAAAGTGAAACTTTAATCAGCCCTCACCAATCGGGCTTTTACGACAACCCCACCTAACTGCTTTGCTTTCGCTGAATTTTTGGGTGCGAGTCTTACTACCCGGCAAATAGCGGGGTAAACAAACCTATAAAAAGAAGACTGTTCCAAAATATTGGAACAGTCTTCACTTATACTCTTATTCTTCTCCAAAACGCTCCACAAGTGTTGCAAGTGTACGTACCATTGCACCAGTTGCTCCAGCTGGACCTAAGTCGTGCGCGCCTTTTGTTTCTGATGTTCCAGCGATATCTAAGTGTACCCACGGTGTATCTTCAGCGAATTCGCCTAAGAATGTACCTGCCATAACCGCATGTCCTTCACGGCCTGGTGAGTTATTTAAATCAGCAAACTTACTGTTTCGAACGCGTTCTTTATCACGATCAAAAATCGGTAGTTGCCAAATTGGCTCATCTGTTTCCATAGAAGCCTCTAGCACTTGCTCAAATAACTCTTCATTATTTGTCATTGCGCCTGTCGTATAGTTTCCAAGTGCAACAATTACACCGCCTGTTAATGTTGCAACATCAACAAGGTAGTTTGCACCAAGTTTTTTCGCATACGTAATACCGTCAGCTAAAGCTAGACGACCTTCTGCATCCGTATTTAATACTTCAATTGTTTTTCCGCTCATAGATGTAATTACATCGTCTGGCTTAAATGCCGTACCACTTACAACGTTATCAGTTGAAGGAATAACAGCGATCACATTTTGTTCTGGGCGAAGTTCACCGATAATTTCCATCGCACCTAATACAGCAGCTGCACCACCCATATCACCTTTCATACCGACCATGCCTTCACGTGGTTTTAAAGAATAACCACCTGTATCGTATGTAATACCTTTTCCAACGAATCCAATGACATCTGTCCACTCTTCTTTTCCTTTATAAATAAGAGCAATCATTTTTGGTGGCTCTACACTACCTTGGTTTACTGCAAGTAACGCACCCATACCAAGATCTTCCATCTCTTCTTTCTCAAGAACTTTATAGTCCATATCATACTTCTCCGCTAATTCAACAGCATACTCAGCAAGCTTTGTCGCTGTTAATACGTTTGGCGGCATATTTACAAGTGTACGAGCTGAATTTGTTGCACGTCCATGTACGTAGCCAACTGTTAATGCGGCTTCAATTTCTTGTGCATCTTCCGCTGTAATAGCCGTGAACTTCTCTAACTCTACACGATCCTTTTTATCTGATTTATACGTTTGTAATTCATATGTACCAAGGCCTTGTACCTCTGCTGCAATATGAGCAACATCAATCGCGTCTAATTTCTCTGTTACGAAAGAATCAAGTAAGATTGCTGCATCTTGTACTTTTGCTGCTTGCAGTGTTTTAAATGCCTTACCAAGAGCCGCACGTAACGTTTCTGTCGTGTAAGACTCTTTCTTGCCTAAACCAACAAAGTAATAACGTTTCACATTTGTTTTTCCTAAGCTATGCACTTTCGAAATGGCCTTTTTCTTCGTAGATAATTCTTTCTCTTCTAGTAAAACTTGTAATTGTCCTTCAAACGCTTTGTCCAGTTCTTGTACAAAACTACTCATTTTCTCTTCTTCAAATAAAGCAACAATTACTGCTTCATGACCTGCTAATTCTTTTTGTACTTGAAACATGTTCAGACCCCCTAAATTTCTCTACCACCATTATAACTTTATTTTCGATAAAATGCGACAATTCTAACTACAGTTATATGACGTGTAAAATCCCCTCTATTATGAAATAAGCCAAGAAAAAAAGTCTAGCGTAATTACGACTAGACTATCTTTGTTTTAAATATTGACCACGAAACACTTGCATCGTTTCGTCTTGATTTAACATCGTTAATTCTTCTTCTGAAAACTTACCGTTTCCAACTTTCACTACATACACATTTACTTTTTTCTTACCCCATTGGCTATAAACATCTTTCACCGTATCATAATATAGATCAAGACGGTTTCCTTTTATTGCACCGCCCTTATCTGCTACTACACCATACCCATAACCTGGTACGAATAAAATTGTTCCAATTGGGAATACGCGTAAGTCTGCTGCGATTGTGGAATATAAATCCCTTTTCGCCTTAACACCTGAATATGTAATACCATACTCCGGATGTCCCGGCCTCTTACCAGTTGACTCAATTCCCGACGTATAACCTGTTGCAGTCATTTCAATTGAACGATATTTAGACCAGTCGTTTGCCTGCTCTAAAGCATTTATCACTTCTTTACTCGGAGCAACATTTCTCTTAACTTCTGCTGCATGTACTTCTTTTGCACTCGTTCCCTCATACTTCTTTACAATCTCTAATAAAGAAACTCCTGTGAAAGCATTCCATGTTACGCATAATGCAATTGCAAGTAAACAAGTCATCATAATGCGAATACAATATCGTTTTAACATTTTTATATTCCACACTCCTTCATCGTTAATCATTCCCTATACCATGAAGGAATATGCAAAAAAATAATCTCCAACTTAATTGGAGATTAAAACATTTGATATCCGCTTTTCCGAAGTTTCTTGATTACGACTCCTGCTAAAGCAGCCCCTACTAATCCAGTAGATAGAATAAATACGTCTGCTTGTCCTAAGTGCGATACACTTGTCCCAAATGAAGAAAATGTTTCTTTCGGTTTTGAAAAATAATCCCACATACTCGCTTTATTAATAATAAGCATACAAACAATCGGATACACAATAACCATTACCCAAGTAGCTCGCAAAATCATGTTGAGTAAAAATCCAATTCCAAAGAACAAAATAAAGAATAACATCATTGAAATAAGTAGTACCGGTATACTCACTCTTTTCCCCTCTCCTTCGCACGTGCCGTAAATACGTGATAAGCTGTATAACCAAATGGTTCGCCTGGATTTAATGTTTTGTCCACTTCAAGATGTAGTTCTGATCTTCCTTCTAACAAATATTTAATAAGCACAGACGTATTCGGATCGTCTACAATCTTATCCGGATGTAAGAACGCCACTTCAGACAATTCTTTCTCCTGTATAATAATATTTTCTCCTTCAGGCTCCAAAAGAAAAATAATCATATTATCACTAATCTCATTACGAATAACACCCGATCGAACACCAATGATCCCCTTCACATGAGCGACAATGCCTGTCTCTTCTAACACTTCGCGTTTCACAGCTTCATCAACCGTCTCACCTTCATTTACAAAACCAGCCGGTAAAGACCATTTCCCTTTTAATCCACTGTATTTCTTCTTAACAAATAGCCACCTACCATCTTTTGTAGCTACTAAACCACTAACAGCTAGCCATACCTTCCCTCGTTTCTCCACGATGTAATAACCTCCTCTTTCGGAACGGACAGAATATTCTTTCTTTTTATATTATACTATATTTTTAATATGAAAAAAGCAGAAACAGCTCTTAGCCGTTTCTGCTTTTTCTACTATATATTAAAAGAACTTTAATTTACCTTTTTTAAGAACTAATAAAGGTCCACCTAATAAGAATAGGTAACGGTTATCGATTACTTTCTTCATGAAGGAAGCTTTCCAACCTGTTAACTTTTTACCCATAACAACGCCCATTGCATCGTCATGACCTAAAGAACATACAGATCCTTTATTATCAAATGCGAATTTTTTCATTTCACCTTTACCACGAACTAATACAGTTAAGTTGTGTGCAATATTGTAACCTTGTTGAATTGCGATTTGTGCTGTTGGTGGGTATGGACGGTTAATTTCTTCATTAATGATTAACGCTGCGTCACCAACCATGAATACATCTTCGTATCCTGGAGCATGCATGTACTCATCAACTTTTACACGTCCGCGCATTGCTTCAAATCCAGACTCTTCCACAATACCGTTACCACGAACACCTGCAGCCCAAACTACTGTTTCAGACTTAATTAATTCAGTGTCATCGCCATTCGCAACGATAATACCTTCTTCAGTTGCTTCTTTAATTGCTGTACCGATGCGGAATTCTACACCTTTTTTCTCAAGTTGTTTTACAGCGTATTCTACTAACGCTGGATCGAAACCTGGAAGTGCTGTTGGAGCAGCTTCTACACAGATGATACGTGCTTTTTCACGTGGTACATTGTACTCTTTGCAAAGTTCAGGAACACGGTTTGCAAGCTCACCTACGTACTCGATACCAGTAAATCCAGCACCACCAACAACGATTGTTACTAACTCATCGCGTTGTTCAGTTGCATATTTAGAGAAACTAGCTTCCATATGCTCACGAATTTCACGAGTTGCATTAATGTTAGCGATTGAGAATGCATGCTCTTTTAATCCTGTAATTCCGAATGTTTCTGATTCGAAACCAAGACCAATTACTAAGTAGTCATACTCTAACTCGCCGTCTTTTAAGATAATACGTTTTTCAGCAGCTTTAATTTCTACTACTGTGTCTTGTACAAAGTTTACTTTATTTGTATCAATAACGTCTTGAATATCTAGACAGATTTTTTCATCTTGTAATGTACCAGCTGCGCTCTCGTGTAACCAAGTCGCTTGGTAGTGATAGCTGTTGTTGTTTACTAGCGTAATTTCAGCTTCATTTACAGATAATGCTTTTTGCAGACGAACAGTCGTAATCATCCCGCCATAACCTGCACCTAAAACTACGATTTTTGGAGTCTTCACCAAATCACAACCCTTTTCTTTATATAATAGTAATGAGAAATAATACCAAGTACTAAAAACTCTATTTGTCAAGAATGTGGAATTTATCACATTCTATATCATAACAAAACGCAGTCAAAAAATCGTACGAATTTTGTCATAGAAATTTAACATAATACTTCCCTATATTAGTCGGTTTTATTCCAGAATTCAAGCGTCTGGAGAATTATCAATATTTTAAAATAACATAGCGTTTTCAAGGGTTTTTTAGACTTTTTTTCATGTATTTTCCTTTCTGTATATTTTATACAATAAAAAAGAACCTATGCGAAAACTTACACACAATTCAGTCGTTTTCAGAAGTATTATGAACTCAAATATGCTATCATTTATTTGAAAGTGTCATCATTTGCAGGATTTTCGTGTACATATGAACAATATATGAAATCAATATCAAAATTCCATCTATAGGGGGAATGAAAGTGGCAGAAAATCAAAAAGTTTACGACATAACAATTATTGGTGGTGGTCCAACAGGGCTGTTCACAGCATTTTATGGCGGTATGAGACAAGCAAGTGTAAAAATCATTGAAAGCTTACCTCAACTTGGAGGACAATTATCCGCACTCTACCCTGAAAAATACATTTATGATGTAGCTGGATTCCCAAAAGTGCGCGCACAAGAATTAGTTGATAACTTAAAAGAGCAAATGAAGAAATTTGACCCAACCGTTTGTTTAGAAGAAGCTGTCGATACGCTTGAGAAACAAGCTGACGGTATATTTAAACTTGTTACGAATAAGCAAACTCACTATTCTAAATCAGTTATTATTACTGCTGGCAATGGTGCTTTCCAACCACGCCGCTTAGAATTAGAAGGTACAGCAAAGTATGAAAAGAAAAACTTACATTATTTCGTTGATGATATGAATAAATTTGCCGGTAAGCGCGTCGTAGTATTTGGCGGCGGCGATTCAGCTGTTGATTGGACAATGATGTTAGAACCGATCGCTGAAAAAGTTACAATCGTTCATCGCCGCGATAAATTCCGTGCGCATGAACATAGCGTCGAAAACTTAATGAATTCTCGTGCAGAAGTAAGTACACCGTATGTTCCAGTTGAACTCATTGGTGATGACAAAATTGAACAAGTCGTTCTTCAGCACGTAAAAACGGAAGAAAAAGTTATCATCGATGTTGATGACGTAATTGTAAACTATGGCTTCGTTTCTTCTCTTGGCCCAATTAAAAACTGGGGCTTAGATATACAAAAAAACAGCATCCTTGTAAATTCAAAAATGGAAACAAATATTCCTGGCATTTACGCTGCTGGTGACATTTGTACATATGAAGGAAAAGTAAAACTCATTGCTTGCGGCTTCGGTGAAGCACCAACAGCAGTAAACAATGCAAAAGCTTACTTCGATCCAAATGCAAAACTTCAACCAATGCATAGCTCAAGCATGTTTTAATATGTAGAAATAAAAGCTCCTTCCATACGTGGAAGGAGCTTTTATTTTATATACCACGAAAGCACACTGAATTCGATAAACTATCGAACTCAGTGTGCTTTTCGTCTAAAAAAATTATTGTTTTCTTCTTCTACCTAATACGAATAATACTCCGCCAACTAAGAATGAAATTCCAGCACCAACTGACATCATCCATGGAGACGCTGCCCCTGTTTTCGGTAATTCTCTTTCTGTTTTTACTTGCGGCTCTTTAATTAATTTTTCCAATCTTACTTCCGGTTTCACTTCTGGCTCCTTCGGTTCTTTCGGATCTTCCGGTTTCACTTCTGGCTCCTTCGGTTCTTTCGGATCTTCCGGTTTCACTTCTGGTTCCTTCGGTTCTTTCGGATCCTCCGGTTTCACTTCTGGCTCCTTCGGTTCTTTCGGATCTTCCGGTTTCACTTCTGGCTCCTTCGGTTCTTTCGGATCTTCTGGTTTCACTTCTGGCTCCTTCGGTTCTTTCGGATCTTCCGGTTTCACTTCTGGCTCCTTCGGCTCTTTCGGATCTTCTGGTATCTTAAAATCTTCTTTTGTTTTCGGTAAAATTGTAACTGTAGGCTCAAGTGGCGGATTTATTTTATCGTCCACTACTGCTTTATTTGTTATCCCTTTACTCGGCGCTTCTTTTACCTTCGCTTTAAAAATAATACTACGTTCTTTCGTATCTCTAATTTCTAGATACTTGGCGATTACTTTTCCAAACTCCATTTTTAACTCTATTGGATTTGGCTCAGCCCCTTCAAATCTAATACTACCTTGCACATATTCTAAACCGGCTGGAATTTCATCTTCTATTGTAACTACATCTAGTTTTCCGTTTTCCACCGTATTTTTGAAGCTAATTCGGTATTCTACTTCTTCTCCTAGCTTTGGCTCTTTATTACTTACTGTCTTCGCTGCTGTTAACTTACCATCTTTATATTCTGGCTTTATTTTCGCTGTCGGTTCTATAACTGGATGTTTCGGATCATCCACTTCAATAATCGCTTTATTTGTTATTTCTCCTCCAACTTTTGCTGTTTCTTTTACCTTTACTTTAAAGATGACACTTCTTTCTTTCGTATCCGTAATTTCTGGATACTTCACTGTTACTTTTCCATTCTCTACTTTAAGTTCTGTAGGCACAGGCTTATCACCTACGGCCTCCAGACTATCTTTCACATACTCTAAACCAGACGGAATTTCATCTTCAATCTTTACATCAACTAACTTCCCGCCATCTACTGTGCCGTTAAAAGTAATTCGATATTCAATTTCTTCCCCTAGCTTTGGTTCATGATTACTTACTTCTTTCCTTGCCTCTAGTTTCCCATCTTTATATTGCGGTGTGATTGGTATAAGTGACTCAACTGGCGGCGTCGTCGGATTATTATCATCAACAATCGCCTTGTTTACAATCTCTTTTCCTACTTGTACCGTCTCTTGTACTCTCACTTTAAAGATGATACTTCTTTTTTTCGTATCCGTAATTTCTGGATACTTTGCTGTTACTTTTCCATTCTCTACTTTCAGTTCCACCGGATGTGGTTCGGGCCCATCAGACTTTATACTATCTTGTACGTATTCTAAACCGGCTGGAATTTCATCTTCTACCTTTACCTCAGTTAGTTTTCCGTTCTCTACCGTATTTTCAAAGCTAATTCGATATTCTACTTCTTCTCCTAACTTTGGTTCATGATTACTTACTGTTTTTTCTGCTTGTAATGCACCATCTTTATATTGAGGCTGAATAGAGATATTCGGTTGCTCTGGTGGATTTATTGTATCTTCCACAATCGCCTTGTTCACAATCTCTTCGCCTACTTTAGCTTTTTCTTTCACTTTCACTTTAAAGACGATACTTCTTTCTTTCATATCCGTAATTTCTGGATATTCCGCAAGGACGATTCCGTTTTTCACTTTCACATACAACGGTTTCGGATTCTCTCCCTCGGCTCTTTCACTACCTTCTACAAACTCTAAGCCAGTTGGTAATTCATCCTTAATCTTCACCTTCGCTACTTTTCCATGCTCTACTACGTTACGGAAAGTAATTCGATACTCTACTTCTTCTCCTAATTTTGGAGCTGGATTATTTACTGTTTTCTCAGCTTTTAGTTTTCCGTCCTTATACTCCGGCGTAATAATTGCTTCTGGTTTTTGCGGCGGATTCTTCGGATTGTCATCATCCACAATTGCCGTATTCACGATTTTCTTACCGACTTTTGCTACTTCCGTTACTTTCACTTTAAAGATAATACTACGCTCAGCTGTATCAGTAATATTTTCATACTTCGCTGTAATTTTCCCAGCTTCTTCTTTTAACTCTACTGGCGCTGGCTCATTACCTTCTGATTTTAAACTATCCTTCACATACTCTAAACCAGTTGGTAATTGATCCTCAATTTTCACTTCTGCTAGTTTTCCGTTTTCTACCGTATTTTTAAAACTAATTCGGTACTCTACTTCTTCTCCTAGCTTTGGATCTTTTTTATTTACCTTTTTATCAGCTTTAACTTTACCGTCTTTATGCTGCGGGGTAATTTCTACTTCTGGTCGCTCTGGTGGATTTTTTGTATCATCAACAATTGCTTTATTTACAATTGCTTTGTCCACTTCAACAGAATCTTTCACCTTCACTTTAAAGATAATGCTTCTTTCTTTCATGTCAGTGATATTTTCATACTTCGCACTAACCTTACCAGCTTCTTCTTTCAACTCTACTGGTGCTGGCTTATCACCTTCTGCTTTTAGACTATCTTTCACATACTCTAAACCAGACGGAATTTCATCCTCAATTTTCACCTCTGCCAGTTTTCCATCTTTCACCGTATTATTAAATGAAATTCGGTATTCGATTTCTTCCCCTAGCTTCGGTTTATGATTATTCACCTTTTTATGAGTAGCAATTTTACCGTCTTTATATTGCGGTGTAATTTTTGCTGTCGGATCAATTACTGGATGGTTCGGATCATCAACATGGATAATCGCTTTATTTGTGATGTCTTTACCTATTGCAACTGAATCTTTCACCTTCACCTTAAAGACGATACTTCTTTCTTTCGTATCCATAATCTCTGAATACTTTGCCATTACCTTACCATTTTCTACTTTCAACTCCACTGGTTTTGGCTCTTCACCTTCAGCCTTTTCGCTTCCTTCTACAAACTCTAATCCAGCTGGAATTTCATCTTCTATTTTTACCTCTGCTAGTTTTCCATCTTTCACCGTATTATTAAAAATAATTCGATATTCGATTTCCTCACCTAACTTCGGTTCATGATTACTTACTTCTTTTCTTGCCTCAATTTTCCCATCTTTATATTGTGGTGTAATCGGTACATAAGGCTCTTCTGGCAGATTCTTTGTATCATCTATAATTGCCTCATTTACGATTTCTTCTCCCACTTTTACGCTTTCTTTTACCTTCGCTTTAAAGACAATACTTCTTTCCTCTGTATCTGTAATTTCTGGATACTTTGCCATTACCTTATTATTTTTCACCTGTAGCTCTACTGGTTTCGGTTTAGAACCTTCTGCTGTGATGCTGCCTTCTACATACTCTAAACCATTTGGTAATGTATCCTTTATATTTACCTCTACTAGTTTTCCGTTTTCTACCGTGTTTTTAAAACTAATTCGGTATTCCACTTCTTCTCCTAGTTTCGGTTTATGATTATTTGCTACTTTCTGCGCAGCAATTTTACCATCTTTATATTGCGGAGTAATTTCCACACGAGGCTCTTCTGGCTCATTTTTTGTATCTACTACGATTGCTTTATTAACAATCTCCTTGCCTATTTCTGCCTCTTCTTTTACTTTCACTTTAAAAATAATACTTCTTTCTTTTGTATCCGCAATTTCTAGATACTTTGCCATTACCTTGCCGTTTTCAAATTTCAATTCTACCGGACTTGGTTTAGAACCTTCTGCTTGTAAACTGTTCTCTACGTACTCTAATCCAGCTGGAATTTCATCTTCTACTGTAACCTCTACTAGTTTTCCGTTTTCTACCGTGTTTTTAAAACTAATTCGGTATTCTACTTCTTCTCCTAATTTCGGTTTTTTAGTGTTTACAAATTTCTCTGCTTTAAGCTTACCGTCTTTATATTCTGGCGTAATTGTTACTTCTGAAGTTGTTGGATCTTTTGTATCATCAACAACTACTTTATTGACAATGCCTTCACCAACCTTAAATTCTTCTTTTACTTTCGCTTTAAAGACGATACTTCTTTCTTCTGTATCCATAATTTCTGGATATTTTGCGATTACTTTTCCATCTTTCACTTTCAGTTCTACCGGATCTGGCTTAGAACCTTCTGCTCGTAAACTATCTTTCACATACTCTAATCCATTTGGTAAATCATCTTTTATTGTTACCTCTGCTAGCTTTCCGTTTTCTACCGTATTTTTAAAGCTAATTCGGTATTCCACTTCTTCTCCTAACTTCGGTGTTTCATTATTTACCGTTTTCTTCGCTTCCACTTTTCCGTCTTTATGCTGTGGAGTAATTTCTGCCGTCGGTGTTTCTGGCTCATTTTTCGTATCATCAATAATTGCTTTATTGACGATTTTTTTACCGACTTTCACTTCATCTTTTACTTTCACTTTAAAAGTGATACTTCTTTCTTCTGTATCCGTAATCTCTGGATACTTCGCCATTACCTTACCATTTTCAAATTTCAATTCTACTGGATCCGGCTTAGAACCTTCTGCTTTCACACTGTTTTCTACGTACTCTAAACCTTCTGGTAAAGTATCTTCTATTTTCACCTCTGCTAGTTTTCCGTCTTCTACCGTGTTTTTAAAACTAATTCGGTATTCTACTTCTTCTCCTAACTTCGGCGTTTCATTATTTACCGTCTTCTTCGCTTTCACTTTTCCGTCTTTATGTTGCGGAATAATTTCTGCTGTCGGTGTTTCTGGCGGATGTTTCGTATCGCTCACAATCGCTTCATTAACAATTGAATCGCTCACTTTACCTTTTACTTTCACTTTAAAGGTAATACTTCTCTCTTTTGTATCTGTAATCTCAGGATACTTTGCCATTACCTTACCGTTTTCAAATTTCAATTCCACTGGATCTGGCTTAGAACCTTCTGCTTTTACACTATCTTTCACATACTCTAATCCATTTGGTAAATCATCTTCTATTATTACCTCTGTTAGCTTTCCATGTTCTACCGTATTTTTAAAGCTGATTCGGTATTCCACTTCTTCTCCTAACTTCGGCGTTTCATTATTTACCATCTTTTTTGCTTCAAGTTTTCCATCTTTATACTGAGGAATAATTTCCGCAGTCGGATTAACTGGCTTATTTTGCGAATCATCAATAGTTGCTTTATTAATGATTTTTTTACCGACTGTTACTCCTTCTTTTACTTTCACTTTAAAAACGATACTTCTTTCTTCTGTATCCATAATTTCTGGATATTTTGCCATTACCTTACCGTTTTCAAATTTCAGCTCTACTGAATCTGTTCCGACACCTTCTGCTTTCAAACTATTTTCTACATACTCTAAACCTTCTGGTAAAGCATCCTCTATTATCACGTCTGTTAGCTTTCCGTACTTAACCGTGTTTTTCATACTAATTCGGTATTCTACTTCTTCTCCTAACTTCGGTGTTTCATTATTTACGCTTTTCTTCGCTTTAATTTTTCCATCTTTGTGTAATGGTGTGATTTTTGCTTCTGGTTCTTTCGGATGTTTCATATCATCCACAATTGCCTTATTGATGATTTCCTTACCTACTTCCGCTTCTTCCTTCACCTTTACCTTAAAGACAATACTTCTTTCTTTCATATCCGTAATATTTTCGTATTCAGCAATGACTTTTCCATCTTTCACACTTAACTTTAATGGAGCTGGTTTATCACCTTCAGCCTTTTCACTGCCTTTTACATACTCTAAACCGTTAGGAATTGTATCCTCTATTATTATCTTTTCTAGTTTTCCGTTTTCTACCGTGTTCTTAAAGCTAATTCGGTATTCTACTTCTTCTCCTAGTTTTGGTGATGGATTATCTACTGTCTTCTTCGAATCAATTATTCCATCCTTATGTTGCGGAGTAATTCTTTCCTCCGGCTCAATCGGTGGATTTTTCGTATCATCAACAATTGCTTTATTGACAATCTCTTTATCTACTTTTGCTTCTTCCTTCACCTTTACTTTAAAGACGATACTTCTTTCTTTCATATCCATAATATCGATATACTTAGCTTTGACTATCCCATTTTCAACAGCTAATTCTACTGGTCCAGGTGCTTCTCCTTCGGCCTTGATGCTATTTTCTACATATTCAAGACCTTTTGGAATTGTATCTTCCACTCGCACCTCTTCAAGTTTTCCGTTCTCAACCGTATTATGAAAACTAATGCGGTACTCGATTTCTTCGCCTAACTTTGGCTTCTTATTATTAACTACCTTTGTAGCAGCAATTTCACCTTTTTTACTTTGCGGTGTAATAACAACCTTTGATTCAACAGGCTCATTTTTCGGATCTTTTGCAATTGCTTTATTTACGATTGCCTCCCCTACTTTTGCCGAATCTTTTACTTTCACTTTAAAAACAATACTTCTTTTTTCTGTATCCGTAATTTCTGGATACTTTGCCATTACTTTGCCGTCTTCCACTTTTAGTTCTACTGGCTCTGGTTTTATACCTTCAGCTTTCAAACTATCTTTCACGTATTCAACACCTTTAGGTAGTGTATCTTCTACTAGCACCTTTTCTAGTTTTCCGTTTTCTACCGTGTTCTTAAAGCTAATTCGGTATTCTACTTCTTCTCCTAGTTTTGGTGTTTGATTCGTTACGCTTTTTTCAACATCCACTTTACCGTATTTATAATCCGGCGTAATCTTTTCTTCTGGATGCTCAGTTTGTCCATTCGGCTCACTCACAACCGCTTTATTAACAATCGTTTCTCCGGCTTTTGCCTCTTCTTTTACTTTCACTTTAAAGGCAATGCTTCGCTCTTTTGTATCCGTAATCTCTGGATATTTTGCGATTACCTTACCATTTTCTACTTTTAACTCTACTGGATTTGGTTCAGCACCTTCAGCTCTCTCACTGCCTTGAACAAATTCTAAGTTAGCTGGAATTTCATCTTCTATTGTAACTGCATCTAGTTTTCCGTTTTCCACCGTATTTTGGAAGCTAATTTGATATTCAAATTCTTCTCCTAGCTTTGGCTTCTTATTTGTTGCTTTTTTCTTTGCAGCAATTTTACCGGCCTTATGCTGTGGTGTAATCTTCTCTTCTAGATTCTTTGGTGGATTTGTTTTATCACTAACGGTTGCTTTATTAACAATTTCTTCACCAATTTTTGCAGTTTCTTTTACTTTTGTTTTAAAGACGATACTTCTTTCTTCCATATCCATAATTTCTGGATACTTTGCAATTACTTTTCCATTTTCAAACTTCAGCTCTACTGGCTCTGGTTTTGCACCTTCTGCTTTCAAACTATCTTTCACGTATTCAAGATTGCTTGGTAATTCATCTTCAATCGTCAATACATCTAGACGTCCATCTTTTGTCTTATTTTTAAATGTAATACGATACTCTACCTCATCACCTAACTTCGGTGTTTTATTAGAAGCTATTTTTCTCGCCTCTATTTCCCCTGGAACTTCTTTTGGGGTAGTAACCGTAACATTTGCATCGTCCTCAGTTTCATACTTTATCTCGGCACTATCTTGTCCCTTTACAACAACGACATTTTTTACTGTTGTATCTGATTGTACAGAATCTTTCACTTTTACTTTGAATGTAATAACGGTACTTTCACCCGGCTTTAAAACACCGCCGTCTTTAGCATTAGCACCTTCACCAACACGGAAATCAATTTGATTATTTACAAACTCCGCTTCATCATCGCTTGCATCATCTGTTTTATTTCCTTTATTACTTCCAGAAATATATTGTATAGATCCCGGAACATACTCTAAACGTTCATCTAATTTATCAAAACCTTTTACATTCGATACCGGTGCTTGGTTATTTTTCGTATCATTTTTCACTTCAATTTGATACGTAAACTCTTCACCAGCTTTAATTTCCTTAACTTCTTTACCGGTACTATCTAATGCCTTTTTATCAACTTGTAAGTTTGGAGCATTATGCTCTGTAACGAATGTGGCGTTATTTAATACGTAAATATCACCGCCACCACCATATGCTCTAAAACGCATTTTTGCTTCTTTTAAATCATTTTTCACTTGAGTAGGTCCTTCAAGGTGATACGTATGAATATCTGTACTGAAAGAATTTGTCCAATCTGGATTATATCCTGGGTATTTTTTCGTAACAAATTCGTTAGTGCCATCTACTTGTACTTCTGTCATAGATGAGTCATTAACATCATTATCTTTACCTTTAATATTTTTAAACTTTTGATACCCTAACCCAAAATCATACTCTCCATAATCATAGGCATATCCATCATTATCAGCTGGATCACCTTGCGATGAAAAATAACTAAATTTCGCCTTAAAAGCGCCTTCTTTTGGTGTGTTTATTTTATTAACACTAATATCTGTCCAGGCTGTACTTTTTTGAGAGACTAGCCCTTCCCAAATCTTCATGTCTTTTACTGTTTCTTTATAGTTTTCATAAACTAATATAAGATTCCAGTTGCCCCAGTAGTAGCCACTGCCTTTTTTAAATTTAATTTGTGGTACATTCGCAACTGTCACCGTTTGAGAAATACCTTGTTTTGCAATCACATTTGTTACGTCAGCATATGCAACATATCCTGCGCCACTGCTATAGTGATTTGCAATATACGGTAAATAATCCGCTTTTCGTATACTATCAGCACTTATTTCAGCATATTGCTTATTTCCCATCTTCATTTTAACGGGTTCTCTTACATCTTCATCGCTAACTCTATAATCTGTCCTTGCATCACTTGGAGTCCCCATAGCTGCTGTCCAAAATAAATATGCCTTTTTCACTTTACTTCCAGCAGGAATGTTAGGAAATGCACCTGTTGATGAATTAAATGTAGTATCATCATTATCAACATCTACAGCTTTTTTATTGGTTTTGCCACCAACACTTTGCCTAGTATAATGATTATCTGTCAAACCAAGCGTCACATTACCAGTCTGTACTAAATTACCAGGAGCAATTATAGAATACAACGGGTCTCCAAATCCTTGTTTATCTCCTGTTTGCATTTGAACCTTCGAAGCATTTTCTGACGCAGCTTGTACTTCTGCAACACTCTGCTTTACTGCCTCTTTTTCTGGCTGTTTCTCAGCTTCGGTTATTGGTTGTTCTGGTAGTTCTGTTTTTGATGTAGGGTTATTTTTATCTTCTACAGATACTTTTAGCTTTTCATCAACTTTTTTAATTGTATTATTAGCTGATGGGCCAACTTCTTTCTTACTACTGTCAGCCTCCTCATCGGCATTAGCTGCTACCTTTTCTTCAGAAGGGATTCCCTCAACATCTACAGACATGTTTCCTATTTGTACTTGATCTTTTTGCACACTAATCTTTTGTTTGTATTCTTTATTAAAATGCTGCGTGCGGCTAGCCTTTATTAGCACCGTCATTTTTTCGTGTGATTTTAAATCTCGAATTTTAAGATTAAAAGAAAGAAGTTTTCCTCCCTTATCTTTTTCTTCTACATAGAAATCCGCTACTTTATTTTCAGGTAACTTCTCTCCGTTTACTTTCACAGATTGCGAGAGGAACGTAATTTCATTTTCATTACTTTGTTTAAGCACCAATTCTTGAATTGGTGTAGCTCCCGTATTTTCAATCGTATATTGAAATACGTGCTCCCTCTTAGCTACTTCCCCCTTATATATTTCGGCATTTACTTGCTCTGCCTTAATTTTCACATCATTTCCTTGTAACTCATCCCAGCTTTTTTTATTTATCTCTGCAAAAGCACTGGGTGAAGGCAATATGATGGATAGGAGAAGTGTGATCATTGTTACGACATTAAAACACTTCAATACTTGTTTCATATTTTCTACCTTTCTCCTTTCTATATACTTGCTATCCGTCTACTTAATTTCGTAGCCGTATACATAGCAATATATATCCACTCGCAACAATCCGACCTACGAAAATGTATCGTTGAAATCCCAATGTCAACAATATAAATCTCATAGAATATTACTATTTTAATTTATCAAAAATAGCATATATATATCGGACACTTATACAAACCTTCACCATTTTTTAACATAGTAAAAAATGCCCTATTGTATAGGTTTATATAACAGTTTAAGGATACATAAAAAGCTTAACATATCTCTTAATCTATTCATACATACAATAGAAATTTTACCATTTTTAGTCATTTCAGTTTGTTATTTATGATTAAAATTTTCAAAAAACAATAACCGTTACATGTAAAAATATGTTATATTATCAAGGAACATATGTTCTTATTTTAAAGGAGGAATTTGTAATGATAAACGAACCCATTATCGTAAAAAAAGAAGCTTTCCAAGCAATCGGCGTTTCGATTACGACGACTAACGAAATAGAGACATCTACTGAAGGAAAAATTCCCGAGCTCTGGAACCGATACTTTCAAGAACAAATGATGCATCACATCCCAAATCAAAAAACGAAAGAAACATTCGCATTCTACTCCAACTATGAATCAGATGAAACTGGTACATATACATTTACAATCGGTACGACCGTTTCTTCATTAGAAGACGTTCCTGAAAATATGACAACTTTAACAATACCTGCTGCTACATATGCGGTATTTACAACGAGAAAGGGACCAGTTGCTGAAGTCGTTTGCGAAGCTTGGGAATATATTTGGCAATGGTCGAAAGAAAATAAACGTGCCTTCACAACAGACTTCGAGCTTTACGACGAAAGAGCATTAGACCCAAATCATGCACAATTGGATATTTATATTGCGTTAGCCTAAAAAAAGATGCCCATTCGGCATCTTTTTTTGTCGTTAAATAGCTACTGGGCAAATCCATTATTATTGTCTACAATGAGAAAGTGCAGTATAGAAATATTAGAAACTGTATAAAGTGAAACTATACTCAGCGGAGGGCATCTCCCATTGAGTATTAGCCCTCACCAATCGGGCGTTTACTGTTTTTTTAGTTTAAATTTGTCACATAGAAAGGAAGCAATATGGAGGAACTACAACAAAATAAAACTGCTTTAGAAGGAAGCGGAAAACCGTTATTAAAAAATACGAATTTCCTTTTTCTTTGGGCAGCTACTCTTTTTTCAAGCTTTGCTTTAGCCTTTTTTACTTTTTCACAAACGTGGTACATAGCAAAAACATTAAACCTTGAAGCTTCACTCGGTGTTGTTTTCGTAGCCCTTAGTGTTCCAAGGCTTATTTTTATGATTGTCGGCGGCGCTGTAGCTGATAAATTCCCGAAAAAAAATATTATGTTTTACTCCAATATCATTCGAGCGATTCTTGTCGCAACCATTCTCACATGGTTTATCGTTGGTGATGTAACGCTATATACATTTGCTTTATTCGCTTTATTCTTTGGACTTGCTGATGCTTTCTTCTGGTCAGCAGATGGATCTATCTTACCGGAATTGGTAGAAAAAAGCCGGTTAACACAAGCGAATTCACTTACACAAATGACGAACCAAGCATCGGTCATCTTAGGCCCTGTACTTGGCGGAATTCTCATTAAATTTACGAACTATGAGACAATCTTTTCCATTACGATTTTATTACTGATTGTCGCAGCCATACTCGTTCAAAAAATACAATTTACGATGCCAGAACTAAAAGATACAGATAAAGGTATGTTCACTTCCATTAAAGAAGGAATCTTATATGTAAAGGAATCGCCATTCCTTTCAACTTTCCTTATTTGTAGCGCTTTTTTAAACTTATTTTTAATCGGCCCGATGCAAGTTGGTTTCCCGCTTTTTGTTAAAAACGTGCTGCATGGTGATTCGCTCCAGTTTAGTTACTTAGAAGCGTCTGTCGGCGGCGGAATGGCAATCGGTGCGGTCATTGTCGGTTTAAAAAATATTAATCGTAGACGCGGTCTATTTTGCATTATCATGATGCTACTGTCTGGTGTATTCTTCTTATCCATCAACTTTAGCACCGTACTTTGGCAAGCATTATTAGCCGGCATGTTTTATGGTATTACAATCGCAATGGCTATCGTTCCGCTTATGGCGATGATTCAATCGACAGTAAAAGAGGAAATGATGGGACGCGTAATGAGCTTACTTATGCTATCATCAATGGGCTTTATCCCGCTCTCTTATGCATTCACATCCATTGCACTTGCAATAGGAATTCCAATCGTAACCGTTATGAAAAGTGGTGCAATCGCCGTTATTGTCTTCGTACTCTTTGTAGCGATTCGTGTTCCAGTTGTAAGAAAGTTTGATTAACTACTTGGAGTCATGCATTTACGCATGGCTCCTTTTTAAAAGGATCAAATAACGGTATCCCCTTACTTCTTCTCACAGCTGCTCCCCATTCTAATCCAATCTCTAAAAATAAATCCCGCACTGTACTATATAAAAGTGCCTTCACATTTTTACGGATTTCCCCGTATTTATACGCCCTCACAACACTTTTCACGCGCCAAATGAAATTCCCATACACTTCTTCATCAGCTAATATTTGCTCCAGTAAAACACCTTGCTCTAGTAATCCACTCTTTTTATATGCAAGTTCCACCTTACTCCAAAATATATTAATCTTCTTCGGATTACTCGTCATCGGCAGAAGTGCGTATATAAAAGGCTTCGGTATATCATGACGGCAATACGTCTCATCAAGCTCGTACGTTATTTTTCTTTTCTCTTTTATTTGTGGAATGTTTTTAGAAAGAATTGTTTCCCTTTCGCTTTTTTGCTCCTTTCCGCTACAGCCAGCTGTATAATCCTCACTTTCACATGCGGACATTTTCATACGGTCATCCATGCGGTCAATTGCAGATATAAGAAATACATATAAGTTCGCACTATATCCGCCGCGCCTATGTCTTTCTTTTGTCGCAACACGCTTTATAATTCCTAGTTCCTCTAACTTTGCAATAGAGCGGCGTACTGTACGAATACTCTTTCCAACATTTGTAGCAATCGTCTCCATTAATGGACAAGCAACCCCCACTGTCTTCTGTTTCTCATTCACTGCATACTTTCCTAAAAAATGAATAATGGTAGCATCCGTTTTATTTAATTGAAATCGATAATGTTTCAAAACTTGTTTTTGATATGTATTAAACTCTTCTTTACTTTGAAATTCACTATATGGTTTCATTAAATTATATAAGCTTCCCATTTTTATCACCTCACTTATAAATAAGAGGCAGGAAGAAAAATTGGCGTGATAGTTAATATTTTTTTATTGGAGATGAAAATATGATCGTAATTAGTGCTTGTTTAGGTGGTATCGCTTGTCGGTATGATGGAAATGACAATCTCGTTTCAAAAATAGAGGAGCTTTTGCAAAAAGAAGATACAGTCCTCATTTGTCCTGAAGTATTAGGGGGATTACCAACACCTCGCCCCTCAGCTGAAATTATTGGCGGGAATGGCGACGACGTTTTAGACGGAAAAGCGAAAGTGATGACGAAAGATGGTGAAGATGTTACAGAAGCTTTCGTAAATGGCGCTTATAAAGCATTAGAACAAATTAAAAATTTACACCCAGAATATATTATTTTAAAGGAACGCAGCCCATCTTGTGGTAGTTCTACGATTTACACTGGAGAATTTAACGGCAATAAGCAAACTGGTTTCGGAGTGACAACTGCTTTATTTAAAAGACACGGATTTAAAGTCATTTCAGAAGAAGAATTTGAAAGCAAAAAAAGGAATTGACCCTGTTCGTCAATTCCTTTTCTATCTGTCTTATTTCACGCCTAATTTTTCTTTCACTTTCGCTGGAAGCTCGTCTTTCTTTACTTCTTCCCAAGCTGATACACCTTTTTTATCTGAGTGATATACGCGTAGGAATGCTTCTTTACGAAGATTTTTTTGAGCTGTAAATTCTAATTCTTTCTCTTTACCGTCTTTATCAAAGCCAGTCAACTTATATTCATAATCTTTAAATTTTTGACCATTATCAGCTTTACTATGAACTTCTTTTCCATCTACTGTAATTTGAACGTAGTACTCATCTTTACCCATACGGTTTAAATCACAACCAACTAACAAGCTTGCGAATACAACTAAAATACTAAATAGTGCAATGTATCTTTTCATTTCCTTCACCTCATATGTTTTTTCTTATATTCTTATCTTAAAGCCCAGAGCTTAAAGAAGAAATTCAAAAACATGACATGAACATTACACTTTTGTAAGATAATAATTATTTCTTCACTTTAGAAATTGTCATTCCATCACCAATTGGAACGAGTACAGATTGTAAATGCGGGTCGATTTCTATCATTTCATTAAACTTCTGTATAATGTTTTTGTTTCGCACGCTTCTCAGCTACACTACCGCCAATAACGTCTTTCACGCCAATTTCGCCACTTATCACGTAATTTCCTTATACCGTTTATTACGCCTTCTATTATACCCTCAATTATAATCTCTATTACAAGGTATCTTATTAAACTAATAATAGGTTTAATTACGTATTTCCTTATGAATTCAAGAATATCCTCCATCATATTTCCCTCCTTTTTTCAAAAGGAAGCTGCTACTCCTCCGCGTCCTTTTACGTCCAATTACAATTGCTGCCCTACTGCGGCATATATCAACAAAACTAATACGTCAACAACATCCACAATAACGCTATTGAATTTGGAAGAAACTTCGGTAAATACTAATACTATAACATGGCTAAGAGAATTATTTTTTCATCTATATTTGGGGATGCTCCCAAAAACTTTATAAAATCAAAGACAACTTTACTACAACTCTTCCCGTAACTAATTTATTATCGTGGTAAACCGTCTTCCACTACATCCGTAACAGTTCCATTCGGTTCAAAGATTACACGTAATGATCCTTCTCCACCATAACCAGTATAGTCATATACTGAATAAGATTTATATTTCTCAATCACATGTGGCTGTCCAATTGCAGCTTTTACCTGATTCGCGGGCATACCTTTTTTGATTTTCAAATAGTGATTGTAACTTACTGCTGCCGAATTGTTATTTACATCTTTATACCACGGTACACGATCGTTTTTTTCTTCATATTCCTTTACAGGCTCTTCAATACGTTTCATAGATACCTCATTCTCTTTATCTGTACCCTTTATAGCAGTACGTTCAATATTCACAACGTAACCATATGTATTTAATTCAACCATAATTTCATATGTACCATCCGTATCTTTTTCAGTATAAAATACGCGTTTTTCATTATTATTATAATATTTTATATTCTCACCATCGTAGTCAATCGTATTAAGAATATCCGTATACGTCATACCTTCCTCAATCTTTTGAGATTCGTCATGAGAAATATAACGCTTCTTTGATGATGGAGCATCCTCATTTTTAATACTTTCACGTTTACTCGTGGTCATAGGTGTTTTCTTCTGATCTTTTAATACTTCTTCACCTTCGGCCTTCGCTGGTTGCTTTGCTCCTACTTTTGTTAATACGTCTGTATCACTAGAACAAGCTCCCAAAATCGATACGGTAGTCAACGCCACCCCTACTATAAGTACTTTCTTAAATAACTTCATTCTAATCCCCCCGGTGTTTTTTAATATCTAGTAATCAACGTATTTTAATGAATACGGAACTATTCAGTTCTATACAATTTGCTATAGCCTTCTCCCTCATACACCTTTTTTATATAAAGTGAAACTTTAATCAGCCCTCACCAATCGGGCTTTTATGGGATAAATCTACCTATTAGTAATAACCGGTGAAACTACAGCTAGTCCGAACACGATCGCCAATCATCTTCGTTACAAATATTAACATTAAATACAACTAATAAATAGTATATTTCTTCTATTTATTTACATTTCCGTTACGAAATCTTATCTTAAAACGAGCAATATGAAACTGGAATTCACAATATAAATCATATATACTATATATAATAACATTTAAATTAAATTCCAAAGTAACTTTACATGCATTTTCTGTTTTAACGCCAAAAGAAAAGACCTTTCTAACGATTTTATTCCATCGCTAAAAAGGCCTTTTCTATTTCGGCTAAAAACTTAGCACTCTTCTGGTTTACCAGCATTCGTCGCTGTACGGAAAGATGATCCACATCCGCATGATGCGATTGCGTTTGGATTGTCGATTGTGAATCCACCGCCAAGCATAGATTGTTTATAGTCAATTTTTACTCCTTTAACAATTGGAGCACTTTCTGTATCGATAACAAATTCAACACCGAAAAACTCAAGAACTGTGTCGTCTTCTTTTGGTTCTACTTCAAATCCTAAGCCGTAAGAAAGACCGCTACATCCGCCGCCGTGTACAGCAAGGCGCACATACTTCTCTCCATCTTCAGCATCTTTTAACATATCTTTAATTTGAAAAGCTGCTTGTTCTGTTACTTCAATCATGAAATACACCTTCCTTTCTGTTCTTAGTCCATTATACATCTTTACGCTTCTATCTTGTACTCATACACTCCGCGGCAAATTACTTCCGCAGGTCCTTTCATCAACACGTTTCCTTCTTCAGTCCACGCAATCATTAAATCGCCACCAGCTAAATGAACAGTAATTTCCTTACCGCGTTCCATCTTTCCATTTAAAATAGCAGCTACAACTGCAGCGCACGCTCCTGTTCCGCAAGCTTGCGTTACACCAGATCCACGTTCCCAAACGCGGAAGTTCATCTCGTCATCATTCAAAATTTCGATAAACTCAACATTTACTCGCTCTGGAAACATTTCATGTGTCTCGAGGACTGGTCCAAGTGTTGTAAGAGGTGCTCTTTCTACATCATCAACCAAAATAACCGCATGCGGATTTCCCATTGAAACAGCTGTAAATGCATAACGATGATTATTATATAAGAAGTTTTCACGAATAAATGGCGTTTCACCTTCACCAAGCATCGGTATTTCTGCACGTGTTAGACGCGGTGCCCCCATATCGATTTTCGCTAATGTCACGACACCATCTTCTACTGTTACTTCAGCCGTTACAATACCAGCTAACGTTTCAATTGTGAAAACTGTTTCTTCTACTAGTTTATGCTCATACGCATATTTCGCTACGCAGCGCAAACCATTACCACAGCTCTTTCCTTCAGAACCATCATTATTAAACATGCGCATTTTCACCGGAGCTACGTCTGAAGGGCAAATTAAAATCATCCCGTCTGCTCCAATACCAGTATTAATATTTGAAACCTTTTCGGCCACAAGGGCTAAATCTTCTTCAGGAATTTGCTCTTCAAACATATTTACATATATATAACTATTGCCAAGACCATGCATTTTTGTAAAAGAAAATTGGCTCATTTATATTCACTCCAAAAATAATTTGTTATGTTAAGTATAAAATGCATGCTTTTAGAACACAATATGAATGTCCCCCGTTTCTCATATTTGACAACGTTTGGCGATGAGCCACTCTTACACAATTTGTGTAAGAAAAAAGCCCTTCTAAAAAGGGCCTTTTTTTATTTATCCCACTATTTTCAATTGGGGAAGGCTAATAATCAGCATTAGCCTTCCCCACAAAATAAAGTTTTATCTAATGGAAAAGGTGCTGCTAATCCGCAACACCTTAAAACATTGGATTTTCATCCAAATACTCATATACATTATTAACAAGCTCTTCTACTGTTGCACCTTGTACAACTTCACCATTTACAAGTGCAAACGGTCCTTCAAAACAAATACCACAATACCCTAGACAACCGTACTCCATTACATCTAAATTCGGATCTTTTTCTAATTTTTCTAGAGCTGCTTGTGAACCACTTGCAAGGTTACCTACACAAAATTCAATTAATGGTTTAATCAAAATTCTCCCCCCTGTACTACAAAACAAATTACCTTTTCACTTTATCTATAAGAAGAAAACTAAGCTGTTTCTTGTTGTTTTCGTTACACAGTCTAAACTATTTAGTTACTTCATTACTTCACTTCAAAGTAGATGACTTCTTCTATATAACATGCTACTTCCAATGAAATAGTAACTACAAAGGAAAAACAGTTTATTTTACTTTTCTTCTTATTGTACAACAGAGTATTCATTCATGCATTGTTATTTGTTCACAAATTCGATATAATTTGATTGAGTAAAGTCAAAATATTTTATTAATATAAAATTTTATGATTAGGGGATATTTCAACAGAAAAGGGGTAATCCATCATGAAACACCTCGTAATACTAGGTGGCGGCTACGGTGGAATGAGAATTCTGCAAAGGCTACTTCCAAGCAACCAACTTCCAGATGATGTACAAGTGACATTAATCGACAAAGTACCATATCATTGCTTCAAAACTGAATATTATGCATTAGTTGCGGGTACTATTTCAGAAACGCATATTCGTATACCGTTTCCTGAACACCCACGCCTCAATATTCAATACGGCACAATAACAAATATTGACCTCGAAGAAAAAGCTGTTCATCTCGATGGCGGCGAAGCAATCCAATATGATGACTTAATTATCGGACTTGGCTGTGAAGATAAATATCATAACGTTCCTGGGGCTAGGGAATATACACATAGTCTACAATCAATTGAACAAACACGTAAAACATATGAACAATTAAATAGTCTAGAACCAAATGCAACAGTAGCTGTTGTTGGTGCTGGCTTAAGTGGCGTTGAAGTAGCAAGTGAACTTCGTGAAAGCCGTTCTGATTTAAAAATCTATTTATTTGATCGAAAAGATAGAATTTTATTCCCGTATCCAGAGAAATTAAGTAGATACGTAGAAGAATGGTTCGTAAAACATAAAGTTAATATTATAAGAAACTCTAACATTACAAAAGTGGAACCAAATATTGTGTATAATCACGATGAACCACTTGAATGTGATGCAATTGTCTGGACAGCTGGTATTCAAGCAAATGAAGTTGTTCGAAACCTTCCAGTTGAACAAGATGGTAGCGGACGGGTTGTCTTAACGAAATATCACAATATTCCAAACAACGAGCATGTTTACGTTGTAGGAGATTGCGCAGCACTTCCACATGCACCATCTGCCCAACTTGCTGAAGGTCAAGGAGAACAAATTGTCCAAATATTATTAAAACGTTGGAATAATGAACCACTCCCTGATGAACTACCTGTTATTAAATTAAAAGGTGTTCTAGGATCTCTTGGTAAAAAACACGGATTTGGTTTACTCGCAAACCAACCGTTAATGGGACGTGTACCGAGATTATTAAAATCTGGTCTTCTTTGGATGTACAAATATCATAAGGGTTAATACTTTACAGGCTGTCTACTATGTAGGCAGCCTCTTTGCATCAGTTTTTAAAAATTATCAGACACATCTTTCTCAATATTTATAATGATTTATTTTTCATTTTTATATTAAAAACTACGGATAAACAGTGTATGCTATTTGTAAGTTGTTTTATTATTTCCTTGAAGACCGAATTCATTCGGTCTTATTTTTTATGTGATAAATACTTTTGTAGGAGGCATTACATTCCACTTATGAACTTATCGAAACTAAACAATCGAATAGAAGCGAAAAAGAAAGAGTTAATCTATCTCGTTGAACGATACGGATTGACTCATGATAAAGTGATTTCTTTCAGCCAAGAATTAGATCGTTTACTTAACTTATTAATAAAACTCAAGACGAAGAAAAAACGTTGCTCTTTATAACCGTTATCTTCTCTTTTTTGATACGATATAACTAGAATCAGAAAGGAGCGATTTATGTTTATATTGAAAAACGTTATATATAAAGATATACTACACATTCCTTATTTACAGATTCAAAAAGAAAAGATTACTTGCATTATCGGTGAAAGCGGAAGCGGAAAAAGCACGTTGCTTCGCATGTTAAACGATTTACAATCTCCAACATCCGGCACAATTGAATATAACGGAAAATTAATTTCTGATTATCATCCTATTCAATTACGTCGTGACGTAGTTATGCTTGGGCAAACTCCACCTATTTTTGATGGAACCGTTAAAGACAACCTATTAATGGGACTTCGTCTTTCTGAAAAACCATTTCCAAATGATGATGCCCTGCGGAGTGCATTACAAACCGTTAGCTTAGACAAGCAATTAGAAGATAGCGCCTCCTCACTATCTGGCGGTGAAAAACAAAGACTTGCCTTTGCACGTATCGTACTTATGGATCCGCCTGTCTATTTATTAGATGAACCTACTTCAGCATTAGACAGTGATACAGAACGCCACGTTATGAAACAATTTACTGAACTAGCACGAAAAAAGAAAAAAACAATTATCTTCATCACACACTCACAACAACTTCCAAAAGAAGTTGCAGACGACATTATTGAGATTAGTAAAGCAAACGGTGCAACTAGAAAGGAAGTGCTCTCTGTTGAAGGGCGTTATTGAACTCCAAATTTGGCAACTTGCAGCTGCCTATATTTTCATTCTTATTTTAATTGGACTTGTAAAATTAAAAGGAATACCTCGCGAAAAACAAATCGCTCTCGCAACATTCCGTATGACGATTCAGCTCGTACTTGTTGCATATGTCCTTACATACGTATTTGAAAACAGTAATCCATTTTATACAATTGCTCTCATTACTTCTATTACTACCTTTGCAATTTTTAATATTTATAAACGAGTTAACATCCCAATGTCTAAAGAATTAAAACGAGTAGCCGCCCTTTCCATGGTCGCTGGATCAATTGGGCCACTTCTACTATTTATCTTTGTTATTATCGGACATGATCCGTGGTATGCTCCGCAATATATCGTCCCTATTACAGGAATGTTAGTTGGGAATGCCATGACTGGTGTTTCTCTCGGCGCAAATACGTTCTTAAACAATATGAAATCGCAAAGAGGTCAAATTGAAGGTGCACTTATGCTCGGCGCAACACCGAAAGAAGCAGCTGCTCCGCTCATTCGAGACGCTTTTGACTCTGCTATTTTACCAACAATTAATTCTATGGTCGGAATGGGAATTATAAGCTTACCAGGCATGATGACTGGTCAAATATTATCCGGTGTATCACCCTTCACAGCCATTCAATATCAAATCGCCATCATACTCGGTATTTCTGGAAGTACTGCCTTTGCTGTCATTATCTTTTTACAGCTTGGATATAAAACGTTCTTTAATAAGCGATGTCAATTGAAAGAAATTGACTATGGTGCACGGTGAATCGTGCGTAGTTCACGATGAATGAAATTATATTAACCATTTTTTCAATATATCTATCATAACTTGCAATATATCAACGATTTTTCAAATATATCTATCATAACTTGCAATATATCAACGATTTTTCAAATATATCTATCATAACTCAGAATATATCAACGATTTTGTACGAAATATCGATTTACCGACAAAAAGTGACATAATAAAAAGAGGAGGCTATTCGCCTCCTCTTCTATTTACTTACGCCTTCTTAACGAACTGTGATTTTAACTTCATAGCTCCGAAGCCGTCGATTTTGCAATCGATATCGTGATCGCCATCAACTAGACGGATACTCTTTACTTTCGTACCGATCTTCACAACTGAAGAAGTTCCTTTTACTTTTAAATCTTTAATAACAGTAACTGCATCGCCGTCTTGAAGAACGTTTCCGTTCGCATCTTTTACAACTTTCGCACCATCATTATTTTCAGCTTCTGCTTCTTGGCCCCACTCATGAGCACATTCTGGACATACGAAAAGAACGCCATCCTCATACGTATATTCTGAATTACATTTTGGACAATTTGGTAAAGTAGCCATAAATTCATTTCCTCCGTTCATTATTTATACGTAAAAATCAAAATTGATGTTTACATCTCGATAAATAAAATTTGTATAGCATTTCTTTATAGTGCCATAGTCTCACGTTATTGACAAGCCTACCTCAAATTCTCATTTTTTATTGTATTTTACAAAATTTCAATTTGTATGCCGTTTTTCTATTTGCTCTTCTACTAATTTTAAAAATCTTCGTTGTGCATTTTTATTTTTTACAAGCAATCGAACTCTTAGCTTACTTTGTAAATATGAGCGAACTTTGTAGTTCGTAATAAATAACTTTCGATACTTTTCGTCTTCATATATGATTCGAAACCATTCATACTGCTGCAAGTAAAGTATGTTAGCATCAATCTTTTTCGTGTGTAAACCCGTACTTAAACTAATCGATCCTATTAGAGCTTCTATTAATACTGAAATCATTTCTCTCCCCCTAATAAACAAAAGAAGAACCTTCACAAGATTCTTCTTTTCAAAATGAACGAGTTCCCTCTAGAAACCCCAATTATTTTCTTCAATGTAAATTTGATATTCTTCTACTTCTTCTTCACTTAACTTCTTATTATTTTCATATACCTCTTGCCACTCGAAATAATCTTCATCGAAATAAACAGCAAATTTAATTTTCACGTTTTTCTTCTCTGTATAATCATAACCAGTAAACTCTACTACGTCATAATCTTTTTCTTTCTTCACAAACTTCCAAGTTGGATTATCAGTCATAATCTCTAAAGTAACCCCTTCGCCACTTGAACGAATAACGTTTTTAATATTCGGCTCAGTTGGTAAAAAGGACAGCCCGAACGCAGCTAATCCATACACAATCCCGACTATAATCTGTAAACCAATCATACCAGCAATACTCACGCCACCCTTTGATTGTAAGAAATACGCCTTCTCATGATCAGACGCATCTTCTCCCTTACGAAAAACACGAACACCATGCTTATAATATAAACGGTTTCCTTGCCATCCAGTAAATATCATCATTCCTAATTGAAGAGCTAAACTAAATGTTACATAAATCCCCTCTGGAATATCTATAAAAGGGGTTATAACTATACTAGGTATAGCCAATAACGCAAATATAATAGATAACTTATACATTTTGCGATAAGCTAACCAAAAGGTTGGGAAGAAAAAGGCTACCCAATTCCATGTATTCCCTTGCGCAGGGTTTTCTACTTTACCCCACTTAAAATCATAATAAGCTGTATTCTTTTGAACAACTTTATGTAATTCTTGTGGAGAAATCGTTTCTTGTAAAACCGTGTCCTTCACGTACATCATCCTTTTCTTATTTCTATATACATTTATTGTATATGGACAAAATGAAGGAATCTAACAAAAAGTACACATATTTCATAAAAGTGAACGGAAATCGAATATATTCCGACAATTATCCGTTTCTTATTTCATTTTACTTTTAAATATATTAGAATACTTATGAATGATACGTTTAATACACTAAGTTAATCATTTTGTATATTTGATAATAAAAATGTTTCACATGAAACTATTTATATTTTGTATTACCTTGCCTCTACACAATGCGTATAAAGCCCTTTCTACTTACTACAAAATACGAAAGACGCCCTTTTCAAAAAGGCGCCTTTTTATGGTTGAAAATTCAATAATAAATAAAACGAATTATTTAATAAATGAATCCCAATTGGAGCGAGTAAATTCTTCGTTTTCTTATATGTGTATGCTAAACATATACCCATACCCAAAATATATAAAATACTACCTACTGTAAGGGGATGGCCAAAACTAAATATGAAAGCACTTATAACGGCACTAGTAAGTGTAGAGAAGCGCTGAGATAATTTCATAAAAAACATACCTCGAAATACAATTTCCTCCCAAATAGGCGCAAAAATTGTGAGCACAACTACGTATAAAATGATTTCACTTGTAGTAGGTTCTATTACTATATTAGATTCATCCACACCAAGCCCATGTGGTAAAACTAAATTTAATACCGCAAGATACATAAGCATTACAATCGTTGTCATTACTATCGTTACATAATGTTTAAAATTATTGAATTGTAATGATTTTATTAAATGTAAGCAGCAATTTCTTGCCGGTGCATACATTACGATAATCATACAAAACGTGAAAGATGGAATAAGATGATCTACATACCATGGGTATAAGGAAGAATCATATAAAAGGTTCAAAAAACCAATTTCATGCATGACCCCAAAAATAATTACTAGAATGCTAATTACTTGGCGCATACTCATTTGTTCATTCTTTTCTTCATATGTAACTAATTCTATATTCATCCTCTCTCCCCAGTATAATTAAACCTTTTTAACCATTATATACCAAATAAAATATAAAAAAGACAATACACCCCACTGTATTGTCCATTTTCTTCCCTACCATTTCTCTCTACACGTCTCAATTAAATGCAGTAAGTACCTCTTCGTCATATCTGCCCTTCTCCACCTTGAGAGCATTCTCTTTTCTTTTGGATTGTGCCGTATTCTCGCTACTTCTTTTAATAAAAGCTCCCATTCTTCCGCTGAACGTTCTGACAAGTATTGCAATCCTCTATCTTTTGAAACGATTGTTTTATGATCTAGTGTATATAAAATACGTCCCATCGTAACGACAGCTGATTCTACCCACTCTTCTATAAAAAATAAATATGGCTTCTTCGCCTTTTCACTCCAGTACTGTTCTACGTTGTATTTCATCGTATTTACTACATCATTCCATTGTATTTGCAGCGGAAGATCTTCTGCTTCTTTTCCTGTAACTGTAATGCCTTGATTTTTCAACGTCCACCATGTGACCGCATTAATGTCCCAATGACCAACATTAGCTTTACCATCTGCACAATACACGTACTCGTTCATTTCATCATTGTATTTCCCTAAGTCAGCAAGCGGAATATACATACCGTCCATTCTTTTACCTAGCGTATTGTCACTAAGTTTCTTATGTAGTTCCACAAGCTGCTGTTTTTCAGCTTCATTCACGGAATCATTTATCACTGTAACAAAATCAACATCGCTCGTTTCCTTATGAAATGCACCTAGTGCGATGGATCCGTAAATATATACCCCGACTATTTTTTCATCCAAAAAAATTTCTTTTAATTCTACTGTGTACCGCTCCATTAACTGTTGTACTTCCGTTGGTAACGCATGCTTCACTCCATTTTTCATATCTATCCCTCCAATAAAAAAGCCTTTGCAAATTCGCAAAGACTTCTTGTTTTATAAATATTTCTCGATTTCTTCATAAACATCCTTCAAACGAGGATTTCCTTCTCCAACAATTTCTCCATTTACAAGAACGACCGGATAAAATAAATCTTCTTCCACTACGCGCTCAGCGAATGCTTTTTTATCCGCATCTTCTTGTTCTTCTTGGAAATCAATATACTCGAAATTAAATTTATTTTCTTGTCCTTCATATTTACGACCAATTGCCGCTTGTAACCATTCAAACGTTTCTGTTGAAGATGGCATTCCGACGCAGCTCGCACAAATTACTTTCGTCCCATACACTTGCACATTAACCATTTCTTCTCCCCCACTTCTTGTCCCAACAGTATATTCAGATGTCTTATTACATAAGCACATCATTTTACAAACTTATTCCATACCCCTATACTGAAAAAACACGATACAATATTTCGACAATAAAACAAGAAGAGAAAAAATAGATTTTCCCCTCTATCTTGATTATAATAAAACTGATGAAAGGAGTCGATAAAAATGGAAAACCCACATATGCAAGAACAAGTATTAGAAGTATTAGATAAATTACGTCCATTCTTACTTCGCGATGGCGGAGACGTTGAATTAGTAGACATTGAAGAAGGTATCGTAAAACTACGCCTTATGGGTGCATGCGGAAGCTGCCCAAGTTCTACAATCACACTAAAAGCTGGTATCGAGCGCGCGTTACTTGAAGAAGTACCAGGCGTTATCGAAGTAGAACAAGTATTTTAATCTAAAAGCGGAAGCGGCTCGCTCAAAATGTGAGGGGGATGGAGCTTCTGACATAGAGGCGCTTTTTGCCTCGGCGGAAGAAGCGAAGCCACCGAACATTTTAGCCGCTGGAGCTGGATATTAATCTAAAAGCAGAAGCGGCTCGTTCAAAGTCACTTGCTAAAAGGAGACCAAATTTGGTCTCCTTTTTTTATTCAAATCACATTTATCCGTTAACATCATAAAACAAAATTGGAAATCCTTCTCAAAAAATGCGATAATTAATACTATATAGTGAATCGTTCACACATATACAGTAAAAAAACATAGGGGGACGACAGATGCCAAAAATGGGGAACACTTTTGTAACAATTCAAGAACTAGAAAAGAAAAAAGAGTATTTATTAGGCCTTTCATCCGTTATACCAACATGGAATACAAGCTATCAATTTTTATTTAAAGAAATCCAGCAAGAATTATTGGGTAAAGTAAATGAAAAGCTCGAAAGGCATCAATTCGTTTTAAATATATGTACAGATCAACAGGTAGGGGCATAATGTATTACATAAAATTGTGGTATATAAAAAAGAGACCTCACTCGGTCTCTTTTTTATATTTTCAAGATAACCAATCTAATTTTCTAATCCCAAGCTTATCTACTGGTAAACGAAGTGAGCCATAAAAGTGCTTCATAAATTGCTCTGAGCGGTTTACATCGTGTAAAATGGCTTCTAAGCGATCTCTATATATGCTTTTTTGTTCTTCGTTTCCAGTTTGATAATATCGTTCGACCGTTTCAAAATAGTGAAGCGGGAACAGGAGCCTTGCAAATAATAAACGCCAACCAAATGAGGACAGCGAGTAATTCCGTTCATAATCTGTAACAAATTGAACGATTGTTTGATCCCAGTCTTTCTTTTTTTCAATCATCATATAGCGAATCCATTCTGCTATATCTCGAGTTGGGTGATCATACACCCAATCAAAAGGGAGTTTGAGACGCTTCGTTTGATGCCATAATAAAGGTGTGAATCGTTCTTGGCAAATCGTCGCTGCATCAGTTAGTTGCGGCGTATCATCCATTTCTGTATCAACAACATATTGAATGGCATTTTCTGCAACTCCTAAGTAATACGGGAAGGATTCAATAAACAATTGATCGAATACGTCTGTAGGGTGGTTCATCACTTGTGATTGCCAAAACTTTTCTAACTGATCGAGTCTCTTTTCCCATAACGCTTTCCATTCACCAATGCGGCTTAATTGCTCGATTTCTTCTGGAAAGAATGCACCTCGTTTATGGAATATAGAAAGTTCACTTCCTAATGACGTAGCATGTCGTTCTAACGCTCGCATACCTTTTAATAAGCAGTAATTTTGTTCTTCTATCTCACTTACATAGTAGCCGTGTATAGTTGGAACGAAAGTCGCTACAGTTATATCCCCTTGCTGGTTCATATAGTCACTGAGCTTTTTCATCTCTACAAGTACTTCTTCCTCCATTTCTCCAATTGGAACAAGTACATAAATTTTGTTGCGAATCCAAAAGCTTTTATAGGGGCCAAGGGGGATTAATTCTTTAACATGCATGTGATAATGCTCATAAATATGCTGAATCATCGCAGTCGCCACCTATGGTTTTTCTTTATATATATGAGCTTGTGCTCGCCTTTCATTCCTATGCACAGGATAAAGCAACGAAACGTATACAAATACTAAAAAGAAAAAAAGGTGATAAACATGAAAGAATCAAATCAACTACAAGAAAGAGCATTACAACTATTACAAGAACGTGGTGTAACAATTGACGATATTGCTGAACTTGTTCATTTTCTTCAAAAAAAATATCATCCAAATTTAGAGATGTCAGAATGCCGTTACAATGTAGAACGTGTACTATCAAAACGTGAAGTACAAAACGCACTGATTACTGGTATCGAACTCGATGTCCTTGCTGAAAAGGGAATGCTAAGTGAACCGTTACAAGATATTGTAAAACGTGATGAAGGCTTATACGGAATTGATGAAGTTATCGCACTTTCTATCGTGAACGTGTACGGCTCTATCGGTTTCACGAACTTTGGATATATTGATAAATTAAAACCTGGTATTTTAGAATACTTAAATGATAAATCAACTGGAAAGGTGCACACGTTCCTTGATGATATCGTTGGCGGAATCGCTGCCGCTGCTTCAAGCCGTTTAGCGCACCGAGCTGAGCACTCAGAATAATAATGTTTTCTAGGCCGTCAGTTTCATGCTGACGGCCTTTCGTATTCCATAAGCATAAATTCTCTTCCGCGACTCAAAAAAATAGTCCCTTGTTTAAATCCGATATTTTTATATAACGTAATCGCTCTTGTATTAAATGTCGCTACGCTTAATCGAAACATTTTTGCATTAAACTCTTTCGTGGCAAACGCTATTCCAGCTTGGAAAAATTCTTTCCCCATTCCTTTCCCAGTTAACGCCGGTTTCATACCAAGTCCGATATCAATCAAATCTTCTCCATCATATAAATTAGCATCTCTTCCACCTGGTACTTGTGCATTTTCTCCAAAACAAAAATAGCCGATGAACTCTCCTTGATCGTCACAACAGCCATAATACGTTCCATATAATAGCTCTTCTATTACTTCTTTCTCGCCTGAAAAACTATATAAACTATAAGGTTCCTCGTACGTCCACGTATTTATCTTCTTTGCTTCTTCTATCGTTAACTTATGTATATCCACTTTCTCTTTCCCCCTATTATATTTCTATTAACAATATTCGATATTCATCTTATAATTCATCTTTCTCAATATATTTTTTAAATTTATCGCTTCATTTTTATGGAAGATTTTTCTTATTATGTTACGATTAAACAGAATCATTACAAATAAGGTGGTGACAATTTGAATTACTTTTCTTATCTCTCCTCGGAAGAACGGCAAAATTTTTTCCATAAAGAACCTCTTAGTTTTTCAAAAAATATAGGGAAAGAACAACTAGCTTACGCACTAGGCGCCACACTATATACTCCTGGCACGAAAGAAACAATTGCGGAAGATATAATTAGAAAGAAACATGTGGATGCTACCTCAATTATTCTTTGTCTAGAGGACGCTATCAGCGATGAGGAAGTAAAACTTGCAGAGCAAAACATCGTCGTTCAAATACAGCAAATCGCTAACTTAGTCAGTGCCAACATACTAAATCAAGCAGACATCCCGCTTCTTTTTATTAGAGTTCGACAGCCAAGTCAACTGAAGACAATTGTTACTGAATTAGGTAGTGCTGTTCATTGTTTATGTGGTTTTGTCTTTCCAAAATTCACACCGATTAACGGAAAGACTTATATCGATCAGCTTGCATATATAAACGAGTTATACTCATTATCGCTATATGGCATGCCGATTTTAGAATCCCCCGAAATTATGTATAAGGAAACACGGGCAGAATCATTATTACAAATAAAGGATTTACTAGATTCTTATCACGATTACATCTTAAATGTACGTATTGGTGCTACTGATTTTTCAAGTCTATTCAGTATTCGGCGCAATAAATACACACCTATCTATCATATTACCGTTGTCCGTGATTGTATTTCAGACATTATTAACGTTTTCTCAAGGGCAACAAATGAATATATTATTTCAGGATGTGTATGGGAATATTTTTCTAATGATCATGAAGAAGGGCTTATTCAAGAGGTATCACTTGACCATGCAAATGGCTTAATCGGAAAGACAGTTATTCATCCATCTCATATTAAAGTTGTACAGGCAATGCACATTGTCACAATGGAAGATTATTTAGATGCGAGATCAATTTTACAAAATGCAGATACGTATAATGGAGTGCTAAAAAGCAGTTTTTCTAACAAAATGAATGAAGTAAAACCTCATTATGGCTGGGCTCGCAAAACCATTTTAAAATCTAATATTTACGGGGTGCTACATGAAAACAAACAATTCACCGATCTCCTTATTACAAACGCAAAGCAACACGTATAACGTTTTAAATAATATACAAGTCCATGTAGAAGTACGTGATAATCCATATAATTTAGCGCTAGACAATCTTTTTCAAATGGCTGCGAGAATAAATAAGAAACGTAGTTTTTTATTTGTGAGTACAATCCTTGGAAAGCATCTTCCTATTAAACCTGCAGTCTCTCTATCAAGTGGAGTTGCTCTCGCTGCAAGATATTTGGAAATACTACATAATATTTCTCATCCATTTCAAAAAGAAATTTTAAATCTCATTTCATTAGAAATTGATGAAATCCCAGAGGAAGTATTTCGTTATCAATATCCTCTGCAAGAAGAAGTTGTGTTCATCGGATTCGCTGAAACAGCGACAGCACTTGGTCATTCTATGTTTCAATGCTTTCAAAATGCAAAGTATGTGCATACAACTAGGGAATCGATACCCCACCTAGAATCTGTCATTACATTTGAGGAAGAACATTCTCATGCAACATCGCACCGTTGTTATGTAGATGAAAGCTTTTTTCAAAACAACAACCCGATTGTTCTCGTAGATGATGAGATGACAACAGGAAAAACAGCATTAAATATTATTAGATCTATTCAAAATAAATTCCCACGAGAAGAATATATAATTGCTTCTTTATTAGACTGGCGTTCTCATACTAATAGAAAACAATTTAAACAATTAGAAGAAGAACTTCAAATTAAGATTCATGTTATTTCTTTATTAGAAGGCAGTATTCATACAACTGGTCAACCATTAAATATTGCAAAAACAGATATTCAAATTAAAGAAACAAAACCTGATTTCAAAAAGCATACCCTTACCTGTCCAAAATCACCCTATACATCAAATTATATAAAATATACTGGGCGATTTGGCATTTCAGCATATGAACAAAAGCACATTCATTCTTTCGCTCAAGAAGCAGGAAAAACTTTAAAAAGAGAAAGAATGGGAAAACGAACACTCTGTCTCGGAACGGGTGAATTTATGTATATCCCAATGAAAATTGCTGCTGAAATGGGTGAAAATATTTTATATCAATCTACAACAAGAAGCCCTATCCATCCTGTTTCAAATGATGTAAACTACGCCATTCATAATCATTTCTCATATCCAAGTCCTGAAAATTCTACTATTACAAATTACTTTTATAATATTTCACCTCATGATTACGATGAAGTATTTGTTTTTATTGAGCGTGATTTAGGAGAAGAAGCCCTGTTTCCTCTTCTACAGCAGTTACAAACAGTTATTCCTTTTATTCATATCGTCTCATTTTCAAATAGCATAGAAAAGGAAGGTTGATAATTATGGTAAAAGTAAATTCTCATATTAGTAGTTACAATCCAAATGATGCTATTTTTCTATTAAAAGATATTAGTGATTTAATGAAAGAAAGTTCCACGGAAACTAGAGAACAAGCAATTCAAGCTGGCACACATTATTCCGAAATGTTACCAATGGAATATAAACCATCTAAAGCGTATATGGATTTATTCTTTTCTTCCCTGCAACAATATAAACACAAACTAGCCATCGCTGTTGGAGTTGTCGCCGAACAGATTATACAAACTAAAGGAACTAACCTTGTCCTCGTTTCATTAGCTCGTGCTGGTACACCTATTGGCATTCTTATCAAACGCTACATACGCTATCAATACAACCTTGATGTACCTCACTATTGTATTTCTATTGTTCGCGGACGCGGTATTGATGAAAATGCACTCCATTATATTTTGGAACATCACCCTAAAGAAACAATTCAATTCATTGATGGGTGGACTGGAAAAGGTGCAATAAAAAAAGAATTAGAATATGCAGTACACACATTTAACGAACGAAATAATACACACATTTCTCATTGTATGGCTGTGCTTGCTGATCCCGGTTACTGTACTTCAATTTACGGTACACGTGAAGATTTTCTTATTCCTAGCGCTTGCTTAAATGCAACAGTCTCTGGACTAATTAGTCGCACTGTACTAAATGACACCTATATCGGTCCAAATGATTTTCATGGTGTTAAATATTATAAAGATCTAGAACAAGAAGACTTATCAAATTTCTTCGTTGATGAGGTAACAGAGTTATTCCCTTCTGTTCATTCTCATATAGATAATCAATTACGTTATATTACTTCAACTTACACTGATCCCTCTTGGCAAGGATTAAAAGATATACAGTCTATCCAAAATCACTTTGAAATTGACGATATTAACTTAATTAAACCAGGAGTCGGTGAAACAACTCGTGTATTACTCCGGAGAATACCGTGGAAAATTTTAATACGTAAGCAAAACAATCCCGATTTAAAGCATATTTTACTTCTCGCTAAAGAAAAGAATGTTCCAATTGAAATCTATGAGAATATGGCTTATTCATGTTGCGGGCTCATTAAGCCTCTTAGGAAGGAAACAAGATGATTTTCGCCAGTGATCTTGATCAGACGCTTATTTATTCCCGGAAATCGTTTCGTGACCCTATAGAAGATGAATCAATTCAACTCATTGAAACTATAGATGGGAAAGAAATTTCTTTCATATCACATAAAACCATTTCACTACTAAAAAAATTACAACTGCACTCACATTTCATCCCAGTTACAACAAGAACTATTAAGCAGTTTCAGCGTATTGCTTTATTCCAAAACGAAATCATTCCCGAATACGCCATTACAAGTAACGGCGGCAATATCCTTCATAACGGGAAACAAGATGGTACTTGGAACAGGAAAGTAAAAGAAAGACTATTGGTTGAATGTATAGAGAGAAACGACATACTAAAGGAATTTGGACAAATAGCTCATAAGGATTGGGTTATATCGCAAAAAACAGCTGATGATCTATTCCATTATTGCATTATTAAACGGGAGAACATTCCTTATGATGAATTATCATCCTTCACTTCCTGGTTAGACAAACAAGGCTGGAATCATTCACTTCAAGGTAGAAAGCTATACTTTGTACCAAAACCAATTAATAAATGGGACGCCGTGCAATATATAAAAGAAATTTTGCAAATAGATACGATTATTACAGCTGGGGATTCTTTACTTGATTTATGCATGCTTGAAAAGGCGAACCATGCCTTCGCACCACTTCATGGTGAGTTAGGGGCAATGCATGATAACTTACAACCCCATATTTTAAAAACAGACGCAATCGGCATATATGCCGCAGAAGAAATCGTAAATAAATCACTTCAAATTATTCACAGTTCATTACCTACCTCATGATCATCATATGCACAATTGCATACGCACCGCGGTTAAACAGATGGTACAATTTATTTGAATCGCTGTTGCTACACTTCTTGATTAGAGAAAAGGCGTTAAAACGGAAATTAGCGTCTTATCAACCTCAAGCAATTGGCACATTTTGTCATCTTAAAAGACACTCGAACGAGTGTCTTTTTTTCTATATCCAACAAGGACTTACTCATTTCAAAGTATAAATACATAAAATAATGTAAATCATGACACGCATGAATCACTTTCTAAAAGTTATAAAGTAGATTCAAAATAAAAAAGCACTCTTAACTAGAGTGCTTTTTACTTTCAAACAAGGAGGCTACATATATGGATAGTACTCTCGTATTTAACTTTGGCATTGGTATTGTTATCATTTTATTCGTCTTCTTTGTACTTTGTATGAGCGGGGTATAAAAAGGCGATTTTCGAGCGTCTTTTTATACATACATATGTATTACTTGACTTCTATAAAAGTAGTAACCATAATAGTTACAGAAATACAAATAGCTATTCACATATCCACAAATAGGAGGAAGAAAAATGAAACATGTAATCGTTTATGCACACCCGAATACAGAAAGCTTCAACCATGCGATTTTAGAAACGGTAAAAAGTGAATTAGAAGGAAAAGGTCACGAAGTACGCGTTCGCGATCTATACGAATTAAACTTTAATCCAGTATTAGGCGCTTCCGATTTCATCTCATTTTCTCAAGGAAATACACCAGAAGATATTAAAGAAGAACAAGAGCATATCTCTTGGGCTGATAGCATTACATTCATTTATCCAGTGTGGTGGGCGGGACTTCCTGCTATTTTAAAAGGATACGTTGACCGTGTATTTAGCCACGGATTCGCTTATGCTTACGGTGAAAACGGTATTGAAAAGTTATTAAGCGGTAAAAAAGGATTGTTATTATCTACAATGGGAAATACGAAAGAAGCATACACAGCAGGTGGCATGTTTGATGCAATGAAGAAAACAGCGGATGTTGGTATTTTTGAATTTACAGGCATTGAAACAATTGAGCATACATTCTATACAAGTGTTCCTTCTGTGGATGACAGTGTGCGTAAGCAATATCTTGAAGAAGTGAAAGACGTTGTGAATCGTGCATTCTAACAAAATTATATCGGCGATTTTTCAAATATATCGACTTACCGATAAAAATCAACACTAGTCACAACTGAATGTTAGCCCACACCAATCGGGCTGCCAGCAAATATCAGAAAAAAAGCTGTTCCAAAGTTTGGAACAGCTTTCTTCATTACATCTTCTCAATCCACTCCGTCAAGTTATGCACAACTTGCGTCGGTTGTACTTCGTATTCTGTTAACTTCTCCACAGTTGTGACTCCAGTGTGGACAAGAAGCGTATGCATACCAGCATTTATTCCTGCTAAAATGTCTGTATCGTAGTTATCCCCAACCATTAATGCTTCATTCTTTTCTATGCCAAGCACTTTCAAAGCTTGTTCCATAATGATTGATTCTGGTTTTCCGATAAAGATTGGATCCACACCTGTTGATACTGCTACAACTGATGTTAATGAACCATTACCTGGTAATAATCCTCGCTCAGTTGGGATGGCAATATCCCCATTTGTAGAAATAAACGTCGCGCCATTACGCACAGCAAGACACGCTTTTGCTAATTTTTCATATGTGATGTCACGATCTAAACCCACAACAACGAAATCAGGATTTTCATCCACAAGTTCAAATCCTTTTTCCACAAGTGCATCGTGTAAGCCTTCTTCACCAATCATATATACAGTTGCGTCTTGTTTACGTTCATAAATGAAGTTCGCAGTCGCCATACTCGTTGTGAATACTTGCTCTGCTTTCGCTGGAATATCGAAACGAACAAGCTTTTCTGCTACCTGTTCCGGTTTGCGAGTTGAGTTATTCGTAACGAATAAATATGGAATGCCGCGCTCTCCTAATGCTTTTACGAAGTCGCTTGCTTCTTCAATTTGTTCTTCTCCGCGATACATCGTACCGTCTAAGTCAATTAAGTAACCTTTATACATCGATTATGTCTCTCCTTCTATGCTAACGTTCTCACCTTATCATACCACTCTTATATTACCCGCTTTTCCAAAAGAAAAAAACGCTTTACCTTAAAGCGCCCCATAACGTTCATTTTTTCTCTTTTATTTGGTAAGAACAACTACAATCGCCCTCGCACATATTTGCTAGCGTTTTCACTTCTGCGTTCGTAAATAAACGCTTATACATTTCTTTTTCATCTTCACACACTTGCGGGAATCTCTCGGCAATTTCCTTTAACGGACAGTTTTGTTTTTCAATTACGAAAGATTTCTCTCCATCTCTCTTTATTTGAACCATATAACCATTTTTCTCTTGCATAGCTGCTATCTCTTGCACTTTATATGCTAAATTCTTTTGATTACTCACTCTCTTTTGTAACTGTTCTTCCATTCGCTTCGTTCTCTCTTTTAAAACGTAACGAAGTATTTTTTCATCGCCCATTCGAGCTAAATCTTCTAGCATATCAATCGCAAATTGCTTATACTCTTTCGGGAATGTATCTTCTCCCTTTTCGCTTAATCCATACAAATAAGTTGGTCTTCCGACATGTTGCCTTACCATCTTAGAATAAATGAGTCCGTCTTTCTCAAGATTACTTAAATGTCTTCGAATCGCCATTTCTGTAATCTCTAAAACGTCAGCTAGTTCCGCTACCGTGTGCTCTCCCTTTACTTTCAACAATTGTACAATCTCGTCTTTCGTAGTACGTGCTTCCCCCATACTTCACCCTTCTCCCTTTTCTTTCTCACATACAATATAAGATCCCCAAAAGGCATTCTCTGGGGATCTTATAAGCATAATTATTCTGGTACAAATGCAGATACAGGTCCTAATTCCTTTTCTAAATAACTGCGAATATTTGCTGGGTACCTTTCTACCACTGCAATATGTTTTTGAATCGTCTTATATAATTCATCATGATTCATTTGAATATAATCTTGCGTAAGCATTTTTCGAAGAAGGATAATTTCTTTCATCCCTTGTCCATCTTCTTCACTTATCACTCGCTCGTCCATTAAAATATCAATAATATCTTCATAGCTTCCTGGATCGCGCATAATAAATCCATCAATCATCGCATTTCCTACATCTAATACACAATCAATAATAAGATGGGCTATGCGCTCTAATGCGTAAAATTCAAACTCGGTTTCATATATCTTTTTCTCTTGAAATGTACTTGTTGCTCGTTCTAAACATACTAGCATTTGTTCTATTTTCTTTCTGTCTACAAAATACATGAATGTCACCTACCTGGAAATTAAAGCATTTACATTTTAATTGTAACGCTTTCTTCTGAAAAAATCGACAATTTTTCGAATTCACCTTTTCTCCGTTATTTGTTATAGTTATATTTGTATGATTTTTGAAATTGGAGGAATGGAATCTTGGAACGTGAACTCGCACTAGAAATTGTCCGTGTAACAGAAGCAGCTGCCTTAGCATCCGCACAGTGGATGGGCCGCGGAAAGAAAAATGAAGCAGATGATGCAGCAACTACAGCAATGCGTGATATGTTCGATTCAGTAAACATGGCAGGTACAGTTGTAATTGGTGAAGGAGAACTTGATGAAGCACCGATGTTGTATATTGGTGAAGAACTAGGAACAGGTAACGGTCCAGAAGTAGACATCGCCGTTGATCCATTAGAAGGTACAAACATCGTTGCAAAAGGTCTTGCAAATGCAATGGCAGTTATTGCAATCGCAGACAAAGGGAACCTTCTTCATGCTCCTGATATGTACATGGAAAAAATCGCGGTTGGTCCAAAAGCAGCTGGTAAAATTAGCTTAGATGATCCAATTGAAAAAACAATTGAAATTGTAGCAGAAGCTAACAATAAAAAGATTCGCGATCTAACAGTTATCGTTCAAGAACGTGAACGTCATCAAGATATTATTGACCGTGTTCGTGCAAAAGGTGCACGCGTAAAATTATTTGGTGACGGTGATGTTGGTGCGTCAATCGCAACAGCACTACCTGGAACGGGTATCGACTTATTCGTAGGTATTGGCGGAGCTCCAGAAGGTGTTATTTCTGCAGCAGCATTAAAGTGCCTTGAAGGTGAAATGCAAGCTCGCTTAGTTCCAATGAACGAAGAAGAAGAAGCTCGTTGTCGTGAAATGGGATTAGAAGATCCTCGTCAACTTCTTATGTTAGATGACTTAGTATCTGGGGATGATGCAATCTTCTCAGCAACTGGTGTATCTGCTGGTGAGTTATTAGACGGTGTTAAATTCCTTGGCGGAGATTTAGCTGAAACATACTCTATCGTAATGCGTTACAAAACAAGAACAGTACGATTCATTAAAACGCATCACCATTTAGATCATAAACCACACTTAAACTTAGATATTTAATAAAGGAGCCATGTGTATGGAAGAACGTTTCTTTCTGTACGACGATACTGTCGCTACAAAAACTCGTTTCGTTAGCTTTATGGGAGAAAATGAGCGTCACGATTTAGCGCTATTATACTCCGATCGTCATTACGGTAAAACAATTGTCCTTGATATGCAACGCAATAAATTTGCAATCATCGGTGCTGACGATTTAAACGAACCAGGCTACTTAGAGCATGCATTTTCTATGACTGAAGAAATTGCAGAAGAACTACGCTCATTTTTATTTGAACTTATATAATTTATCGTATGCACCAGCTATTTTAGCTGGTGTTTTTTCATCATTAGTATTTAGAATTTTCAATCTTTTGTGTTATAATTAAGAATAAATCTATTTGGATAGAAAGGACGTTATATACGTATGCCAACAACTACTTTGTAATGGACCAGCAATTGGATAGCATTACTCTCAAAAAAGCACCGTGCTTTTTCAAGGGAGTAGTCTGCCCATTCCCATTACAAAGGAGCGTATTACATCTGTAGTATGATGTTTACGGAGGTTCCTCTTTGGGGACCTCCTTTTATTCTTGTCTTTTTCTCATGCCTTCATACTACAAGACATCCAAATAGCTGTATTACGTTCCTTTACCACTACTATAAGAGGTGAAGGAAAATGCAGAAAGTACAACTTTCTTGGAGTTTATATGAAAACGAGCAAAACACAATCGAAAAATATTGTAAAAATTGCAGACGTACTACCCTATTTACCGACACAAATATTCGTAGGCATAACGCCAACGGAAAAAACATATACCGCTTTGCCATTTATAAATGTCCGAAAGACCATACGTGGAATCAAAAACTTCGTATTTATAAAGCATTTACTGATCACGTTGAAACAGTCGATATGACGCAGCAGGATCAGCCAGAAACAACTACTACCATTTCCATTACGCAACATCAAGAAAGCGGCATAACCGAAATCACGATCGTATTAGATATTGTTTTCGGTTCCCACCGCATCGATAAAGCCTTATCCACATATATTTCCGACTGGAGCCGTACACGCATTGTGGATAAAATTAAAAATGGGGATATTCAATTAAACGGACAACAAATGAAGCCAAATACAATACTTTCTGAAGGCGATCATATCTCGATTTGTTTGTAAGCAAAAATATGCAAAAAATCCTCTTACAATTGTAAGAGGATTTTTTTATTTCTTCACTTTTCGTAATACAAAATGTGCGCAACCGAAGTTACAGTACTCGTATAAATACTCCGTTAACGTACTAATTTTCGTATCATATGTCGCACGTTGGTTACTATCATCAAAGAATCCGCGCAATCTAAGTTGCTCATATCCCCAGTCCCCAACGATGTAATCATATTTATTTAAAATTTCTGCATAGCGCTCTTTAAATGCTTCTTCACTAAAACCGTCACGAAAGTTTTTAATTACTTCGTACTGAACATTATTAATGCTCACCGTAGCATGAATCTCTTGCTTTTGCTCCATCATTAACTTCCTCTCTAAGCATTCTTCTTTTTATCGTATCACAAAGCATAACAACCAACAATTTCAAATACAAAAAATTGCAAATTAGTACATGCTATGGAGAAGGAGGTGATACATCGTGAAAAAACAAATTTTACTTTCCCTTCTCACTCTTTCCTTATTTGCAGGCTGCCAATCAGCGAACAAAGCTGAAATGGAACGTGAAGAAGGAAGCCGTGTTCTTGTTTCCAATAAAAACGACATGTATCATACGGAAAATACAAATACAAGACTCACAAGAGTCGGTTATTCTTCTAAACAAAAGCATGAAGTATCTAACAAACAAGTAGGGGCCATTAATCGCGAGAAGGTCGCTGAAATGATTACAAGCATGACAGTCAAACTTCCTGACGTTACAAACGCTGCTACACTCGTTACTGATGATGAAGTGTTCGTTGTATACCGTGCAAACACAACGGATCCAAAACTCGTAGCGGATCAAGTATATAGAGCTGCTTTGTCCATCGTTCCTCGCTATTATAAAGCATATGTATCAACAGACCAAAAGTTGATTTCTCAAATTCAAGGGCTTCAATCTGGCGCATTAAATGATACAGAATATACACAAAGCCTCGATATGTTAAAACGAGAAATGAGTAAAAATCCTCATTTGAACAATACGGGAGATCAGACTTTGAATGATATGATTAAAAAGTAAAACAGGTGGAGAAAATCTCCACCTGTTTTACTTTTTATTTTTTATTACGATCCGCATAACCCTCCATCGCATCACACATAAACTGCGCTAATCCCTCACCAAACTTATCGATATTTTTCGTAAAGCGCTCATCAGCGACGTACATTTGACCGAGTCCTTTAAAAGCATCTAACGAATATTCACCGAAGTTTTGCAAGTAATCGTACCATACTTTAATAGCTGCCTGCGCCTCTTTAGAATCTGGTGCATCGTGTCTAAGCGTTGCTAAATTTCTATAAATAGCATTAAACTCCTCTTGGTTCTCTTTTGACATACCTTTTGCGTATTCGTTCGCTTTATCTACAGCTGCGTCTCCCCATTTTTCACGTGCTTCTTCTTCATATGGGTTATGGCTGAAATCGAATCCTTCAAATTTCTCTTTATTCGTCATTTCAATCTCTCCTTTTGTATGCTGAATTGTTTTATCAATCGTCGCAATCACCTTATCTAATCTGGCACGCTTTTCAAGAAGCATCTTCTTATGAAGCTGTAGTGCCTCTTCGCGATCAAATGATGGACTCATGATAATCTCTTTAATTTTCTTCAAAGGGAAGCCAAGCTCTTTAAAAAACAAAATTTGCTGCAATGTCTCTAAATTTTCATTGGAATACAGACGATATCCAGACTCTGTCGTCTCGTCTGGGGTTAACAACCCAATTTCATCGTAATGATGCAGTGTGCGCACACTAATTCCAACTAAATCAGCTACTTCTTTTACTCTCATTGTCATTTGTATCTCCCCCTTAGTACATACGATAAAGTATGACGCAACGTTAGAGTCAATAAGTAAATTCATTTTCTTTCTAAAAGTTTCATCTCTCCCCTATTTCATGCATAATAGATATGTACATATATTAGAAAGCGGTGAAAGTATGGTTTCAAATACTGTAATTGCCAGCATCATTTTTCAACTCATTGTCTCGATTCTGGTCCCAATTATCGTACTCGTTTATTTCCGTAAAAAATATAATATGAATTGGAAAGTGGTCGGCGTTGGTGTTCTTATCTTTATCGGATTCACCCAAATTCTTGAAACACCATTCCACCTATTTATGCGCGGTAATCCAACAATCGCTCCATTTTTAGAAAATCCGTTTGTCTTCGCAATTTATGGCGGATTGACTGCTGGTATTTTTGAAGAATTAGGACGCTTCGTTGCCTTCTTCTTCTTACTAAAAAAATATCTAGAATATAAAGATGGCTTCGCTTATGGAATTGGTCACGGCGGAATTGAATCTATTTTAATTGGCGGTTTTTCTGCATTACAAGCATTAATCTTTGCTAATTCTATTAACGATGGTAGCTTCGCTCGACTGATTGAACAAAAACCCGAGCTTAGCATTTTACAGGACATGTTAATTCAGCAACCTGCCTACTTATACTTCCTTGGTAGCTTAGAAAGAATTATGGCACTCGTGCTTCAAATCGCCTTTACAATGCTTGTTTTATACGCAGTCAAACAGAAGAAATATATCTTCCTAGTATACGCTATACTATTCCACGCATTTGTAGACTTTTTCGCGGCACTTTACCAAACAAAAACAATCAACATCTTCGTTGCCGAAGGAATTACACTTCTCTTCACAATTGGGGCTGTCGTTCTTATTCGCAAGATGAAAGCGAAATTAATGAGTGTGCCGGAGTAAAAAATAACCCACCGATTGGTGGGTTATTTTTTATGGATTGTCGCAATGGTGATAGCTTTTTCCTTCTTGCAGCTCCCTCTTTGTTTCTGCATCTATAACGATGTACTTATGAAACTCTTCTACTTCATTTTGAGAAAAGGAAGCGAAAAAATAAACTTGGCGATCAGGATGAACAAAAAAATCTTGAAGCATCACACTACTCCGACAACCCATGGTTGTTTTTCGTAGGAAAGAAAATTCCTCATCAGCCACTTCTTTAAATAAGATTTTTTTCCGAACACTATATGCTGCATTATTGTATTCTTTATAGATTTTCTTATCTAACTGTTTATAAAAAACATCCTCACTCACAAATGACTTATTTCGATTGCTTGGATAATTTAGTTTTTGATTCGACTCTGCATAAGTTGTGGACAAGTGTATAAAAAAACAAAGACTAAATACAATACATATCATTTTATTCATGATTGCACCTCAAATGTTCATTATCCACATTACTTTTCCACATATTTAAATCAATATGCTGTTTCCAATAAAAAGGAATTATTTCTACATTTGTCGAAGTATATAGCGTCAACTTGAAAGATGGGGATGAATTATGAAGAAAATTATTGTAATACGACATTGTTCAGCAATTGGGCAAAAACGTGATGATGAATTAACGACCGATGGAAAAGACCAAGCAAACACCCTTGCTACATTCCTCTTAGAAAATCATCTACAAATCGATCATATTATTTCAAGCCCATTTGTCCGAGCTATCGATTCCATTCGGCCCTATGCGCTCCAAGCTAACTTATCTATCCAAGAAGATGAACGATTAACTGAACGCATATTGAGCAACATTCCAATGGATGATTGGATGCAAAAACTAGAATCTACTTTTACAAATATAGATATTGCCTTTTCAAGCGGAGAGTCAACAAAACAAGCAACAGACCGGGCCCTATCGCTTATTCAAGACGTTTTACAATTAAACCATACGACAACACTACTTGTTACACATGGCAATTTACTTACGCTCATTTTAAAGCATTTTGATCATACGATTGGCTTTAATGAATGGAGAACTCTAACGAATCCTGATATTTACGAAATTACAATCGACGAACAATGTATCATAAAACGCTTATGGGAAGCATCGTCCAAGTAATATCCCTTTCCAAAACATTCAGTTGACGCCACGAGAAGAGACTGTTCTAACAATAGAAAGGGGTATCATTTCATATGTACGAAGACGTACTTGCTTTACTACATAAAACAAATGTTTCTTATGAAAAATTCGAACACGAACCAGTACTCGATTATGAGACCGATCGGATCGTACGCGAGAGACTTGGCTTACAAGGCACTCCAAGTAAAAGCTTATTTTTAAAATCAAAGTCTGGAGATTATTACGTATTTTTTACGTTAGAGGGCACAAGGCTCAACCGGGGAGAGATGAAAGAACTATCAGGAGAACGCTTATCTCTCTGTTCTCCTGATGAACTGCGAGACAAAACTGGTTGTACGCCGGGATGTGTGGCTCCTTTCGGATATTCACACGATGTAACAATTATTGTGGATAACGCTATTTATACGTACGATAAAATTTTAATTACACCTGGTGTTCCTGAATTTACAATTGAATTATCCACAGAAGAATTAAAAAAGATTTTATTAACATGTCCAAATACCGTTTTAGAGTACAAACAAAAAGAGAGCTAATCATTAGCTCTCTTTTTTTCATTATTTAGCTTCTGCTGTTTTTTCTTTTGCAGAACGTACTTGCTCGTCCGCATGGTAAGAAGAACGCACAAGTGGGCCAGCTTCACAGTGGCTAAATCCTTTGCTAAGTGCAATTTCTTTAAGCTCTGCAAATTCTGCTGGTGGGTAATATTTAAGAACTGGTAAATGCTTCTTAGATGGTTGTAGGTATTGCCCAAGAGTTAAAATATCCACATTGTTTGCACGTAAGTCATCCATTGCTTCAATTAAATCTTCTCTCGTTTCACCTAAGCCCACCATAATGCTCGATTTAGTTGGAATATCAGGCTGCATTTCTTTCGCTCGACGTAAAAACTCTAATGAACGTTCATATTTTGCTCTAGCGCGAACTCGGTCAGATAATCGACGTACTGTTTCAATGTTATGGTTTAAAATATCTGGTTTTGCATCCATTAACATTTTTAAGTTTTCTTCTACTCCACCCATATCAGATGGTAATACTTCGATAGACGTGAATGGGTTTTTACGACGTACTGCGCGTACTGTTTCAGCAAAAACAGCTGCTCCCCCGTCCTTTAAATCATCACGTGCAACCGCTGTTATAACAACGTGCTTTAAGCCCATTTGTACTACTGAATCTGCTACGCGTTCTGGTTCTTGTAAATCAAGCTCAGTTGGTAAGCCTGTTTTAACCGCACAAAAACGACAAGCACGTGTACAAACCGCACCTAAAATCATAAATGTTGCTGTTTTTCTTACAGCCCAGCATTCATGAATATTCGGACATTTTGCCTCTTCACAAACGGTATGAAGATTCTTAGAACGCATCATTTTCTTTAAGCCTGTATAGTTTTCATTCGTGTTTAACTTAATTTTCAACCATTCGGGCTTGCGCTTATATTCTGTTTGTTTTGTCATGGTTATCAACTCCGCACAATATGAAATAGTTTACCGTGTTCGCTTCTTTCAATGTAACATATCTATTCTAACGTATGAAAGCGATTTGCTCAAATGAAGATTCTAAGATTTTTTCCAATCGTTCCCTATAATGAAATACTCCGTATATCCCACACTAAAAAGAGTGATGTTGTGAAAGGAGTCTATTTCATGCTTCGAAAAATTTCTCTTTTGCTTTCTATTTGTTTTCTTCTCCACCAAAACATCGCTTACGGTGAAGATAATCAGCAAAGCATATACGAAAAGCGCATGGCACTATATAAAGAAACCGAGCAGTCTTCAGGCATTCCATGGTATTACTTAGCTGCAATGGATCAATATGAAAGAAATATACGGAGCGTAAGAAAAGATATTCCGAAAAAACCAGATGCCATCATTTCCCTTTATTTCAAACCAGAAATATGGGCTGGACCTATTAATAGTAACGATACTCTCCCCCATACAATTTCTCTATTTGGCGGAATAGGTTTAGATGGTGACAAAGATGGATTTGCAAATGCAAATAGCGACCGTGATCTTCTGCATACCGCAGCGACTATTTTAAGGAAACAAGGAACGTCAGAAGACCGTATTAAAATTATGCTCTGGGAATATTATAGACGTGCAAAAACAGTTGATTTAATTAGCGAATATGCCCAAATTTATAAACATTATGGCCGTATTAATTTAGAGGGAAATGCTTTTCCTCTTCCGATCCGTAGTGACCATAGCTACCGTAGTACTTTCGGCGCTGGAAGAAGTTTTGGCGGCAGAAGGATTCATGAAGGAACAGATATTTTCGCCGGATATGGCGTGCCAGTAAGATCGACTTGCTATGGCATTATTGAAACGAAAGGTTGGAACCGCCTTGGTGGATGGCGCATTGGTATTCGCGACCTTCATAACAATTACCATTATTACGCTCATTTAGGCGGGTTCTCAAAAGAAATACAGCTTGGACAAATTGTTGAGCCAGGGAAAGTAATCGGATTTGTTGGTAGCACTGGTTATGGACCTCCTGGTACAGCCGGAAAATTTCCGCCCCACTTACATTTTGGCATATATAAAGACAATGGCTATACAGAATGGGCCTTCGATCCATACATGCATTTAAGCCTTTGGGAACGCAAAGAACGAGCAAATACAAAACGATAACCGTAGCTGCATTGCTACGGTTATTTTTTATCCATTAAAAGCCTGGCTGATCCGGGTTTCACTTTATTTACAACTAACTATCTGTTTTCTTTTTATCAGGTACAGCAACACTTCCACTTCCATAATACGTAGGCACTTCCCCTTGAACGATACGCGTCGCAATCGGAACATTTTGTTTCACCGTTATCTCTTTCGTATGAAATGGAATAATTACTTGCAATGTTACTTCCATTTCCATAACAATTTGAATCGCTGTAGTATTAATCCCATGCGGCTCAATTTTTTGTTTAATATCTGTATTCACATGCCCAATTGGCGTGAAATGAATCGGAATATCTGGTCCTATATTACCAAGAAGCGCATTATCAGTTACACGCCCAAAAGGAACTGCCATAGTCGCCCCGTTTTTTTCAGAAATACCTAGCTCCTTCAACTTCCCTTGTTCTACTTGCTGCAAATATTTTTCTATGTACGTGGTCGTTGACGTTACGATTTCATTTACTTGCTTTGTATTTAAATTAATTGTAGATACTTTTCCGTTTTTATCATTCTGTACTTTCATTAATGAATCTACATCGAATCCTTCATTAATTCGATCCTTTACTGCCTTCGTCATAATTGCCGTCGCCATTTTATGCGTCTCTACTTCCCCATATTTAATTAAGGTCGGCTGAATATTATTATTCACAATCCACAACCCTTGCGTAAGTAATATAACAAAAAGAATAAACGACATAAGCAGTATATACCGAAAGGCAATAGGTCCCCTTCGAAACCGCGAGTTTTTCGAGCGAAATATACTCATAAAAAAAACCTCCTTCTTATATCATTTCTATGCAAGAAGGAGGGACGATATATGCTTATCTCATTTTTAATAATGCTTCTTTTCCAATCGTTCCTGCTGGAATGCCTAATGCTTCAGCTCCAGTCGTTACCGATTCTAGCGGCGCTTCAAGAAGTTGTTCAATCGTTCTTACACCAACCGCACGGCCAGCAATAATTCCTCGATCACCTAACTTCTCATTTAAAAGACCTACATCTAATGCACCACACATAATATATCCTTTATCGCTCATTACAGCTAGCAAATTTGTCTTTGGAAGTTTCACGCTAACCGCAATAAACGTATAATTATCAATTATAATTGGCTCCACATTAACCATAGTTCACACTCCTCTCTTTCTTATCTGTATGACAAGAGAAAAATGAGTGTTACAAGTTAACTAGCCTATAGTTTAACGGAAGATTTATAAGTTATTAACATATCTGTTAACACATCTCTAAGTAGTTCTGGCATATAATATTGTTTGTCAGAAAGTGTGGATAGCTCTGGGTATAAGTAGCCAAATGTAAACATATCAATCGTTCCTACTGTATATATACGATCTAATTCCAGCGATTCCCCGTTAATTAATACATCTTCGAGTAAAATTTTATTTCCAGGAATCGTATCTGGAATTACTTCTACACCCGCGTAAATCATTTTCCCCATCACTTTCCCACGAAATCCGAATCCTTTCACCTCAAGATTCTCCATATTCGGCTTACGTGCTTTCAAAATAACTTCTCTTAATATCTTTCCTGGAACTTTCAAAGCACACGGATTAATTGGATGTGGACAAATTCTGTGAATATCTCCGCGCGTTACGACACCCTCTTCTAACCCTTCAAGAAGTACACCAGCATTCACCATGCCAATTTCTGCACCGCACCATGTTTTCAGCGCACTTGCTAACATATGAGAAAACGGCGTCTCATGAAACCAATCAACCTGTAATGACTCTTTTAAATGAACGACAGGCTCTGCCATTATATGCTTACTTTCTTCCTGCAGTATTTCAATTGTGGATAACGGCTCGCTATAAGCACCTAACCGTTCCGTCTTAATCGCTCTACCGTCCTTTTTCAACAGCTTCTTCGTCTCTTTATCCACAGTAAGCTGCACGTGCCCAACGTAACGTCCCCACTTTTCACAGCAACAAAGTAAAGTATTATTCATTAGAACACCACGCTCAAATAAATGATGCGTATGTGCCCCTAAAATAACATCTATATCATAATGCTCTGCCATATACTCATCCATACTTTTTCCAAGGTGAGAAAGGACAACTGTAATATGTGCCTCATCTCTCACTTCTTCTAAAATAGACTCTAAATGGATAAGCGGATCTTCAATATGCCAATCGAGCATTTGATAAAACTCTGGATACGCAACAGTTAACCCGATAAAAGCAATCGTAATCCCATCTGTCGTTGTATGTAATTTATAAGGCTTTGCCCATGATGGACGTACACCTTCTTTTTCAAATAAATTTGCGACAAGTACTTCAAATCCAGCATCATCATAGAGCCGATTTAAATGCTCTTTCGCTAACGTAATGCCTTCATTATTTCCGATCGTCACATAATCATATAACGCCTCATTTAAAAGCTTCGTATTCCCAAGCCCATTTGTCGCTTCCGAAATACTATGAAAACGATCCACATGATCGCCGATATCAATCGTCAAAACAGTCTCTCCCGCTTCCTGTCTTCGCTTTTTCTCCCCTAGAACAAACCGAGAAATTTGCGGCCAATTTTCAAAATGACTATGTATATCGTTTGTATGATAAAGGTGGATGATTGTTTCTTTATTTGTATTCAGAGAAAAAACCTCCTCTCAGTTCCTTACTGCCATTTACGCTATGCGCACACAATAATCCTGTAAATACTTTTCGTCTTTTCTTGCTATTTTACATTGTACTCGCATTGTGAGAAAAAGCAAAAGATTGTCCTTTTTATATGAGAAACTTTTGCTAATGCAGGAAATAATTCCAGATAGTGGAGGGAGGGGTGGATTTGTCAAAAAGTTTAATAGAGAATTCAGTGGGTGGTTGTTCAAGTGGATTTGTCAGTATCTTTGTCTTAAACCTAGTCGTTCTCTGTTCTTATAAAATATTTGGGGTATGTGAGGATTTTCTTTTGTCTTATCTTGTCGACAAATCGATATTCCTTGTCGAAACGTTGATATATTGAAATAATCGTTGATATATTCCCGTTTATGATCGATATATTTGAAAAATCGTTGATATATTTAGCTGAACACCCACCCGGGTATCCTCTCCCAAGCCAAGACAAATCCGCAAAACAAAAAAGCGCCCTGCACAGCAGGACGCTTTCTTCATACATATATTATCCAGTTCCAGCGGCTAGAATGTTCGGTGGCTTCACTTCTTCCTATGAGGCAAAAAGCGCCTCTACGTCAGAAGCTCCATCCCCCTCACATTCTGAACGAGCCGCTTCCACTTTAAATATGTCCAGCTTCGCCTCCTAGACCCTCATGTCTAAGAACCTTCCGCACGAGAAGATAAAAAGCGTCTTCTGTGCGAAAGAACCTTAGCCAACGGGTCTGAACAGTCGGCTCCGCATTTCTATTTAACCGATAGAACCTTCCATCTCAAACTTGATTAGGCGGTTCATTTCAACTGCGTATTCCATTGGAAGTTCGCGAGTGAATGGCTCGATGAAGCCCATTACGATCATTTCTGTAGCTTCTTGCTCAGAAATACCGCGGCTCATTAGGTAGAATAATTGTTCTTCTGATACTTTCGATACTTTCGCTTCGTGCTCAAGTGAAACGTAATCGTTTTTGATTTCGTTATAAGGAATTGTATCAGATGTAGATTGGTTATCCATGATTAACGTGTCACACTCGATGTTAGAGCGAGAGTTTTTCGCTTTTGGTCCGAAGTGTACGATACCACGGTAAGTTACTTTACCACCATGCTTCGCAATCGATTTAGAAACGATTGTTGAAGACGTGTTTGGTGCTAAGTGAATCATTTTCGCACCAGCATCTTGGTGTTGGCCTTTACCAGCAATCGCGATAGATAATGTTAAACCACGAGCGCCTTCGCCTTTTAAGATAACTGCTGGGTATTTCATCGTTAATTTAGATCCGATGTTACCGTCAATCCATTCCATCGTTGCGTTTTCTTCACAAACCGCACGTTTTGTAACTAGGTTGTATACGTTGTTCGCCCAGTTTTGGATTGTTGTATAACGGCAATATGCATCTTTCTTAATGATGATTTCTACTACCGCACTGTGAAGTGAGTTAGTCGTGTAAACAGGTGCTGTACAACCTTCTACGTAGTGTACGTGTGCGCCTTCGTCTACGATGATAAGCGTACGCTCGAATTGTCCCATATTTTCAGAGTTAATACGGAAATACGCTTGAAGTGGTGTATCAACTTTAACACCTTTTGGAACGTAGATGAATGATCCACCAGACCAAACTGCAGAGTTTAATGCAGAGAATTTGTTGTCTGTTGGTGGGATTACTTTTCCGAAATGCTCACGGAAAATATCTTCGTTCTCTTTTAATGCGCTATCTGTATCTTTGAAGACGATTCCTAGAGCTTCTAGGTCTTCTTTCATGTTGTGGTATACAACTTCAGATTCGTACTGTGCAGATACACCAGCTAAATATTTTTGCTCAGCTTCTGGAATACCTAATTTATCAAATGTTGCTTTAATTTCATCAGGTACTTCATCCCAAGACTTCTCAGATTTCTCAGATGGTTTTACGTAGTACGTAATTTCATCGAAATCTAAGTCGTTTAAGTCGCCGCCCCATTGTGGCATTGGCATTTCGTAGAACTTATCCAGTGATTTTAAACGGAAGTCTAACATCCACTGTGGTTCTTCTTTCATACGTGAAATTTCTTCAACGATCTCTTTTGTTAAACCGCGTCCAGCACGGAAAATCGAAACGTCTTTGTCTTTGAAACCATATTTATAATCGCCGATATCTGGCAGTTGCTTCGCCATGTTGGTGTGTCCCTCCTTAGATAACCTCGTTTTTAGGAACCTTTAACATTACTTATCTTCGTTTAAGCCCTTTTCTAACGCTTTCCACGCTAATGTTGCACATTTAATACGTGCAGGGAACTTGCATACGCCTTGTAATGCTTCAATATCTCCTAAATCGATGCTGTCATCGTACTCTTTTCCTAGCATCATGTCAGAGAAAATTTTCGAAAGCTGAAGTGCTTCTTCAATTTTCTTACCTTTTACTGCTTGTGTCATCATTGAAGCTGAAGACATTGAGATTGAACATCCTTCACCTTCAAACTTCGCCTCTTGCACAATACCTTCTTCTACTTTCATCGTAAGTTGAATACGATCGCCGCAAGTTGGATTGTTCAAGTTAACGGTAACACTATCTTCTAACACGCCATGGTTACGAGGATTTTTGTAATGATCCATAATAACTTGACGATATAACGTATCTAAATTATTAAATGACATTTGTGAAATACTCCTTTGTCTTGATTAGCGATTCAACAAATGTATCAATTTCTTCTTTTGTATTATATAAATAGAAGCTCGCACGTGCTGTTGAAGAAGCTTTTAACCACTTCATAAGCGGTTGTGCACAGTGATGTCCTGCGCGAACTGCAATGCCTTCTACATCTAATACAGTCGCTACATCGTGAGGATGTACGTCTTCAATATTAAATGTAACAAGACCAGCGCGATGCTTTGGACCATAAATTGTAACGCCATCTACTTCTGATAGTCTTTCTAAAGCGTATTGCGCTAATTCATGCTCATGCTTTTCAATATTATCAAGACCGATTTCTTCTAGGAAATCAATTGCTGCACCAAGTCCGATTGCATTACCGATAATCGGTGTACCTGCTTCAAACTTCCACGGAAGCTCTTTCCACGTAGATTCTTGTAAATCTACGAAATCAATCATTTCACCGCCAAATTCAATTGGCTCCATATTGTTCAGCAATTCTTTTTTACCATATAATACGCCGATACCTGTAGGTCCGCACATCTTATGAGCAGATAATGCGTAGAAATCACAGTTTAAATCTTGTACATCCACTTTCATGTGAGGTGTACTTTGTGCACCATCAACGACCATAATTGCGCCATTTTCGTGTGCGATTGCTCCGATTTCTTTTACAGGGTTAATCGTTCCAAGTACGTTTGATACTTGCATAATAGAAACGATTTTTGTATTCGGTGTAACTGTTTGACGAACATCTTCTAAAGAAATTGTACCGTCTGGTTGAAGCGGAAGATATTTTAAAGTTGCACCAGTTTTCTTCGCAACTTGTTGCCACGGAATGATATTACTATGGTGCTCCATGTAAGAAATAACGATTTCATCGCCCTCTTTTACATTTTCAAGACCATAGCTAGCTGCTACTGTATTTAATGCAGTTGTCGTTCCGCGTGTGAAAATAATCTCTTCCATTGATTTCGCGTTAATAAACTTGCGAACTTTCTCACGTGCACCTTCATACGCGTCGGTAGCTTTCGTACCGAGCGTATGAACACCGCGATGCACGTTAGAATTATATTCTTTATAGTAACGTTCTAACGTTTCAATGACTTGAATTGGTTTTTGAGAAGTTGCTGCACTATCGAAATAAACAAGTTGTTTGCCGTTCACTTTTTGATCAAGAATTGGAAACTGTTTGCGTATTTCATGAATATTCATTAGCGAACTTTCCTTTCAATTACCTCAACAAGCTGTGCCTTTACTCCTTCAATTGGAAGCTCATTAACTACAGGTGCTAAGAATCCATGGATGACTAAACGTTCTGCTTCGCGTTTTGGAATACCACGGCTCATCAAGTAGTATAGTTGGACTGGATCTACGCGACCTACTGAAGCTGCGTGACCTGCCATTACATCATCTTCGTCGATTAAAAGAATTGGGTTTGCATCACCGCGTGCTTTTTCATCTAACATAAGAACGCGAGAAGATTGTTGTGCATTTGATTTAGATGCACCGTGTTCAATCTTACCAATTCCGTTAAAGATAGATGTTGCACTATCTTTTTGTACACCGTGTTTTAAAATCCAACCTTCAGAGTGTTTACCGAAGTGAACAACTTTAGTTGTAAAGTTTTGTGTTTGGTTACCACGGCCAATTGTTACTGTTTTCGTATCAGCATATGAACCGTCGCCCATTAAGTTGGTAACATTCTCTGAAATTGTGTTTCCGTCATTCATAAGGCCTAGAGCCCAATCAATACGGCCGTCGCGTCCTACAACGCCGCGGCGGTTAACGTAAGTTGTTACGTCTTTTGCTAATAGATCAACCGCACCGAATTTCACTTGTGCGCCTTGTTCCACGATTACTTCTGCCACGATATTTGCAATACCTTTAGCATTTTCATTTGCAACATAGTTTTCTACATAAGTTGCAGTACTGTTCGCATCAGCTACGAATAATACGTGGTTATATACGTTAGCTTCTTCGCCGTCTACTAAGAATACAGCTTGAAGTGGAGTTTCAAGAACAACGTTTTTCGGAACATATACGAATGCACCGCCGTTGATTAATGCAGCATGAAGTGCAGTTAGACGATGCTCGTCTACTTTCACGCCGTCTTTCATTAAGTACTTTTGTACTAGTTCAGCATGCTCAGTTGCAGCTGTTACGATGTCTGTGAAAATAACACCTTTTTCTTTTGCTTCGTCTGCTAAAGAAACGAACGCAGTTGTACCAGTGCGTTGTACTAATACGCTGTTATTTTCATCGATTAAGTTTTTCACTGCTTCTGGAAGTTCAGTTAAAGAACTTACAGGCTCTTGCTTAGCAGCGTCGCCTTTTCCGATAAAGTCCCATTTTTCAATTTTCGTTTTATCAGGCGTTGGCATTGGAAGTTCAGTTGCTTGTGCAAGAGCTTGTAAGCGGAACTCAGTCAACCAAGCTGCTTCGTTTACTTCGCTTGCGCGTTGACGGATTGTTTCTTGATCGAAAGGTAATGTACCGATTGTCATGTTTATGCTCCTCTCTTACGCTTCTTGCTCTGTTGTTTCGTCTTCAATACCTAATTCTTTTTTAATCCAGTCGTAACCTTCAGCTTCTAGACGTTGTGCAAGCTCAGGGCCACCAGATTTAACGATACGACCGTTCATCATAACGTGAACGAAGTCTGGAGTGATGTAGTTTAATAAACGTTGGTAATGCGTAATCATTAGGCAACCGAACTCTTCGCCGCGCATTTCGTTAATACCTTTAGATACAACTTTTAATGCATCGATATCAAGACCTGAGTCAATTTCATCTAAGATTGCGATTTTTGGCTCAATCATCATTAATTGAAGAATTTCGTTACGTTTTTTCTCTCCACCAGAGAAACCTTCGTTTAAGTAACGTTGTGCCATTTCTGGATCCATTTCTAGGAATTCCATGTTTTTATCTAATGTACGGATAAATTTCATAAGAGAAATTTCATCGCCTTCTTCACGACGTGCATTAATTGCAGAACGTAAGAAGTCAGCGTTTGTTACTCCGCTAATTTCACTTGGATATTGCATTGCTAGGAATAGACCCGCTTGTGCGCGCTCGTCTACTTCCATTTCTAATACATCTTCACCGTCGATGATGATGCTACCTTCTGTTACTTCATACTTTGGGTGACCCATAATTGCAGAAGATAAAGTTGATTTACCTGTTCCGTTAGGTCCCATAATTGCGTGGATTTCTCCACCTTTTACTTCAAGGTTTACACCCTTTAAAATTTCTTTGCCATCAATTGATACGTGTAAGTCTTTAACCGTTAATGTAGAACCAGCCATCTCAATACCTCCATTAATCCTATATATACATTTTAAAAATTCCTAAAACGTTCATATTCTCATTTTATTCTCATTCTAATTTTATATCAAATAAAATGATATCGCAAACGACGAAAAAAAGTAACCGTTTTTTCACAAATGTATATAAGTATTTCCTTCACATCTTTCTATGATACACCTTTCTTCTTATTTATATAAAGAAAAAAGGACTGGTAATTTTCCAGCCCTTTCCTTATATTTATTCACTTACCGGAAGTACAGCACCTTTATATTCTTTATTAATAAAATCTTGAATTTCTTTTGAATGTAGCACTTCTACTAGCTCTTTAATTTCTTTTTTCTTCTCATCACCTTTACGAACTGCAATGATGTTTGCATACGGAGAGTCTGATCCTTCAATCGCAATTGCATCCTTTGTTGGATTTAATTTTGCATCAATTGCATAGTTTGAATTAATAAATAAAGCATCTCCCTCATTATTTTCATACAATTTCGGTGAAAGTCCAGGTTCAACATCTGTTTTAAATTTTAAGTTTTTCGGGTTTTCTACAACATCTTTTACTGTTGCTTTAACAACATCTACTCCGTCTTTTAATTTAATAACGCCGCCTTTTTGTAACAGTGCTAGCATGCGGCCACGCTCCGCTACGTTATTACTCATAATCACTGTTCCACCATCTGGTAGGTCTTTTAAGCTTTTATATTTCTTAGAATAAATGCCCATAGGTTCTAAATGGATTTTTCCTGCGTTTACAATTTTATATCCCTTTTCTTGAATTTCTTTATCTAAGTAAGGAATGTGCTGGAAGTAGTTCGCATCAATTTCTTTATCCGCTAAAGCCTTATTCGGCAACACATAATCTTGGAATTTTTTAATTTCTAATTTAATACCCTTTTTCTCTAATATCGGCTGTGCCTTTTCTAAAATAACAGCGTGTGGCACGTTAGAAGCTCCCACAACAAGCTTATTCTCCTCTTTTCCTCCGCAAGCAGCTAATGTAAATACAGACAACGCTGTAACAACTGACAGTAGAACCTTTTTCATATGATTTCCCCTTCTCCCCAATGGTTATGTAGTTATAAAAAGAGCCGGCATACACCAGCCCTTTTCAGCAATTATTCTTTTACAGGAACAACTGCCCCTTTATATTCTTTATTAATGAAGTCTTCAATTTCTTTAGAATGCAATACTTCTACAAGAGCTTTAATCTCTTTCTTATCTTTATCGCCTTTACGAACAGCTACTATGTTTGCGTATGGTGAATCATTTCCTTCAATTGCAATTGCATCTTTTTCCGGATTTAACTTTGCATCAATTGCATAGTTAGAGTTAATTAAAACAGCGTCGCCTTCTTTATTGTTATACACTTGTGGCAATAAACCAGGCTCGATATCCGTTTTGAATTTTAGATTTTTCGGATTATCTGCAATATCTTTTGGAGTTGCTTTAACTGGATCTATTCCGTCTTTAATTTTTAAAATACCTTCTTTTTGTAAAATTGCTAAACCACGTCCATGGTCAGCAACTGAATTACTCATAATAATTGTCGCTCCGTCCGGAAGCTCTTTTAAGCTCTTATACTTTTGAGAGTACACACCAATTGGTTCTAAATGAATTTTTCCTGCTACTTCAAAGTCATATTTTTTATCTTTAATTTCTTTTTCTAAATACGGAATGTGCTGGAAGTAGTTTGCATCTAAATCCTTATCCGCTAACGATTTATTTGGTAATACGTAGTCTTGGAATTTTTTAATTTCTAACTCAATTCCTTTTTTCTCAAGTAACGGTTTTGCCTTTTCTAAAATAACAGCGTGCGGTACGTTAGAAGCACCCACAACAAGTTTCTTTTCATCTTTATCTTTCCCGCCACAAGCAGCTAATCCAAAAATTGAAGTTGAAATAAGTGCCGTAAGTAACAATTTTTTCATTTGAAACATCCTCCCGTTTTTCATTATCGTTTATCTATTCGAGTCGTTAAACTATCACCAATCCACTGAATTAAAAATACAACTAGTAATACACAAATTGTCGCAACGATTGTTACATCGTTATTCCCTCTTTGGAATCCTTCTAAGTAAGCAAGTGTTCCAAGGCCACCAGCACCAACAACTCCTGCCATTGCTGTATAGCCTACTAAAGCAATTGTCGTAACCGTAATACCAGATACTAATGCTGGTAACGATTCTGGAATTAACACTTTCAAAATAATTGTGCTTGTTTTTGCTCCCATTGCTTTTGAAGCTTCAATTACACCTTTATCAATTTCGCGAAGTGCGATTTCAACCATTCTCGCGTAGAATGGTGCTGCTCCAATAATTAAAGCCGGCAAAGCTGCACTTGCTCCAAGAATTGTTCCAAGAAGAATCTTTGTGAATGGGATTAATAAAATAATTAAAATGATGAATGGTATAGAACGGAATATATTTACGAATGCTCCAATCACCGTATTAATTGATTTGTTTTCCCATAAATTATCTTTTGCTGTCATGAAGAGTAACAATCCTAAAATGAGTCCTAAAACAAATGTCGCAAGAGCTGCGATTGCCGTCATATATAACGTTTCACCAGTTGCTTCTAACATTTGATTCCAATCAACATTTGCAAGTAACTTATCCATGTGCAATCACCTCCAGCTCTACTTGATCTTGATGAATTCCTTCTATTGCTTGCTGGATCGCTGTTTCCTCACCATTTAAATGAACGACTAAACTACCGTAAGAACCGTTATTCGTTTGTGCGATATTTCCTTGCAAAATGCTAACTTCTATGTCACTGCGTTGCATCAATCGTTGAAGCACTGGTCTTTCTACAGCCTCACCGATAAACTGCAAACGAATTACTTTTCCATCTGGATATTTTTCAATTAAACTTTCAATCGTTTCATTTGTATCTTCAGAATCCGTTAACTGCTTTACAAATCGTTTCGTAATATCTTGCTTCGGATTACGGAATACATCAAGTACTGGACCTGTTTCTACAATCTTTCCTTTCTCCATTACCGCAACACGATTACAAATCTTTCGAATTACGTGCATCTCATGTGTAATGAGTACAATTGTTAAACCAAGGCGCTTATTAATGTCTAATAGTAAATCCAAAATTTGATCTGTCGTTTCCGGATCAAGAGCTGACGTTGCTTCGTCACATAAAAGCACTTGTGGATTATTAGCTAATGCTCTTGCAATCCCGACGCGTTGCTTTTGTCCCCCGCTCAGCTGAGATGGGTACGCGTCTCCTCTTCCTTCTAATCCAACAAGATGAATTAATTCATCAACACGTTTTCTTCTCTTCGCTTTATCAACACCTGCAATTTCAAGTGGAAACTCTATATTTTCACGTACTGTTCGTGACCAAAGTAAGTTGAAGTGCTGAAAAATCATTCCAATTTCTTGCCTTGCCTTACGAAGTTCGCTTCCTGTAATTGCTGAAATGACACGATTTGCAATTGTAATTTGGCCAGAAGTTGGTTTCTCCAACTGATTGAACAATCTAATTAAAGAACTTTTTCCAGCGCCACTATATCCGATAACACCAAATATTTCACCTTTATCTATTTTTAAATTGGCATTATCTACAGCAGTGACATCACCGCTTTTTGCTTTATATATTTTCTTTACATTCTCTAATAGAATCATGGTGTATCACCCCTTTTTTAAATAAAAAGCGCAAGCGGCTCGTTTAGAACAAGAGGGCGTTTGAATCCCTGACGTAGAGGCGCTTTTTGCCTCATAGGAAGGGATGAAACGACCGACTGTTCTAGCCGCTGGAGCTAGATTTCATAAAGATTTTAGGTCGACTCCGCAATTTTTTATTTTTAATGCGTGTAGTCCACTGTTATCATTACTTTTATTATTTGAATGTCCTCCACATTCAAACAATAAAAAAACCTTTCTGCTTTAGAGAAGCAGAAAGGTTTTTATGCGTATATAACAACATTATCCCTCTCTCTCATCTCTCAAAGCATTTGCTTTGCAGGAATTGGCACCATTTCAACATAAGTTGACGGTTGCCGGGCTTCACAGGGCACAGTCCCTCCACCTCTCTTGATAAGAGAAATCAGATTCAATTTTCGTCTGATTTGAAATTTATGAAATTGTCTATATTTTATGACTTGAATTGTATCAATATACACTCACCATGTCAACAGAAATTTTCGCAAAAAATGAAACTTCAGAATTTTAAGCACCTACTGACATCGGTTTACATATATGAAACATCGATTCCACTAATAACATCGTTCGGTACGTTCCCGAATATTGTACACGTCCATCATTCATTAGCATTTGCAATCGTACATTTCCATTCACCAATTGTTCTATATCCTTTTCATCTAAGCAAATGATTTGTTCCGTTCCTCTTTCCTCATGTACCAACTCTATATAATCTCTTGAAATTTGTAACGAACAACTTTCATCTCCAAAGCGAAAATTAACAGTTTTTTCTTCTTGTCTTAAAAGCGGTTCTAAATGATATTGACCATTAGCGTAATTTACAAATGATTGAAGCAAAGAATATAATCTCACCCTAAATCACATCCTTCATATCACTTTCTATTACATACCATTCCCTCTAACTAAAGAGCAATCCTGTTATTTTCGCTCGACAAATACTGTATCCATCCTGCATCTCGACATATTTCCCAAGAAATATGTCGAGGCGGCAAAATTTTTGCCGCCTACTTTAATTCCGTATATAAATATTCAACCGAATGAAATGCGTATATCTTCTTCATCAGTGTCCCATTTTCAAAAACAAGTAAACAAGGTACACTTTCAATCCCATACTCTTTTGCTAAATGCGGAGCATAATTTAAATCTAACATCCCAATTTTCAAATCTTCAATTGTCATCTCAACCACTGTTAACATCTTTTTTGCTAATTGGCATGTTCCACACATTGGAGTATATACATATAATACTGTTTTTTCTTCGTTCTCTATTAGGGCTGTAGCTTCGGCTCCTGTCCAATCAATCACTTCTATCATTCCTTACCGTAAATATTCTGTATAAACGTCAATGTCGGCTCCCCATAATACATTTGCTAAGTGTGTAGATGGCGCAGTTGCCACTTCTCGGTACGAGCGATCAATATAGATATGCTCGGCTTGCGGGAATTCTTTTCGAAATTGTTTCCTTAACTTTTCTCCAGCATCATCAGCATCCACTAGCACATACACTTCCTTATCAAAAAACTGATCAACGAGCTCATCCATTTTCGACAAACCAATTGTACCATTTGTACAAACAATTTCCACCGGTTCACGAATAATAGATTCAATCTTTCTTCTATCTGATGTACCTTCTACAATAATGACTTTTTCTACATAAATCATATGTCATCACCCGATCACCATATACTATACAACCTTGAACTTAGTATATAGTATATTCGTTATTTTCATGTTGTTTCCTGTTTATTTTTGCAAAAGAAAAGCGCAAGCGGCTCGTTTAGATTGTGAGGGGGGATGGAGCTTCTGACGTAAAGGCGCTTTTGGCCTTGTAGGAAGAAGCGAAGCCACCGAACAATCTAGCCGCTCGAGCTGGATCATAAAGAAAAGCGGAACCGACTGTTTAGCCCTGTTGGCTAAGGTTCTTTCGCACAGAAGACGCTTTTTGTCTTCTCGTGCGGAAGGTTCTTAGACATGAAGGGCTAGGAGGTGGAGCTGGACAATGAAAAGCGCAAGCGGCTCGTTTAGATTGTGAAGACTTATGAAACCTTACCAAAAAACAGTTTTTCTCATAATAGCTTATTTATTTACATATAACTTGAATTTCATTATTTCACAAAAAATAAAAAAGGACAGCACAAAGGCTGTCCTTTAGTCGACTATAATTAGTCTTGGTTTGTCATTTCTGCATATTTTTCTGCAGTTAATAACTTCTCAACTTGGCTTGCATCAGAAAGTTCAACTTTAACCATCCATGCACCCTCGTATGGAGATTCGTTAACAAGTTCTGGTTGGTCACTTAATTCTTCGTTTACTGCTACAACTTTACCGCTTACAGGTGCGTATAACTCAGAAACTGTTTTAACAGATTCTACGCTTCCGAATGGCTCGTTAGCTTCGATTGTTGCACCTACTTCAGGAAGTTCAACGAATACGATATCGCCTAGCTCACCTTGTGCAAAGTGAGTGATACCGATAACAACTTCATTACCTTCAGTTTTTACCCATTCGTGTTCTTCAGAGTAACGTAAATTATTTGGAATGCTCATGACTGTACCTCCAGTGAATGTATTAATTATGTAAAAATACCTTATTGGTACTTTTTCCACACACTTTCAAACTGCTCTTCGTTAAAACCAAGTGTTACATTCGTTCCATCTGTTACAATTGGACGTTTAATCAACATGCCATCAGATGCTAAAAGCTCATACATTTCGTCTTCGCTTGCATCTTTCAACTTATCTTTTAGACCAAGTTCACGGTAACGCATTCCACTTGTATTAAAGAATTTTTTTAATGGTAATTCACTTTTTTCATGTAAATTACGTAAATCTTCTTTTGATGGTGGATTTTCAACAATATGAATCATCTCATATGCTACATCGTTTGCCTCAAACCATTTCTTTGCCTTTTGACATGTGCCACACTTTGGATATGAATAAAATGTTACTGTCATAAATTCACCTACTTTTTTACTAACCTTTACCTTTATCATATAGAAAACGTTTTATTATTTCAAACCATTATTCGCTAAACTTTTACTTATTTCGTGATAATTTTTAATAATCCTGCGAATTTTTCTTATTTTTCCGCCATTTGTTAAGAAAAAAATAAATATATAAATTTTTTAGATTCTGCACCAAACATATATCTTAAACAAGCGTTTGATTAATTCTCCATTTTCTTTCTTAACCTTTGAACTACAGGAGTTTCTTTCTACCGAACATACAGCTTAAACAAACGTTTGATGAATTCTCTATTTTTCTTTGTTAACCCTTGAGTTACATCGGTTTCTTCCTACCGAACATACAGCTTAAACAAACGTTTGATGAATTCTCTATTTTTCTTTGTTAACCCTTGAGTTACATCGGTTTCTTCCTACCGAACATACAGCTTAAACAAACGTTTGATTAAAAAAATAAGAAGCCTCTTTTGTAGGCTCCTTCATTATCTATTTAAATAATCTGCAATTGTTTGAAATACGACGATATACATATTATGAATACTTTCTTCTGTATTTCCACCATTCGATAAACCAATTGCCCATTGTTGTCCTTCACCACTTCCGATATTCGCAAACCCTTGCGTATACATAGCATTTACATCTTTTCGGGCACTGTTATACTCTATCCCTTTTGTAATAAAAATCGAATATGATTTATCTTGTAAACCGATAAAAAACACTGGTTTCTTTAGTGATGAAAATACATTTTTATATTGCTCTGTTGAGGCTTCTTGAAAGTGATCTTTCATTATTAGAAAACCATCTACTTCCTTGGATTTCTCTTCCAGTTCCTCTAACTTCATTTCCTCAAACTTTATATTCCTAAACGTATCTTTCGGTTTTTCTCCAACAACTCCAATTACGAGTGCTCTTCCGTTATATTCTAATTTCTCTCCTTCTTTATCCTTTGCACACCCAGCACCGACTAGGCATATCAATATAAAAAATAAGAAATACGATAAACGCTTCATTTAGCACCCTCCCCTTCTTTTTAGTCAAGTGACAAAAACGTAAGGTTAATTCAAGAAAATGTAAGTAAAATCGATAGCCCAATTCACGTTTCTATATTATAATCAATTGAATTTACTTACATTACTAAACATAGGAGATCAACATGAAGAAATTTAAACTTTCATCTTTTCTTCCGTTAAGTTATATACTTCTACTCGTGCTCGTAAGTCCCCTTTACGACGTATTAAATAAATCGACTGTTCACGCAGTAGACGTTACAACTGTAGTAGATGATTGGATTCCATTTGTAAAAGCATTTATTATTCCTTATTTACTTTGGTTTCCATACTTATACGGCGCACTTATTTATTACTGTTTTGCTGACCGAAAGCAATATTATGTTACTTTAAGTAGTGTTATTTTTGGAAAGCTTGCTTGTTTTTCTATTTATTATTTTTGGCAAACAACTGTACCACGTCCGACTGTCGTTGGAACAGATGTATTTTCTGAACTAGTTCGCTATATTTATAGTATCGACCAGCCAGTAAACTGTTTCCCTAGCATTCACGTTCTTACTACATTTGTAATTATGTTAGCTGCCTTTAAGCGTAGAGAACAACATGCTTTTGAATATTACATCCTTACTTTCTTCGGTACACTTATTATTTTATCAACGCTATTTACGAAGCAGCATGCCTTTTTAGATGCCGTTTCTGGAATGACACTTGCAAGCATACTATACTTCGGAGTTCAGCTCTTATTAGCAAAAGAACCAATAAAAGTTCCAGTAAAACAAAATCATAAAATGTAACATAAAAAAGCAGACTGTGGCTCAGTCTGCTTTTATCTATTATTAAGGAGATTTTCAATTTAAGATTGCGGTACAGTCATATCACCAGAATGAATACGACCTGCTTTTTTAAGAGCAATGTAAAGTATATAAGAAACAGCTACTGGAATGACGATATAAGTAATTACCATCGCCGGGAGAACTTCCCATCCTTGGCTGGAAATTAAATTAATTGGTGCGATAAGAGAACTTAATCCAAGACCTGCAATTTCCTTTCCTGCTTCCAGTTGGAAAATTAATGCTGATACTGGACCGACTATAGCACTGGCGACGACAGTTGGGACGAGAATCATTGGATTTTTAGTGATATTTGGTAACTGTACTTTCGGAGTACAAAGTGCTTGAGCTAATATGCCACCTAAATTGTTTTCTTTTGCTGAGATGACAGAGAATCCGATAAACTGAGCAACGCATCCAGCAAGAGCAGCACCACCTGCAACACCGTCTAAGCTAAGTGCAATTGCTAACGCAGCTGATGAAGCTGGAGAGATAAGTAATAGTCCCCAAACTACTGCAATAACGATAGAAGCGATGAATGGGCTACCAGCTGAGCTATCTTTAATAAACGCTCCAACTGCATTTAAAACAGGAGTAATATTATGAGATAACCAAATGCCTACTAAACCAGAACCTAATATGGCCGCAAATGGAACGAGCATCATATCTAACGCAGTTTTTCCACTTAAACGTTTACCAATATATACAGCTAAAGTTGCTGTTAATAATGCACCGATTGGCTCACCTGTTTTAATAATTAGACCAGCTTCAGTAATCGAAATGGATCCGGCACCAATCGCTCCGGCTACCATCGCCGAGAAGATTACAAGACCGTTTGCACCGAGCATAAAAGCAATTCCAGCACCAATTGCCGGTGCCATTAGTGATTTTGCAACAACTCCGATTGTAATAAGTAATGGTATATCAACAATTCTTCCTATATTTTCGATCAGTAAACCAATTCCGAGGGATACGAAAATACCTTGTGCGATTCCAGCAGATGCTTTAAATACACGAGACATTATATATTCCTTCATTTGTTTCACCTTCTCCTATAAGTTAGTAACCAATTGTTTTCATATAATCACGTAAAATATCGTTTGATTTTGCGAATCGAGATTCTTCATCCTCTGTTAAATTGAGTTCTACAACTTCTCTTATACCGTCTCTAGTAATAATAGCTGGTACTCCTGTACAAATATCATATTCACCGTACTCACCATCTAAAATGGCTGATACAGCAATGACACGGTGATCATCATTAAAGATTGAACTCGCAATATATGCTAGAGAATTTCCAATCCCGTAATAAGTAGTTCCTTTACGTTTATAAATTTCCCAGCCAGCTTTTGCAGTCTTCTCAACAATTTCATCTAAATCTATTTCACCAAATCGTTCTTTTTGTTCTTCTAAAATTTGCAGAATTGGCTTTCCACCAACAGTTACATGAGACCAAGCAACCATTTGAGAATCACCATGTTCTCCTAATGAATACCCATGAATACTACGAGGATCTACATGTAGCATTTCAGATAAAATTGTTCTTAAGCGAGAAGAATCTAGTGATGTACCAGTACCGATTACGCGATTTCTAGGTAATCCAGATAATTTCCACACTTCATATGTAATAATATCAACTGGGTTCGATGCAAGTAAGAAAATACCATCAAATCCACTTGCCATTACACCACCAACAACACTTTCCATAATCTTCGCACTCGCTCCTAAAGTATCTAAGCGACTTTGTCCAGGTTTTGGTGCTGGCCCTGCTGTAATAATGACAATGTCCATATCTTTGCAGTCTTCATAGCTTCCTGCATATACTTTTGTTCTTGTATTTGTAAAGTTAATGCAATGTGATAAATCCATTGCTTCCCCAACTGCACGTTCATGATTTATATCAATTAATAATAGTTCTTCGCAAATCCCTTGATTTACAATGGAATACGCACAACTGGATCCAACTAATCCAGTACCGATAATTGCAATTTTTCTTGTATGTCTTTTCATAGCAATCTCTCCTAATTGATCATATAATCTATTTCTTTTGTTCTTTACATTCTTAATTATAGAGGTTCCCACGATAGAAACCATGGATACTTTGTGAAATGTTGAACAAAGTTTTTGTCCTTTTTGTGAATTGTCATATTCCATTTTCGTCATATTTGTTACAACTGGAAAAATATTTATTATGTATTTATTGACATATACAAAAAGAAAACGAGCGAATAAATTCGCTCGTTTTCTTTTTCCTGTTATTCCGCACTTAATTGGCTTTTTAATTGCTGTACAATCATCGGATTAGCAGGTGCTGCCGGTTTGTAATAACTCTTTTGCTTTGCGTACTCATACATATTACGTTGGCGCGCCTCGTCTTGATTACGAATTTGAATTAACGTTTGATGTAACTGTTCATTATCAGACTGAGCAATATAATTTGCATAGCTTGTTAAACTTGCATTTAATCCTGCTAAATAATCATTTACCATATCTTTTTCATTCATTTTCCGCTTCCTCCTATCCTAGGAAAGTCATTAATTGCTGTTTCGTATTTCGTGCATCTTGCGCATCTTTTTGTAGCATTTGTTTCAGTTGTGGATCTGTACACGTCTGTGCATACTGCTCCAACTTGTTAATAATTGTTGCGTGTCCACCAATTAAATGACGTAAGTTTTCTACTTCAAGCTCTGTTAAGTTTTGCATATAACATACCCGCCTTTCTTTGTTCATTCATCATTAGTATTTGGTTCTTTTTGGATTGTATTCATCAACTTTTCCCACATATAAAAAAATAAAAGATGAATAGCTAAGCCATTCATCTTTTATACTGGTTATGTATTTATTTTTATAGAGATACAATCATACTTATACTCACAAGTAAGTTCCATATAATGTGTAAAATAATACTAGGTATAATAGATTGCGTCTTTTTGTATAACATAGCAAATACAATCCCCATAATCATTGCCGTAACCGGAAAACCACCATGAAGAATCCCAAAGATGAAGGAAGAAATAATGATACCAACTAGAAAACTATATTTCTTTTCAAAAAATCGATACAAAATACCTCTATATAAAATTTCTTCTTTAATTGGTGTAATTATAGCAACACTTAACACATATATAATACTTTGTAGACTATTTTGAAGTCCTAAGCTCCCTAATTGATCTCGCTGCTGCCCTGCACTTTCAAAGCTAAACAACTCTAACATTACATACTGAGTTAATGCAATGATGATAAAACCTATTAATAAATACAAGTAGGTTTTCCCATTTTTTAAAACAGATACATCCCATATGTTCTTAATAAAATGAAGCACTGGTTTATAAGCAAATAAAACAATAGTAACAACAGCTGCATCAAATAGAAGTAAATAATATCCCTCTAAATTAGCACGTAATACCTCTTCTCCAAAAATTCCGAGGGCTAAAGCAAGGAATAATCCCCCTAAGAGTGAGAACCCTAGAATGCTTGCAATCGTTACAACTAGATTTTTATATGTTATGTTATCTACTTCTCTTTCTGCATTATACGCGTCTAATACTGTTTTTCTCATACTATTCCTCCATTTGTTTTCATTACCTTAACAAAAATCCTTTAATACAAATATATAGATAATATAACAATTTTTTCAAAAAGAATAATATGCAATTTTACATATTATGAAAACTTTATATTTTATAGTTTTAGGAATAGAATTGCTATGCAATAATTATTATATGAAATTTTAAAAAATACTTCCTATCCACTATAACCCTCGCATCATATAAAACTTATTAGTTAAAGGAGCAATGAACATGAAAACACATGACTTCCTTACAGAAATCCAGAAGGGCTCTGAGCCTAGTCCATATCAAGATCCTATTGCTTTTATTTTCGTTTGCCTTTCCGTAGTCATATACACATTTTTCAAACCTGTAAAATAATATCATGTAATGAGAAAAAGCCTACCGCTCTTTTCGAATTATATGCACTAAAAAACCTTAGAATCACTTCTAAGGTTTTTGTTTGCCTCGCTTCTTATTCACGTAACCCTTTAATAAACGTTTCCAACAATACATGTAGACTTATATCTAAATCTAACGGCAAACCAAATCCGCCCTGTTGTTCAATCGAAGCAAATCCATGACAAATACTTCTGAATCCGCGTGTCGCATGAAGTGCATTCTCTCCTTCTAAGCCATACTGTTGTAAAACCTGAAGACAAAGCTTTACAATTCCGTCACCTGCTTTTCTTACTTCTTCATCTCGTAAAAAAGTTGCTTCATATAGTCCAGAATGTTTTCGGACAAATGCTACATACGCTTCTCCTAAAGCATGAATTGCTTCATCCATCCGTTTATCCTCGGCAGCTTCTTCCAGTCTGTTATGCAGCTTTTTGATTCCGTAAATGCCAAGATTTTTCCGTACATCTTGTAACCCTTTTACATGATTATATAGTGAGGGCGAACGTACCCCTAACGTTTGCGCTAATGAAGCTAACGTTACTTCTTGTACTCCATTTGCATCTGCAATTTCTGCTGCTGTTTCTACAATTTTTTGTAATGTAAGTCCGATTCTCGGTGACATCAATTAACCCTCTTTTCTACTTTCTATATTCCGCTTCGCTTCTTTAATAGCAAGCTCTATGAAAGCCACTGGATCGTTTATCATTTTTCCATGTCCTGCCGCAAGCAAGGAAGGCTCATATTCTCTTAACTTCTCTGCACTTTGTAATGATATTTCTTTGCTCCACGTTGCCATCGCCGGAAACGGAAACCAAAATTTCATTTGTCCTGAAACAGCCATACCTCCTCTTGTTTGGAATGCATCTCCGACAATCAGAGCTTTATTTCTTACATCAAGAAACGACATGGAGCCTGGCGTATGTCCCGGTGTCATAATCGCAAGAAGCGATCCAACTCGGTCGCCATCTTCTAATAAAATATCAGGTACCGTTTTTATCTTTTTAGGTACACCGCCTTTTATTGGCGTATTCGGTTCATCCTTTTGTAACGTCGTATCTCCTTCTAACAGCTTTCCGTCCCGCTTAGAAATATAGACTGGAACATGAGGAAGTACTTCTTTTAATGCGTCTAATGCACCGATGTGATCATCATGCGCATGTGTTAATACAATCTTAGTAATTGGTTTTCCTATTTTCTCAGCCGCCTGTAAAATACCTTTTGCGCTATATGGCAAAGCCGCATCAATTAAAGTTAAACCAGCTTCTTCCTCCACAAAGTAACAATTCACAGGAAACACTCTTGGCAAAAATGACAATTGATATACCGTTTTTTCATGTATCATCCTCATAGTCCCATCTCCCTTTTCACGAAAACTAATACCATTAGTTTTATTATACTAATGGTATTAGTTTTATGTCACTAAAAAATTTTTTTTCAAAAAAAGAACAGTAGCCGTATAAACGACTACTGTTCTTTAAAGATATTAAACTGTGTAACGCTCATCTTCTAAAATTTTCGCAGCGATTTCACGTTTCTTCGGAATTACGTTAAGTGGTGTGTGGCGAGTTAATTTACGTAATGATGATAACATCATGCGCAGCATGTCGCCGTTTTCAACTGCGATAAGTGTTTCTTTCGCATCTGCTTCGATTTCGTTAAATGCTTCTTGGCAGAATACTTCAGTGTATAACACTTTTTGTTTATTCTTTTCAAGACCAGTTGTTTTGATCGCTTTTTCTGTACGAAGAACAGCTGATTCCATTGCGTATAGATTGCTTACGATGTCAGCGATATTCACAAGAATTTCTTGCTCTTTATCTAATGCTTTACCGTATTTTTGAGCCGCTAATCCAGCTACCATTAAGCCGATTTTCTTCGCATTAGTTACTAAATACTTTTGAAGTGCTAATGGCTCATCGCCTACTTCTTCTGGCATCATCATCATTAACTCTTCTTGTAATTTTTGTGCTTTTTGAAGAAGTGGTAATTCACCTTTCATCGCTTTACGTAAGAACGTACCTGGTACGATTAGGCGGTTAATTTCGTTCGTTCCTTCGAAAATACGGTTAATACGAGAATCACGGTACATTCTTTCAATCTCGTACTCTGCCATAAATCCGTAACCACCGTGAATTTGAACACCTTCATCTACTGTATAGTCTAATACTTCAGAACCGAATACTTTGTTTAAAGAGCACTCGATTGCATATTCAGCGATAGAAGCTGCTACTGCTTTACCGTCTTTTACTTCTTCTTCAGATAATGTGCTCATGCGGCTTTCGAATAAACCTACTGTACGATATACAGAGCTTTCAGCTGCATATGTTTTTGCTGCCATATTCGCAAGTTTCTCTTGAATTAATGGGAAGCGAGCGATTGGTTGTTTGAACTGTTGACGTTGGTTTGCATATTGTGCTGAAATTTCTACTGCACGTTTCGCAGATCCAACTGTACCAACACCTAATTTATAACGACCGATATTTAAAATGTTGAATGCGATAATATGACCTTTACCGATTTCACCAAGTAAGTTTTCTTTCGGTACTAACGCATCTTCTAAAATTAACGTACGAGTTGAAGAACATTTAATACCCATTTTCTTTTCTTCTGGGCTTGTAGATACGCCAGCGTAGTCTTTCTCTACGATAAATGCTGAGAAGTGCTCTCCATCGATTTTTGCATATACAACGAATACGTCAGCGAATGCAGAATTTGTAATCCACTGTTTTTCACCATTTAATACGTAATGTGTACCTTCTGCATTTAAACGTGCAGTTGTTTTTGCACCTAATGCGTCAGATCCTGAACCTGGCTCTGTTAATGCGTATGCAGCTAATTTTTCACCAGTTGCAAGTAATGGTAAATACTTTTTCTTTTGCTCTTCGTTACCGAATAATACGATTGGTAAAGATCCGATACCTACGTGAGCACCGTGAGTAATTGCAAAGCCACCAGCGCGAGAGAATTTCTCTGCGATTAACGCTGAGCTTACTTTATCAAGACCAATTCCGCCGTACTCTTCTGGTACGTCAGCGCCTAATAAACCAAGTTCCCCAGCTTCTTTTAAAAGACGAACTGAACGATCAAATTCATGTTGCTCTAAATATTCAAGCTCTGGAAGAACTTCATTTACGATAAAGTCCTCTGTCGTTTTTGCAATCATTTTATGCTCAGATGAAAAATCTTCTGGCGTAAACACTTGATCAATCGTAATCTCATCAACTAAAAAGCTACCGCCTTTAACCGCATTTCCTACTGTTTTTTCCATGAAAATTTCCTCCTTCATATTTTCATGAGCCGCTTCTCTCTTTTTGAAAGAAGCTGGCTCTCCCTTTTTTTATAAACCTTTGTTGCTTCCATTCTTTGCTTTAGCGTCGTCTCGTTCTGAGCGAGCCGCTTCCACTTTTTATAGTAATTCAAATACTCCCGCTGCTCCCATTCCGCCGCCGATACACATTGTTACGATACCGAATTGTTCGTTGCGGCGTTTCATTTCGTGAATAAGAGATAGTGTTAGTTTTGCTCCTGTACAGCCAAGTGGATGTCCAAGTGCGATTGCACCACCGTTTACGTTTACTTTTTCTTCATCTAAACCAAGTTCACGAATAACTTGAATTGATTGAGAAGCGAATGCTTCATTTAGTTCAAATAAGCCAATATCAGATAGCTCTAAGCCAGCTAGTTTTAGCGCTTTTGGAATTGCAGCGATTGGGCCGATTCCCATTACTTCTGGTGGCACGCCAGCTACTGCAAATGAACGGAATTTCGCAAGTGGCTTCATGCCATCGCTCACTGCTTTTTCGCGATCCATTAATAGTACAGATGCTGCACCGTCACTCATTTGTGAAGAGTTACCAGCTGTTACAGAACCGCGAACGTTAAATGCTGGACGTAATTTCCCTAAAATGTCTAGCGTCGTCTCTGCTCTTACACCTTCGTCTTGTGCGAAAGTGATTGTTTCTTCTTGCAGTTTATTGTTTGATCCAACAGTACGTAACGTTACATCTACAGATACTGTTTCATCAGCAAAGTTTCCTGCAGCTAATGCTTTTGCAGCACGTTGATGACTTCTTACTGCAAATGCATCTTGCTCTTCACGAGAAATTCCATATTTCACAGCAACTTGCTCTGCTGTATGTCCCATACCCATATAATATTCTGGAGCCGCTTCTACAAGGCGACTATTCGGACGAACAACGTGTCCCATCATTGGAACTAAACTCATTGATTCTGCTCCGCCTGATAATACAGCTTCAGAGTGACCAAGCATAATACGCTCTGCTCCGTAAGCGATACTTTGTAAACCTGAAGAACAGTAACGGTTAATCGTAATAGCTGGAACATCGTAAGAAAGTCCTGCTAATCCGCCGATATTTCGAGCCATATTTAAACCTTGCTCTGCTTCTGGCATCGCACAACCGAAAATTAAATCATCGATTGGTCCTTCATAATTCGCACGCTTTAACGTTTCCTTTACTACTAACGCCCCTAGATCGTCAGGACGAACTGTTTTTAATGAACCCCTCTTTGCTTTTCCAATTGGTGTTCTTGCTCCCGCAACAATGACAGCTTCTCTCATGAACGATATCTCCCCTCGTTATTAGTTACGTAATGGCTTTCCTTTTACAAGCATGTGCTGCATTCTTGCTTGTGATTTCATCTCACTTACTAAGCTAATAAATGCTTCACGTTCTACATCTAATAAATATTGCTCATCAACTTCTGTTCCGTACGGTACTTTTCCGCCCGCAATGACATATGCAAGTTTCTTCGCAATGTGAAGGTCATACTCTGAAATGTAACCAGATAAATGCATTGCTTCTGCACCAAGTGCAAGAGTTGCATATCCTGTTTCCCCAACAACTGGTATCTTTTTGCGGATCGGCGCTTTATAACCAGCTTCATATAAAGCAAGTGCTTTCTGTTTCGCATCGTATAGTAAGTGATCACCATTCACACTAATACCATCTTTATCACCTAAGAAGTTATGAGAAACTGCTTCTTGTCCTGAAGTTGAAACTTTCGCCATTGCGACTGTTTCGAACACTTTATTTGCAACTTTTTGCAGATCAAACTCTACACCGTTTGCCATTTTGTTTAAGTGTTTAATGTATAGCTCTTTATTACCGCCTCCGCCAGGGATTAAGCCAACACCAACTTCTACTAAGCCCATATACGTTTCACTAGAAGCTTGAATGCTCGCTGCTGGTAAGCAAACTTCTGTACCTCCGCCAAGCGTCATACCATATGGTGCTGCTACAACTGGCTTAGAAGAGTACTTAATTTTCGTCATTGCATCTTGGAAGTTTTTCACAACTAACTCAATTTCAAAGTAGTTGTCGTCTTGTGCTTCCATTAAGATCATTGCTAGGTTCGCACCAACGCAGAAGTTCTTCGATTGGTTACCGATAACAAGACCTTTATAATTCTTTTCTACTTCATCAACAGCGTAGTTAATCATTTGCGTAATATCCATACCGATTGCATTGCTCTTCGAATGGAACTCTAAGCAAAGGATGCCGTCGCCTAAATCAATTAAGCTCGCTCCGCTATTTTTCTTTAATACACCATTTTTCGCTTTTAATTGCTTAAGAGAAATTGCTTTTTTATTACGCTCGATTAGCTTATATTCGCCATTATCGTAATAGTAGCTATCGCCGTTATCATGTTTATAGAAAGTAGTGAAACCTTTCTCTAACATTTCTTTCACCCAAGTAGGAACAACTACGCCGTTTTCTTCCATCTTTTGAACAGATTTTTCAACGCCGATTGCATCCCACACTTCAAATGGCCCTTGCTCCCATCCGAAGCCCCACTTCATCGCTTGATCAATTGCAACGATATCGTCAGCAATTTCTTTATGAAGTTTTGCAGAGTATAAAAGAGTTGGTGTAATGATGTTCCATAATAACTCTCCTGCACGGTCTTTTGCGTATACAAGCGCTTTCAATTTATTCGCTAATCCTTTTTCTTGTTTACTTAACTCTACGGATGCAGCTTTTAATTTTTTACGCGCTTCGTATTCCATCGTTTCAGGATTTAATTCTAAAATTTCTTTTCCTTGTTTTAAGAAGAAGCCTTGACCCGTTTTACTTCCAAGCCATTTTTTCTCCAGCATGTCATGCATGAAAGCTGGTACTTTAAATACATCACGCTCTTCTTCTTGCACATTTTCATATACGTTATTTGCAACGTGTACGAATGTATCTAAACCGACAACATCTAATGTGCGGAACGTTGCGCTCTTCGGACGACCAATAAGTGGGCCTGTTACAGAATCAACTTCCCCAATGCTATAGCCGCGTTTTACCATCTCTTGAAGAGTAACAAGTAAACCGTACGTACCGATGCGGTTTCCAATAAAGTTTGGTGTATCTTTTGCGATAACAACGCCTTTTCCAAGAACGTCTTCGCCAAATAGTTTCATGAAGCTTAATACTTGTGGATCTGTTTCTTTCGTCGGTATTACCTCTAGAAGTTTTAAATATCGTGGTGGGTTAAAAAAGTGTGTGCCTAAGAAGTGTTTCTGGAAGTCGTCTGAACGACCTTCTGCCATTTTTTCAACTGAAATACCTGACGTATTCGAGCTTACGATAGAACCCGGTTTACGAACCGCATCTACTTTTTCAAATAGTTTCTTTTTAATATCTAAGTTTTCAACTACTACTTCAATAATCCAATCTACATCAGCTAGACGCTCAAGGTCATCTTCTAAGTTACCTGCTTCAATCAGTGCTAAATTTCCTTTCACTGTCAGAGGAGCTGGTTTTTGCTTTAATAGTTTTTGCACAGCCGTATTACTAAAACGATTTCTCACACTTTTATGTTCTAATGTAAGTCCCTTCGCTTCTTCTTCTTTCGTAAGCGCAGGTGGTACAATATCAAGCAATAATGTCGGAATACCAATATTAGCTAAGTGTGCCGCAATTCCCGAACCCATTACGCCTGAACCTAGAACAGCAGCCTTTTTAATTTGGAACATCCAATTCTCCCCCTATTCTTGAATGAATGCTCATTCAATTTTTCGACATAAGTCGCAATCAATGAGTGAGCCTCTACTAATAAATATATGATACTGTTTAAATTTTCGCAATATATTTATTGATAAAATTTTCTGAAATAAATATTTTTCTTTTATTTGCCCATGCTATATATGTATTTTCTTCACTAAAATACACTTTCCCTTTTTATAATCTGACGAAACTGGAGGAATATATATGGCAAAACTTAAGAAGAACCCTTCAAAGGCTGGAATTAGTGCAGCTAGTGTAACTGGAAACGCAGGTCCGCATAACCACGGTGTTGAAAAAGGACGCCAAGGTAATAACCAACAATATAAAAAGCATAATATGGGCGAAAAATAACGCTATATTTTTGGGCAGAGAACGTGGCATAATGATTAATGGCTGCTTTTTCTGCCCAATTTATTTGTAACAAATGAGGGAATTATAATGAAACGAACAATAGTTATGATTGTAATGATTGCCACACTATTTACAGGGATGATTTTCTTCTCTTATGCACAAAGGCAACAAGCTGTAAGAGCTGATCAACCTAATATTACTGGGCAATATGGAGTTACAATCGATGCAGACACAGGTGAAGTTTTGTATGGAAAACGCGAAGACGAACGCTCTTATCCGGCTAGTATAGCCAAAATGATGACAACCCTTCTTTTACTAGAGAATGTAAAAGAGGATGAAGAAATTACAGTTACAGAAAACGCAATTAAAACAGAAAGTCAAAGTAAGAAAATTAAACTTCGTGCTGGGGAAAAGTTAAAACGTGATGAGGCATTAAAACTGATGCTTATCATTAGTGCAGATCCAATAGCTGAATCCATCGCAGAACATATTGCAGGATCAAAAAATGAATTTGTGAAAATGATGAATGCTAGAGCGAAGGAACTCGGTACAAAGCATGCGACTTTCAAGAACGCAAGTGGTGCTGATGCACTTGGAAATAAAGTATCGCCATATGACATTGCTATTATTACGAAAGAAGCATTAAAGTATCCAGTTGTTTTAGAATATATGAATTCAACACGTACAACTCTACATACTTCAGAACGCTCTCCAAACATCGCAAACTACGGACGAGAAGAACTATATGACGATCCATATGCGATTGGAAGTAAAAGCGGTCTATCAGCACTTGGCAAATATACAGTCGTAACAGTGGATGAAAAAGACGGTAAACGCGTCATTAACGTCGTATTATCTTCTACTCGCGCGCAACTATATCCTGATACGAAGAAAATGGCACATTATGCATTTCAGCAATTAAAATAACCAAGGAGTATTTTCTCCTTGGTTATTTTTTAACCATTCCTTTTAATACGAACGCAACGTTTGCTGGACGCTCTGCTAGACGGCGCATGAAATATCCATACCAATCGTTTCCATAAGGTACGTAAACACGCATTTTGTAACCTTCTTTTACTAGCTCAAGTTGACGCTCATTACGAATACCATATAACATTTGGAATTCAAATTGATCCCTTGGAATATTATGTTCTTCAGCAAGTTTTTTTGTATATTCAATAATTGCTTCGTCATGTGAAGCAATTGCAGTATAATTTCCATTTAATAAGTGCATTTTAATAATCTTTTTATAATTGTCATCTACATCTTTCTTGTCCGGGAACGCCACTTCTTCAGGTTCTTTATAAGCTCCTTTTACAAGACGTAAATTAGGTTTATAAGCATTTAAATCCTCAATATCTTTTTCTGTACGATATAGGTAAGCTTGAATAACAGTACCAATATTATCGTACTCAGATTTTAACTGTTTAAAGATATCAATTGTTTTACCACAGCGTGTATAGTCTTCCATATCAATTGTAACGAACACACCATTTTCTTTTGCAGCTTCTAAAATACGGCGCATATTGTTCATTACGATTTCATCAGAGATATCTAATCCCATAGAAGTCATCTTTAAAGAAAGCTGCGAATCAAGACCTTCTCTTCCAATTGCACGGATCGCTTCAATCGATTGGTTAGCCATTTCATTTGCTTCCGCTTCATTATCAACGAATTCACCTAAATAATCGATTGTTACACAAAGACCTTGCTTATTTAATTGTTGAATGGCAGCTGTCGCTAATTCAATCGTCTCCCCTGCGACGAAGCGACCTGCACCAAAGCGTAAACCGTACTTTTTAGCCAGTTTTGTTAGCGCTTTATTTTTAGATAAGAAAAGAAACGAATTTCGCATTAATTGTTCCATGTAATTCACCCCTATGACTGTAATTTATCTGTTTTTTACCCCTCTTCAAAATTATATCATTGTTTAAAATTATTGGATACAAATAATTATTTAGATAATTTATAAAATACTATAAAAACATTTAAAAACCTATATTTCTGCTTATAAATATACCCGAAATATTTTTCGACATTTAGAAAAATGGAGTTTAATAGGCATAAAATAGGCATGTCGAAAATATTCGACATGCCTATAAAATCCTTTATATTCCATGTAAATTATATAAGGATATTAATACAGAAAACTTGCGATTATATTTACCTCAAGTTTTTTTATTGCTCATTTCGCTTCTCTTCATTCAGCCTTTTAATATCTGTAATTAACTGTACCATCTCTTCTTTCGCATCTGGATAAGTTTCATTCCAATGCTTTACTAAAGCTGGCATCGTCTTAGCTATGTAAGAATACAGTGCCCACTTCTGTACCTGTTCTTTTCTCTCTTCATTGCTCTCTCCAAGTAACAGCTCAGTATATTTCTCCAGTAAACCATCAAACTGCTCGTTAAACTTTTCACTCATTTTATTTACCTCCTATATGAAAAAAGCAGCGAAGATCGCTGCTTTTTCTTATAATTTTGATCGAACAGAGTTTAATTTTTTCTCCATTGTGCTTACTTTATCACGACGATCATCAATACGAATAGTTGTTGCAACACGCTGTGCACCTTTCGTATATGGAACTTCATGCATTTGTTGTATTACTTCTAGAATGACAGGAAGATCTCCTTCAATAATTGTATTCATCGGTGTTAATTGATACTTCACGCGATCCGCATTTTTCTCTAGCACCTTTTGTACTTCTGCTACATATTCACTAACACTTGGATTCCCTGTTCCTACTGGAATAATCGATACATCAACAATTGCCATAGTAGTCTTCCTCCTATAATCGTTTCTTATATATCCATTGTCTATTTTACCGAAATCCTCATCATTTTACTAATATGTTACTCTTCCACTTTAAACTGCTCGACTAATCTTTCTAAATCTCTCATATGTTCTGTCAAACTTTCCATCGTGTGAGCTACCTTTTCTAAATGATTCACCTGTGATTCCGTTGCAGCATGTACCTCTTCAGAAACAGCTGCACTTTCTTGACTCGTACCAGCAATTGTGTGCATTACCGCTGTAATTTCTCCTTGCTCGTAACCTATGTTATGTACCTCTTCTACAATTTTTTCAACTGAAGTACTAATCGTATTTACAACTGACATAATTGTACGGAACTCCATTTCTGCCTCTGTCGTCACTTTATTTTGCACATCTGCAATGTCTTTCAATTTACTTACAACTTCTACAACTCTTTTTACTTCTACTTGCACATCACCAATCATCGTTGTGATTTCTCCGGTAGCCTCTTTTGATTGTTCCGCTAATTTCCGAACCTCTTCAGCAACAACCGCAAATCCCTTACCTTGCTCACCTGCACGGGCAGCTTCAATCGAAGCATTTAAAGCAAGTAAATTTGTTTGATCCGAAATGCCTTTTATAAGCTCAACAACATTTTGAATCGATCCAACCCTTTGTTCTAACTTATCCGATGCTTCTTCTGTATGAACAACAATCGAAGATGATTGTCCCCTCGTACGGATTAAATTCCTCATTGTATTTAATCCTTGCTTAGACGCCTCTTCCGCTTTGCCAGCCACTCCTTTTATTTCACCAACGGAGCTATTCATTTGTTCCACTGACTCCGCCATATTCTCGAGCTGAGCTGAAACTTCATCCACACTATTCGCAAGAGTAGAAGCTCCTCCGCTCACATCATCCATCGCTCCTGAAACTTCTCTACTAGCCGCTACTGTTTCGTTCGTTAAATAATGTAAACTATTCGTTGATTGTTGCACCGTTGATACGCTGTTTTTAATTTTACTTACCATTTCATTCATTTGTTCAACCATATCATTAAAGTGCTTCGTCAACTCTCCAACTTCATCTTTACTTGTCACTTTCATTCGCAGCGTTAAATCGCCTTCTGCTACTTTTTGAACGTGATTCTTTAATAGTTGCAGTGGTCTTGCTAATCTTCTTGAGAATAAGTAGGAAGCTACGATTCCAACTAATAAACTAATACATGCCATTATAATAACTGTATTTCTCGTACTATTTAATAGCCCATCGATCGTTTCTTTCGGATAAAAGATTCCTATTGTCCATTTCATCGTATCAAATGATTGACTATAAACAACTACATCTTCACCTTTTATTGTAGTGACCGCATATTTTGTTCCCTCTTTATTTAAGCTCTTTATAAGCGGCTCTTTAGAAACATCTTTCCCTATCTTTTCTGGATAAACAAGAGCCATATTTTTATCATTTATAATAAACATTTCTCCGTCATTATTGTATTGAATATTGTGAAGCAACTTCTGAATCGTCCCAAGCGATACATCCATCGCAACAACGCCTAATACAGACCCATCTTGAGCTGTAATTGCTTTAGAAACACCTACACTTAACTTGCCTGTTGCAATTTCATAAGAAGGTTGTCCCCAATGGACCTTTTTTACATCAGCCTCTGAATCTTTATACCATGGTCTTGTCGTTGGATCGTATCCTTCTGGCACTTGCCCACCTTCAGCAAGATTGGCACTTAATGTTTTTTTATCTTTCGTACCAATATATAAATCTAAAATACCAGGATGATTCTTTTTATACTCCGCAAACTCTTTCGTTAAAAACGCTTCCTCTTCCGGAGTAACCCCACCTTGAAGCATATTACGAATCATCTCACTGTTCGCGTAATACCCCATATCTTCATCCGTTCTTTGAACAAATGTCGTAAGTTGCTCTGTCACAAGATCCATCGCATTTTGAGAATACTCGTCTAAGGAGCGCACTTCCTTTTCTTTCTGTAATTGATACACAGCTGTACCCAATATTACGAACATCATAGAAATAAGAACTGAAAACACTACCGCAATTTTTAAACGTAAACTTCTTAACATCTTCCCCCCAGCATCCCGATACGATAAACTTAACTAAATCTATACAATTCAATCAAATTTACACGAGTTAGTGCTTCATCGTGTTCTCGCAACCCCGAAGGGACGAGGGGTATAACACTCCACACGAGGCAGTATCGTTACCTCCTATTATCAAGCATTTATTTTACCCACCTTGATAAATTTGTCGCAGCATTTACATCCCTATCGTGATAGCTATTGCATGAAACACAACACCACTCACGTATTTTTAAACTCCACTGTCCTTCTGGTTGAACTGAATGGTCGTATTTAACTCCGCAACATGAACAAATCTTGCTTGAAGCGAACCATTTATCAGCTTTTACATACGCAATGCCATGTTTCTCGCACTTGTATGATAAACATTGAAAGAAGAAGTTTAATTTTTGAAAGGAAAATGCTTTCGATAGTTTTTTGTTTTTTAACAGGTTTGAGATAGATAAGTCTTCCACAACAATCCTCATTGGTTTGGTTTTCACCAATTTAGCTGTTGCTTGATGGATATGGTTATTTCGAATATTCGTAATTTTCCTAGATAACCGCAGGTGCTCCGCTTTCGCTTTTTCATATCCGACAGATTGAATTTTTACACCTTTTTTAAATCTCCTAGACATATCTCTTTGTGCTGACCTTTTCCTTTTCAAAAGTTTTTTAACCTTAGCATCTTTGTTTATATTTCGTTCTTTCATACCATTAGAAGCTACAAAAAGCTCTTTTAATCCAACATCCACACCAATCGACTCGTTCGTTAGTTCTTGTAATTCAAAGTCTTCTTGGAATCCTACACTCATCCACCAGTGACGACCATCAAAGGTAACTCTTGGATTGGATGGTTTTTTGTTTCTTGGTAGTTGTTGGCTTGTTTTCACTTCTCCAATGGACTGAATATGAACCAATTTCTTTCCTATAACCAGTCTTTCATAATTGGCATAAAATCCTTGGATTAAATCTTTTTTGGATTTATAAGAAGTGTGAGAACCATTTTTGTACTTTTTGAACGAATTTTTTCTCGCCGTATCAAAATCTTTTGAAGCCTGTTTAGGAACTTGTGCATTAATGTCTTGTAACCACTCATATCTTTTTCGCTTCTTGATCTTTGTAAATCGTTTCTGTAAAGCTAACTGTGAAACAGATTTTCCAAATAGCTTATAATATCTATCACTCATTCTTTTACAATAGTTATAAGCGAATCTTGCAGCACCAACATGGTTTCTAAGCACTTTTTCTTGTTCAGGCGTTGGAATCAGTCTAACTTTCTTCGCCAATATCATCAGAATGTAACTCCTTTAATGAAAGTTTTGTTCTTCTGAATCGTAGCGTGTTCCACCAGTATTCTCGTAAGACTACTCGGATGCAAACCTGTTAATTCTGATACTTGACTAACTCGTGAAAATTTCATTATTATTCTCACCTCATTGAACCTAACATAGCACGTACGTTCGGAATTTTCAATAAAGTTTGATAGATTCAATTAAATGTATCTTGTTCAACTAAGGGCGCAATTCCTTAGCCAGTTCTCTTATGAACTTCTCATGTTTTCACATGAGCGCAGACTATATGTTTATCTACTTAAAGATAGAGGATTTTTCCACCACCATAGGCTTGTGATGTACTCTCGTCAGTTATACGAGATAGTCGTTGAACGTTCATCTTATCCATTTTGACTTAGATGATTCGAGGCGGAAGACCCATTGTTCTAGTGTTTAGGATTTAACCTTGCACCATCTGATTGATTTTTTCTGCTTTCGCAACATTCACGCTCACCATTTCTGGCCACGTTGTAGTTCAATCAGCTTTAGGGATTGCCCGCAGTTAACCCTCACTACTAGCCAATCACTTGACTAGCAGGGCTTACTGATATATTTAATTAACTTTGGTTATAATTGGTTAAATAAATCGTAACAGTTAATTACCCTTCTCGTTGTAATGTAATTATATTAATCACTATATTAAGTATAATAGATAAAATTAAAAAATTGAAATTAATTCTCACCTTAATACAATTAGAAAACGGACTACCACTTGTGCAAAAACAAATAGTTCATTATCCTTAAAATATAATCTCATTCGTTCGGAGGGAACTATGTTACAAAAATTCGGTTTCTCACAATATGAAAGCCAAGCTTATGAAGTTGTCGTATCAAGCAATGAACCATTAGATGCTACAACAATTGTGAAGCATTCAGGTGTTCCAAAAGCAAAAATATATGAAGTACTAGCACGCCTAATCGATAAAGGAATGGTAATGGATTCTGTTTCAGAAAAGAAAAAATTGTATACAGCATTACCACTAAAACTAGCAATTGAAAAATTAACGACAGAATTCCAATCAAATATTAAAGAACTAGAAACAAACATATCAAAAAAATCATTTACAGATGACCGTGTGTGGAGCTTAAAAATGCAATCTTCTATTCGAGTTCAAAGTAAAGAACTCATTGAAAGTGCACAAGAATCAATCCGTATTTCAGCTTGGAATGATACTCTTTTAGAATATCTCCCTTTACTAGAACAAAAAGCAAAACAAGGTGTTCAAATTGAATCTCTTATTGTTGGAGAAGTAGAAACAGACTTAGAAAACATGCATTTTCTAATCCCAGCTGAAGAACCTAATGCATTAGAGCGCTACTTGCTACTTATCGTTGACGATCGTGAAATTTTATTTGCTGGCGTAGAACAAGAGTCATGGCAAGCGATGAAAACAATGTCACAACCTTTCGTAAAGTTCTTTACAGAATTTTTCTATCACGACGTTGCACTTGCAAAGATCACCCAGAAGCACCACGATCTCTTTATGGAAGATGAGGAAATTAAGAGTTTGTTGATGAAATTGAGGTACTAATTAAATAATAAAAAGGAGTCTAATTTTTCACTTAGACTCCTTTTCGTTTTGTTCCTTTATCTCTATCAACAGCTCAATGATTTTTTCATTTTGCTCTACTTGCTTCTCTGAATTTTGATAGATGAAACGAACCCATCTAAGTGCAAGAATAATAAGAAACAACGGAAGCATTGAAATTAGAAGACCAATAATTGAAAAATTCGTATACATATACCTCACCTCGCTATATACCCTTTTCTCCATTTACCTACTAAAACCTGCAATTTTTTACAAATAAAAAAGAACCTATCAAACGATAGATTCTTCTTTCACGAACTGAGTAGAGCGTCCTCTCATAATCGAGAAAATCGCGCAAAGCAGTGCTAATATAATAAAGCCACCGCCTACCCAAGCATTATATATAACAGATGATTTTTCAATAACAACTCCGCCTACTGTTGAACCAAGTGCAATTCCTAAATGAAGCGCAGAGTTATTTAAACCTTGCTGAATACCAGCTGATTCCGGTGCAATTTCAATTAAATAATTTTGCTGTGCTGGTGAAATCGCCCAGCTCAGCATACTCCAAAGTCCCATCATAATGATGAAGAGCGGGAATGAGAATGTCATTAATGGCAGTATGAAGATTGCACACGCAAATACGATAATGATAGAAATAATACTTTTCTTCGATCCCCATTTATCAGCAAGCCAACCACCGAATCCGCCGCCGATTACTGCTGCGATTCCGAAAATAAAGTAAAACACACTAATCCAGTTTGCTTCAACATGCATGACATCTTTTAAAAACGGTGTTAAATATGCATACAATGTTAAATGCCCCGTTAAAAACAAAAATGATGTTAACTGTGCACTTACAATTTTTTTATCTTTTAAAGTAGCAAGTTGTTCTTTTATTGATAATACCGATGTCGGTGGTACTTTCGTTAAAAACAATGAAATACAAGCTATTGCCATAACTGTTAACACAGAAATTAATACAAATGGTGCACGCCATCCGTATGCATTTCCGAGTACAAGACCGAGCGGTACTCCAAGTACAAGTGATCCACTAATTCCCATAAAAATGATTCCAATTGCACGCGCACGAAAATGCGGTTCTACTACACTAGACGCAAGTGTTACAGATAGTGCAATAATTAATGAACCACTCGCCGCACAAATAACCCTTGAGAACATTAGCATTCCGTAATTCACACTAAACGCGGAAATAATATTTCCGATTAAGAAAATCGATAATGCTCCAACATACAATGTTTTTCTTTCAAACTTCCCTGTCACAGCTAATAAAACTGGACCTGACAAAGCAAATACTACCGAAAATATTGTTATAAGCTGACCAGCTGCGCTAATAGATACTCCTAAATCATTGGCAACTAAATCGAGCGTTCCTCCTATAATTAACTCAACCGTTCCGACTACGAAAGCCGCGATAGCTAAAATATAAACACGAAAATTCAAGTCTTTCCCCACGCTTTCTATTTTGGTTACTACGATTATAGTAACCAAAATAGAAAGTGGACGCAAGTATAATTTTTTTACAGTAAAAAAGGTAGGCGTATTATACGCCTACCCTTCCATCATTCTGTTTCTTTCTTCTTATTTAAATACCAATACACCGGCAGTCCAGTAAAGACAATTCCAATTGATAAGAAACAACTTACTGGATCGTTAATAATCGCACTACCGATTACAAAGAACGAACCTAAAATCGCTACGATTGGTACGATTGGGAATAACGGTACACTATATGCACGCTCTTTATTCTTATTACGTTTTCTTAAGATGAAGACACCAATAAACGTCATTACGTAGAAAATATAAATAATGAATACGGAAATCTCAGATAGCTTATTTGGATCACTAATAATCATTAAAATAATTCCTAAAATGATTTCAACAGTAATCGCATTTGCTGGTGTTTTAAATCTCGGACTTTCCTTTGCAATAAACTTAGAAAATGGAAGTTGTCCACGCTCTGCCATAGACATTGGAATACGTGGGAATGTTAAAATCTTTCCATTTAAACAACCGAAAATAGAAACGATAATACCGATACTAATAATTTTCCCACCATATTCTCCAAGTAACATGCCTGCAGCTGTCGCTGTTGCATTTTCTCCAAGGTCTACAATTTTCGCTGCTGGTAATACATTTAATAACGCCAAGTTAATTAATACGTAAGCAGCCGTTACGATTAAAATCCCTACTGTCATTGCTTTCGGTAATAACTTTGTTGGATTCTTCATTTCTCCACCAATCGAAGCAAGTAAAATCCAGCCGTCATAAGCAAATAACGTTGCTAAAATTGCCATACCGATACTTTGATTTTCCGATATCGGCACAACTACGTTAAAGATATCGCTATTCCCTTTCCAGAAACCTAGCACAACAATTAACACAATCGGAATCATCTTCCCAATTGTCGTGATTGTTTGAACGATACCTCCGTATTTTGTTCCCATACTATTTACAACGCCAAGGAACACAACCGTTCCAATTGCGATTGGTAAATTCCACACTTTATCTAAATAGAAAAAATTAATCATTAAAGAACTAAAGTATAAACCTAATGTTCCGATAATAGCAGGTCCATAAACAATTGTTTGCATCCAACCTGATAAATATCCCCAAAAACTTCCGTAAATCTCCTCTAAATACGTATACAACCCACCATTTTTCGGGATTTGCGCTCCAATTTCAGCTACTGTTAAACCACTTGCTAGCGTCAACAGACCACCAATTACCCAAGCAAGAATGGCCATATTAGAACTCCCCGAGTAATCTAATACGCTCCCTGGTTTCATAAACACACCAGATCCAATAATCGTTCCTACTACGATAGAAAGTGCTACTGTTAAACCAATTTTGTTCTTCTCATCATGATGCATGCTGCGTATCCTCCTTCCAATCCTAGTGTGATGCAAAAATGAAATAAAAAAACACTCCTCCCTAAAAAAGGGACGAGTGTTGTATTCGTGGTTCCACCCTTGTTTCAATTCGTAAAGTAACACACTTCACCAATTTCTCAAGTCTAAATAACGGTTTTTGCCGGCAAGCAATTACTAGATGCTCGTTCACTGCTGCAGTTCAGAGGTGGTAATCCATTTTTCCGTATTAGGAAGCTCACAGCCAAAGGCTTCCCTCTCTGAAAATCGTAAAAAATTGATCATGTCCTCATCATCACTTCTTAATGTCGAATTTTGTAGTTATTGTTCATTATATTGAATTGTTAGAAAAAATCAATATATTTTTTTATATAACATAGGAAATATTTCTCTTCTTATATTATAACAGAACATACAAAACTTCTCTAATTCCCTAAAAATGGTATAATCCATTTAGGAGGTGTACTAATAATGATTGCTGTCTTTTGTATCATTGCTACGTTTCTCTCTATTCTATTCGCTATCATGCATCGGCACAAGTATCCTGGTTATAGCATTTTAGCGGTAGCTATTATACCAGCTGTTTCCTTCTACGTATTGGGTAAATATCAATATACGGAAGTGTTTATCGGTTTTGCAATCTTCTACTGCATCTTCGGATACATACTAACAATGAAAAGAATTTTATTGAATCATTAAAAGGGACCGATTTCTGCTGACAGAAATCGGTCCTCGCACGTACCTTCCGGTTGCCCACACGAAAGATACATAAATCAATTATTTATCTTCTTTTTTCATAAAAAACTTATGGTGCGGTAAATCAACATTCAATGCCTCTAATTGTTTCTTTTCGTTGTCTAAAATCGCTTTTGCTTTTGTTTTTGTTGCTTCATCTAATCCAGCAAAGATGTCTTCATGCTTCTCTTTCTCTGGAAGTTTCACACCTAATTTTGTTAATTCTTCTTTTGCTTGCTCATGCGTTAATTTTCCGGATTTCTTTTGCTCTAAAATGGACTTCGCTTTCTCTTTTGTCTGTTCATCTAAGTTAGCAAACATGTCTCCATGTTTACCTTTCTCCGGCATTTTCACGCCTAGCTTTGTCAATTCCTCTTTTGCTTGCTCATGCGTTAATTTTCCAGATTTCTCTTGCTCTAAAATGGACTTCGCTTTTTCTTTCGCCTGTTCATCTAATCCCGCAAACATTTCTTTGTGCTTACCCTTTTCCGGGAACTTCACGCCTAATTTTGTTAATTCTTCTTTTGCCTGTTCTCGTGTTAATTTACCAGACTTCTCTTGCTCTAAAATGGACTTCGCTTTTTCTTTCGCCTGTTCATCTAATCCTGCAAACATGTCTTTACGCTTCTCTTTCTCTGGAAGCTTTACACCTAGTTCCTCTAACTGTTTCTTTGTATCGTCCATAATTGTTTTTACTTTTTGTTTTGTAGCGTCATCCAAATCCTTTTTCGCCGTTTTTGCAGGCTGATCCACTGCTGGAGTATTCGTTGCCGCGAATGCCGGAATGCCGACTCCTCCAATGATTCCGAATGATAAAGCACCTGCAATCGCTAAATAACCAACTGTTTTCTTCTTCATAGGAAATTTCCTCCTTCATATTTCTAATGCATGTACACTTTCGTATACAATGCCTATAGTAATGTCGGTTTCTTAACATTTCCTTAACGATTTAACAAAAAAACACCGCTCGTAATGAGCGGTGTTTCTCTATGCTTTTTGTAATTGTAACTCTTCACGTTCCATTATTTTTCTTAATACAATTGTTTGTGTCATTGTAAATAAGTTACCTGTTATCCAGTACAACACAAGTCCTGATGGCGCCGCAAACCCCATAAATAGAATCATTGCCGGCATCATAATTTGCTGCATCTTTAGCATCTGTACTTGTTCTCCAGGTGTAATATTCGATTGGAAAACTTTCATCTGAATAAATGTCGTTAACGCTGCAATAATCGGTAATATATGATATGGATCTGCATGTCCTAGGTTCACCCATAAAAACGAAGATGTGCGAATCTCTTCAGTTCTGCTAATCGCATAATACAAAGCAGAGAAAATCGGCATTTGTATAAAAATTGGCCAGCAACCAGCAAGTGGATTCCAACCGCCTGATTTCATTAGTTCTGACATTTCTTTTTGATACTGCTTTTGTTTTTCAAGGTCTTTGCTTACATCACCGTACTTTTTCTTTAGCTTCTGCAATTCAGGTTGCATTTTCTTCATTTTCGCTTGGCTGCGATATTGCGAAACAGCTAATGGAATCATTGCTGAACGAATAACGAGCGTCATAATAATGATAGCAATCCCAAAGCTAGCTCCAGGTATATGATGAGCAACAAATTGAATCATAAACGAGATTGGATATACAAAATAATGATCCCAAATTCCCGTACTATGTGCATCAATTGGGGCTGCATTACTGCAACCAGATAAAACAAAAACAAATAATAATGATAAACTAACGAGCACAGCTCGGTATGATTTTAACATGTTCATTCCTCCAATGTTTCGTAATTATTTAGCGAAACATTGGCGTATACGGACCGACCTCGTCATTCTCTTCACTTGATTCTTGTCTACGTACAGAACGAATCATTCCATATTTATAAAAAATAGAAAATAGCGGTACATTTCCCGCACTATCTTCACATGTATCAACTAACGCAAAAGCTCTTTGTCTACCGCTTGATGCTTGTTGACGCACAAAGCGAGAAACATTAGCAAGGAAGAAAACTTCTAATAAACAAAGTGCCGTCGTTACAAACGATATATATAGAATTGCATCCTGCAATAAAAATTCCATCGCTTCACATCCTTAATAAGGTCATTTTAGCACATCGGGCAAATATTCTCTATTTCCTTTTATTTTCAAAAAAAGTATTTTGCATATTTTCTCAAGAAAACAATAATTAAGAAACGTTGTATTCGCTTTCTTTAGCATATTCACACACATCAATGAATAGGCTTGATTTATTAGAAATTTATAAAATTTTTGCATTATAATAAAACTATTGCCAGTTTTTGAAAAAACCTTTATTCTCTTCTTGTAATCAAAAATGAATATGGAGATGAAACATACTATGGGTCAACTAGGAGACGCCGATTACGTTCCCGACACCGCCTTTTTATCCTTCCCAGCAGCTAAAACATTTCACTTAGAATTTATGATACAGTTGGTTGTTATTTTTATAGCTTCTATTTTGTATGCAATTTCTATGAATATGTTTTTTATCCCGCATAATATGATTAGCGGTGGATTCGCTGGTGTAGGGATGATTATCGGTTATTTAATGCACTACAATATCGGTGCACTTATCTTTTTACTAAACATTCCTCTTCTTATTTTAAGTCACTTTTACTTAGGCAAGAAGACAACCTTTTTAACAGCTTACTTTGTAGCTGTGTCATCGTTAGCGATGAACATTATCCCGGTACACCAAGTTTCAGACGATATTTTACTTTCTTCTGTATTCGGTGGTGTTATCTGCGGAGCAGCTTCAGGAATTATATTCCGATTTGCTTCTTCAACAGGTGGTTTTGATGTTGTTGGATTGATTGTAGCGAAATATCGAGATGTTTCAATTGGAGCAATCATATTTGTATTCAACTTAATCTTACTTGTAGCAGCAGGTTTTATTTTCGGATGGGATATTACACTTTATACGTTAATTAGTCGATTTGTAGTCAGCAAAGTTATCGACGCTGTGCATACGAAACATATTAAATTAACGATAATGACTATTACAGAAAAAGGCGAGGAAATAAAAAGCGCACTACTACATCACGGCATACGCGGGGTGACAATGGTAGACGCTGTCGGCGGCTATACAAACCATAAGAAAAAAATGATTTACACTGTCGTGACTCGCTATGAGTTAGGCGAAATGAAACGTATTATCCGTCAAGTGGATAACAAAGCATTTATGAACATTACTGAAACAGTTGAAATTGTCGGCCGTTTCAAACGCATATAAAAAGGTTAATAAATTAAAGGGCATAACATATTAGTCATATATAATATGTTATGCCCTTTGTTATTCAACTAACGTACCTTTTAGCATAATAAAATCACTAAGTTTATTACTACAAATCGGAGGATAGCATTCCATATACAATACTATCTGTCCATTCATCTTTATTCCAAAAATCTTGTATGAAATGGGCTTCCTTTCTCATACCTATTCGTTCACACAATTTTTGTGAAGCCGTATTACGTGCATCAAGATTAGCCTGTATACGATGTACATTACATTCATTAAATAATTTCAATACCAAACTACTTACTGCTTCTGTCGCCAAACCTCTCCCAGCTACTTCATTTGAAAAACTATAACCAATCTCAACAGTGTCTTTCATATTTGTGTACCATACGGATAAATCACCAACTACTTTAGTTTTGTATATAACTGCCAAACTTAATATTGTTTCTTTAGTAAGTACATGATTTGCTATCTTCTTATTAAATCTTTTCTGCATGTCTTCATGAGTCCACTTATTATGTAATAGGAACTTACATGTATCATCACTATTATAAATAGCAAATACATCCTGTAAATCAGTACTCTTAAAAGGTCTAATTATTAATCTTTCTGTTGTGAACTCCAAGTTAGCTCTCCTCCCTTACATTCATGCTATAAAACATTTTTTATAGTATTTAAGCCTCATTCTTAGATCTCACCTTGATTACATATTTCATCATAATAAATTAAAATCCTTCTTCCACTAAACTGCACCGTTAATGGTATTTCCTTGCGCTTTTTATTTTTTACACTTATTACAAAATCAGATAATTCTATTATTATGTCCCTAAATGTGTTATAATGAAAGCAGACTCACAAAAAAAGAGTATATAGACTTGGAAGTTTCTCTTATTTTACAAGCAAAAAGAAACGAGCAGTCGGGTATATTTCAGACACCATACACGTAACGGCTTAAACAACCGATCATCTTAGTTACTCTTCAATGATCTTTTTATAAAAAGATACGTACAATTAAAACTCACTTCAATATACTATACCTACCTTTTTGACTTCCAAATCATCTTATTACATAAGGAGATGAACATATGAATCAATATATACGATATACAATAGCTGTCCTGTTTGCTATTATCGGCGGAACAATCTGCTTCTGGACAAACACTCAGCTTGGAGAGAATATCATCTTTAATGGAATCGAAACACTTGTAAGCGCTTCAATTTTAGGCGGATACATTTACTTCCTCTTCAATCCAGAAGAAAACGCTCAAAAAACAATGTTATTAACAATGATCGGAATCGTTGGTGGATGTATTTCCTACTCAATGACAAACTATACATTACCACTTCAATTAAGCTCAGCTTTCTTCCACGGTCTATGGACTTGGTTCATTGCATTCTGCTTAGCAGACGTATTCAACCTATTACAAGACAATGAAGAAGATAGCGGTCGCCAAATTGAAAGTAACTCTTAAGCTGGAAGATACTCTTCCAGCTTTTTTATGTTGGTTTGCATACCCCGCATCACGATAAAAAGAAGTTGCCCTCACGGCAACTTCTTTTCCATATACCCCACTTCGTATTCACTAAAATATATCAACGATTTTTCAAATATATCGATCGTTTCTCCACTTATATCAACGATTTTTTCATTATATCGACGCTTCGACACAAGATATCGATTTACCGACAACCTTCGACACTCAAAACGCACAACATACCCTATCCACCAAGCAATTTACTGCCGAACTCTACGATTAAAAAGATAATTAATAAGATCGCGAGTATCTTTAATGCTACATATGCCACTTTAAAAACAGCATAAATGAGCAAGACGATTAAAATAATCGTTAAAATTTCCATCTAGAATTCCTCCAAGCTTTGCTCTTCTTATCTCATTTTACTCGTCCTAGGCTGTTTATGGAACGGCATAAGATGACATAGAAAAAAGAGGATACCTCACCCATCGTAAGATACCCTCTCTTTCAGCTGCTCAAACCATTCTCTTTCTACTTGTAAATATCCCATCTCACTCTTCTCGGCGCTCTTTAATTCTTGATCGGCTTTCTTCATATAAGTACGGGACGCTTCCATATTACCCTCTACATATCTAATAATTCCTTGTGTACGGTAATATCCACTTAGGTCCATTTTTGTAATAGCCTTTGCATGTTCCTTTGCTTCTTGCAAAGAAAGACTATCCATCTGATAAAGGGCTTTATATAAAAGGTACCAACTATGAAAACTACTAACGAAAAACTTATTTTCTTTCGTTACAGGTAGTTGAACAATTCGTTCTATATACGGTATCGCTCTTTCCATTCCCTCTTGATCTGCACGAGCAAAAAAGACGAGCATAAGTCTACTCATTATCTCTCTTATCCCTTTATTCTCTTTTATTTTCTCCTCACTCAATTCTACTAACCTTTCATCCCAATCTTTCGGTCTTTTATAACTAAATAACTCACTCGATATTTGAATCTCATATAAGTGATTTCTAGCTCTTTCATCATCTTTAATTAAAATAAGAAATTGCATCCCATCACTCATAAGCATCCCTTTTATCGGCACAATTGTAACCGCAAAGATTGCAAAATGGAAAAAGGAAAAATATAAAAGATATTGATAATAACTCACCATATATATGTAACCGGAAGTAATACCAAATAGTAAACTCGTAATCGGTCCACCTAAAGTGAGCCACGCCCACTTTTTCGAAAGATTCGGTGTCTCTATAGAAGGTGGTACTAGTGTTGCAACGCCTCCAAAGTAAGCCCACAATTTATTTTCTCGAATGCGTAATTTTCCCTTTTCTTTTTGAATAGTAATGGGTCCTACTGTCATAAATTTAAATGTCAAACCACCTATTACACCAAATACTACATGTCCTAGCTCATGAATGGCTAACACTAACAATGAAATTCCAACTATTGCCCATAAGTTCAAAATTACTTCTAATTTCCCAGTTCGGATTACTCCGTATAAAATGGACAGAATTAGCGCCACTGTCATTGAGCCAGCTGGCCTTCTTAAAATATCCACCTTTTTCTCCCCTTAATAAATCATTTTTCTTTGCATTTCGTACATGAACTTCCCGAGATGCAATATCCAAATAAATGAGATTAAGCCAATTAATACAAAATCGATATCACTAGCAGCTGTATATATAACGGCAGCCCACCATACATATGCCAATATTGTATTCGTAAATTCATACGCTTTATATCCAGCCTCATGCACAATGTGCTTTAATCCTTCATCTGCGTTTTTCGTCCACATTTTCATAGATTCCATATACGTTACACCTTGTTCAGGATATAGCTTATTATAACGATTTTTTGTTATAAGTCCGATAATTACTACAGTAGTTAAACAAACAATAGAAGCTACTAAATTCCACACCGCAAATGAAACATTTGTATCCTGCAACAGTGCACGTCTACATGTAATAACTGCATATACAAACCATGCCTGCGTAACTATATCGCCTACACGTAAATATATACTTATAATGCCTAATTTTCTGCCTTGTACGCTCTCTTCTTCATCGCGTGCCTCTGCTAACATACGTGTATTCTTCCAAGTATAGTACATCATTAAGATTCCAAAAATAGTACATATACCTATAAATGTATTGGATGATAATTTTCTCGGTTCATCCGAGAGTAAATTTAAAGCTATATAAGACGTTAAAAAGCCACCCATCATACTTAATGCTATTTTCCCCACAGAATCAAATTGTTTTTTTCGTTTACTCTTCATCGTCCTCTTCCCCCTCTACTAACGTAAATATTTCCTCCACCGGTACATTGAAAATTTGTGCGATTTTTAACGACAATACGATAGATGGTGCATAATCCCCGCGCTCAATTAAACTAATCGTTTGCCGTGATGATCCAATCGCTTTCCCTAAATCCCCTTGTGATAAACGATGCTTTGCTCGCAATTCCCTCACTCGATTTTGAAGCTTCATGTCTTCCCTCTTTTTCATTTATTTAATTAAAATTGTAAATAATATCCTTATCTTTGTCAATTATAATTGTCATTACGACTATAATAATTGACAAGATACTTATTTCTTATCCTGTATCAAATTCCTATAAAGAATGTAAAATGCGCATTAAACATAGTCTTGAAAATAAAAAAGTCAGTGCTTTTGCACTGACTTCCTAAATTCTGACATAGAATGGATTTCATATTAACTTGCGTTTTGTAGTAATACTCGTTTTAACTGCTTACGGAAACGAATACCTAACGTAACCGCTACAATCACAATAACTCCAAAAATGATTTTACCGATATGACCTTCTAGCACTCCAAAGATATCATGTAAGTTTCCACCTAACCAGTAACCACCGATTAAGAAGAATGATACCCAAAATAGAGCACCTGAATAAATTGTAATGGCAAAACGACGGAATGGTAAATTAATAATTCCTGCAAAGTATCCTGTGAAATGACGTACACCAGGAATAAAGAAACCAATAAAAATTAAGAAGTACCCATACTTATCAAACCACATTCTCGTTAAGTCAATTTTTCTTTGCGTTAAAAATACGTATTTCCCATACTTTTGAATGAAAGGCATACCTAATTTATTTCCTAAAAAGTATTGAATCGTCATTCCTACACTTGTCCCAATAAAGGATAGAATAATTAAAATCGGTAAACTTAAATCACCCTTATGTGCTAAAAATCCCGCATATGCTAACGTTGGCTCTCCCGGAAACGGAAGTGCAATATATTCTAACAGCAAGCCGACAAGTACAACATAGTACCCGTATTGCTGAAATAATTCATGAATCCATTCCATGTCATCTCTCCTTTCAATCACGTACAACTTCTTACTATTATTGTATAAAAAAATTGTCGAAATAACTATCACAATAGCTTACATTTTTATTACATTTTTGTAAGGGTCACACTAGTGATTTTCGTTCTTTATTAAATAGTAAAAATCATTTTTCAAGTCGAAATAGCGAAAAGGCGCATTAATAACATGCAGATTTTATCCATTTTTTAGCACTAAAAACCTCTCTTATTTTGTTCTCAATAAAAAACCATCACAAACTCATACTAACTTCATATTAGCTTCATATATGTATTGTAAGATTATATCGGAATTTGTTGAAAAATTTAACCAATATATGACTAAGCATTAATTTGAATAAATATAAGTCGTTTTTCGAAATTGAAAAAAGGGTGAATACGAAATGGAAGCATATAAAATGCACGATTTTATTAATACAAATGTTGAATCTCATCAAAATGAAACCGTTTTTAATTTACAAATATGTGAAACAAGTGAATTTGACGTAAGTTTAACAAAATCTACAACACTATCTTTTATCGTTTCAAAAAAGAATATTAAAATTGTCACGAAAAAATGGATTAATTCAAATCAAGAAAGCATGATTGGCAAAAGCTACATCATTCCAACAAAAGCTTTTCATTATTTCTTACCAATCATCTCTGAAAATGAAGATGAGCTAAATATTCAAGTTCAAAGTTTTGGACTACGTGGTGAGCTTTTATTAAATGAAAGATTACTTATTGATAACAACAACAAACACAACAGCAAAATCACTACATTCTTTGAAACATTAGATGAAAATGTAAATAAAGCATTACGAGGATTACAACTTCATTGTATGTAAGACTCTTACGATAGTAAAAGGAGAATAACAATGAAAAAATTATTATTAAGCGCACTATTATCATTAGGATTTTTAACTCTTCCATTCTCTAGCGCAGAGGCAGCTACAACGAAAGATCAATTAATCGTAGACACTCAGTTAAATAAAATGGATTATTATCAGGATGGAAAATTTATAAAAAGTTTTACTGTCGCTACTGGAAAAGCTGCAACACCTACACCTAAAGGCACTTTTCAAATCGTAAATAAAATTAAAAATCGCCCTTATTATACAGGCAAAATTAAAGGCGGCGATCCACGTAATCCACTTGGTGACCGTTGGCTCGGATTAAATATGGCAGGAACTTACGGAACAACTTATGCGATTCACGGAACTAACAATAATCAAGCAATCGGTAAATGGACAACACTTGGTTGTATTCGTATGTATAACAATGATATACACTGGTTATTTGAGCGCGTTCAGCAGCAAGCTACTGTCACTGTAAAATAGCCTAAAAACAAGATTTATGTGTAGCCAAGAATTTTATGTCTTGGCTTATTTTATTTATTCATTTACAGTAGCAAAACAACTGTATTTACATATATAATAGGAATAGATTTGATTAGCTAATATTTAAACATTGATAAACGTAGATATTAAAATTATACAGTTATAATGTTTTATAAATTTTATAATACATACTATAATAGAACTACTGTAATTCTGAACTATTCAGTAACACTAAACTATTCCCCTTGCTACCTTCATGATTATTTTATAGCGGGGGCTTATTATATGTATAAACAATCTGAGTCACTCGAAAAATGATGAATTCGAATATTGCAGTAAAAAGCGTTATTTAGGAGGTGTTACTATGACGCATATACTGGTGATTGAAGACAACCCAGATATACAAGAACTTATTCGTGAATTTCTAATGGCACAAAACTTTACAGTTGATGTAGTTGGTGCTGGAACAGAAGGTATTCTTCTTTTCCAAAAAAATTCATACGATCTTGTCCTCCTCGATGTAATGTTACCAGATATAGATGGCTATAGTATTTGTAAAATTATGCGAGGACAATCTGATGTACCAATCATTATGTTAACAGGCTTACATAATGAAGAAAGTGAAATTAAAGGATTTGAGTTAGGTATTGATGACTATATTACGAAACCGTTCCATTATACTGTATTTATTAAGCGTGTAGAGGCTGTATTAAGAAGGGCAGCAACGAAGGAAGCAGAAGCTGCAACTATACTACAATTCCATGAATTGATGTTAAACTCTACAGCATATGCAGCTTATGTTCATGGTAATCAAATTGAATTGACAACAAAAGAATTTGAAATTATTTATACTTTACTGCAAAATCGAGGAAAAGTATTATCAAGAAGTGATTTGTTGAATAAGGTATGGGGCTATGAACATTATGGTGATGTAAGAGTTATAGATACACATATTAAAAACTTAAGAAAAAAATTAGGAATTCCTTATATTAAAACGGTGAAAGGCATTGGCTACAAAATCGAATCGTAGCAAAGACAACATCACCAAAAATATTTTCATCAAAACCTTATTATTTTGTATTCTTTTATCACTTTGTCTTTATCAAATTATTTACTTTCTAGCTTCAAACTACGATAAAGAACGTTTTGCGAAAGAAAATGGAACGCCGACTACAGAACAGGCCGATTCAGATAAGCAAAACGACGGAAGTAAAACGAAGCAAAATAAAGCTGTGTCAGAGGGGAGCATTTCTAATTTCCAATCTTCTATTATAGATTATAAATCTCTTTCTACAGCTATCAATCACCTTTTGCAGCCTAGCCAAACTGTAAAGGCAAAAGAACATACACAAAATCTTTCGGGGAAAAATAGCACTTCTAATCCGCCTACAGAAGCAGAAAAGAAAGCCGCTAATAATGATGCCTTACATACACAAAATGCAGCAAGTAAAACAAATGATACAAATGATAATCCAAAGTTAGCAGATGCGTTGCAGCAATTAGCTCCACATATTGGCGCGACAATGCTTGCATTATCACTACTCGGATCTTTAATTTATACAAAACTAATTGCCAAACCTTTTCAATATATGAGCGATGCTTTAAAAGATATTATGAATCTTGATTTCTCAGATAAAAAGCTACTTAACAAAAATACAGATCAAACAGATTTTAATTTGCAAGTAGCTGCTTCACAAGTACCAAATATTGTAAAGAATTTACATGCAAGCAATCAAGATTTAAGAAACGAGCTCAAGAAGGAACAACAATTAGAACAATCTCGTAAAGAATTTATGTCTATGGTATCCCATGAATTAAAAACACCAATCGCAGCCGTTATGGGACAACTAGATGGCATGATTCACGGAATTGGAGCTTATAAAGATAGAGATAAGTATTTGAAACGTTCCTACGAGATGATGCAAGACATTAACATATTAACGGAAAAAATGTCGGAATTATCCAAAATACAAAACCCTCAATTTAAACCTAATTTAGAAGTCATTTCTTTATCTAATATTATTGAGGATGTTATGAAGAAAGTAGATTACTTTGTATCTGTAAAACAATTAAATGTACAATCTAATATTAAACACGACGTACAAATTTTAGCTGATCCTAAATTTATTCAAACTGCTATTTTTAACATTATTTCAAATGCAATTCATTATACAATTGACCATCAGCACGTATATATAAAGCTTTATGAAAAACCAAATGGTTACGCATTAGAAGTATTAAATACAGGTTCACAAATTGATGAAGATAAACTTGCTCATTTATTTGAGCCTTTCTATCGCGCAAACCCTGATAAACACGGTTTAGTACAAGGTAGTGGTCTTGGATTATATATCGTGAAACAAATATTAGATAAACATCAGTTTCCTTACGGGATACAAAACACGCCTCAAGGTGTAAAATGTTCTATTGTATTCCCAAAAGCAATGTAAAAACCTACTACAATTTCATACCCCAAATTCATACTTCGTATGAGTGGCGGAATTTTGTAGAGTATATGACTCTGTTTCGTTCGCCCGTTATCCTTATTTGGATAGCGGGCGTTTTTTATTATTTAAAAGGAGGATTTTTTATGGAAAAGTTTAAATATTCATTGCTCGTTTTATTCGGTGCTTGCAGCTATGGCATACTTTCAACTATTTTCAAACTCGGATTCATAAATGGATTTTCAGCACATCAACTATTAGGGGGACAATATGTCTTCGGATGGATTGGACTATTTCTACTCGTTCTTTTCTTTTCACGTCATAAAGTAACAAAAAAACAATTCTTTTCCTTACTAACCGTCGGAACAACAATGAGTATGACCGGGATTTTCTACGCTATTTCTGTAGAAGAACTACCCGCATCTATCGCTGTCGTCCTACTCTTTCAGTTCACTTGGATTGGTGTCATTATCGAAGCAATTGCAAATCGAACATTTCCAAGCCGCGATAAGATTATATCTATCCTTATTTTATTTGCTGGTACATTGTTTGCAGGTGGTGTATTTGAAGGCCTCGGACAAAGTTTTTCTACGAAAGGGATTATCTTTGGACTATTAGCTGCTGTCTCTTTTTCATTCTATGTTTTTGCAAGCGGGCGCGTCGCTACGGATGTTCCGCCTTATACGAAAAGCTTCCTTATGACAACAAGCGCTACTCTTATCGTATGCCTATTCTTTCCGCCAACCTTTTTAACAGACGGTGCTTTGCAAGCCGGTCTATGGAAATATGCTTTCTTCCTCGGATTATTCGGCGTTGTTGTACCTGTCATTTGTTTTTCAATCGGTGTACCAAAGGTTGGAACAGGGCTTGGTACAATATTAGGTGCAGCTGAATTACCAACTGCTATTATTGCTTCTATTACACTTGTACATGAAGTCGTAACGTTCATGCAGTGGATTGGAATTATTTTCATATTAGTTGGGATCTTCACTCCTCAGCTGCTTACGGCTAGGAAAAAAAGGAAACAAAATCGCGTGTATAGCGCTTGAAAAAATACAGAATTTATATAAAAGATATAACTGCAATTAAAATAAGTAAATTTATCTGGAGGTATAAATGACTATTTTAAGCATCGTATTTTTTGCTATTATGTGTATCTTCTTCCTAATAAGATATATGAAAGAAAAGAAATTTTACGATTTACTTCTCATTCCCGTTTGTATATATGCAGGAGCAGTGAAAACTCCTTTCGTAGAGTACTTAAACTTTAATACTACATTTAAAATAACGTATGATATTGCAGCTATTATTCTTGTAATCCTTGCTGTACTTTTCTTTTTGAAAGATAAGAAAGAGAATCATACTGCATAACAAAAGACCTTTCATTTACTTGAAAGGTCTTTTTCTCTATCTCATTTTACCGCTCCATACAGCTTCTCTATCTCATGCTCAATTTGTTTTACATCGATTCGCTCAAATAATGGCTGTACGCTATCAATTCTACTTGGCAACGTATTTTGCGGTTCCCAATTTCGTTTCACAATCGACAATGTGTTTCGAACTCTTTCACTTGAAAATGGTAAAAACGGTTCAAGGAGATTTGCAAAATTAGCGATAAGATACACACAGTTATAAATCGTTTCTTCACATGAAACTGGATCATCTTCTCTTTGTTTCCAAGGCTGCTTTTCATCAAAGTATTTATTTGCAAAACGTACTGCATCAAATATTGTTTCTAGCGCCACCTTAAATTTAGTTTGCTCAATCGCCTCTCCTACACGCTTATATAATCCTTCTACTTTATCTTTCAGCTCTACCTCAATGCTTCCCTTCGGCACGATACCACCATAATATTTTTCGATAAACTTTAATGTCCGGTTCACAAAGTTCCCGTATGCACCTAATAATTCACTATTATGACTGTAAATAAATTCCCGCCATGAAAAATCAGTATCGCGATTTTCTGGTGCGTTGACGGTTAAAAAGTAACGAATAGAATCTGGATCATAGCGTTCTAATATGTCAGGCACCCATACTGCCCAGTTTTTACTTGTAGATAATTTTCTTTTTTCAACTGTTAAATATTCATTCGAAACGATATGACGCGGGATTGCTTCCTCCCCTATTCCAAGTAATACCGCTGGCCAAATGACGGAATGAAACGGAATATTATCCTTTCCGTGCACATAATATGTTTTCGCTTCGCTATCCCAAAACTCTTGATCATCTTTCCCTGTTTCTTCAGCCCAATGTTTACTCGCTGAATAATAGCCTGTCACTGCTTCAATCCATACGTAAATTTTCTTATCTTCATACCCTTCTACTGGAATTGGTACTCCAATTGGTAAATCACGTGATACGGCCCTATCTAGTAATCCTTCCTTTACATATCTCTCTGTTAGTTGAATCGCATTGTCGCGCCATGTCCCTGTTTGCTTGGCAATTTCTACAGCCCTTTTAATTTGCTCCTGAAATGTATGCAATGCGAAATAGAAATGCTCTGTTTCCTGTACAGATGGTGTACTACCACATAACTTACATTTCTTTTCTAACAAATCGAGTGGATCTAAAATAGCAGAACACGCATCGCATTGATCTCCTCTTGCTGCTTCATGGCAATGTGGACATATTCCTTCTACATAACGATCCGGTAAAAACTGCGTACACGTTTCACAATACGCTTGTTCCACTATTTTTTTATAAATATGTCCTTCTTCTAATAAACGTAAAAAAACATTTTGAACCGTTTCATGATGGTGCTCACTATCTGTACGTGTATAGCAATCATAAGTAAAACCAAGGCTACGAAAACATCGCTGGAACTCTTCATGATACTGATCAGCAATTTCCTTCGCCGTCACACCTTCTTGTTTTGCCCTAATTGCAATCGGTGTTCCATTACAATCACTTCCTGAAACATACAGCACATTCTCACCTTTTGACCGGTAATAACGTGCTAAAATATCTCCAGGTAATAAACTCGCAATATGACCAAGATGTAATGAACCATTCGCATACGGCCAAGCGCCCCCAATAAAAATACTCATCTTACATTCCTCCTTTAAAATATAAAAAGCCCCACCCCTATCTTAAAAAAGATAAGGGCGGGGCTGTATAAACAGTCGCGGTACCACCTTATTTCGCCAATTACTCACATAATTAGCCTTAACAAGTACGGAGCTCTATGCTCTTATACTGTGGTTTTGATAACGAGTACCAACTCTCGTCGCCGCCTACTATTATCATTTGATAAGTTCAGGACGAAGCTCAAAGGCCATTGTTCAAATGAATATTCTTGCTTCTTCTCAGCTACCGAAGCTCTCTGGAAAGAATGTGTTCATCCTACTTTTCCTTTTCAACGCTTTTACGTATAACAAGTATTGTACGACTTAATCACAGAAAAATCAAACTTTTATCCAGAACGAAAAGGAAATCCCATCCTCCCGCCGAATACCTATACGTTCACAAAAGGAGTGATAACATTGAACCAAAAACAACTAAGCACTATAAATGAAAAAAGCTGGAATACAGCTGCTTATGAAGCTTGGACGAATCGCCATGGGGCGCCAGAGGATTATGCAAAAAAAATTATGGAAGATCCCACACGCGAAGTAGCACATTATTTACCTTACATACAATCTCCAAAAGGAAAACGTATTATTAACTTACTCGGCTCAAAAGGAAATAAAGCTGTCGCACTTGCCCTTTTAGGCTCTGACGTAACAGTTGTTGATATTTCAGCAAGTAATGCAAAATATGCAAATGAACTTGCGGACGCAGCAGGTGTCTCTATCCAGTATGTCGTTTCTGATGTATTAAATGTGCAGCTCTCCGAATCATTTGATATCGTATTGCTGGAACTTGGTGTACTCCATTACTTTCTAGATTTAAAACCACTCTTTCAAAAAATTGCTACTTTACTTAAGCGAGATGGAATGCTTATACTTCGTGACTATCATCCTGTTTACACAAAATTATTAGGAGTCGACCACCCATCATTTCAGGCCAATGGAAATTATTTCGATGAAGAATTAATTGAAGATGATGTTGCTTATAGCATCCTTCTTACAGAAGCACAGAAAGAATCGCTACCTAAAACAACCATCCGTCGCTGGACGCTAGGAGAAATCATTACAACACTTGCGGAAGAACGTTTTAAAATCGAAAAACTAGTTGAAGAACATGGATCTCATCAAAGATGGGTCTTTCCTTCTACTGCACCAGAAGGAATCGAAGAACGTATCCCTGGTCTATATACAATAATTGCGACAGCATGCAAAAAAGGATCCCTTCACGGATAGGATCCTTTTTGCATGCTCACGCATATAAGTTGAGGTTGGAGATTACCATAATTCTGTAGAATAGGACACAAGATATTTCAACATTTCGTCTCTGACTTACGTCGTCAAAAAGGGGTATGACCAACATAACGAAGAGTAATGTTTTTAGTTGATACTGATAATCGTTATCAACTAATTAGAAGTATACATGATGTCATTTCAAATTTCAATAGCATTTCTAATATTTATTTATGAATTTTATGATATGCAAATGTATACATTTTAAGAACTTTTTCTAATACTAATCTGACTCCTTCCATTATCTGCTATAATTTTCATTGAACAGATTAATAACTTCATAATAATGTTTTTATTAATTTTGTTTTAAATATCTATAAATCATAATAAACAGTTTAAATGAGGGTAGGGGTAACGATGAAATATGTTAGTATTCGAAAAAAACTACTGTTCACACTCTTAAGCATTTCTTCTTTATTTAGTATTGCTCTTATTGTTATTCTTTCATTCGCCATGAATCAAGCAAGTGAAATCGAAACGTTAAAAAATGATGTATCAAAAAGAGCGACGATTTTAAAAGAACGTGGCGATTGGTTCCAAGCACAAGTTGCTGGTTTACAAGAATATTTGCTATCACATGATCAAAAAGGATTAGATAAGTTCAATCGAGAAGGGAAAAAATTAGCTGATACTAGAGAGAAAGTAACAAGTGACAAGAAGCTCCCAGAAGGAATGAAAGAAGCTATTTTAATGGGTGGAAAATGGCGTAGCGTCATAGATAATGAGGTACTACCTCTTGCGCGTGAAGGAAAATGGGACGAAGCATCCAAAATTGCTTTATCACAAACAGATTATGTAAATGATCTTTTAGGTCGTTTTAATAAATATACAAATGAAGAGAATGAGAAACGTGACGCATTAATTGCTGATGTCGAGTCTTCTTCATCACTTATTCAATATATTATTTTCTTCTCACTTATTACATGTACATTAACGTCTATCTTATTAGCATGGTGGTTCTCTGGTAAACTCGTTAAACCAATTCGACAAATTGATGAGAAGTTAAAAGAATTAGCTTCTCAAGACGGAGATTTAACGGCTAGATTACACGTAACAAGTAAAGATGAAATTGGTGACATTGCAAATTCCTTTAATCAAATGCTCACTAACTTACAGCATATAATAAAACAAGTTCAACAAACATCAACAAGTGTAAAAGAAGCTTCCGAAAATGTATTTATCGAAACAACCGCTTCTATGGAAAATACCGCAAGAACCCAAGAAACTATGAATGCTCTTGAACACAATATTCGTTCACAAGTTTCTAGCATTGAAGAAAGTTCAACCGCAATGGATGACATGGCAACGAGTGTTCAGCGTATCGCTGAGTCCGCCTCTTCTGTTACTAGTTTAGCTGTCACAACTTCAGAAAAAGCAGATGATGGGAATAAAGTCATTGAGAAATCTATTACACAAATGCATACAATTAACGAAGCTGTTAACGCTACATCACAAGTAGTTGAGCGGCTCATTACACATACAAATCATATAGATACTGCACTTCAATCTATTTCAAATATCGCCGACCAAACAAATTTACTTGCTTTAAATGCTTCTATTGAAGCAGCTCGTGCTGGTGAACACGGCAAAGGATTCGCTGTTGTTGCCGATGAAGTTCGAAAACTTGCTGAACAATCTCAACTAGCCGCAACTGACATTAACCATTTACTTCATCAAATTCAATCTGATACAAAAATAGCAAATGATATGATGACACAAGGTCAAGCAGAAGCTTCTGAAGGAATTACGGTTATTCGTACCGCCGGATCTTCATTCTCAGAAATTGTTAACCACATTAACAAAGTCTCTACACAAATGCAAGAAATGTCTGCAACTGCTGAAGAGATGGCTGCAAGCTCTGAAGAAATGAACGCAGCTTTAAATAATATCGCTTCTATTTCAAACGAAGTTGCTGCAGAAACATCACAAACAGCGCATTCGGCTGGTGATCAAGTAAACAAAATGAGTATCGTGGCTAACAAATCATCTGAAATGAAAACAATCGTACAAGAACTTGAAGTTCTCGTCTCTCATTTCAAAACAAACGCTTAAAGTGAAAATGACACGAGCTCAAAGGTATAGGAATGAAAGTTTTACAGTCTCTCTTTTTTCACTTTAAAATATCTCTTTCTATCTCTCATTCCGTCTGCTATAATTCCTAAAGGAAATAAGAAAGCTTTATTCCAACTGGAGTAAAGCTTTCTTTCAATTTTTTACATTTATTAATTCTAATACTAAGATTTCACAAAGGAGGCTTTTAATTATATGAATTTTGTAAGTATCAGAAAAAAACTTATGTTCATGATGGGAACGATTTGCGCTTTATTTGGTGTCGCCTTAGCATTTATTTTATTTTTTGCTATCGACCAATCTCGTAAAGCTGAAACATTACAAAAAGAAATTTCTCCACTGGCAACAGAATTGAAAGAGCGTGGAGACGCTTATCAAGTACAGCTCTCTGCTTTAAGAGGTTATTTACTACAACATGATCAAGTCGAATTAGACAAGTTTAATGAGATGAGTAAACGTCTTGAGGATTCAAAAGATAAACTTCTTTCTAATCCAAATCTTTCTTCGTCCGTAAAAAGCACAATGGAATTAGGGTCTACTTGGAGAAAGTTCATTGAAGAAAAAGTATTCACTCTTGCAAAAGAACAAAAATGGGAAGAAGCTTTACAAGTAGCTTCTTCAGAAAACGGAACGGTCTATAAAGTAATTGGTGACTTCACAAATTACAGTAATGAACAAGCTAAATTACGTGAACAATCTATTGAAAAAATTGATCAATCTGCACTCTTAATCGAATATGTTATTTTCTTATCACTTGTTGTATGTATTATCGTTGCAATTATTCTTGCATGGTGGTTCTCTGGTAAACTGGTGAAACCAATTCAACAAATTGACACGAAACTAAAAGAATTGGCCTCTCAAGAAGGTGACTTAACGGCACGTCTACAAGTAAATAGCAACGATGAAATAGGTGCTATCGCAACATCATTTAATAAAATGTTAGAAAACCTACAACATATTATTAATCGTGTTCAAAAAACATCAGTGGAAGTACAAACCGCTTCTGAAAATATGCTAGAAAAAACGAATACATCACGTGAGGCGACATTAAGAGTCCAAAGCTCGATGTCCAACTTAAATGCAAGTATTCAATCACAAACTTCTAGTATGGAAGAAAGTTCAACTGCAATGGATGATATGGCAGTAAGTGTTCAGCGCATTGCTGAATCTGCTTCATCTGTAGCGGAACTTGCTGTTGCCACATCTGAACATGCTAGCGATGGCAGTACCGTTATCCAAAAATCTGTTTCACAAATGACAACAATACACGAAGCTGTAAATGCTACGTCAGAAGTGGTTGAACGTCTAATCACTCATACGAAATATATTGATACTGCTGTACAATCTATTTCTAATATTGCTGAGCAAACAAACTTACTTGCTTTAAATGCTTCTATTGAGGCAGCTCGTGCTGGTGAGCAAGGAAAAGGATTTGCTGTCGTAGCTGACGAAGTTCGAAAACTTGCTGAACAATCTAAAACAGCTGCAACAGACATTAATCAATTACTACATCAAATTCAAAATGATACAGAAACTGCTAGCTCTATGATGTCTCAAGGCCGTTCTGAAGCATTTGAAGGTATCAATGTTATTCGTGAAGCTGGTACTTCTTTCACAACAATTGTAGAACAAGTAAATAAAGTATCTACTCAAATGCAAGATATATCAGCAACTGCTGAAGAAATGGCTGCAAGTGCTGAAGAAATGAACGCTTCACTTAATAACATCGCTTCTATCTCTACTGAAGTATCGAGCGAAACTGCCGCAACGGCACAATCTGCTGAACAGAAAGTTATTGTTATGAATGAAATGGCAGTAACTGCTGGAAAAATGAAACAAACAGTTGAAGAGTTAGATCAACTCGTATCTCATTTTAAAACAGAATAGATGTTCAAAAAATATCCCTTCTTTGAAAGAGGGATATTTTTTTGAGCTCATTTCCTGCACATTATGCTCATTTCCGTTATAATGAGAATCGATATCATTAAAGTGTAGGAGGGGCTGCTTATGTCACAAGAAGCATTTGAAAATAAATTACTTGCCAATTTAGAGGCTGTTATTGACCCTGAACTAGGTGTTGATATCGTTAATCTTGGATTAGTTTATGATGTTACAGCAGATGAAAATAATAATGCTGTCATTACGATGACTATGACTTCTATCGGTTGTCCAATGGCTGGGCAAATCGTATCAGACGTTAAAAAAGTATTATCAACGAACGTACCTGAAGTTAATGAAATAGAAGTAAATGTCGTTTGGAATCCACCGTGGTCGAAAGAACGTATGTCACGTATGGCGAAAATCGCATTAGGCATTCGCGACTAAATAAAGTGGAAATTTCATCATTTGCGGATAGCGGGATAAAGAAAAGACCTGACTAGGATGTCAGGTCTTTTCTCTTATTATTTTACACCTACTGCATCATAAGCTTTCGTTACAGCTTGTACAGCTTTAGAGTTTTTACCATATAAATCTTCAGCTGACTGAAGAGCAGCTTGACGCATCATTTTGAAGTCAGAATTTGCAGTTAAATATTTCGTAAGAGCACGGTAGTAAATTTTTTCTGTCGCTTCACGGCCCACACCAGTTACTTTCACGCCGTAATGATCTCCGCCTTCAGATACTAAATATGCAGCTTTATTGTTAATACTGCTGTTAATATGAACACCGCCATTATCAGCTGTTCCAGTATAACGTTTACTATAGTGATCTGGGTAACCTTCACTTGGTTTTAATGGATTTGGAATAGACGCTGGGTCTTTAAGAGAGCGAAGTGCATCACCAGGTTTATCAGGTGTATAAATATCAGCACCTAAATCCCAGCTCTTCTTCTCAACCATAACACCCATAATATCAGATAACGATTCATTTAACGCCCCTGACTCATTTTTGTAAACAAGGTTTGCTGTATGTTCAGTTACAGCATGCGTTAATTCGTGACCGATAACATCAAGTCCAGCAGATAATGGAATGAACGTTTTTCCATCGCCATCACCATACATCATTTGCACACCATTCCAAGCTGCGTTATTCCAGCTCTCCCCTACGTGAACAGTTGAAATAAGTTTCGCACCTTTATCATCGAAAGAGTTACGATTAAATGTCTTTTTGTAGTAATCATATACTTTTCCTGCATTTACATGCGCATCAACTGCAGCTTTATCTTCGAAGAACTTAGATTTACTTTCAACTTCTTCTCCTGTATATCCAAGCCATTGTGAGAATAAATTAAACCAGTTCTCGTCCATATTTTCTGCATCAAATGTATGAACACCTTGTCCTCGTTTACCATCAAACAAGTTGAATTGTCCTGTTTTCGTATCTTGAGCAATTTCAAATGATTGTCTAGCACCTAATACTCCGTAACCAAATCCAGTAATGTTATCTACAGCGTTATATTTCTCAATAACATTTCCATTCGTTGCATCAACAAAATAATGCCAATACCCTGGAGCTGGTTTTGAAATCGATGCCTTAACTAAGTATGCAAGGTAGTAATTACCGTCTTTTTCATATACAAATAAATCTTTTTTCACACCATCATAACTCTTTACTTTACCAATTTCTTTCTCAATATCTGCCTTTGCAATTGTTTCTGCTTGTTCCGCAGTAATGCTTGCAGCTGCAGGAATATTTTTATCATCTAAATTCGGAATAACTTGTCCGAAGAATGCTTTTACATTATTCTCTTTATCAAGTGTAACAGTTTGATCAGAACCGTACACAGGAATGTTATTATGTTTCTCAACTAGCTTCACGTGTGTCGTATCAGATTCAGCGTCTTTTTCTTCCCCAACGATATTAAAATGCTTTTCAATATTTCCTGCTAATTTAAACATATCTTTCTTACTCTCTAAGTATTGAAAGACTGTCTCTTTTTTATCTAGTCCTTCCGGTGCTTTCCATTCTTCACCTATGTATGCAGGTGTTTTAAATTCTTGATGATATTGAATTTTTTGTTCTTCCGCTTTCGTTGTCGTTGCCCCAAACGCTCCAAATCCCCCGGCGATAACAGTTAACGCTAATGCTGATGAAATGACTTGCTTTTTCACTATAACATTCCCCATTCCCATAAAGATTTTTGACACTTTTATACAATTCTTATTTTCCCAGCCGATACCTCTACCAAAAATTTGAGAAACATTTTTCAGACAATTCCAATCAAAAAAAGAGGACATCTATCGGATGTCCTCTTTTCTATAAACCTTTTATTGTTTTTTCAATTCAATTGCTAAATAGTGTGATTGCTCTTTCGCTTGAATGTGAATATCTTCTTCTACAGATTCTGCTGCATCCCGCATAACAAACGTTTCACCATTTATTACACTGCTTCCTTCAATTTGTACAAGGTACAATTGACGGCCTTCTTTCACTGGAAAATGAATTTCTTTTCCAGCCTCTAATGATAAAGAATATAAATTCGCATCTTGGTGAATTTGAATTGGTGCATTTCCTTCTACTGAAGATACCATATGGAACCATTCATCTTCACGCTTGCTCCAATCAAATTTAAACTCACCATAGTTTGGTTTATGATCTGCGCGGTCTGGTAAAATCCAAATTTGTAATAAACGCAGCGTTTCATCGCCTAAATTATGCTCGCTATGAAATACACCCGTGCCAGCACTCATATATTGAACATGTCCACGCTCAATTGTTCCGCGATTTCCCATGCTGTCTTCATGTGTTAAAGCACCATCTACAACGTAAGAAATAATCTCCATATCACGGTGCGGATGCATATCAAAACCAGTTTGCGCCGCTACTAGATCATCATTAATAACACGTAACGCTCCGAAGTTCATGTTATTTGGATTGTAGTAATTGGCAAAAGAAAAATGAAAATGTGTATTTAACCAACCATGATTTGCTCTGCCCATATTTTTATGATCAACTTTTCTAAACATATCCTTCACCTCATACTATCTCGAATTCGAGATTTATTTTAAAATTTTTTCTTACTGTAACTTTTTTAATAGTGTTAATAACTGCTTTTGTTCCTCTATATTTAAATTATGAAACTTCTCTGCTTGGAACGTTTCTTGAGGTGGGACGATTTCCTCATATAAAGCTCTTCCCTTTTCTGTTAAAGAAATATATTTCGTAGTACCCTCTTGTTCACGCAAAATCCACTCAAGCTGCTCCATTTTATTTAAAAGCTGCGTTACATTTCCTTTCGTAACAAATAGCTTATTTCCAAGTTCTTGCTGCGTTAAACGATTATGTCCTCCAACTTGAGCTAACACATCAAACTGGGCGGCAGATATATTCCATTTTTTCAAATGCTGATTCGTCTCACGAATACTCTTATTATAAAAGCGTGACAAACGAAACCATAATAGTAGCCCTAGTCTATCTTCTGTTTTCATTTCATCACCTCGCTCGTTTCATATCATTAGTTTAGAACTAAACTTATTAAAAGTCAAATACTTATTTTTTATAAGCACAAAAAGCACAGCGCTATTTCTCCACTATGCTTTACATTAACTTTCTACTCTTATATTCATCCAATTTCCTCTCCGCGAACTTCCTCGCATCTTTTTCAATCCACCGCTCTTCGTACCGTTCACTTCCCACATACAATATATCTCTCTTATGCTGCATCGCATGGCGGAATTCATGCAGTAGCGTTTTGAGAACTTGATCATACTCTTCCCACATACAAACGAAAATTAATTGCTTTTCTTTATGATAAAAACCACCTACCGGGAATAGGAACTCTTCTTCCTCTTCCCCTAATGATAGAAGCACATCATTTGCATCACACGTATCACAAAAAATAACGGGCGTTTTACATACTCCAATAAGAGAAAACAAATCCTCTCTCAACTTTTTGACATCCCAAGGAAGCTCCGAATCCAACACATACCAATTCTCTACCTGTTGATATACATTTTGAAACTGGAGTTCCATTTCTCTTTATTCCCCTTTCCAAGCACCCTTTTTCTATATGTATGCCACAATATGGTAAATATTAAACGTATTCTTTCATCCTTGAAAAAATGCCAATAAAAAAGGAATCTACGTCGACATAGATTCCTTTTCTGTAATCACTTTTTTTTCATCATTTTTTTTAATACAAAATAACCAATTGCACAAACAATAGCAGCAAATGCAAAGTATTTCACATATGGCCCCGCAACTTTATTAATACTTTCCCACTCTGTTCCTAATTTAAAACCTAAATATACAAACACAATTGACCACGGAATAACAGCTAATGTAGTTAGCGTAATAAACTTAGCATGTGACATTTTCGCAATACCCGCTGGTATCGAAATAGCATGCCGCACAACCGGAATAAAACGTGCGGTAAAGATAACGCCAGTTCCATAACGATTAAACCAATCTTCAGCATAATCAATATGTTTCTTCTGAATTAAAATATATTTTCCATATCGCTCAAGAACAGGTCTTCCTCCATATCGACCAATCCAATAAATGAATAGTTGTGCAATTACACCACCAATTGTACCGAACGCGACAGCGCCCCAAAATGTAATGCTTCCTGTTGATACTAAATAACCTGCATAAGACAATACGATTTCACTTGGAATAACCTCTAGCATTAATCCAAGCATAATTCCCCAATAACCAAGTCCTTCTAAAAAAACTAAAACCGAATGGATCAACTCTCCTAACATCATGTACCTCTCTTTACTGTTTTCATTACAAAAATGAAAGTACAAGCAGGAAATATCTTGTACTTTTATTTTTTAAAATTTAGTTTAGTTAGTCTTCGTATCCCACTTAAAGATTTTATTTAAGAATTTATATACATTCTTCGACTCTTTTGTCAAAAGTGGGCCTAAAATGGATAGTATAAGCACGTATAGTGCTGAGAATGGTTTCAGTACTGACATTAAACCACCGGCGATACCGATATTAGCCATAATGATGGAGAACTCTCCTCTTGAAACGATTGTTAATCCGATATTTGTTGATGCTTTATGAGATAATCCAGCTTGTCTTCCTGCAATCATTCCTGCTACAAAGTTACCGATTATCGTAAGAAGGACAGCACCTAACGTTAACCATATCGCTCCGCCTAATGAGAACGGATCAATACTTAACCCGAAGCTGAAGAAGAAAATAGCTCCGAAAAAGTCTCTAAATGGAACAACAAGATGTTCAATTCGGTCACTATGCTCTGTCTCAGAGAAAACTAATCCTAGAAGAAGTGCTCCAATTGCTTCTGCAACGTGAATTGTTTCTGAAAAACCAGCAATGAAGAATAATGAAGCAAATACTACAATAATAAAGATTTCATCTGAGCTAATATTGAGCAATTTATTTAATAACGGCGTAGCCTTTCTAGCTACTATAAAGAATAGAAGCATATATCCTAAAGCAATTCCAATTGAAGTAAGGGCACCTAAGAAGGAAGCGTGATCCCCTAGTACTAAACCAGAAACAACTGATAGGTATACAGCAAGGAATATATCTTCAAACATAATAATTCCTAAAATTAATTCGGTTTCATTATTACCAGTTCTTCTTAAGTCCACTAACACTTTAGCAACGATAGCGCTAGAAGAAATCGTAATAATACCCGCAATAATTAAGATTTCTAGTAATGGGAATCCCATTATAAATCCGTATAACAAACCAAGTGAAAAGTTAATTAAAATATAAATCGTTCCGCCAATCGCAATAGAGCGTCCAGATTTAATTAGTTTTTTCATTGAAAATTCTAATCCTAGATAGAATAGAAGGAATAGAACCCCAATCCGTCCAAGGAAGGAAATTACACTTGCACTTTCAATAAATTTGAGATCGATAACACCTATTGTCGGTGCATGCGGTCCTACTAACATTCCAAGAACGATTAGAAAAGGAATTACTGAGAATTTAAATTTTCCAGCAATTACTGCTGCAATTGCCACTAAAACTAAAGCTGTACCAACTTCAAAAATTAACGTATCCATCTAATCAGTCCCCCCTATTTGAAAGTAATTCATTAATGATTTTTTTAATTTCTTCTCTCTCACCTGAAACTACAAGCATATCTCCTTCTTCAATTACTGTTTCTGGTCCTGGATTAAATAGCTTCTTCATGTTCTTCTTCATAACCGCGATTATTGTTACGCTATATGTTTTTCTTATTTCAAGATCGCCAATTGTTTTTCCGATTGCTGGAGCTGTATTCTCCACTTTGAACCACTCAATCGCTAAACCTTCAAAAACCATCTCAACATTTTCTAACGCCCTAGGCTTATATACCATTCCACCTAATATTGCAGCGATTTGTCTCGCCTCTGAGTCACGTAGTGAAATACTTGAGATGCTTTCTTCATGATCTGAATCAAAATGATACATTTCTCTACGACCATCATCATGAATGACAATTACCATCTTTTCGTTACCTTTCGTAACGATTTGAAACTTATAACCAATACCTGGAAGTTCACTTTCTCTAATATTCATTTTTAGCTCCTCCATAACTTGTTTATTTTAATTTTCTGTTTTTCTGTCTTTTATTCATCCAATCAACTTTAGAAATTCTAACCACTCAGGATATTTGTGATTTGGAAATCTTTTATTGTAATAATAAGTGGACCCTAAAAAGATACTTAAAGATGTAATGATAAAAAATATATTACTTCTCATTTTCAAACTCTCAAGACTTACTTTCCATAAAGAATCTTCTTTCAAATTATCCCCACCTTCTCGCTTTAAATTTAGTTTTTTAAAATGTAAATAATTCTAAAAATATTACGATGTAACATAATCATAACACAAAAATGATTTAAGTAACATAATTTTTTAGAAAAATTGATTCTCGTATATTTTTTGCATATAATTTTCTTATTACGAAAAAAAGGAAGTGTATTATATGGTTGATATCTTTAGCAGATTCCTTGAGGTAACGAATAATATTTTATGGTCATATATTCTTATTGCAATGCTAATCGGCTTCGGTCTTTACTTCTCTTTTAAATTAAAATTTGTCCAAATTACTCATTTCAGTGAGATGGTCAGCTTAATTAGTAAAGGGTTTAATCGAAAAGAAAAAAAGAAAGATAGCATCTCACCATTCCAAGCATTTTGCTTAAGTGCAGCAGCACGTATCGGTATCGGAAACTTAGCTGGTGTAGCATTAGCAATTTCAATGGGTGGACCTGGCGCAATATTTTGGATGTGGTTTATCGCAATTATCGGAGCAGCTACTAGTTTTGTAGAATGTACACTTGCGCAAATTTATAAAGTAAAAGATGGAAGTAGGTTCCGTGGTGGACCAGCATATTACATGGAAAAAGGGTTAAACAAACGCTGGATGGGCGTCTGGTTTTCACTTCTTATTACCGTTGCGTACGGATTAATTTTCAATTCAGTGCAAGCAAATACAGTAACAATAGCGTTTGAAAATGCTTTTGGACTAGAGCGAACAATCGTAGGAGCTCTATTAGCCTTATTAGTTGCAGTTATTATTTTTGGTGGCATTAAGAGCATTTCACGTATTACAGAAATGATTGTTCCGCCAATGGCAATCGTTTATATCGGCGTGGCTATTTTTGTCGTTATTAACAACTTCAGTATGTTACCAAGCATTTTCATGGAAATCTTTAACGGTGCATTCGGTTTAGACCAAGCCATCGCTGGTGGTATTGGAGCAGCAATCAAGTTCGGAATTCAGCGCGGTTTATTCGCTACGGAAGCAGGAATGGGTAGCTCTCCTAATGCAGCCGCAACATCTGATGTATCTCACCCTGTAAAACAAGGGCTTGTTCAAGCATTAGGCGTTTTCGTAGATACATTCTTAGTATGTACATCAACAGCATTTATCGTATTATGTTCTGGACTTTACAAAGGATCAAATTTAGAAGGTATCGAATTAACACAAAACGCATTAAGTTCACAAATTGGACCGTGGGCAAGCACTTTCTTAGCGATTATTATTTTCCTATTCGCTTTCAGTTCACTTCTAGGAAACTACTATTATGGTGAAACAAATATCGCATTCATTAAAGAAAGTAAAACATGGTTAATGATTTATCGTGTTGCAGTTGTCGGAATGGTATTCTTCGGATCAATCGCTGCTCTTAAAACAGTTTGGAGTTTAGCTGATTTATTCATGGGACTAATGGTATTCACAAACTTAATTGCCATCTCATTCCTTAGCAAATTTGCTTACGCTGCATTAGTAGACTATTTGAAGCAAAAGAAACAAGGAAAAGATCCTGTCTTCGTTGCAAACTCTATCCCTGGCTTAAAAAATACAGAGTGCTGGGATGGGCAGGATGTAGAAGAAAAACAAAAGGCCGTTTAACAAATAAAAGCGGAAGTGGCTCGTTCAGAACAGGAGGGTGTTGGAACTCCTGATTACGAGGCGCTTTTTGCCTCGAATGAAGGAGTGAAACAACCGACTGTTCTAGCCGCTGGAGCTGGATATCATTTAAAGCGGAAGTGGCTCATTCAGAACCGCAGGACACTTCAAGCTCTCGACCTTGAAGCGCTTTTTGCTTCGAGCGAGAGAGCGAAATGACCGGAGATTCTAGCCGCTGGAGCTGGATATTAATTAAAAGCGGAGGTGACTTGCTCAGAACAGGAGGGCATTGGAGCTCCTGACGAAGAGGCGTTCTTTGCCTCACAGGAAGGCGCGAAATGACTGACTGGTCTAGTCACCGGAGCTGGATATCACTAAAAGCACAAGCGGCTCGTTTAGAACAAGAGCCATATCTCAAACAAAGGCCCTATTACTTCACCGTAATAGGGCCTTTTATTTACAACAGTTCATAATTTGTTCAAATTAATTCCAGCAAAAGGGTTGATTTATAGAGATTACTAGATTATAATGATTATAAATTAGTAATTGATATCACATAACAACTCAAAAGGAGATTGATCATAATGAACAAACAAGTAATCGAAGTATTAAACAAACAAGTAGCAGACTGGAGCGTTTTATTCACAAAACTTCACAACTTCCATTGGTACGTAAAAGGACCTCAATTCTTCACATTACACGAGAAATTCGAAGAACTTTACACAGAATCAGCTACTCACATCGATGAAATTGCAGAACGTATTTTAGCAATTGGCGGCAAACCAGTAGCAACAATGAAAGAATACTTAGAACTATCTTCTATTCAAGAAGCAGCATACGGAGAAACTGCAGAAGGGATGGTCGAAGCAATCATGAAAGACTACGAAATGATGCTAGTCGAACTGAAAAAAGGCATGGAAATCGCTCAAGACTCTGACGATGAAATGACATCTGACCTACTACTAGGCATCTACACAGAACTAGAAAAACACGCTTGGATGCTACGTGCGTTCTTGAATCAATAATAATTAAAAGCGGAAGCGGCTCGCTCAGAATCGCAGGGCATTGGAGCTCTCGACCTTGAAGCGCTTTTTGCTTCGAGCGAGAGAGCGAAATGACCGGAGATTCTAGCCGCTGGAGCTGGATATTACTTTAAAGCGGAAGCGGCTCGTTCAGAACAGGAGGGTGTTGGAACTCCTGATTACGAGGCGCTTTTTGCCTCGAATGAAGGAGTGAAACAACCGACTGTTCTAGCCGCTGGAGCTGGATATCATTTAAAAGCGGAAGCGGCTCGTTTAGAGTCGCTTTTTTATGTAATGGTCGCACTTAACGGTACACGAAATTATATCAACGATTTTTCAAATATATCGATCATAACTCGCAATATATCAACGATTTTTTCATTATATCGATCATTACCCGCAATATATCAACGATTTGACAAAGTATATCAATTTGCCGACAAATCACGACAATATCAGCGCCCCTCTCCCCTACTTTTATCAATATATTACAATCTCATCTATGTTAAAATATAGAAAACACCCTTTAGCTTTTCCAAATTCATCATTTACTACTTAAATGACGGGAGTGGTTCAGTTGAAAGACTACTTAATTAGAGCATTTTTTGCGTTAATAACAGTTGGGATTCTCTTACTTATAGCTAATATTTTCAATATACGTGTCGAGGTTAAGGACTATGCTTTCCTCGTTGTCGTAGCAATTGGTGGCGGCTGGGGTGGCTGGTACCTGTATAAAAAACAAAGCAATCAAAATGATAAAGGCATTCCAAAGTAATATGGAATGCCTCTTTTATTGCCTTCTGTAATAAATAATGAAATTCAGACCACTAATACAACCAATCGCAATAAACATACAAAACGATTGTGGATCTCCACCTAGATTATACTCATCAACGATAAATCCGGACATAAACAACGTTATCGCTGAAACACCGATACACAATACCGAGATAAACCAAAGCGAAAATTCATTAATCAACTCTTTCTTCTGTCTCAAAACAATTAGCATAGCAAGAATAGACGCTGCTAAAATACTTTTAAAAACCGGACGTAAATATACGAACTCCTCCATCTATTTCTCCTTTCCCAAAACATTACATCTAAACATTAATATATTTAACTAAATTAAAAACACATGCCATCTTAAATTAAAACGACATGTGTTTCCGTGTTTCCGTATTTGCTATGATAGTTGCTTCCACTTCGTTCCCAAAACAGGACGCTCATAATTTTGGATTGCATGAATTAGTTTATCTGCTGTCTCAGCTGAAACGATCAATTCTTTATTTGATGAATTCATAAATCCTTCTTCTGCTGCACGTTCAACCATTTGCAAAATTGGTCCGTAAAAACCTTTTATGTTTAATAAACCAACCGGCTTATTATGTATACCAATTTGTGACCAACATACAACTTCAAATAGTTCTTCAAACGTTCCGTATCCGCCTGGAAGCGCAATAAAAGCATCTGCAAGCTCTGCCATTTTCGCTTTACGTTCATGCATCGTCTCTACTTCAATTAATTCTGTTAATCCTGTATGCACAATTTCTCCTCGGAATAGACCGCGCGGCATAACACCTGTTACACGTCCACCTAAACGAAGAACTTCGTTTGCTACTTCTCCCATTAATCCAACGCATGAACCACCGTATACAAGCTCATACTCGTTCTCAACAAACATTTTACCTAACTGAATTGCCTGCTCTTTGAATTCTGGTCTCTCCCCTAAATTAGAACCTGCAAACACACAAATCTTTCTCATTCCTACACCCCGAAACTATATATTGTTATGATACAATTGACATTGTACAACATATTGAGGAGATGAGGAAGAAATGGATATCGTTGCATTTCAAAGATGGGTTGAGGAATTTTACGAAAAACGAAGCTGGTCACAGTATAATGCCTTTATTCGCTTAAATTTCTTAACCGAGGAAGTTGGGGAAGTTTCACGAGTCGTTCGTGCTATTGAAATTGGCCGCGATCGCCCTGATGAAGATGCGAAAACAGAAGAAGAGCTAAAACAAGAACTAAAAGAAGAACTTGGCGATGTACTATCTAACCTTATTATTCTTTCGCAAAAATATGATTTAGACTTACAAGACATTATGGACGCACACGTCGCAAAGCTTTCAAAAAGGTTCGAAGTATCTAAATGAGAATATTATCAATTATGGTATAATATTCTTGTCACAATACTAAGGGGGATTTTATGTTATCAAAAAAATTGCACGACGCATTAAATGAACAAATGAACTTTGAATTTTACTCTGCCCATGCTTATATGGCAATGGCTGCTTACTGTACAGCTGAGAGCTATGATGGATTCGCTAACTTTTTCCTTGTACAAGCTGAAGAAGAACGTTTCCACGCAATGAAGCTTTACAACTATATTAATGACCGCGGAGAGCGCGCTATTATTACTGGATTTGATAATCCGAATAACGAATACGAATCTGTATTAAACGCTTTTGAAGTCGCACTTGAGCACGAGCGTGAAGTAACGAAACGTATTTACAACTTATCTGATATCGCTTGGGACGAGCGTGAACATGCAACAATTACATTCTTAAAATGGTTCGTTGACGAACAAGTTGAAGAAGAAGCTTCATTCGATAGCATCATTCAAAAATTAAAACGTATTACAAGCGATTCAAACGCACTGTTTATGCTAGATGCTGAATTAGAGAAACGTACATTTACGCCTCCAGCTGAGTAATATTTCAATCACCTTAATACATGTATTAAGGTGATTTTTTTGTTTGCTCTCTATCTTAAAATCTCCTTAAATTTCCTCATATTTGACATAGTGCCAGATATAAAATGGTATTATTTTCAATATAAAAACGAATATACGAGGAGAGGAAAAATGAATCAACGTGTAGAAGCTGTTGATGCAATTCGTGGTTTCGCTTTGTTTGGCATTTTACTAGTCAATATGACATTAATTCAATTTGGGTTCTTCACCAGTGAAAAACCAACTTATCTATTTGGCGATCTTGATAAAGGTGCTAATTGGTTTATTCAATTTTTCGGCACACATAACTTTATATCCCTATTTTCTTTTCTATTTGGGCTTAGCATTATTTTGTTACAAAAAAGTATTATCGCAAAAGGAAAAAAATTCTTCCCCACATACATAAGACGTATTATCATTCTTTTACTACTCGGCTACATTCACGGCACTTTTGTTTGGGAGGGAGATATTTTATTTGCATACGGAATAATCGGGATTTTTTTAATGATATTCATCAATCGAAAACCGAAAACTTTGCTTATTTGGGCGATTATTCTACTCACACTTATTACACTTATGTCTTATCAAACTGATCCATCTACAAATATAAATGATTTCGCACCTTATACTGAAAAAGAACATAAAGTCCATCAAACTGGAAGCTATATGGATCACGTCAACTTTAGATTGACTGAAAATCCTTTTGATTACATGGGAATTGACGGTGCATTCGGATTATTTTTCATATCAGTTTTCGCAATAATTTTTATGTCTCCACTGTTCCTACTCGGAATGTATGTAGGGAAAAAAGGCTGGCTATTTGAGGTCAGTAAACATATACCTGCTGTCAAAAAAATATGGTTTGCCACCGGTCTCTTCTCTTTTACAATTAAAATCTTAGCTATGTTCATAAAACACCCGGTTTTAATTATGTTACAAGATGGTCTTACACCAGTAACTATGACCTTCTTTTACGGAAGCACAATCATTTTATTATTCCATTACAAAAAAGCAACCCGTCTACTAACATACATGGCGAGCATGGGGAAAATGTCCGTTAGTAATTACTTAGCGCAATCTATTATCGCAACAACCATTTTTTACGCATATGGATTTGGCTTATACGGGAAAATCGGCTATTTCTTCGGTATTCTTTTAACCATCGGAATTTATACAATTCAATTATTCGTTAGCACCTATTGGCTCCAGAAATACCGAATGGGGCCAGTGGAATATGTGTGGAGACTGGGAACTTATTTAGAGAAACCACGTTTTAAAAGAGACTTGGATAAAGCAAGTTAAACAAAAAAAGCAATGAGCCTACGCTCATTGCTTTTCTTAATTTATTAAAGCATAACCCCAACGATAATCGCTGATAATATACTTACTAATGTTGCACCGTATACAAGTTTTAAACCGAATGATGATACAACGTTTGCTTGTTTGCCATCGATACTCTTCGTTGCACCTGCGATAATTCCGATAGATGAGAAGTTCGCAAATGATACAAGGAAGATAGATAAAATACCTACTGTACGAGCTGATAAATCACCAGCTACTTTACCAAGATCAAGCATTGCAACGAATTCATTCGTTACTAATTTTGTTGCCATAATTTGTCCTGCTTGTAACATCTCTGATGTTGGAATACCCATTACGAATGCTAATGGTGAGAAGATATATCCTAAAATGCTTTGGAATGTGATTCCGAAAATTGAATCGAATACACCATTAATTGCTGTAATTAATGCCACGAAACCGATTAACATCGCCGCTACTGTTACAGCGATTGAGAAACCAAGCATAATATATTCGCCTAACATTTCAAAGAATGTTTGTTTCTTGTCTTCTTGTAATTCTAAAATATCGTCTTCTTCTTTTACTTCATATGGATTAATGATATGAACGATAATGAATCCACTGAATAAGTTTAATACAAGTGCTGTTACTACATATTTTGGATCAATCATTTTCATATAAGAACCGACAATTGACATCGATACTGTAGACATTGAAGATGCACAAAGTGTGTATAAACGATTTTTCGGTAATTTGCTTAGTTGATCTTTTACTGTAATGAATACTTCCCCTTGACCAACGATTGCAGCTGCTACCGCATTATATGATTCTAGTTTTCCTAAACCGTTAACTTTACTTAATAGGAAACCGACTGCACGAATGATAATCGGTAAAACTTTAATATGTTGCAGAATCCCGATTAATACTGCTAAGAAAATAATCGGTAATAATACTGTTAAGAAGAATGGTGCTTGTCCATCGTTTGCTAGACCACCAAATACGAAATTAACCCCAGCTTCCGCAAATTTTAAAATAGCGCCAAATCCATCTGCGATCCCTTTTACTAATACAAATCCGACCTTTGTATTTAGTAAGAAATACGCAAGTACCAATTGAATGACAAGCATAAGTGCAATTGGTTTATATTTAATTTTCTTACGATCTGAACTAATAAGGAAACCTAGTACAAACACTACAAGTAAACCGACTAGAAACATTACGAACTTCATATGTGAATCCTCCACTTCTCCCACAAGTTATTGGTCGTATAACGTATAACGAATGACGTCTGACCATTGTTGTTAAAAAAATTTAAAACCCCTAAAACTATTCAACTGTCATCTAAAATCAGTAAGCGTTTACATAAATTGCAATTTATAAAAGGTAGCTTCTTCTCTCCTACCATACTTGAAAGTCTGAAATTGATACCACCTACAAATCAAATTGTAAGCGTTATCTAGACGAAATGCAATATAAATTTTAAAAGATTTTTATATGTTAATATATTCCTAATTAATTGGTTTTTTCATGTAAATTTACCATGAAAATAGCCCTAGCTATGAGCTAGAGCCATCCTTTTTTTATAACATAACACCAACGATAATCGCTGATAGAATACTTACTAATGTCGCACCGTACACAAGGCGTAGACCGAATGATGATACAACATTTGATTGATTTTCATCGATACCTTTTGTTGCACCTGCAATAATTCCGATAGATGAGAAGTTCGCAAATGATACAAGGAATACAGAAAGAATACCAACTGTACGAGCCGATAAATCACCAGCTACTTTTCCAAGATCAAGCATCGCAACAAACTCGTTTGATACTAATTTTGTTGCCATAATTTGTCCCGCTGTTACCATTTCTGCTTGCGGGATACCCATTACGAATGCTAATGGTGAGAAAATATATCCTAAAATAGCTTGGAATGTAATACCGAACATTGTATCAAACAAGCTATTGATTGCTGTAATTAATGCTACGAAACCGAGTAACATAGCTGCTACTGTAATCGCAATCGTGAAACCAAGCATAATGTACTCGCTCAGCATTTCAAAGAATGATTGTTTTTTCTTATTTTCTAATTTCAGTGTATCTTCTTCTTCTGTAATATCGTACGGGTTAATAATATGAATGATAATGAAACCACTAAATAAATTTAATACAAGTGCTGTTACTACATATTTCGGTTCGATCATTTTCATATAAGAACCAACGATTGACATCGACACTGTCGACATAGAAGATGCACATAATGTATATAAACGATGTTTTGGGATTTTACTTAATTGATCTTTTACTGTAATAAATACTTCTGCTTGTCCAACAATGGCAGCTGCTACTGCGTTATATGATTCTAGTTTTCCTAGACCATTTACTTTACTTAACAACGTACCAATAGCACGAATAAATATCGGTAAAATTTTAAAGTGTTGCAGAATTCCGATTAAAACCGCAAAGAATACGATTGGTAATAACGCTGTTAAGAAGAATGAAACCTCTCCTTTATTAACAAGACCACCAAATACGAAAACGATTCCAGCTTCCGCATATCCAAGAAGTGCGCCAAATCCATCTGAAATTCCTTTTACTAAAATATAACCAACTTGCGTATTTAATAAGAAATAAGATAATGCTAGCTGAATAATAAGCATAATTGCGATTGGTTTATACTTAATCTTCTTTCGATCGGCACTTATAAGAAAACCGAGTACAAATACAACGAGTAATCCTACAAGGAACATAACAAACTTCATTAATAAAATCCTCCATTTAACTCTTCATTAACGTTGAACGTCTGACCATTCAAAACAAGAAATAATCCGAACTTTCCATTTCTCCTCCAAAATCTTCAATCGGATAGGAAAGATCATAAAACCTCTTATTTCAAAGGCATTTTCCATTCTAACACAAATCACAAATCATATCCGCACTTTTCTTTAAAAAATTACATTTTATTATAAAACGTCTATGAATGTTCGTCTTTTACTATCTGCAAATAGTTGAATAAAACAAAAAAGAGCATCAAGTTTCACTTGATGCCCTTTTCATTATACCGCTTTTTCTTTATCAGCTACCGCTGACTCACCCCAACACTCTGTATTGTTCAAACCTGGAATAGACTCCGCATAAAAGACTGGATCTTTCCCTTGTTTCTTTTGCTTAATATAATCTGATAACGCTGCGAAAGCATACTTAGAAAGGAATACAATTGCTACTAAGTTAATAACAGCCATAATTCCCATAAATAAATCTGCTAAATCCCAAACGATTTGAATTGTCGCTACAGATCCTAGCATAACCATACCAAGTACAGCAATGCGGTATGCATTTAATAGCACTTTACTTCCATTTAAGAATTCAATATTTGTTTCACCATAGTAGTAGTTACCTACTAATGAACTGAACGCAAACAAGAAGATTGCCACTGCTACAAATATAGAAGCCCATGGACCGATATGTTGACTTAACGCCTGCTGCGTTAATTGAATTCCGTTTAAATCAGCTGCATTATGCACATCTGATAAAAGAATAATAAATGCTGTACAACTACAAATTAATAATGTATCAGTAAATACCCCTAAAGTTTGAATGAAACCTTGTTTAACTGGGTGCGTTACGTTTGCAGTCGCTGCTGCGTTCGGCGCACTACCCATACCTGCTTCATTTGAGAATAACCCACGTTTTACCCCTAATAAAATCGCAGCTCCTAATCCTCCGCCTACTACTTCTTTAATTCCGAAAGCATGTAAGAAAATTTCTTTAAATACATATGGAATTGCCGTAATGTTTGTTACAACAACGAATAATGCCACTGCTACATAAATAATTGCCATTACTGGAACAATCATTTCAACCGCGCGAGCAATTCGTTTTACTCCACCGAAAATAATAACTGCAAGTAAACCAGCCATAACAAGACCTACTAATCTACTATCTGTTTTGAACGCCCCATCAAAGGCAGCCGCTACAGTATTAGACTGTACAGCGTTAAAAATCAATCCGAAACTTACTGTTATTAGAACAGAGAACACAACACCTAACCAGCGTTTCTTTAAACCCTTTTCCATATAATACGCTGGGCCCCCACGGAATGCATTCCCATCTTTTACTTTATAAATTTGCGCTAATGTGCTCTCTACAAATGCAGAAGCACCCCCAATTACCGCGATTAACCACATCCAAAATACTGCTCCTGGACCACCTGCTGAGATCGCAATAGCTACACCAGCTAAGTTACCAGTACCTACACGAGAAGCTGTACTCATGCAAAACGCTTGGAATGATGATACGCCGCTCTTCTCTTTTTGCGCTTTCCTCGTTTTCGAGCTTGCCCCATCCCCAAGCAAACGAATCATTTCACCGAAGTAACGAACTTGGACAAATTTCACACGAAATGAAAAATAGAGCCCTAACCCAATTAACATCGCAATAATGATATATGACCAAAGGATATTATTTATATCCCCAATTACCTTAGCTAAAAAATCCATAATTGCATTGCCCCCTCTTCCTAACAATAAGAAAATTATATTCTAAAAACTTTTAGTAATCAAGAACTTTATGTTAGGCTTTATAACATGAGTACGTTAACTCTTTTAACATACGTGTTTTTTCACATGAAAATATAGCCATTACATGCATTTATCCAATACTTAATAACTTATCCTATTCGACCAACCATACTTTTAAAACAGTACGTTCCCCACAAATAACGAGAGAAACAAACAAAAAAGTTATATTAATAATTACCCCTCACCCTTTTCATCATTTACTACAACAAAAAAGGCGAGCATCGAATTTACCTCGATGCTCGCCTTTTCAATTACACTGCTTTTTCTTTATCTGTTACCACTGGCTTATCCCAGCACTCTGTATTCGTTAAACCAGGAATAGAATCTGCACTGAAGACTGGATCTTTCCCTTGTTTCTTTTGTCTTACATAGTCTGTTAATGCCGCGTACGCAAATCGGCCAAGAAGTGTAATCGCAATTAAGTTCGTGATTACCATTAGACCCATAAATAAGTCTGCCATATTCCATACAACTTGAAGCGTCGCAACAGAACCGAATAATACCATTCCAACTACCGCAATACGGTAAATTGTTAACCACGTTTTGCTTTGCTTAATAAATTCAATATTTGTTTCACCATAATAGTAGTTTCCTAAAAGAGAACTAAATGCAAATAAGAAAATAATAATCGCTAAGAAGCTACTTGCCCATGGGCCGATTTGTGAGCTTAATGCATTTTGCGTTAATTCAATACCTTCTAAATTTGTTGCTTTATATGCACCAGAACATAGTACGATAAATGCTGTTGATGTACATACTAAGAATGTATCTACTAAAACGCCGATCGTTTGAATAAAACCTTGTTTTGCTGGATGCGTTACATCAGCTGTTGCTGCCGCGTTCGGCGCACTACCCATACCTGCTTCGTTCGCAAATAATCCGCGCTGAATACCATATTTCATCGCAGCACCGATACCGCCACCTACAGCTGAATCTAAACCGAATGCACCTTTAAAGATTTCCGTAAACACATCTGGTATTAAATAGAAGTTTTTAATGACAACAAAAATAGCTACCGCAATATAAACAAGCGCCATTGGCGGAACAATCATTTCCGACATACGTGCAATACTTTTTACACCACCAAAAATAATAACCGCAACTAATGCAGCTAATACAATACCAACAATATAACGCTCTAAACCAAATGCATTTTCAAACGCTAATGTTACTGTATTCGCTTGTACTGAGTTAAAAATTAAACCGTAACTAACTGTAATAAGGATAGAAAACCAAATTCCCATCCAACGTTTATTTAAACCTTTTTCCATATAATAAGCAGGACCACCACGGAAGCCACTGCCATCTTTTACTTTATAAATTTGGGCAAGCGTACTTTCTACGAAACTTGAAGAAGCCCCGATAATCGCAATAACCCACATCCAAAATACAGCTCCAGGTCCTCCCATAGATATAGCTAATGCTACACCAGCTAAGTTACCGATACCAATACGAGCTGCTGAACTCATACAAAACGCTTGGAAAGAAGATACACTACCTTTTTTACGCGTCTTTCCAGTTAATCCATCACTCATTAGTCGAACCATTTCCCCTAAATGAGTAATTTGTACGAATTTCAATTTAATAGAAAAATAAAGACCTAAACCAATTAACATCGCAATAAGAATATATGACCAAAGAATTGTATTTGTTGATGAAATAAATTGCTCTAAAATATTCATACAATTAACCCCTCCTTTTCTCCATAAAACGAATTATATTTAAAAAACATTCAAAAATCAACATTTTTCGACAATTTGCAATTTCCAAATATTAGCCAGGTTCACAGTAACAATGTCCTTATGACTGACTACCCTCCCTCTAACTGTGCATACTAAAACAAAAAATAAATTCACAAACAACCCTATTGACAAAAATACCAACCTGTAACTATAATGATTACAACAGGTTGTAACAAACCTAATTACAACAAATTCATTTACTTTCAGATATACACTTTAACAAAACACTTTGGAGGGATTTATTATGAAAATCGGAATTATCGGAGCAACTGGTAAAGCAGGAAGTCGTATTTTAAAAGAAGCATTGGATCGCGGACATGAAGTAACTGCAATCGTAAGAAACGCTGCAAAAATTACAGAAGAAAACGTAAAAGTTTTAGAAAAAGACGTATTTTCTCTTACATCTAACGACTTGCAAGCATTCGATGTAGTTGTAAATGCATTCGGTGCTCCAACAGGACAAGAACACCTTCACGTAGATGCAGGAAACGTACTAATTGAAGCGATGAAAGGTGCACCTAACACAAAATTACTTGTAGTTGGTGGCGCTGGAAGCTTATTTGTAGACGAAGAGAAAACAACACGTGTATTTGAGACACCAGGTTTCCCAGGCGAATACCTTGCAACAGCTCAAAACCAAGGTAAAAACTTAGAAATCTTACAACAAACAAATGATATCACTTGGACATTCATCAGCCCTTCTGCACTATTCGCATTAGGAAAACGCACTGGTTCTTATACAGCTGGTAAAGACAACCTGCTTGTAAACTCAAAAGGTGATAGCTACGTAAGTTATGAAGACTTCGCAGTTGCAGCACTTGATGAAATTGAAAATCCAAAACACGTAAACGAACGCTTCACAGTAGTATCTGAAGCTGAATAATAAAAAAATCTCGTAAAACATTATGTTTTACGAGATTTTTTTATTGTTACACTTGTTCTAAACCATTTGGAGTAATCTTAAAGGAAATTTCTTGCCCCTTCATCGCATCCTCTTTTTTAACTAACTCATTCTTTTTGTACCAATTCAAACGACTCGGTTCCGCATGGTATACTTTCAGCACATCTCCATACTCAAATGCCGTTCCATTTACTTGCCCAGCAAAATTCTTTGAAGTCTCTTGTCCTTCTGCCGTTACATGCTTTTTCTTATTTCCATTTTGATCATAAATCGTAAGGCCTATATACTGCTCATTTACAAAACGATAATGAATCTCCTCATTTGTAAATGTTGCATGTAATTTCTTTTCAGCGTGGTTTAACGTAACAATTGAACGTGTAACATCGGACACACCTTGATAGACTAGACTATCCCCATATGTCACTTCTACAGGAACTTCCGTCACCTTCTTATTTCCAAATCGATCTTTCGTTTCTACTTTCACTTTTTGCTGACCAATTTTTGTCGTATCTATTTCCCCTACAAAACCTACTACTTCTCCACCCTGTACTTCAACAAAGTTCTTCGCGTCTAGCGTTTCGCTATTTGTTCCGATTACTACTTGCTGCGGATTTGCTTTTACTGTTTGCTCACCGTCTAATCTTTCAAATCCATTTTCAGTTATTTTGAAGACTAATTCCTTTATCTCTTTACTTTTTCCTTCGCCCACATATACATCTTTTTGATACCAATGTAAACGAGAAGATTCCGCATGATATACTTTCACTACATCTCCATACTCAAATGCAATTCCATTTACTTCCTTAGCAAATTCTTGCGTATTCTCTAAACCTTTTACTGCTATATTTTTCTTCACTCTTCCTTCTTTATCGTACAATGTGAATTCAAAATACTTTTCATCTTTAAAGTAATCATGAATTAGGTTCTTTGTATCTGTCGCACTCAGTTTTTTCGTATCATGATGCAAAGTTACAATTGATTTCAAGTCACCATCTCTATAGCTCAGCCCATATACAAGTAGGCTATCTCCATATGTTACTGTTAGAGGAACTTCTGTCACTTTCTTATTTCCAAATCGATCTTTCGTTTCTACTTTTACTTTTTGTTCACCGATTTTTGTTGTATTTGGTTTTTCTACAAATCCAACTACTTCTCCATCTTTTACTTCAACAAAGTTTTTTGCATTTATTTTCTCTACATCTGTTCCGATTACTACCTTCAGTGGTACTGCCTTTACCTCTTGTAAAGTTTCCATTCTTTCAAAGCCTTTTTCAGTTACCTTGAAGAATAATTCTTTTTCTACTTTCGCCTTACCTTGGCCAGCAAGGCTATTATTTTGATACCATTTCAAGCGGTCCGGTTCTGCATGGAATACTTTTACTACATCACCATATTCAAACTGCATTCCACTCACTTGCTCCGCAAATTTCTTTGAAGTTTCTTGTCCTTCCGCTGTTACACGCTTTTTTGTGTTCCCATTTTGATCATATAGCGTAATCCCCATATACTCTTCATTTACATAACGATAATGAACAGGATTACCTGTAAACGTTGCGTGCAGTTCCTTTTTATCATGTTGCAATGTTACAACCGAACGTATTGCATTATCATTAGCATGAAATACTAAACTATCTCCATAAATTACTTCAAGCGGCACTTCTGTTATCTTCTTATTTCCAAAAGCATCCTTCGTCTCTATTTTTACTTTTTGTTCTCCAATTTTTGATGTATTTGGTTTTTCTACAAAACCAACCACTTCTCCATCTTTTACTTGTACGAATTCTTTCGGATCTAGTTTGTCTACATCCATTCCGACTACTACTTTTTGCAGTTTCGCCGTCACTTCTTGTAAACTATCTTTTAATTCGAACCCTTGCTCAGTTATTTGGAATAATTTCTCTTTTTTATTTTTAACTTTTCCTTGATCTACAAGTTCGTTATTTTTAAACCACTTCAAACGGCTTGGTTCTGCGTGGAATACTTTTATTACATCACCATATTCAAAATCCAATTCATTTAGTTCCATCGCAAATCTTTTTCCCGTTTCTTGTCCTTCTGCTGATACACGTTTCTTTTCAATCCCATTTCGATCATATAGCGTTAAGCCCATATATTCTTCTTTTTCAAAACGGTAATGTATTTCATTATTAGTAAAGTTTACATTTAATTTCTTCTTATTGTGGTGAAGTGTCACTGTCGACATTACATCATCTGAAAGTCCTTGAAAAACTATACTGTCATCATAAAATCCGTTAACTTGGACAGGAATTGAATTTTTATTTCCTTTCTCATCCCCAATTTCTACTAACACTTCCTGTTTCCCATTCTCTAATTTAGGCCATACAATCTTTCCTGTTACTTTTACATTCTCACCTAAATTTCGAACAAGCTTACTTGCTTCATTCTCGTCAGAATCTGTACCAACTAAAAGATTTTGTACTTCATTAGCAGGTTCACCATACGGAACCTTATACAGTTCAACTTGCTTCTCACGAATATCATTACTATCTGTAGCTTTCCAGATTTCCTTTTCTAATTTAGGTAACTTTGATTTTTCTATTTTCTCTCTAATATCATCATTTGGTGTTAATCCCCACTCCTCAAAGAAAGGAATTAAATTTTGCCCTGCCACTTTTGATGTCATATAAATAAATAGCTGCTTTTTCTCTTCATCAGAATGAGGCATTTCACTCTGAGGTAACAAACGATAAGCTTGATGTAACCTAGGATAAAAATGTTCTCCATACACTACATTTAATTGCCAAAACATTGTAAGAGGATTAATGTCATCAATGAATCTTTCTGCTTTAGGCTTCTCTAAATACTCAAATGAGTTTTTATAGTGCTCATCCATTTCTAATTGATTCCCTAACGCCTTTTGAACAGCTAATGAGTAAATATTTACTGTTACTTCCCTTACTTTAGACCACTTCCACGGTTCTTGCTGATGTAAATGACCAACTTCATGCCACGGTCCCCATCCATCCTTCTCAAGTACCTCTATATCTAAAACTCTATTCATTGCAGTTGGAATATATCCTGTATGATAATGTTTCGCAAACATAAAGTCCCCTTTAGCAGGCTTCCGTTTTTCAACAAACTGAACATAATGAGTTGGAGATTTTGCAACCCCAACACTGTCCTCAGATAATCCTGCCACTGCGTTTTCTAAACGGATAATCTTATCATGCAATTTCATTAAATCTGTTGGATCCGTATTCTTCATATATTTCTGCACAGAATCGTAAGTAGTAGTAATTAAGCTTCTCTCACCTTTTAATTCAACTGCATAAGGATCCTTATATTTTTTTAACATTTCATCCCAATCTTTTTTCGTATGCTTACCTAAAATAAATAAAGGAAAGTGACTACCACCATTTGTAACGGAAGCTGTTACTTCTCCTTCGTTATTCATATTATAAAAATATAAAATACCGCCTCTTGAAGATGAAATAACATTTTTTCCTGGTTTTAAATCAAACTCCTCTGGGTCCTTTTCATCATAAGATCTCGTTCCAATAAAAGCTTGGATAGACCGCGTTCCTTTTATGTCAATTGTAATCTCTTCATTTGGCTCTGCATAAATTCCAGTCGGTTCATTAGCGGAAAGTTTCCAAGTAACTCTTAAACGATTATTTTCTTCTTCTACGCTACCTTTCCCCGGCAACTGGAATACTCTCTGCTCAAATTTATTCTCTTCCAACTGCCCGCCCTTATTCTCTTCCAAAGGCGCCGCATATCCTTTTGATGCTTCGAAAGCTACTGGTGATAATAATGTAGATATACATATACCTGCTACTAATACCCTACTCTTTTTCTTCTTTGACATAATCTGTGTCCCCTGTCCTTTTTTTTAGACAAACCATCCTATATATTCGTTTAATGAAAAATCCTATTATCTTTATAAAAACATTCAACGAATAGACTAACACCTCGCGCACCTGTATCTATTACTACCGCATTTCCCTCCATGTATTCGCTTTCTTACATTGTACAATTTTTATGTAATATCCCCTCCTCACTTCTCTCTATTTGTGATGAGTTCTCTTGCTACATAAAAAAGAGAATAGTAAAAGATATTTTTCAGTATTGTCATCTATACATCTAAAAATGTGAACAACAATATATTTTTACATTTTCTTCATATATGACCATCTATAGGTAGTTTTTCCAACTGAATTGTACACGCTTTACACTTTGTTTGATAGCCTCTCTAATTAGAATAATGTTACAATTTCGTGAATAAAATCCATTTATTGTAACGTTTAGATTTCTCCATATTTTATTATTTTTAAATACTTCTTCAAACGTTAAAATAGTGTTTCACTCGATTAATTATTATCTTGATATATCTTTAAAGGATTCATATGAAAAAGCATTGGCATATACCAATGCTTTTTCATTATCTCTTTTGATTCGGTTTATGCGGTTCATTTGGAGTATATGGCTTATTTGGTTTATTTGGAGCCTCAGCCTTTTTCCAACTTACCGCTAACTCTGGACTTGTTTTTTCTTCACTACGCTCAAGTAATACTACTGCATTTTGAATAGTCGGTGTACCTTTATGCGCAATCCCTTGTAATTTCGTTAAATTTCCTGATACTTTAAAGCTAAATCCACCAGCTGGTGTTTGTTTCGGAATTAAAATGCGGAACTTTTCTCCTACATTAAATTCTGTTTTTGTTTCGCCTTTTTCATTTGCAAATTTCACGCCCGCTGGTGCACCTGTTGCTTGCACTTTATACGTTCCGCTTTTTGCATTTGTTTCTACTGTATATAAGCCTGTTTCAAAGAAATCATTTTTTAAGACTGCTTCTTGTTCTTCTGTAGGAGTTACACTCATCGTAATTTCTTGTAGCTCTTCGCTAGCGTTTGCTTTTGCAACGATATCTTTTGTTACTTTCTCTACATTTTTATTTCGGAAATCTAAATCATTAACATCAATTTGTTTTAACGCATTCCATACTGCAAGCTGCGTTGCGTAATGCGCCTCTCTCCAATCAGATACTCCTAATTCTTGTGGGCTCTTTTGTGGATATCCATTCAACAGTACACGGTACACATTAATATCCACTTTACCCATTTCTGGTAAATCTTGACCACTCGGAGATTTTAAATCTACATTTAAGCAAAATGCAATTTTTCCATCTGCCGTTTTAATAAGTTCTGTTCGAATTGGTTTCTTCTTTGACTTACTATAACTCCAATTCATTTCATACTTTGTATGATCCATAACTTCTGCGAATGCTTTTTGAAGTGGGAATAATACAAATAAGACACTTAAAAACATAGCTAAAAGTTTGAACGATTGCTTTATATTCATGTTTACAGCCCCTTAATAACAAACTTAATACTAAGTAGTATTTATTTAGAAACTATTTTTATGCACAAAAAAAGAGTGCTTTTAAGCACTCTTTTTTCTTACCTTAATCTTAGAAATCGAAGTTATCAGGATCTGGACCAACGCGATGATTTTGATTTAACGCATCGATTTTTTCCATATCTTCTTTCGTTAATTCAAAGTTAAATACATCAGCGTTTGCAATAATACGGTGTTCTTTCGTTGATTTTGGAATTGTGATTACTCCATTTTGAAGATCCCAACGTAAAATAACTTGCGCTGTTGTTTTACCGTGTTTCTCAGCAATCTCTTGTAATGTTTCGTTATCTAATAATTGACCTTGCATTAGTGGTGACCATGCTTCCATTTGAATACCTTGTTCTTTACAGAAAGCTTGTAGTTCTTTTTGTGTTAAACGAGGGTGGTATTCTACTTGGTTAATCATTGGTTTAATTTCTGCATCTTTCATTACATCTTGTAAGTGATGGATTTGGAAGTTACTTACACCAATTGCACGTACGCGCTTTTCTTTATAAAGTGTTTCTAGCGCTCTCCATGTATCTTTATATTTTCCTTCTGAAGGCCAGTGAACAAGATATAAATCTAAATAATCTAGTCCTAATTTTTTTAGACTCTCTTCGTATGCAGCGATTGTTGTTTCATATCCTTGATCTGCGTTCCATACTTTTGAAGTAATAAATAATTCTTCTCTTGCAATACCAGTCGCTTCAATACCTGCACGAATTCCTTCACCTACAGCTTTTTCATTTCCGTAAATTGCAGCTGTATCGATGCTGCGGTATCCTGCTTTAATTGCTGATTTAATTGCTTCTACAAGTTCTGGTCCTTCTTCTACTTTAAATACACCTAAACCGAACCAAGGCATTTCTACACCGTTATTTAATACTGCTTTACTTTGTAAGTTTTTCATTTTATTTTCTCTCCTTTTATTTTACTTGATCTCTTTTTTCTAATGTCATGCTCCACGCTGTTAAAATAACAGCGGCTACTACCATAAGGCCACCTACCCAAGCAGTATGGATTAATCCTAATGAATTCGTTACAAGGCCACCTATATAAGAACCTAAAGCGATCCCTCCGTTAAATGCGGCAATATTAATTGCTGAAGCAACATCAACCGCACTCGGAACAAAGCGCTCTGCCAATATAACTACATATACTTGTAGCCCCGGAACATTCATAAATGCGAATAGTCCCATGAAAATAATTGTGATTAATCCAGCTACTTTAAATGGCGCTGTAAATGTTAAAACAAATAATATAATCGCTTGAATCAAGAACATGTAAAATAGCGCTCGAATCGGATTATGATTCGATAATTTTCCGCCGACCATATTCCCTATCGCAATTGCGATTCCATACACTAATAAAATGATAGTAACAGTACTTGCTTCAAATCCTGTTACTTCTTGTAATAACGGAGATAAATACGTAAATGTTACGAATGTACCGCCGTATCCAAGTGCAGTAATAATGAAAACAAGTAATAGTCTTCCATTTTTAATTAATTTAAATTGATCACGAAACGATACAGGTACACCATTTTTTAAATTAGATGGGACGAGTATACTGTTTGCGATGAAAGCAATAATTCCAATTACAACAATCGCCATAAATGACGCTCTCCAGCCAAATTGTTGACCGATAAATGTTCCAATTGGCACACCAGTAATAGTCGCAACTGTTAATCCAGTGAACATAATCGCAATTGCGCTAGCACGTTTATTCTCTGGTACGATTGCAGCTGCAATTGTAGATCCAATTGACATAAATACACCATGTGCAAACGCAGATACAATTCTTGCGATAATTAATACAGTGAAGCTTGTTGCTACCGCCGCAATGCCATTACCAATAATGAAAATAACCATAATCCACATTAATAATGTCTTTCGCGACATACTAGCCGTTAACGCTGTTAAAACAGGAGCTCCTACCGCTGCTCCTAACGCATATAAGGAAACCGTTAAACCGGCTGTTGTAACCGACACATGTAAATCTTTTGAAATAGATGGTAGTAAACCGACACTAATAAACTCGGTCGTACCAATCCCAAACGCACTAATTGCTAGCGCTAATAAAGCAAACATACTTCTTCGGCTCGTCTGAGCTTCCGAAGATGGTACTGTATATGAACTCAATTGAATTCCTCCTTATTACAAGAAATCCAATCATAATAGTATGATAAAAAGGCCCTTTTATCTTCTAAAAAATATATTTCATACTTACAAATGCTATTATGAATGGTTTCATTCCTTTTTTGAAGAACGCACTTTAAAGTACGATAGGCACTAAAAAGTAACATAGTCACTTTTTGGTACCGTACTACTCATTTGCCTCTTACATGTGCTATTATGAAACATATTTAACATAATAAAAAGTACGTACTTTAAAGTGCTATAGGTACTAAAAAGTAACATTTGTATGATTTAACTTATTTTACTCACAAAGGGAGGATTTCATATGAAGAAATACAATATTCCTGTAGAGGCGACTTTAGAAGTTATCGGCGGAAAATGGAAGGTTGTTATCCTTTGTCACTTAACGAAAGGTACAAAGAGAACGAGTGAACTAAAACGTTCCATGCCTGGTATTACACAAAAAATGTTAACACAGCAATTACGTGAATTAGAAGACGACGGCGTTATTCAAAGAAAAGTATACAATCAAGTCCCGCCAAAAGTAGAATATTCTCTTACCGATTACGGTTGGTCTTTAGAATCCATTCTTGATTCTCTTTGTTCTTGGGGCGAATGCCATCTTGAAAAAGAAGGTAACACATCGATGCTAATTGCGGAAGGTGAATAATAGGAAAAAGGAAAAAACGAACATGAATTTGTTCGTTTCTTCCTTTTTTTCTATATATATATGTACATTTCTAACTGGAACAAAATATTTTATACGCTTTCATACCTTGTCAGCACTACGTTATACACTCAATATCAAATAATTAGGAATCATTTTTATGTTAACATAGGTGTATATAGTATATAATATAGGATATATATTATATACACTTTCCGGTAACGGAGCTTTTCCATTATGCGGACAAGCCATGTATCGGACAGTTCATAAATAATAAGTAAGACGTTATGGTTTTAGATTTATGTCAGCTTACTTGCTGTCATAAATTTAAAGGCATTTTATTGTGTTTTGTGAAACTTTGTATAAAGTTTCGTAACCGTTTACTATCTTACTTATAAAAAATAAGAGTATTGCTATCGTAAAGGAGAATTGGAGATGCCAGAAACTATGACTCAAACAAAGCCAGAACAAGAAACTGTACAAATTTCTGCTAGCCAAGGACAACTTGATGTACTTGATCAGTTGTTAAAACCTGAGGTACAAGAATCATTAACAACACTAGTAGAACAGCTTCCAAAATTAACTGAGCTTGTTAACATTTTAACTAAGTCTTATGACTTCGCTCAAACTGTTGCTACTGATGAAGTATTAAAAAGCGACACTGTTGGTGCAATCACAGAGCTTGTAGAACCTGTAAAAGATACAGTGAAAAGCATGGCTGCTACTGCAATCGAAGCGAAAGATCGTGCTGACGAAAGCAACGAAGTTATCGGCCTGTTCGGTCTATTAAAATTATTAAAAGATCCACAAGCACAAAAAATGTTCCGCTTTGTGAACGCATATCTTCAAATTAGTGCAGAACGTAACAATAAATAAGTTAACTTATAACAACAATTAGTAAAGACGGGGGATATCATACTATGTCAAAACAAATTGTCATCTTAGGCGCTGGTTATGGCGGTCTTCTTGCCGCTTTAAACGTACGTAAATATTACAGTAAATCAGAAGCACAAGTTACAGTGATTAACCAATACCCAACGCACCAAATCATCACTGAACTACACCGCCTTGCAGCTGGTAACGTGTCTGAGCAAGCAGTTGCAATGCCACTTACAAAGCTTTTCAAAGGTAAAGATATCGATCTTAAAATCGCAACAGTTGAGTCATTCTCAGTTGATAGCAAAGAAATCAAATTAGCTGGCGGCACTACTTTATCTTACGATGCACTTGTAGTTGCTTTAGGAAGTAAAACTGCTTACTTCGGTATTCCAGGACTAGAAGAAAACAGCATGGTATTAAAATCTGCTGCTGATGCAAATAAAATCTACAAACACGTTGAAGACCGTATTCGTGAATACGCGAAAACGAAAAACGAAGCTGATGCTACAATCGTAATCGGTGGTGGCGGATTAACTGGCGTTGAGCTAGTTGGTGAGCTTGCTGACATTATGCCTAAACTTGCAAAAAGCCACGGCGTAAATCCAAAAGAAGTGAAACTTCTTCTTGTTGAAGCAGGTCCAAAAATCCTTCCAGTATTACCAGACCACTTAATCGAACGTGCAACTACTAGCCTAGAAGCGCGCGGCGTTACATTCTTAACTGGTCTTCCTGTAACAAACGTTGCTGGCAACGAAATCGACTTAAAAGACGGTCAAAAACTTGTTGCTAACACATTCGTTTGGACGGGCGGCGTACAAGGTAACCCATTAATCGGTGAATCAGGTCTTGAAGTTAACCGTGGACGTGCAACAGTTGATGCATACCTACAATCTACTTCTCACAAAGACGTATTCGTTGCTGGAGACAGCGCTGTTGTCTTCGCTCCAGACGGACGTCCATACCCACCAACTGCACAAATCGCTTGGCAAATGGGTGAGTTAATTGGATACAACTTATACGCAGCACTAGAAGGCAAAGCATTCGAAGAGTTCGCACCTGTAAACTCTGGAACACTTGCTAGTCTAGGACGTAAAGATGCGGTTGCTACAATTGGAGCAAGCAATACTCCACTTAAAGGCTTACCAGCATCATTAATGAAAGAAGCAAGTAACGTTCGTTACTTATCACACATTAAAGGTCTATTCAGCTTAGCTTACTAATCTGAATATAAGCCCGAATCATGCCCTGCATGGTTCGGGCTATTTTTATCCGTAATTTTCTCTAACTTATTTATTCGGCAGAAGAATCGTATAACCCTTTTAATTATCTAAATTTACTGATTATTTTATGTCCAAATTGTGTATACGAAAAGATGGAAGTATTCTTCCTACTCCCATCCTTTCACACAAACTATTCGCCTAACTTCACAAGGCTGTAATTCTTCTTCCCTTTACGGATAATAATAAATCGTCCATCAAATGAATTCTCTACCGTAACATCTGTACCCACATCTGTTACCTTCTCACCATTCATAGAAATCGCACCATTATTAATGTCTTCACGTGCTTGTCGTCTAGATGGCTCAATTCCTAAATCAACTAGCCATTCTACGATGTTTTTCGTCTCTTTTGAAGACTGGAATGTTGGCATTTCTTTAAAACCTTGTTCAATTTCATCAGCTGTTAACGATTTAATATCTCCGCTAAATAACGCTGCTGTAATTTTCACAGCTTGCAGGAATGCTTCTTCTCCATGAACAAATTTCGTCATTTCTTCCGCTAATACTTTTTGCGCTTCACGTTTATGAGGCTCTGTTTCTACCTTCACTGCCAATTCATCGATGCGCTCTTTCGTTAAGAATGTAAAGTATTTCAAGTATTTAACTACATCGCGGTCATCTGTATTTACCCAGAACTGGTAAAATTCAAACGGTGTCGTTTTTTCAGGATCAAGCCAAACCGCACCACCTGCTGATTTACCAAACTTCGTACCGTCCGATTTTAATAATAACGGAATCGTTAATCCGAATACTTTCGCCTCATGACCTTCTAACTTACGAATTAAATCTAAACCACTCGTAATATTTCCCCATTGGTCACTGCCACCAATTTGAAGTTGAACATCCTCTTTCGTGTATAAATGATGGAAGTCCATCGCTTGCAAAATTTGGTACGTGAATTCCGTGAAAGAAATACCTGTATCTAAACGGCTTGCTACAATATCCTTCGCTAACATGCTATTGATGCTAAAGTTTTTCCCGTAATCACGTAAAAACTCAATAATATTTATTTCATGTGTCCAATCATAGTTATTTACCATCTTCACTTCGCTATTTCCACCAAAATCAAATAGCTTTTTCATTTGTGCTGTTAACGCATCTACATTATGCTGAACCACTTCTAACGTTTGAAGTTGACGCTCTGATTGTCGTCCACTCGGATCACCAATTGTTCCTGTTGCCCCGCCAATTAAAATAACAGGATGATGACCAGCTAATTGGAATCTCTTCATCATCATAAACGGAATCAAATGTCCAATATGCATACTATCACCAGTCGGATCAACTCCGCAGTATAGCGAAATCTTTTTCTCTTCTACTAGCTTACGTAAACCTTCTTCGTCAGTCTGCTGATTAATGGCGCCGCGCCATTCTAATTCATCAATAATATTCATCTTTTGTCATCCCCTTTATTTTTTAAAAACAAAAAAGCCCCTATGTCTACGATAGACATAGGGACGATTATTCACCGTGTTACCACCCAGTTTGCATAAATAGCATAGCTACTCATACCACTCTTAGCAATAATATCGATTGCTAGTCCGCTTAGCATTACCTAAGATACTCCAGAGTGTAATTCGCAAGTTTGTTTGTGCTAGGTTCCAGCAACCCCTAGCTCTCTCGTTAACAGTGACAAACTGCTACTGGGCTCTTTCAACGTATGTTATTTGTTAAATTATTAGCCATTATATTGAATTGAAAACAAATTGTCAACAATACCCAAATATTATTTTAAAATAATTCATATCTTCATACGTATTTCTTTATTCCTTATCTTCTCCAATAATCCTTACTTCTCGCTCCAACTTCACGCCAAATTTCTCTTCAACTGTCTTTTGTACGAAGTGAATTAAATCGATGTAATCTTGTGCTGTTCCGTTATCAACATTCACCATAAACCCAGCGTGTTTTAAAGAAACTTCTACTCCACCAATTCGCTTACCTTGTAGTCCTGAGTCTTGAATTAACTTACCAGCAAAGTTATTTGGTGGGCGCTTAAATACGCTACCACATGAAGGATATTCTAGAGGCTGTTTTGACTCACGTTTAAACGTTAAATCATCCATTTTTGCTTTAATTTCTTCATGTACACCTTCTTCAAGTTCAAATCTCGCTTCAAGAATAATGTAATGGTTGTTCGCAAATACACTCTTACGATATCCAAATTCAAATGCTTCTTTCGTCAAAGTACGTAGCTCTCCATCACCTGTCATTACGACAGCTTCTGTTAATACAAACGAAATTTCACCGCCGTATGCACCAGCATTCATATATAATGCTCCGCCAACTGAACCTGGAATACCACAAGCAAACTCAAGACCCGTTAAGTTATGGTCTAAGGCAATACGTGATACGTCAATAATTGCTGCACCACACTGTGCTACAATCGTCGTTCCTGTTACAGTAACACCTGTAATATGAATTAAACTTACTGTAATCCCGCGAATTCCACCATCTTTAATAATGACATTCGATCCATTTCCTAAAAACGTAACTGGAATATTATATTCGTTCGCATATTTAATAACTTCTTGAATTTCATCATAATTTGTAGGCGCAACAAAAACATCTGCTTTTCCGCCAACTTTAATATGCGTATGATTCTTTAACATTTCATCTTGTTTAACATGTCCTTCAGGCAATACCGTACTTAAATATTTATAAACCTCTTGCATATTCATTTTACGATTCCTCTATTTCTATATTCATTTTATCCCGTTATACGGGCCCATAATATCCCCACGTACATGAAAGAACCTAAAGTGGTGGATACAGTGTACCCAAAATCAATTCGAGACACCTATAAACCTCTTAATTTATAAGAGGTGCCACTCATATTAAAATATATATTGCATAATAAAGCAACCCAAATGGACTACTAAACTTGACATGTCATCAGAAAGACAACAATTTGTAAAATATGTGACTTTTTCAAAACACTATCCCTCAGTATCTTACTATACCATACAAAAAGAAAGTGGTATTTTTTTGTACTTTTTACTTTATTTACATCAATAAAAAAGAGCACATCCGACAGAATGTGCTCTTTTTTATATTCTTTATATTACTTTTCGTTCTCTTCTTTTTCTTTATCAAACCATAACAGCTCATCGTTATCAACTTCACCATTATAATTGATTAAAATTTCTTCTCCTGCTTTTATATCCTTATAAGCATAGAAGTTAAACGTATGGTTCTCGAAGACAATATCATACGTTGCATTCGGTGTATATGAATGATTAAATAACATACCGTATCCTAAAAGGATTGCCGTATGATTGATTCCATACTCAAATGCGTAGTCAGCAAGTAATGTTTTCTCAATATGTTCATGCTGTTCATTCGGATAAGAGATAACTGGTGCTGCGTGTATCAACTCACCCTTTTTAATATCACGAGTTGCAAATACACCTCTATTAAATTCTCCATCACTAAGTTCAGAAGTCTTAACTTCGATCATATGCGTCACCTATTTAATTCTTTCTTTGAAGTATTTTAATTCCGCTATTAGCTGAATTTTATCTCCTTAAGCTTGGCAGAAAACGCGCAGAAAAGCAATTAAATTCCTATCAAGTATTCGTTTCAATGAAAAAAGAGCACATCATTCGTGCTCTTTCCAAGCAATATTACTTTTCTAAAATATCTTCTAACAACTTCACTTGCTCGCTAACAGTTTGTAACGTCTTCACTGACGTATCATTTCGATGTTTTTCTTCTTCCACACTCGCTAGCACTTCTTCTGTAGCTGTAGAAGTTTGCTGAATTACGTTAGAAACATGCGTAACATCCTTTACGATATTCGTCGTTTTAACTTGGAAACTTTCTTGATGAACAACAACCTCTCGCATTACTTCATTAATCGCATCAATAAACTTCCCTAAATCAGTTACATTTGTTAAAACGCTTGCTAACATCTCGTTACATTCTTCTTGTACTCTTTCTGACTTCTCTACTTGCGCTTCTACCTTACTTGCTTGATTACTAAACTCCTTCAAAATCCCTTGAATTCTTCCCGCAGAACGATTTGATTCTTCAGCAAGCTTTAACACTTCACTCGCTACAATAGCAAAACCTTTTCCATGCTCGCCTGCCCTCGCAGCTTCAATATTTGCATTTAAAGCTAGCAAACTCGTCTGACTTGAAATATTCGTTATTACATCTACAATTTCATTAATTTGTTTCGATTGCATCATTAAATCTCTAAATATAATTCCAGACTGTGAAACAACATCATTTAAACTTCTCATGTTAGTTTCAAAATTTCTTAGAGTATGTACACTACCTTTTGAAATTTCTAAGCTTTCATCCACACGAGTCGATGCAGTTCTTACTTGAGAGATGATTTGTTCAATATTTCCCTCCATATCATTCAATACTTCTACCGAACGATACATCATCTCTGATTGTGATTGCGTACCAACTGCCACCTCTTCAAAGGCAAAATTAATTTCACTCATCGATTCCATCGACGTGTTCATATTTTGTCTTAAATGATTGAAATTACTATCTAGTTTCACAACTGTTTCTTCAATAAGTCTTTGCGTCTCTTCTAACTCCTGAGCTTTTCTCATTACTTCTTGCTTCTCATCACTTAAACGAAGGAGCAGATTAGAACCGATTTTCGTGACGCCCCACATAGCAATTGTTACAATCGCTAACAAACTTGCGAAATTAGCAGCTTCAGACGAGGCTGTATAAGCAAAAAATTGCTCCGGCCAATAGCTACAAAGGATAAATGTGATCACAACAGCTACCCCGCCAAGAATTAAAATGAGGCGCTCACTTAAGTAAATAAGTGAAACAGCTAATGTAAAATAGACCATTTGAAATACAGCCGGGCTTTCATTAAAGGCTTGTACCATAATGTAAGACATTGTAAGCAACATAAATGTCATGATATATTTATACGCTGATTCCATACTTTTTATAAAAGTAAAAAGCGTTCCAAATGCAACGACAGAAATACCACAAATCCAAAACGCTATTGCTCTCTCTGTAAAAATATATCCATAATACCCAATTGCGATTATCCCAAGAAAGAAACTACAAATCGTTATAAACAGTAATAAATGATTTTTCTGTGATTCTTTCTCAAGGTTAGAAAAACAAGTCCTCTTTAACCACTCCATATGAAGCCCCACCTTCTACTTATACATATCAATTACTTCAGTTTAAATACCGCACTTACTGGGTTATGATCGCTATTTTCAAACTTTAAATCTTTCCCTTGTACATTTACAATCTCTACATTCGGTGAAACGATAAAGCCATCAATAATAGTGACGAAATTTTCACCTTCTACATATTTCTTTACATCATCTCTCACAGTCATAACAGACGGATCTACAGCCCACTTAAAGCCACCGTCTGTAAAGTCCTTCGGTAACTCTACTAACCACTCAGGGCGCTCTTTCACGAACTTCGGATCACTTAATTGAGCGTTTGAAACTAATTGATTCCAATCTCCGCCCATTATTACGTAATCACCATTTTCATAATGCTTGTTCATATATTCTTTTAAGTACTCTACTTGCTGTTTTCTAATTTTCCCGCCTTCATCATAAGCAGACAAATGTAAATTTACGAGTCTAACATGTTTCCCATTATTAACAGGAATTTTATATTCCACAATTGCTCGATCTAAATCAAACAAACGCTTTGGCCAAGGCTCCATTCCAGGAAGCTGGAACCTCTTCGCTTCTTGAACAGTGTATTTAGAAAACGTACTTAATCCAGCCTCCGCATATCCCATTGGATTTATTATTGGCACTGGAACCCATTTCGTATCGTAGTTCTTGCCAAATGACGAAACATAATCAGGTAATCCTTTTTTCAAAAATTCATGTTCATTTACATCAAATGAACGAAGTGACTTTATATCAACTTCTTGTAATAGTGCAAAATCACTATTCTCATTTTGTAAAAACGAAAGCATATTCTTTAAATTAGTTTCCGTTTGCTCTTTACTACTTGAACCAGATCCCTTTCCACCATCCATAAAGAAATCTTGATCCTTATCTAACCCAGCATATCCAATATTAAATGTTGTAACTTTAAACTCATTTCCAGTCGCTAATACGCGCTCCTTATTATTCTCCACCTTCAAGCTTATAACATCAGCAGGCTGTTCTTTAGTAAGTGTCATATACGCTAGAAATCCTCCTACAATGCCCGCTACTACTAAAACACATGTAAATACGATTTTTAAAAATTTCTTCAAATAAATGACTCCTTTTCACGCGAATTTATTTTTCTTTATTTTCAGTCAAATAAAACAAAACGACACACATAAGAAACATTTTATCATAATTAAAACCTTATATCACTATATTTAGTTGATAAGTAATCGATCCCATTTTAATTACTTGAAAAACCTTCAGACATCAAAAAAAGAAACGTTACACCCACCTCCTCACTGGAATTTAAACGGTATATTTAGTACACTATATGTAATAATCCTAGGCGATGGAGTTCGCCATAAACGCTGCTTAGCTAATGACTCCTACCAGTATACATACTGGTAGGAGTCTATTTTTTTGAGCAAGCTATTTAAAGAGGTGAGAAAATTGATTTATATTATCGTCGGCATTGCCGGTATATTAGGAGCTCTTTCTCGTTATTATTTAGGTCTTAATATCACCACATTTTGGCATCATTCATTTCCATTAGCAACATTACTCATTAACTTAATCGGTTGCTTCTTCTTAGCGTGGCTAACTACTTATATCACCCGGCTAAACATCTTACCTTCAGAGGTTATCACAGGCATCGGAACTGGATTCATCGGTTCCTTTACGACTTTTTCAACATTTAGTGTAGAAACTGTGCAATTGATCAATCATTCTGAGTGGAGCATAGCCTTCTTATATGTATCATGTAGCATACTTGGTGGCCTCATTATGTCTGGCCTTGGCTATATACTTGGGGATTTCTTAATTAAGAAATCTCTTACGGAAGGTGATTACTCATGATAGAAGCCTTATTAGTCGCAACAGGAGGATTTTTCGGTGCGATTACACGATTTGCAATTAGCAATTGGTTTAAGAAAAGAAATAAAACACAATTTCCACTTGCTACATTCCTTATTAATATAACAGGGGCGTTTTTACTTGGATATATAATCGGCAACGGAGTTACTACAGGCTGGCAACTATTATTAGGTACTGGATTTATGGGCGCATTCACTACATTTTCTACGTTTAAATTAGAAGCCGTTCAACTTCTCAATCGAAAAAATATTAGCACTTTCCTTTTATACTTAAGCGCTACGTACATAATTGGTATCCTCTTCGCATTCCTTGGAATGAAGCTAGGCGGAATATGAAAAAAAGCGACTCTATTGAGTCGCTTTCTTTCATAAGAAATATGTCCCGCCATATGGAATAGAAAATAAACCAGCTGGATGTACATCGTAATGTACAATTTGCATCGGAAGCTGTGAATACGGCATATACTGACTTTGCATCATTTGTGCAAAATATGCTTGTTGTTGCATTTGAATAGCTTGATTCATAGCATGAATTGTTCCCTGTGCCCCAGCCAGCGTAATAGCTGCTCCTACTTGTCTTCCATTATAAAAATGATGGTTCATCATGATTCATCTCACTTATTCTTTTTCTTCCATATGGTATGTTTCTATTTCATAGTGAGTATTTTGTCCCTATTGGTAACCCCTATTTATTGCCCTTTTTCAGCTTTGAAGTAATAAATCCAAATAATAATACGCCAATACCACTAAGGAACAATACATAACTTATCGGTACTAGGACAAAGAAAGGTTCTTCAAGGAATCCATCCGCTCCTACTTTACTGTTTGAAGCATGTATAGTTAAAGAAATAATCGCTAAAATCATGAAAGAAATAGCTACTACGTATTTATTTTTCATTTCACATTCTCCTCTACTCATGTAATTCTCCTTAGATTCTTAACATCATATTATCCAAAAAACCATTAACAGTCAATAATTATTTATCGTTTAACAATAAATAATTATTGACTAGAATAATAACAAAAAGGTTTACGAAGCATATTAAATCACTTCGCAAACCCTCTGTATTATAAATATTTACACTTCAAACCTCTTGCTTAATACAATATACATTGCGCAAAATAGCACGAATATCCCAGCATAAATTAACAAAATCTCTACACTAAACATATCCGACAATGGCCCAAATATTATCATTCCTAGAGGAAGCGCGCATGAATTCGCAATTTGTACAAGACTGAACATCCGTCCGTGCATTGATGGTTCTACTTTTTCCTGCAATAACACAGTAACTGGTGTATTGAAGCACGGCATCGTTATACCAATTAAAAAATTAAATACTAAATACATAATAAATATCGGTGCTATTCCGAGTCCAATCATAAGCAGTCCATATAATGCACAAGCTAGCGCTGTTGTATACATACGATTACGAAAACCACCCCACGCCGCAATTAATACGCCACCAGCTGCCGCACCCGCACTAAAGGTCATCTCACTAGCAGTAAGTCTCCACATTTCGGCCCCGAAAGAACGAGTTACCATTAAAGGTGTTAAAAAAGCAGCTGGACTTATTAAAATCATGATGATAATTAATAAAACGATTAGCCTTTTAATAAATACATTTTCTTTTAAATAAGAGAATCCTTCTTTAATTCCTTGTAGATTAGATTTTTGCTTACTCTCTACATTCACATGTCCTTCCACCTGAATGATAAACATAATACTAATTCCAATCATAGCCGTAATAACATCAATAAAAAATGTTGTTTCAATGCTGGCAATAGAAAGAATCATCGCACTTGCTGCTGGAGAAAGAAACATAATTAAAGATGTAATACTGCTATTTATTCCATTTACTTTCATAAGATACTCTTTCGGAACGATTTGCGGAATTAATGCATTCACAGCTGGCGTTTGTACTCCTGTTCCAGCTGAACGAATGAGTAACACAATAAAAAGTAACCAAATACTTTTATATCCTGTTAAAAATAAAATTGCTAAAACTAACGTCGCAATCGCTATAATTCCATCCGATAACATAATCATCTTTTTACGGTCATAACGATCAATCCAAACACCTGCAAACAAAGATATCGCAATTTGTGGTAGAAAACCGCAAACAGTTGAAATAGTCAACATCACTCCTGATGATGTTGTAAGGGTGATATACCATATAATCGCGTATTGCACGAGAGAGGAACCGAACAACGAAATAGTTTGAGCGGTCAAAAATAATATAATTTTCGTTTTCCAATTGTTTTCACTCATATGTTTCACACCCCCTTAACTAATCCCGTCTCTATATGAAAGATACTATCTGCCCAATCAAGATAAAAACTCGCTTCGTGAGATACGAGTATAATGCTGCCCTTAAACTTAATTAACGCCTTTTGCAAAGCTTCCTTCGCTTCTGCATCTAAATGATTTGTCGGCTCATCTAAAATTAATAAGTTACAAGGTGATAATAATAATCCGCACAGTTTCACCTTCGATTGTTCACCACCACTTAACGTACGAATTTCTTGCGAAACGTGCGTATCCTTCACTCCACACGCAGCTAAATGATGGCGTATTTCCTTCATATTCAGTTTAGGAAACTGTTCTGAAATAATTTGAAGCGGCGTTAAAGAATCATTGCTCCAATTTAAATCTTGCTCATAATATCCAATCTTTATTTGCTCTGAAAAGTGAAACTCTCCAGAAATACTATCAATATTTCCAACGATTGTTTTTAATAAAGTAGATTTTCCTACTCCATTGAAACCTGTAATAACAAGTTTTTGCCTACCCATTACTGAAAAATTCAACTTTGGTAAGAGAGCGAAGTCGTAACCAACTTCAAGGTTATTTACTTCAAGAACTGTCTGAACTGAAATGGGAAGTTCCTGAAAATGAATAGACGGTTTATGAGTAAAACTTGGTGGCGCAATTCTTTCCATACGCTGTAATTGTTTTCGACGACCTTGCGCTATTTTTGAATTCACCCCAGCAATATTTCTACGAATATACTCTTCCGTTTTTTCAATTTTCTTTTGCTGTGCATAATATTGGCGAATATAATCTTTTCGCAAATGCTCCTTCTGCCTTACAAAATCTGAGTATTTTCCGTAATACTTCTTAACTGTCCCGAACTCTACATCACATATGCAAGAAGTTACCTTTTCCAGAAAATCAAAATCATGTGATATGACAATAAACGCTCCTTCAAAATTCATTAAATAATTAGCAAGCCACTCCACATGCTCCTTATCAAGAAAATTCGTCGGTTCATCTAGTAATAAAATATTAGGCTCTTCTAATAAGAGCTTCGCTAAAATTACCTTTGCACGCTGCCCTCCGCTTAATTCACCAATAACACGATCCATCCCAATCACATCAATACCTAAGCCGGATGCCACCTTATTCGTAATACTATCTACTGAATAAAAATCATGAGCCTCGAGCAGTCCTTGAATTTCTGCCGCTTTCAATAGTTGATTTTCATCTCCAGTCATCGCACTTTCTTCATATAACTTGTTCATTCTCTTTTCCATTTCATACAAATCATAAAAGGCTCTCTTTAAATATTGAGAAATGGTATAACCCTCATCAATTTCTGCGTATTGATCAAGATGTCCAATTTGAATATTTGGTTGCCACTTTATGTCTCCCTTATCAGAAATAATTTCCCCCACCAATATTTTCATTAATGTGCTTTTTCCTGCACCATTCTGCCCAACAATTCCCATATGCTCCCCTTTATGCAAATCAAAAGAAGCATTTTCGTATAATACTTTATCTATAAAACTATGTGATAAACTTTCAACTTTAAGTAAACTCATTTTTATTCCTCTTTTCCTGAAATTAAAAAAAGCAGAGAGATAGCGTCATTCGACACTAGCCCTCTGCTTCATGGTTTTTCCTATACTACTCCAATTTATAGTAAAGACTCATCGGAATAATATACACAAAGGGCCATAGACAAAGCATTGTCTATGGCCCCTTAATCTATTTTATACACCAGCTGAAAAACCATAACGAAATAAGCATAGATAAACTATACTTTTTTAGAAAAGTTATTCAGCCGATGAATATAGGGGATTTATACCCCTTGATTAAGCTCCGTACAACGCTTCACCGTATACATTTGTGCGGAGCAAAGTTTTCTAATGAGTTTTACAAATTTTATATAAAGCATATTCTGCACCTTCCTTAATACTTAAAAGGGATTTTAGCATACGTTTTTACGAAGCGTCAACATTACTTCCGAATCTTTCAACTACTTGTTTTCAAAATATTGCTTCTGAAACATACACATTCTTATCGCATTATGATAGTTACCATCAACGAAAAACTCATCGATAAGCTCACCTTCTACCATAAACCCAACTTTTTTATAAACATGTACTGCTTTTTCATTTTCCTTATCCACAACTAAATATATCTTATGCATATTTAATACAGCGAAAGCATAATCCATTGCTAAACGCGTCGCCTCTACTGCATAACCATATCCTTGATAATTCGGATCAATAATAATTTGGAATTCTGTTCTACGATGAATATAATCGATTTCTACTAACTCAACTAATCCAACCATTTCATTGTCTTTCTCAACGATAAATCGGCGTTCGCTTTGATCATGTATATGTTTATCGTATAAGTCTTGCAGCTCCACAAATGCCTCATACGGCTCTTCAAACCAATACGACATAATATGCGCATTATTATTCAGTTCGTGTACAAACTTTAAATCTTCTCGTTCTAATGGACGTAACTTCAATTCCTGATTCATTTCTATAACCTCCAAGTAAAAGAAACCTCTTCACTTAATTTCTCAATTTTTTTCGATTTCAAACGCCCTAATTTCATTGTAAACTTTCAAGCAACTTGAAGGTCAAGATGTAAAAAAGTAGTGCAAACTTATGTCTGCACTACTACTCTTTTCTCAAATCTCTCATATTCGATATGTATAAAGCAATAACTAAAACAAGAATTGCTCCTGCGTATAATAACGTCTCCATCGGTTCCTCATGAGACACAATAATCAATCGAATTAAGGCCGTAATTCCGATATAAATAAAATAACGTAACGGGAAATGATAGTTCGATTTAAAATACTTAATAATTAATGCAATGAACTCGAAGTATAAGAAATAGACGATGATACTTTCAACCAATTTATAAGACGTATACTCTTTTGCCGAAAAAATATACTGCACAAACGTAATTGTCTCATTCACTAAGAAAATCGATAACACAATGGATAATATAATTAAAGCTATATTTAATATCCATTGCAAAACACTAGCTATAACATGATCGATATTAAATGACTTCATTTTCTCTTTAGACTCCCCTTCGTATAAGTACTTATTTATTATAGCAAAATTACGATTGGAAAGAAGTTAAATCATATATTCGTCCTTTGTTGTTGCCAGTGTAGGGGAGATTTAGTGTGTGGAGAATTCTGTTTACAACCATACCCGACGAAACATGGAGAAACTCTTTCAAATTACCGTTCGTACATGTCGTACTAATGAGCAATGCATAATCTCGTATAGCATCCTCATGTGCCACTTTTGAAAAATCTTTACAACTTGTACAACGCCAGCCCTTCTTCACTTTAACCATTGGAATAACTAAGCATTTCTCACATTGTACTCCATTTAACAACTCCTCTTTTTCTATTTTATATTGCTCAAGTATATTTTGTTGAAGTGGAGAATGCTCCATTATTATTTGATGAATGAGCCTATCTACATTATCTATAACTTTTCTCTTATATTTACTTTCAAACCACTTTATTTTATGAGGTAAATTTGCACTATGAATAATTGTATGAAGAAGATTGTCATCTGAAGATTTTATAATGGTACGAGGCGAGCTAATAACAACGAGGGACTCGATTGGAAGACTAGAGGAAAATCCATGTAAGCTTAACCATTTCTTTAATTGTATTTCTTGCCTTTTTATTTGTAAAACCGGATCTGGAAATCCCTCTGAATTTCCTTCTGTTATTCGGATAAGTTGATTAAACTTTGCATCAAACATTAATGTACCTGCTATATTTTTTATCTCAAGAAAAAGAAGAAACTTTGTGGAAATGATAATAGTATCAATTTGAAAGTATTGATCATGATTAGATAAGCGAACATCATGTAAAACACTATACTCTTTCTCAGAAATAAAACTAAGTGGATAATCAATTGCTTGCTCCCCTTTATACCCCGCCATGTGTTTTGCCAAGTTTTCTCCAATTAAATTTCGTTTTGGATGATGTACAGGTAACCTTCTAAGCAGTGCTTCTAACTGTCTTATATAAATCGGCATTTTTCTTTCTTTCACAATCACCTCAAACACCCCTTTACAAATATATCAACGATTTTTTCAATATATCTATCATAACTCACAATATATCAACGATTTTTCCAATATATCTATCACAACTCACAATATATCAACGATTTTTCCAATATATCGATTGGTCGACAATATCTGACACTACCTCACTCCAATCACTCACAGCATATCCTAGAAAAACACCTTCAGCAAAAACTTAAAATCGTATTTTCTCATAAAAAAACCATAACCCGCTCCTCCAGCAAAGTTATGGTTTTTAACCCTGCAATGCCACTCTATCTATAACTTTGCCGTGAAGTCCACAAAATCCATTTGTACTTATAGCAACTTTCACTTTTTTCACACTGAAACTATATACCCCCAAATCGTTTCACAACGTTATTACTTCCGCATAGCTACAATTTATATAATAACGGTACAGTACAAATAACGTGCTGAATCACTAAGTATGGGGGCATAACGATGAACGAAGCGTTGCTATTAGTAGACATACAAAATGATTACTTTGAAGGTGGCAATATGGAATTACATCAACCTGAAAAAGCCGCACAAAAAGCGAAAGAAGTTTTGAAAGCATTTCGTGAAAAACATAAAACAGTTATTCATGTACAACATATTGCGAACAATGAAGGGGCTACTTTCTTCTTACCTGATACATTAGGTGTTCAAATTTATGATGATGTACAACCGATTGCTAACGAAAGAGTCTTACAAAAACACCACCCCTACAGTTTTTCTCAAAAGTTTTGCACTACAATCGATTAGCTCTATTAGCAATTACATTATTATTAGCGGCTTTCCTTCTTCTTTACAATGTATTTTTTGGATTACTCGTAGGCACTACAGCAAGCTAGCGACTTTTTATAAATATGAACATTTTTTAGGAATTAGTTTATCTTTTTTTAATGTTTTATTTAGAGGCAGTTTATAGTCGGGGATTAACATAAGAAACGTAGCAACTAAGTTCATATATGACGCACTGCTACTATAATCGCTAACCGTACTACTTGAAATCATAAAATAAGGAGACGATAAAACATGAACAAAAAAGCAAAAGCACTATCATCCGTACTGCTCGGATTCACATTAGCATTAACAGGGTGTGCTGGTACTAAAGCTGAAGAAAATCATGGGAAACAAAAACAAGAACAAGTTGCTAAAGAAACAAAAAAGGAAAATAAATTAACTAAAGGGCAAAAAATGGCTAATATTCTTAGCGAGACAAATTGGCAAGGTACACGAGTGTATGACAAAGATAAGAATGACTTAACAAAAGAGAATGCAAACTTCATTGGTCTTGCAAAATATGATGCGAAGTCAGGCAGATATGAATTTTTTGATGCTAAAACAGGTGCAAGTCGTGGCGATAAAGGCACTTTCTTTGTCACAAATGATGGGAAGAAGAGAATATTGATTTCAGAATCAATGAAGTATCAAGCTGTCGTTGACATGACAAAACTAAATAAAAATGTATTTACTTATAAACGAATGGGGAAAGACGCTAACGGTAAAGATGTAGAAGTTTTCGTTGAACATGTCCCATATAAAGAAAAAGAACTTTCTTTCACTGATCCGGACAAGCAGCTGAACACGACTACAGGAGATATTGTTAAAAACGTTGATGGAGATAAAATTTTAGGCAGTACCCTTTGGCATGGAACAAAGGTATTAGATGAAGCTGGTAACGATGTAACACAGTTTAATTCGAATTTTATAAGTTTAGCAAAATTTGATGACAAATCTAATAAATATGAGTTTTTCAATAGCGAAACAGGTCAAAGCCGCGGTGATTATGGCTACTTCGATGTTGTACACGAAAATAAAATAAGAGCCCATGTTTCAATTGGAAATAACAAATACGGTGCTGCTCTTGAACTTACTGAACTAAATAAGAATAAATTTACGTATAAAAGAACTGGTAAAGACCAAGCGGGTAAGGATATAACTATATTCGTTGAACATGAACCTTATAAAGGTGATATGAAGCCACAATTTAGTTTTTAAATACGTTTGATTAAAGATCCTGTACTGAGTTGCAGGATCTTTCTTATTAAGCAAGAGAACGAAAAGACGAAAAACATGTAGCTTTTCGTCTTCACAATATTTCCACCTTATAGTTGATGATTTACAAAACCTAAAAACATACCGATACAAAATAAAATAAATCCAATTAGAATTAAGGGAAGAGTGAAGCCACCCCAAGCTGGTTTATTAGCAAACGCCCTTATTTTAAAATTAATCCTCGCTAAAGACATGATAACGATACCCGCTATTGATAAAATTGTAGTTACATAAGTCATCTAGAATAATACTCCTCTTCTATATTGATTTTATATCTCTGCAAACCATCTACATAAGTGTTACAGTCCACTATTCATACATGTCATCCCAATTGTAGCAATCCAGCTTTGTGCACATCATTTGTAAAATTCATTCTTCATTCCTAAAAAAAGACAGAACCAGACGGTTCGGTCTTTTTTGTTTTATAATAATCTCTTTTATTTTTGCTACAATACCTTTTTCTTATAAATCTTACGCCAACACAGCTTTTGATTAACTTATCCTGAAATATTATGAATTTGCGTTCAACTTATCTAAAATACCTTTATCTATTTTTGCTTGATTCACTTTAGCTATTTTAGAAACAATCCCACGGCGATCTTCCCAATCAATCAAATAATATTGATTTTTTTCCAATTCATTTTGCAAGGAAATTTTCAGTTCTCTTTCTTCCCCTTTTTTATCGTACACCTTCTCATCGTAAACATGATACGTAAGAACTTCTCCATTACTCAATTTTTCGTTTTCTACTTTAGAATCAGTCGTTACTTTTACATAATATTGTTTAGTCAAATAGTATCCATTCCCTGACTTCATATAGTAGAAAGCACCTCCTACTATAGCTAATAACACAAAAATTCTCATGATCCATTTCATATGATAATACCTAACCTTTCTATTCTACTTGTAAGATTTATACCCGTTAAAATATAAATCTTCCTTACCTTAAGTATGCTTTAACCATACAGATGGTACAATCCAGTTTCCTTACACCCACATTACATTTTTGTAATCCTATCATTTTACAAAAGTTTCTTAAGTTGGCCCAAAACAAAGGAACATAAAGTTTTATTCCTCCAATTGCCACACTTTTAGCAACACTTGTCCAAGTAATAGGAATTTCATTTCAATCCATTTTACGTGAAGAAGTAAATCAACGCCGATTAACTATATTAGGAATTACATTATTAATCAGCCCTCATCAATCGGGCTGCCCGGCAAATAGAGGAATAAAATTTGTGACTAAGTAAAAAAGCGCCCTACTTATAGGGCGCTTTTTTTATACTTAATGACTAATACTAGCTGTTGGATATAATGTTGTTCCTCCAATTGAAACTTTTATTTCATTTGTTAATGGAACGTTTTGTTCATTAATAATTGTTCTCCACCATTCCCATGCAAGACCTGTACATTCTCTTGCTACAATTTTTATATTTTTTGAGTTCGGTGGAAGAGGGATAACTGTAGAGTAATGAGCCGTTTTGTCTTTTCCACTACCATCCCATGTTTTATGTGTTAGTACTTCGTTACCCTTTTGATCAAATGTGAATTCATCCCAAGATACATCAAATTGAGCAACGTAAGCACCGTAATGATCAAGTGTCATTTTAGCACTTGAATATTCTGTAGTTGTCGTCTCAATATAATCTGTATTGTTATGAACAGCAGCAGTTGCATTATCTTTTAAGAAAGTACTTGTATATGAAATTGGGTATGCTGGATTTTTAAGACTTAATTCAGCATTATCTTTAATAATATTTCGGATTTCATTGAAATCTTTAGTAACAACCTTGTTATGCTCTTTCGCATCTCCGCCTAATACTACAGCAGTAAAGGTACTTTCTTCAAAAATATCTTTATACTGTCCACTTGTTTCAACACTGTTATCCTTAAGTAAAGCTTTAAAAGCAGCTTGTACATCTTTGCTCTTAGATGTTGTTTCTAATTTTACATAAATCGTTCTACCATAAGCTACATTTGAAACCATAACAGGTGGAGCCGAATTACTTACGCCTTTTCGAGTTAACTCATCAAAAGTAACGCTATTATCAAAAAGGTCGGATGGATTGTTAGGTAGTTCAGCACTTACCGTATAAAATATTTGCTTATACGCCGCTACCATCACTTTTTTCTCTCCATTTGCAACCGCATTAAAATCAATGTTTAGACTGTTATCAAGATATTTAGCGTTAACATTAAGAGCGCTTGCGATTTGCGATTTACTATAAACCATGGATTCCGTATACTGCATTCTTGCAGGCAACGTATGTGTTGTAGAATACTTTTCATTCCAAGTAGATACTAAATCGTCTACTGCTCCAGCTACATTACCATATGTCGGATTTTGGACAGTGATTGTATTTTCTTTTCTCATGCCCGGTAAGTCTATACTAATATTCAAAGGCTTTCTCTTAGCCACTAATAAACTCGGTTGATTGTCTGCAAAAGCTTTATTTGCAAGTTGTACAGCTCCTGGATACGTGCGATTCACTACAGAATCAATAATTGAAATATCGACTGGTGACGTTGTAAGTGATTTTTTTTCGCGTTCTACTACTACAAATTTACCATTTGAATTGATACTTTCTTTCGGAACAAAACTCTCTACTTTATCACCATTTACAGCTAAAACCTCTTGATTATTATATTTAAGATTTGCTATACCAGTATCAATGCCACTAGCATTTTTGGTTACATCAGTTGCATTACTTGCTTGTGTTTCTGCGAAGGAAATAGATGAATAATTAATAGTGCATAGACTAACTAATAAACATGCAAGGAACTTTCTTCTTTTAGTGTTTTTCTTAATATTCAGAAAAATCACCCCGTTCTTTTTTTAGTAAAATATGATAATGATTGATAAATGATTGCTAACTAATAAATTTACATAAATGCTTTTAAAAGTTCTTGAATTAACGGGATTACGCCACCTACAAATTTTAAAACTGCCATTGCGATTTCCATATTATTTCCTCCTTTTTATTGCTACGAAAATATGATTTATCTTTATGCCCTCATTATAGTGACCCCTTACACTTTTATCAATACACTCTGATATGCAATATTACATATAAAAAAACAAGCTGAATTCTTTTAAAAAATTATACAGAGATATTTTTTCCACTTGGTACATACTTGAAAAGGTGAAGCATTCTTTTGCATTTTATGAGTAATCACATAAAAAAGCTGCTGCCTATAAAATACAGACAGCAACTTCAACTAGAGTGTCTTGCATAATCTACGCAAGACATTTTATAACTAATAAACTGCTATTGGCCCATAAGGACCATTAATAATTTCTATTTTTGTTTCAAAAATATCTGTCAAAAGTGTTGAGTCCATAACCTCTTCTACTGTTCCAAAAGCAGCAATTTGTCCATCTTTCATAGCACAAATTTTATCCGAGTATTTAGCTGCAAAATTTATGTCATGCATAACCGTCAAAATTGTTCTTCCAAATTCATTAGCTGCACGTCTTAAATGCTCCATCATTTGAACAGAACGAGCAACATCAAGGTTGTTCAAAGGTTCGTCCAAAAGTACATATTCCGTCTCTTGGCACAGTACCATCGCTACATATGCCCTTTGTCTTTGACCACCAGAAAGCTCATCTAAATATCTATTCTCTAAACTAGTTAAATCTAAGAAATCGATATATTTAGAAATGATAACCTCATCTTCTTTAGTCAACCTTCCCTTTGAATAAGGAAAGCGCCCAAATCCAACTAATTGTCTAACTGTAAGCCTAGTTACAAAATGATTTTCTTGTCGCAATATAGTCAAAACTTTTGCTAAGTCTTTTGATTTGGATTCAGAAACATCCATATTTGCTACCTGAATTTGGCCTTCATCCATATCTAAAAGTCTGCCAATCATCAAAAGTGTCGTTGACTTTCCAGCACCATTTGGTCCAATTAAAGAAGTAAAGCCTGCTTTTGGTATTTCAATATCCAAAGGTCCTATTTTTACCTTATCAGTATAGAACTTTTTAACATTATCAATTTTTATCATAAAGCCCTCTTCCTTAAAACTATAGTTAAGAATATGATTCCACCAAATAATTCAATAATAACTGAAACTACACCTTGAGCATGGAATACATGATACATTAAAAAGTATGCGCTCGTCATTATTAAAAATCCTATAGCAAAAGCCATCGGAAAAATATATCTATGATCATAAGTTGACGCTGCCTGATAACTCAAAGTTGCCACTAAAAAGCCGTAGAAAGTAAGTGGCCCAATTAGAGCTGTTGAAATGGACATTAAAATAGCTACTAATACAAGCGTATAAATTACACTAGGTTGGTATTTAACTCCAAAAGAAGTAGCAACATCTTTTCCTAGTGATAAAACATTCAAATTCTTAGAATGAGCAAAAATTAATACCGCTACAATTATGATCATAGGAATTACAATAGGAAAATATGCAGGATCTGCATGATTAACAGAACCAAATAATCTTGCTTGTAAAATATCAAATTCTGAAGGCGCAAGTAGTTTTCTCATGAAAGTTGACACTGAATTTAGCCCGGTACCAATAATAATTCCAACTAAAAGCATAAGTTGTAAATTCCCGTATTTACCGGAAAGTAACCATCCATAAAGTATCAAACTCATGAAGACCATAACAACAACTTGGAATAAAAATGATCCAATTCCATTAAAATTTATTAACGCACTAGCACCAAAGAAGAATACTGTACTCGTTTGAATTGCTGAATAAAGTGATTCGAAACCTAAAAGCGATGGAGTAATAATTTTATTATTCGTAATAGATTGGAAAGCAACTGTCGACAAGCTATGGCAAACCGCAGCAATAATCATTGCAACAATAGCTACTATCCTTCTCTTAACGACTGGGATAAAAGAAGGTGAATCTATCGGAACTGGATTGTTATAAACTAAAAGTCCATATGAAGAAAGAAGACCTAAAGCAATCAATGTTATCAGTAAAATCCAATAACGTCTTGCTTCCTTCTTAGACCGAAAAGCGCTAGCTGATCTACTTTCATTATGAAGGCTAGAATCGATTTCGACATTTTCTTTTTTTCTATATTCTAATGTGATCATCGTAGCCTCCTTGGTTTTCTTTGTCTCAATAAAATAGTAATAAACACGACTGCTCCCACTGTTGCAAGTATTAAAGAAACAGGTAATTCAAAAGGCTGTATAATTGTTCGAGAAATGATGTCACAGGCAGTTATTGATCCCATTCCGATCACACAAACCCAAGGTAAATTACTCCTAAGATCATCACCTCTAAACATTGAAACGATATTTGGCACAATTAATCCTAAGAAAGGTAAGTGTCCGATAACAGCTGCAACAATTCCAACTGCAACAGAGATAAGAGCAGTCCCAAAAAGAACAATTCTATTGTAATTAACTCCAAGACTTGTTGCGACATCTTCTCCTAGTCCAGCTAAAGTCAATCTATTAGCATACATAAAAATAAGAAAAGTAATGATAACAATCAGCCATAAATATTCATATCTTCCCACCTGAATGTTAGCAAATGAACCTACAAACCAAGTTTCAATACTTTGCGTCTTTTGAAAAAGGAGTCCTAAAAAAGTAGACACTGCAGAAATTACTGCTCCAAGCATCAATCCAATAATCGGAACAATTAAAGACGAACGAAGCTTAACTCTTCTTAAAAATAGAAAGAAAATCATAGTTCCTATAAAAGAAAAAATGATTGCACCAGTCATTCTTTGAACTAAAGTCGGGGCAGGAAATAATAAATACACAAAAAGCAGGCCTAAGCCTGACCATTCAATAGTCCCCGTTGTAGTAGGTTCAACAAAGCGATTCTGTGTAATGAGTTGCATTACGAGCCCTGCCATCGCCATCGCAGCTCCAGTAAGCATTAATGCAGCTGTTCTCGGAACACGAGTTATGAAAAACATCTCTGTCCCGTCCTCTTGTCCACGTATATCATAAACTCCAGTAAACAGTGATATAATCCCTAAAATTATAACAACTATAACTGCTATTATAAAAGGTTTTGTCCATATTTTATTTTGATTATAAAACTGGGGTTGAGAAATATTCTCAACCCTAGAAATCATATTTTTTGACACTGTTTCGTACCCCTTTACACTACTTAGCTAAAGTTTTTGCCATATTTCCAAATAACTCTATATAAGTTTGAATTGATTCATTTGTGTAAGTATCTTCTGGTGCATAAATAACTTGTTTTTTAGAAACAGCAGTTGTGTTTTGAAGAGCAGGTGATTTAGAAATAACATCCTTAGCAGGTGTTGACTTAGCTGCATCAGATGTTGCAGCATCACGATCTAATACGAAAATCCAATCAGGATTTGTTTGTGCAATAGCTTCAACAGAAACGTCATCACCTTTATGACCTGCAGTAGAATTTGAAACTTCTAACGCTGGAGTCCAACCGAAAATTTCATACATTGGTCCCCAAACACGACCAGAATGTGGAGCAGCAAAACCAATATTACCACCAGTAACGATAACACTCATAACTTTATCTTTTCCGTTATAAGCAGATTTTGCTTTTTCAATAGATTTATCAAAATCAGCTACTAATTGTTTAGCTTCTTTATCTTTATTAAAGATTTTTCCTAAAGTAATTGTAGAATCTTTAAGTCCTTTTACTAAGTTTTCGCCAGGCTTAGTAGCTTTCTCAGAAACATCAAAATTAAGATCAATAACTGCTGCATTTGGTACTAATTTTTTGATTTCTTCGTAATGGTCAGCAAATCTTTGACCAACGATTACAAGGTCAGGGTATGCCGCTGCAATAATTTCAAGATTTGGTTCACGGTGATTCCCAATATTTTGAACTTTTTCATCCTTTTTATATGCTGAATCAGCAGGCATGATATCCTTTGGAGCAGCCGCTAATTTAATTCCCCAATCAGATAAAGTTTCAAACGTTCTGTTATCCAAAGCAACTACATTCTTTGGGTTTACAGGGACTTTAACAGTTCCATGAGCATCAGTGATTTCAACCGTTTTTGACTTATCACTACCATTATCTTTATTATTAGCCTTCGAAGTTTCTTTACTTGAATCTGAGCAAGCCACTAACATTAAAGTAAAAATTGCTAGAATACTCACTAATTTTAAAAGCATAGATTTTTTCATATGTATACTCCTTATAGTGTAATTTATTTCGAAAATGATGACATCCATAGATTGAATTAGAAGGTAACTTTTATTCAATTGAATCGCTATTGATAATCATTTTCATTTGAACATCCTGTTAATTAGTATAGTCATTAATCCTGTGAAAATCTTGTGAATGGTGCGAATTCATAAAATCAGGCATAGAAAGTAATATGTGCAGTCGGGCGTATTGATTAGCCATAATTTCCTCTACAAAACACGCCCATTAATAGCTAATATTTTTATAATCCATTTTTTTACGTCTTTTAATACTTCTAAGAAACTATTTGATTATTAGGTTTAATAGAAAAAAGAGTAAAACTGAATGAAACAGTTTTACTCTTTTTTCTATTACCTTATTTTATCATTCAATCATTGAATAGCCTCTACCATGTATCGTTTGAATATATCTGTCTTTCTTCTCGCACTTTAACTTTTTTCTTACATACCCAATATATAAGTCTACTACATTTGGATTTACTACTACATTATATCCCCATACTTGATTCAAAAGCATTTCACGGCTCAATATTGTGTTTTTATTCTTGATTAAAAATACAAGTAAATCGTACTCCCGCTTAGTAAGCGAGAGGTTTTCGCCACCTTTTTTCACAATATTGCTAGATGCATCAACAAAGAGATCTTTAAACTGAAAAAAGTTTATCTCCTTTTGCTGGTTACAATCACTTCTCCTTAAAATCGCTTGAACCCTTGCTACTAATTCTTCTTTCGCAAATGGTTTTCTTATATAATCATCTGCTCCTGCTTGTAACCCTGCTACGCAATCCTTACTAGAAATATTGTCGGTCACAATAATAATCGGTGTCGTTTTAACAAGTCGTATTTGTCTACAAATTTCTGGTCCCGGTATACTTAATGAATCCCAATCCAATATGATAATATCCCAATCTTGTTCATATATTATATTTAAACCTTCGTTTTCATTGTGAAGTTTTAAAATGAAATAGCCTTCTTGCGTTAGACCGCTTACGATTTTCTTTGCTGAAGACCGTTCATTTTTAATCACCAACACCTGCTTCACCGATGGTTCACCTCTACTTCAATATAACTTATTTAGATAAAAAATTATCCCGAAAAAAACAATTTAAGATTTATAAATTTAAAACCCCTAAATAATCCATTAAAACAGCTTATTAGGAGAACTCTATATAATCTTACAATAGGTATGGATAAAAAGACAAAATATATAAACATTTGAATAAAGTGTAATAAAAATAAATAATCACCAATCGCTCGTTTACGAGTATCTATAGTATCTACTTGCTTATCATCAATACCCATTTCTTCATTTTCTATTTCAGGGGTAACGCTCCATCAACTTAAACATTTTATAAAATTACAAAACAAAAAGAACCATAACCTCACCAAACCGGAAAATTATGTTTCATATCATACAATGTCACTTTACCTATAAGTTGGCCAGAAAACACTTATTTTTGTAGATGGTTATCTAATTATTCAACAGAATTGGAAGCATAAATTGGCCGTAAATTAATTATTAACCCATAAGCTGACAGCAAAATTCACAAAACAGCAAATTAAAGTTTCAGCTTGATGGGCATGGAAGGACAACAAATCAAGCTTTAAAAATAAGTTTATAATACTAAAGCTGCTTTATGAAATTAAGCTCATACAAACTTATATTGATGGCTAGGTGTTATTGCCCCATATCTAATAAGTTGATAACTTCTGTGACGATATACGACCATTCTTCCACATTGGGATCGATCACTTTAGAGTGCTCTGCGGATGGTATTTCCACCATTTTCACTTGATCCCCAGAAGCATCTGCTACACGCTTGTAGTTATAACTAATTCCGATTGGCACATTAATATCGAGTGATCCGTGAATAAGAACTTGTGGAACCTGAAGGGGCAATAATTGAATTGGAGAAGCCTCCTCATAACGCTCTGGAACCTCTTTCGGTGTCCCGCCTAACAAATCAGTTACAGGATGGTTATTTTCTTTACCGAATTCTGATAGACGTAAATGATGGACATCATCCATTAGTGCAAGATCGTTAACTCCTGCTAAGCTTATTGCTCCCTTAAGAGAAAGCGGTTGATCAGTAATTCTGAAAACACTATTTTCCGGTAGTTTCTTACGACCCGCTAACCATAAAGCCAAATGACCTCCTGCAGAATGCCCAATAGCAATAACCCGGCCTAAATCAAGATGATTTTCTTCCGCTATTTGTTGTAAATAGTCGGTCGCATTTGCAGCATCAATTAAAGTGCCTGGCCATCCTCCGCCTTCATCGCCAACACGACGAAATTCAATGTTCCAAGTCGCTATACCCCTTGACGCCAAATCTTTTGCTACAGGTTCCATCATATCTAAGCCCCAAATATTTTTCCAAAATCCACCGTGCAGAACAATTGCAACTGGATAAGGCCCCTTTCCTTCTGGGAGACGCAGATCCCCAAACTGCAACTGATTTTTTCCATAAGCGAATCGTTTATTTCGTATACTCATAAGAGCACCTCCGTGTTTTTCTTTATAATTTTTCATCTAGAACCTAAACGTAGTTAGGTTATTCTACAAAGTTAGCTTAATTTTCTGCTTCAACTTGTCTACTGTGCAAAAAAATGTTTTTCTTTTTTACCAGATAACATTCCTGTTGCAATGAGTAATGCAATAATAACAGGTTTTTTCTTTGTTTCATGATTTATTTTCATTCGCTCCAAAGTTATACAAATTAATAAACAGTAAAAGCCCAATTCAAACAGTGATGTTCAAATTGAGCTTTTTAAAATGCCTGCGACATTCGTCGGGGTGTCCATTCATTATGACTAGCGTTTATTTTTATCTGTACCTTTTGTCTTTATTTAAACCCGTATTTAAACCATTATTTAAAGCGTGGGAAGAGTTTAAGAGCATTATTTCTTGAAATGTCTTCGATAGTTTTATCATCGAAGTTTGGATAATTAGAAATTCTTTCAATCATTTCTTTTGTCCAGTCTTCAGGAGCATAGTGTGCATCACTACCAAATAAAATGTGTGATGAATCAGTTGTATCTTTTAAAGCTTCAAAAGTTGCTGGTTGAGTAGAAATTGCTGTTTCAAAATAGAAATTGCTGATATATTCTTCAGGGTCTTTTGTTAGTGTTGTCCATCTTTCAGATACTAATGGATCATTCATCCAAACTTTAGCTGAACGGTAAGATTGTCCGATTCTCCATTTTAAATATGGAAGTGTACCACCTGCATGAGCAAGGATAAATTTAATATTTGGACAACGTTCGATTGTACCACTTAACACAAGGTTAGCAGCCGCACGAGTTGTATTGAATGTAAACTCTGCCATGAAGTCCGCTGTTAAGAATCTTGCGCGTGGGCTTGCTTCAACTGGTGCACTAGGGTGAATAAATACTACTGCATTACGTTTGTTTAATTCATCCATTAATTCGTCAAAGATTGGGTCACCTAGAAAATGACCATTATAGTTAGATAATAAACCAACGCCGTCTAGTTTAAGTTCATCTAAGGCATATTTTAACTCTTCAATTGATTCTTCAACGTGTGGAAGTGGTAAAAATGCGAAGCCTCCAAAACGTTTTGGATATTTAGCAATCATTTCTGCTTGGAATTCATTAATACTGCGAGCAAGTTTTTTTGCTAAATCAGGATTTGCAACAGGAATTAGACCAGGTTCGGAAATAGAACCGATACCAACTTCAATTCCTAAACGGTCCATCATTGCAATGCTATCTTCAGGAGTCCATTTTTTGATAGGCATGCCTCCTGATTTTGCAACTCCAAAATATTCAAGAGTTGAACTGTATTCCTCTGGAATAATGTGATGGTGAACATCAATAAGACGTGATGCTTTCATAATAAATCGTTCCCTTCATGTTGTATTTTATACAATATGTTCATTAGTTTACTCATTGTCAATTAATGAACGCTTTGTATATAATAATTTTATCAAGTTATGGATTTTGGTCAATGTGCAAAAAACTCTATAATGTCTTATAAAAGACAATTCGATACATATCGTCCAAAAGATTTGAAATTATAGACAAGGAGAAGGAACTATGTCTAAAAATAAAAAAATTGATCCTCGTGTAAAGAGAACTACTAGGTATTTAAGGGATGCTCTTATTGAGCTTCTGGAAGAAAGAGATTTGAATACGATTTCTGTTCAAAATATTACAGATAAAGCGGAGCTTACTCGTGGCACGTTTTATTTACATTACCAAGATAAGCAGGATTTTCTTTTGAAAAGTATGGATGAGACGTTAGAAGAATTAATAGAACGAGTAAAACCTAAAGAAATAAATGGAACAATCCAAGAAGTTAATGAACATAATCCACCACTTTCTTTTTTAAGGCTTTTTGAATATATAGCCGAAAATCATGATTTTTTTAAAGTGATGTTAGGGGATAGAGGGTTACCAGAATTCCGACGTCGTATGTTACAAATTGTTCAAGAAAAAGTATATGGTGATTTATTATCTTCTATTGTAGAATCTGATGAAGAATTAGGTATTCCAAAGGAGATTTTTACTAGCTATATTACTTCAGCACATATAGGTGTCATTAGTACTTGGCTAGAAAATGGTATGAAATATAGTCCTGCTTTTATGGCCGCTTTGTTAACTAAACTAACCTTACAAGGACCAATGCGGGTTATAGGATTAGAGAATAAAATCAGGCTTCCAAAATAAATTTTTCATACTTAGGGGTAGCACCACATCGCTATCAAGTTAACAAAATAAAATACCCCAAAAAATGAAAAAATACGCTATTCTTTCTGTAGAATCACAGGAAAGGATGGCGTTTTTTGTATGTCATTTGGTTGGCGGGACCCTTATATGAACTAAAGAGCTGACTTATTAACCCATTTTTTTATATTGGAAGCATAAGTTGGCCGTAAACTAAAAGAAGCATAAGTTGGCCAAAACGGCCGCCTTATGCTTCTTGTTATATATAAAATAAAAAAACCACCAAATATGTATTGGTGGAGACGGTGGGAGTCGAACCCACGTCCAAAAATATCGGCACTTAAGCTTCTACGAGTGTAGTCGATATATTAGCATTTCGCGAACTCTTCGGCCTATCGACAGGCTTCCAAGTTGCTAGTCTGGTTGTTCTCTTCCTTTGTCCTCAGACGGCGAACTCCGGCGTAGTCCACTTAGTTTGAGTCCCTTACCCTACCACATGGACGATGGAGGGAGGAACCTTTAGTGCAATTAAGCAGCTAAAGAAAGATTGTTTTGTTTGCCAATTATAGGCTTTGACGTTTTAACGAGGCCGATCCCCTCGACTCGCAACCTAAGCTCGAACTATCCCTGTCGAATCCGTAACGTCCCCATGATAAAAATGGAGCATACGAAGAAAATATCGTGATAGCTACTAAGAGCTGTTTTTCAATGTGCAACAACCTTACATAAATTATTATAACATACGCGCTCCATTTTACAAATGTAAATATCTGTATTACATCTTTTGGCGATCACGGAACGCGCGTGCAATTTCACGTTTAGCTTCTTTCTCTTTTAAATCGTGACGTTTATCGTATTGCTTCTTACCTTTTGCTAAACCAAGTGCCATCTTTGCAAATCCATTTTTCAAATAAATTCTAAGTGGAACTAATGCGTAACCTGTTTCTTTCGCAGCGCCCGCTAGTTTATCAATTTCTTTTTTATGCAGAAGTAATTTTCTCGTACGAAGTGGATCATGGTTGAAACGATTCCCTTGTTCGTACGTATTAATGTGCATATTATGAACCCATACTTCACCATTATGTACACGTGCAAACGCATCTTTCAAGTTTACGCGTCCAGCGCGAATCGACTTAATTTCCGTTCCTTGAAGGACAAGCCCTGCTTCGTATGTTTCTTCGATGAAATAATCATGAAATGCTTTTTTGTTCTGTGCAATAACCTTACCTGTACCCTTTGGCATATAACGTCCCTCCTCTATTTTTACTATTGTAACAAATGTTAATAAAAAGCGAAAGTGGCTCGCTCTCAAGCCACGAAGAAAAAAGAAAACGGCCCCGCTTTTCATCAAAGCGAAGCCACTCTTTTCTTACTTACGCTTTTTCTTTTTCTTCTTGAATCCTGGTACGTTTTCGAAGAATGCTTTTTTCTTCTTACCGTTACCATCTTTTTTTCCCGGCTGGCTAGCAGAAGCGGATGCAGATGCAGATCCTCTTCCTTTTCCTTTACCACCACGGTCAAATTTTCTACCTGTGCCACGTTCACCGCCGCGCTCATTACTGCGCTCGCTACGTCCACCGCGTTTCTTTCTGCCTGTTCTTGGCTGCTCGATAACGACTGGACGATCTTTGAACTTACGGCGAGGTGTGCCTTTCATGCCAACGATTTCAAAGTCGATTGCACGCTCGTCTTTGTTTACGTTAATAACGCGAATTGTAATTTCGTCACCGATGCGGAATACGTTTCCTGTACGTTCTCCGATCATAGCGAAATGTTGCTCGTCATAACGGTAGTAATCATCCGTTAAATAACTAACGTGTACAAGACCTTCAATTGTATTTGGAAGCTCTACGAATAAACCGAAGTTTGTTACAGAGCTAATCATACCGTCATACTCTTCACCGATCTTATCAACCATATACTCTGCTTTTTTCATCTCATCTGTTTCACGCTCTGCTTCAACAGCACGACGTTCCATATTAGAAGAATGCTCTGCAATCTCAGGTAATTTTTCACGCCATTTTGCTTGCGTTTCGTTGTCGACTTTACCGTTAATAATGTATTCACGAATTAATCTATGAACGATTGTATCTGGGTAACGACGAATTGGTGATGTGAAGTGTGTGTAGAACTCAGTTGATAAACCGAAATGTCCTAAACTATCCGCATCGTAACGAGCTTGCTTCATAGAACGAAGCATAACTGTTGAAATAACTACTTCTTCTGGCTGTCCTTGAACCATTTCAAGAATTTGTTGTAGCGCGCGAGGATGCACTTCATTCGCACGTCCTTTTACTGCATATCCGAAGTTCGTTACAAACTCGAAGAAACGCTCAAGCTTATCTTCTTTCGGATCTTCATGGACACGGTACATGAATGGTACGTTCATCCAGTGGAAGTGCTCTGCTACTGTTTCATTCGCAACAAGCATAAATTCTTCAATTAACTTCTCTGATACAGAACGATCGCGCATGACAACGTCTGTCGGTTTTCCTTCTTCATCCACTAATACTTTCGCCTCTTTAAAGTCAAAGTCAATTGCACCACGGCGCATACGTTTTTCACGTAAAATTTGTGCCAATTGGCCCATCTCTTTAAACATCGGTACTAATGGCTCATAACGCTTAATTAACTCTTCGTCCTCATCTTCTAAAATGCTTCTTACGTCAGCATACGTCATACGCTCTGTCGTTTTAATTACACTTTGGAAAATCTCGTGTTTAACAACATCACCTAAGTTGTTGATTTCCATTTCACAAGATAATGTCAGACGGTCTACTTTCGGATTTAATGAACAAATACCGTTAGATAGACGATGTGGAATCATCGGAATTACACGGTCAACAAGATACACACTCGTCGCTCTTTCCGCTGCTTCAACATCAATTGGAGAACCTTCTTGAACGTAATGACTTACGTCCGCAATGTGAACGCCAAGCTTGTAGTTACCATTTTCAAGCTTCGTTACTGTAACAGCATCATCTAAGTCTTTCGCATCTGCACCATCAATCGTTACGATCATTTGATCACGCAGGTCGCGGCGATCTTTTAAATCTTCTTCTGAAATCGTTTCTGGTACACTGTTTGCATGCTCCATCACTTCCTCAGGGAACGCTAAAGGTAAATGATGTTTATGAATGACAGATAAAATATCTACTCCTGGATCATTTTTATGACCTAGAATTTGAATAACTTCACCTTCTGCGCTTAAACGATTCTCTGGATAGCTCGTAATTTTCACAACTACTTTATGACCTTCTACAGCACCCATTGATGCGCTTTTCAAGATAAAGATATCACTCGTCCAGCGCTTATTATCAGGTATAACAAATCCAAAGTTTTTCGATTCTGTATATGTACCAACTAACTCTTTCGTTCCGCGTTCTAAAATGCGTACAATTGAACCTTCTTGACGCGAACCACTCGATTGGGAACTAAGGCGTGCTAATACTGTATCGCCATGAAGCGCACCGTTTAATTCTGTAGGCGGTATGAAAAGGTCATCGTCTCCCGTTTTCTTCTCATCTGGTACAACGAATGCAAAACCACGTGCATGTCCAATTAACTTACCGCGTATTAAATTCATCTTTTCAGGAAGACCGTAACGGTTGCTACGAGTACGAATAACAAGTCCCTTTTCTTCCATCGTTACAAGTGCCTTTACGAAATCTTTAAAGCCCTCAGAACCTTCAATCCCAAATGCCTCTTCTAACTCTTGTATCGTTAGCGGTTTATACGCTTCTTCTCTCATAAATAATAACAACTTATCAATATGTTCTTGTATGATTTCTTCCAAGCAAAAATACCTCCTTTAAAACCTTATATTATTTAGTGTATCCGAAAGATAGGGGATGTATAAAGTGAAACTTCAATACTCCCCTTATGATTTTTACAGTTTTCACAAAAAATTCCTTATGAAAAAAAGAGGCAACTAGATCTTACCAATCTAGTTGCTCCAAGAAGTTATATACATCCTCATGTAGCTCGTCACGTTGTTTATCAAGTGTAATGACATGCGTAGAGTCTTCGTACCATTTAATGTCTTTTAACGTAGATTCTACACCGTTATAAATAATGTTAGCACTATCTGTATTAATCATTTCGTCATGACGTGCTTGTACAACAAATGTTGGCGCATAAATCATATCCACATTGTTACGTACGTCAGCAATTAATTGTTGTAATGCTTTTAATGTATTCATCGGTGTCTTTTGGAATTCCAACATTTCTTCTTCAATTTGTTCTGGTGATTTTTGCTCACGTTTTTTATATTCGCGGGCATATGCCAATATACCTTGGTACATCGTTTCTTCGCTCTTAATATACATAGGTGCACACATTGGTACTACACCTAAAACCGGTACTGTATAACCCAATTTTAAAGAAAATACGCCGCCAAGTGACAATCCAACAACAGCAATTTTCTCAAAACCTTTATCTTTTAAAAGCTGATATGCCTCCGTTACATCTTGCCACCAATCTGTAGGCCCTGTATGAACAAGCTCTTCTGGTGGTACACCGTGCCCTTTATAAATTGGCGCATGACAAGTATAGCCCTTCTTTTCTAAGAAACGCCCTAACATACGTACATCAGCTGAGTTCCCTGTGAATCCATGTAGTAATAAAACAGCGCGGTCTCCACCCTCAAATGTAAATGGTTTCGGAGATGCTAATTTCATCATGTATTTCTCCTCTTTCTCTTCTGTAATCTAGTCGTATTCTTTCTATATCTAGTGTACCATATTTGTATTTCTATAATCTAATTAGAAACATCTTTCAAATAGCAAAACAAAAAAAGAAGAACCATTAGTACCATTCACTAACGCTTCTTCTTTCAATTCTATAAATTGAAGTACGTAACACCAATTGTTAATACAAAGAACAATACAGCTAAAACAATTGTAATACGGTTTAATACCGCTTCAATTCCACGTGCCTTTTGCTTACCAAATAATTGCTCCGCACCGCCTGAAATTGCACCTGAAAGGCCTGAGCTATTACTAGATTGCATAAGTACCATAACAATCATTAAAATCGATACAATAATAAGTAAAACTGATAATAACGTATGCACTTGGCGTACCTCCTACAAAGATTCAGTTATTGTAACTGTAGCATAAATTCTATAGAAAAGCGAGAGCTATAGAGGCGCTCTCGCTTTTCTTCTATTACATAAACATCATCGCAAATAACGGTCCAAGTAAACATGTCAAAATTGCTGTTAATGTCATTGTTACCGATCCAATAACACCTTCATGTTCGTTATTTTTCATCGCTCTCATCACGCCCATAATATGAGAAGCACATCCAAATCCGATACCTTTACCAACTGAGTTTGTAACACGGCTCCATTTTAATAAAAGGGGTCCTGTAATCGTTCCAGTAATACCTGCGATAACAACGAAAGCTGCTGTTAAGGAAGGTACACCACCGACTTGCTCTGAAACACTCATCGCAACTGGCATTGTCACCGATTTTGGTAAAGACGATAAGATTAAGCTTTTATCCGTTCCCATAAGTGAAGCAATCGCAAAATCACTAGCGATTGCAACTGTTGTACCTACTAATACGCCACCAGCAATCGGTACAACATATTTTTGCAGAACATGGCGTTGTTTATAAAGAGGAATTGCAAATGCTACAACACCGGGTCCAAGTAGCTTTGCAATCCAGCCACCACCACTTTCCATATAATGTTGATACGGTATATCAAGCACGATAAATAGGAAAGCCATTAATCCAGTTGCTACAAGCATTGGAATGGTGAATGGTGTTGGAAATAATTTGTAGATTTTTTTAGATAATTGATATAATAGCACCGTAAAAAGAACCCAACCGATTCCGATTAATATTTGGCTCATCGCGACTCTCTTTCCTTCCTATTCGCAAGATATTGTCCTGTATGACCTGCGACAATAATAATTAAAAATGTACTCGCTACAACTGTAATGAAAAGAGAAATTCCTTTACTCATAAAAAAAGCACCGTAATTCATTAGGCCAAGCGTTGGCGGAATTAATAAAAACGGCATAATAGCAACGAGTGTTTCTGCTCCTAAATCGAACCATTTCACTGGAAGAACTTTTAGGCTAAGTAAAACAAGTAAGAGGAACATCCCAATCAAACTTCCTGGAATTGGAATATTTAACATTTCTTGCACCCAAGTTCCAACCATATAAAACACGTAAAGAGCAGCAATTTGGACAAGAATCTTTGTAAATTTCATGTTCATCATCCCTCATGTTTATACGATCTTCTGTTAATATCTTTATCATAGTATAAATTGTAAAAAGCTGCAATTTATCAACTTGACAGCAAAAACAGCCTATGTTATACGCTTACAACCTTGATATGACTGCATTTCTAAACGAAAATTACGTCAAAAACCTTGACCTAATATAAAAAGTTTTTATTTTCTGAATTTAAAAGACTATTATTTCAATAAAATAATCTTTTTATTCTTAAACTTACATATATATAAAGTGAAACTTTAATCAATGAGATTCCCCTCATCCTTATTGATTATTAGCCCTCACCAAGCTGGTTTGTACGGGATAAACAAGATAGGTGGTGAACATATGCCCAAAAAAGTTCTCATTTTTTGTGATCCTGGGATTGATGATACGATGGCTCTCCTCTTAGCATTCTTTATCGATGAAATAGAAATTGTCGGTATCGTTGCTGATTACGGCAATGTTCCAAAAAAAATGGCCGTAGAAAATGCTCATTTTTTTAATAACGAAACAAAGAATAGAAATATCAAGATATTCGGTGGTTCAGAACGTCCCCTTACTGGTGCCCCACCTGTGTTTTTTACGGATGTACATGGGAAACAGGGGCTCGGTCCAATTATTCCAAAGGTGAATGTGACTAACGGAGAAATGGAGAATTTTTTTGAAGTCATTCCTCTTATTGAACAGTATAAAGATGAATTAATCATTGTAAGTTTAGGAAGACTTACCTCCCTAGCAATTTTATTCATCGTATGTAAACAGTTAATGAAGCAAGTTAAATCTTACTACGTAATGGGCGGTGCCTTTTTACATCCTGGTAATGTTACCCCTATTTCCGAAGCAAACTTTTATGGCGATCCTACTGCCGCTAATATAGTCCTTCAATCCACAGCTAGCATGTACATATACCCATTAAACGTCACTCAATACTCCATCATTACACCAGAAATGGCAGAATACATTGAGGCAAAAGGAAAAGCTCCACTTGTCAAACCGTTATTTGATCATTATTACTACGGATATTATAAAGACGCCCTACCACATTTAAAGGGGAGCCCCTTCCATGACACAATACCAATACTCGCTTTACTTGATAACTCTATGTTTACCTATCACAAATCACCTATCGTTGTCATGACAGAATCTTATGCACAGGGGGCAAGCATTGGAGAATTTCGCTCTTTAGGAGAATCTAAACCATTTATTGATTGGCCGAGTCATCAAATAGCAATTGATTTTGATTATAACCGCTTCTTCAAACATTTCATGTCACTTATGACGGGTGAACAATTTTAGCATAAAAAAACAGACCGTGATTTCTCACGGTCTGTCGTTTATTTTCTACAATTATCGTTTGATGTTATAGAAAGATTTTACACCATCGTAAACAGCTACTTCGCCTAGCTCGTCTTCGATACGTAATAATTGGTTGTACTTAGCAATACGGTCAGTACGGCTCATAGAACCAGTTTTGATTTGGCCAGCGTTAGTTGCAACTGCGATGTCAGCGATTGTAGCATCTTCAGTTTCACCAGAACGGTGAGATACAACTGCTGTGTAACCAGCACGTTTAGCCATTTCGATAGCTTCGAAAGTCTCAGTTAAAGTACCGATTTGGTTAACTTTAATTAAGATTGAGTTAGAGATACCTTTTTCGATACCTTCAGCAAGTTTTTGAGTGTTAGTTACGAATAAATCGTCACCAACTAATTGTACTTTATCACCGATACGCTCAGTTAATAATTTGTGACCATCCCAGTCGTTTTCGTCTAAACCATCTTCGATAGAGATGATTGGGAAGTCTTTGCAAAGCTCTTCATAGAAATCAACCATTTCTGCAGAAGTTAAGCCAGTACGGCCTTCGCCTGCAAGGTCATATTTACCAGTTTCTTTGTTGTAGAACTCAGAAGAAGCAACGTCCATTCCTAAGAATACATTCTCGCCAGCTTTGTAACCAGCTTTTTCGATAGCTTCGATGATTACTTCTAGAGCTTCACGGTTAGAACCAAGGTTTGGAGCGAATCCACCTTCGTCACCTACTGCAGTGTTAAGACCTTTGTCATGTAATACAGCTTTAAGTGCATGGAATACTTCAGCACCCATACGGATTGATTCTTTGAATGTTGGAGCACCAACTGGTAAGATCATGAACTCTTGGAAGTCAACGTTGTTATCAGCGTGAGAACCACCGTTGATGATGTTCATCATTGGAGTTGGTAATTGTTTTGCATTGAATCCACCAAGGTAACGGTATAATGGAAGACCTACGAAGTCAGCTGCTGCGTGAGCTACTGCCATAGATACACCAAGGATAGCGTTAGCGCCTAGTTTACCTTTGTTTGGAGTGCCATCTAATTCGATCATAGCACGGTCAATACCAGCTTGGTCAGTTACATCGAAACCAGCGATTTCTGGAGCGATAATTTCGTTAACGTTGTTTACTGCGTTAACAACACCTTTACCAAGGTAACGAGATTTGTCACCGTCACGTAATTCTACTGCTTCGTGCTCACCAGTAGATGCACCACTTGGTACGATAGCGCGTCCGAAAGCGCCGCTTTCTGTGTAAACTTCTACTTCTACAGTTGGGTTACCACGAGAGTCAAGGACTTCGCGAGCATAAACATCAATAATTGTTGACATAATAAATTCTCTCCTTTTTATATAAGCAAATTATTTAATAATTGTTTTACCTGTCATTTCTTTCGGTTGCTCAACACCAAGAAGTGTAAGCATTGTTGGAGCGATATCACCTAAGATACCATCTTCACGTAATTCTACGTCGTTCTTAGTAACGATGAAAGGAACCGGGTTAGTTGTATGAGCTGTCATTGGCTCTCCTTCAGAAGTTAATTCTTCATCCGCATTACCATGGTCAGCAGTAATAAGTGCTACACCATCTTTTGCAAGAATCGCTTCTACAACTTTTCCTAAACATTCGTCAGTTGCTTCTACTGCTTTAATTGTTGGTTCCATCATCCCAGAATGGCCAACCATATCACAGTTCGCAAAGTTAAGAATGATAACATCATGTTTATCATTTTCGATTTCATTTACTAAAGCGTCCGTTACTTCGTAAATGCTCATTTCAGGTTTCAAGTCATACGTTGCAACCTTTGGTGAGTTAATTAAGATACGCTCTTCTCCTGGGAATTCAGCCTCACGACCACCGCTAAAGAAGAATGTAACGTGCGGATACTTTTCAGTTTCCGCGATGCGAAGTTGCTTTAATCCCGCTTGCGCAACAACTTCACCTAAAGTGTTATCAAGGTTCATTGGCTTGAATGCCACGTAACCATCTACAGTTTCACTGAAGTGTGTCATACATACGAATTCTGGAATGTGAGGTACTTTTTCACCACGATCGAACTCACGGAAGTCTTCGTTTGTAAATACACGAGCAATTTGAATTGCACGGTCTGGACGGAAGTTATAGAAGATAACTGCATCATCATCATTGATTGTTGCAACTGGCGTGTTATCTTCGTTAACAATTACAGACGGCAATACGAATTCATCATAGATACCGTTCGCATAAGAGTCTTCTACACACTCTTCTGCTGATTTATAAGTAGGGCCTTCACCATTCACCATAGCACGGTAACATTTTTCTACGCGATCCCAACGCTTGTCACGGTCCATGGAGTAATAACGACCAGAGATAGTCGCGAATTGTCCTACTCCTGTTTCTTTAATTACTTCATTTGTTGCATCGATATAGCTTTGTGCTGTTTTTGGTCCAACATCGCGGCCATCTAAGAATGCATGAATGTATACTTTCTCAACGCCTTCTTTAGCTGCTAAGCGAAGAAGAGCAAACATATGGTTCATGTGACTGTGCACACCACCGTCAGAAAGTAAACCGAATAAATGAAGTGCAGTACCTTTTTCTTTTACGCTTTTAATTGCACTTTGGAACGTTTCGTTCTTATCGAACTCACCTTCACGAATTGCAACGTTAACGCGTGTTAAGCTTTGATATACAATGCGGCCAGCACCGATATTTAAGTGACCAACCTCAGAGTTACCCATTTGACCTTCTGGAAGACCTACTGCCTCGCCACAAGCTGTAAGCGTTGTGTGAGGGAATTTGTTCCAGTAACCATCAAAATTAGGTTTCTTAGCTTGTGCTACAGCATTCCCGTAAGTTTCTTCACGAAGTCCGAAACCGTCAAGAATGATTAAAGCTGTTGGCTTTCTCATTTTACCGCCCCCAGAAGACCTAAGAACGAAGCAGGCTCTAAGCTAGCACCGCCAACTAAAGCGCCGTCGATGTCAGATTGTGCCATATACTCTTTAATGTTTTCTGGTTTTACGCTACCGCCGTATTGGATACGAACAGCTTCTGCAGCTTCTGGAGAAACAGCTTCTGCAACAACTTTACGGATGTGCGCACATACTTCGTTTGCATCTGCAGAAGAAGAAGATTTACCTGTACCGATAGCCCAGATTGGCTCATAAGCGATAACAGTTGCTTTAACTTGCTCTTCTGTTAAACCTGCAAGTGCTTTTGTCACTTGACCTGCTACTAGGTCAAATGTTTTTCCGCTTTCGCGCTCTTCTAAAGTCTCACCACAACATACGATTGGTGTTAAACCATGTTCAAATGCTGCGATAGTCTTTTTGTTTACTGACTCATCTGTTTCAGCAAACATTTCACGACGCTCAGAGTGGCCAAGTACTACATAGCCAACTTTTAAGTCGCTAAGTGCTACCGGGCTAATTTCGCCAGTGAATGCACCATTTTTTTCGAAGTGCATGTTTTGTGCACCTACTTGTAAGTCAGTTCCTTCAGTTGCTGCTACAAGGCGCTCTAAGAATAGAGCTGGAGAGCAAACTACTGCATCAACAGCTGAAGCTGCTGGGATTTGACCTTTAACTTCCTCTACGAAGCTAACTGCTTCAGATAGAGTTTTATTCATTTTCCAGTTACCTGCGATAATTGGTTTACGCATGCTTTGCACCGTCCTTTTTCTTTGGCTGCTACTTATTTGTCGTTAAGACAAACTACACCTGGAAGCTCTTTACCTTCCATGAATTCTAATGACGCACCGCCGCCAGTAGAAATGTGGCTCATTTTATCAGCCATACCGAATTTTTCAACAGCTGCTGCAGAGTCACCACCGCCGATAACAGAGTATGTATCTTCTGCATCTGCTAATGCTTGTCCTACTGCTTTTGTACCTTCTGCGAATGGAGTCATTTCGAATACACCCATTGGTCCATTCCATACAACAAGCTTAGAATTTTTAATTACATCTGCATAAATTTCACGTGTTTTAGGACCGATGTCCACGCCTTCCCAGTTAGAAGGGATAGAGTCGATACCAACGATTTTAGTTGTTGCAGTTTCAGAGAATTCCTCAGTGATTACAACATCAACTGGCATGTAGAAGTTTACGCCTTTTTCTTTTGCAAGTTGCATAAATTCTTTAGCTAGTTCGATCTTGTCGTCTTCACATAGAGATAGACCAATTTCATGACCTAAAGCTTTAACGAATGTGTAAGCAAGTCCACCACCGATGATTAAGTTATCTACTTTGTCTAATAGATGACGAATTACACCGATTTTATCTTTTACTTTCGCACCACCGATAATAGCTGTAAATGGACGTTCTGGGTTAGAAAGTGCTTTACCAAGTACATCTAACTCTTTTTCCATTAATAGACCAGATACTGCTGGTAGGTAGTCTGCGATACCTGCTGTAGAAGCGTGAGCACGGTGAGCTGCACCGAATGCATCGTTTACGAAGATGTCAGCAAGTGCTGCAAATTCTTTCGCAAGTTCTGCATCGTTCTTTTCTTCGCCCGCATAGAAACGTACGTTTTCAAGAACTAATACGTCGCCTTCGTTCATTGCTGCAACCATTTCTTGTGCAACTGGTCCGAATGCTTCGTCCGCTTTTTTAACGTCTTTACCAAGAAGCTCACCTAAACGTGCTGCTACTGGAGTTAAACGCATTTCTTCTACTACTTGACCTTTTGGACGGCCTAAGTGACTTGCTAAAATAACTTTCGCACCTTGCTCTACTAAATATTGAATTGTAGGAAGAGCTGCACGGATACGAGTTTCATCTGTAATTTTGCCTTCTTTCATAGGTACGTTGAAATCAACGCGGCAAAATACACGCTTACCTTTTAAATCTACGTCACGAATTGATTTTTTGTTCATTGGATTTCCCTCCGACTACTAGTTAGGATTGACAAAACCCACTCAAAAGCTTAACACATTTGCTTTTAAAACGAAAGAAGAGAGAGAGGGAACAAACCCTCTCCCTCGTTTTGTCATTGATAACTTATATAATTAAGAATTAAAGACCTTTTGAAGTCATGTAAGCTGCTAGGTCTACTACGCGGTTAGAGTAACCAGTTTCGTTATCGTACCAAGAAAGTACTTTAACCATGTTACCTTCCATTACCATTGTAGATAATGCATCGATTGTAGAAGAAGCTGTACATCCGTTATAGTCGATAGATACTAATGGCTCTTCGCTGTATCCAAGGATACCTTTTAATTCGCCTTCAGCTGCTGCTTTGAATGCTGCATTTACTTCTTCAACTGTTACTTCTTTGTCAAGTTCAACAACTAGGTCAACTAGAGAAACGTTAGCAGTTGGAACACGTACAGCGCCACCGTTTAATTTACCTTTAAGTTCTGGTAATACTAATGCTACAGCTTTAGCTGCACCAGTAGATGTTGGGATCATGTTTTCAGCTGCTGCACGAGCACGGCGTAAATCTTTGTGTGGTAAGTCTAAGATTTGTTGGTCGTTAGTGTAAGAGTGAATTGTTGTCATCATTCCGCGTTTTACGCCGAATTTTTCGTTTAATACTTTAGCGAATGGAGCTAGACAGTTTGTAGTACAAGAAGCGTTAGATACTACGTTGTGGTTAGCTGCATCGTATTGTTCGTGGTTAACACCCATAACTACAGTGATATCTTCGTCAGAAGCTGGAGCTGAGATGATAACTTTCTTAACTGATCCACCTAAGTGTTTCTCAGCATCTGATTTTTTAGTGAAACGGCCAGTAGATTCTACTACTACTTCTACTCCGTAGTCGCTCCATGGTAATTGAGCTGGGTCACGCTCAGCGATAACTTTAATTTCTTTACCGTTAACAACGATGCTGTTTTCGTTAGCAGATACTTCTGCATTTAAAGTTCCGTGAACTGTGTCATATTTTAAAAGGTGAGCTAATGTTTTAGCATCTGTTAAGTCGTTGATTGCTACTACTTCTACCTCAGAGTTGTTAAGAGCTGCGCGGAATACGTTACGTCCGATACGTCCAAATCCATTAATACCAATTTTAGTCATTTGAATTTCCTCCTTGGGGGATTATATTAAAGGGTAAAACCCTTTGTTAACTGTTTTGCTGCACCTTCATCTGTAATTAGAATTGAAGTGTGCCCTTGTTTAATTACAGCCTGTATTGCTTTTGCCTTTGAAGAACCTCCAGCGACTGCAACAACGTGAGATACATTTTGTAAATCCTCTAGTTGCATACCAACTGTTCTTACTTTATGAACAACATTTCCTTCTTCATTAAAGTAGTAACCGAAAGCTTCGCCAACTGCTTCGCTTGCCTGAATCTTTAACCAATCTGCTTCTGAAGTACTTCTGCGACGTGCCATTGTTAACGCATCACCTATTCCATGAATGACGATATTGGAAGATCGAATCAACTCAAGAACTTCTTTCACGGAAGGCTCTGTCACAATAGACGCATATGCTTCGCTACTAACATGGTCTGGAACATACAATAAGCGATAATTACTCATCGTATTTTGCGCCATCTTGGCACAAATGGTATTGGCTTCTAATTCGACGCCTTCTCCAATTCCACCACGTGCTGGGACAAATAGCATATGTAAATCTTTGCAATCAAGTTGCATCATGTCCGCAGCAGCAGCTAGCGTAGTTCCTCCAGCCACAGCAACGATATTATTCGCTGTCAGACGGTCTTTTATACAAGTCACACAAGCACGGCCCATCTCCAGTTTGACCCAAGGTGATTCATCACTATCACCAGGGACAACGAAAACTTCATCCAAGTCTAATGTTTCCTTAAGTTGCTTTTCTAAAACCTTTAACCCGGAAATTTCTTTCATAAAGTCTTCCAAAGCAAGAACTAAAGCTGTTCCTTCTTCTGTCAAAGTCATTCCAGAAGAAGCGACGTGAACTAAGTTTTGTTCTTTCAAAACTTGAACTTCACTTCGCAATACTCGTTCTGTCATACCGAGACTTGCTGATAAGTTTCTTCTTCCAATCGGCTGCATGAGCCTAATGTATTGAAGAATTTGCATTCTCGTTTGCATAACAGGTAGCAGATCAGGTAATAATTTTTTTGTGTTCTGAATCCATGAGCGCATATCTTTTCTCCTCACTACATCGGTTCATTTTTCCTTCGTGGTCACTTTACGTCCCGTAGTGACATTTTGTGTCCCACATAGGTTAAAAAAATAATCCCTGCTACGTGTATTATTGTAACAGGAGATAGAAACTTATTCAACTCTTAACTGCATTCTTTATATAGTTTATTATGACACCTTTGTGAATGTTACCATATTCTACTTGTTTTCCGTCCATTTCTACAACCGGAATCATTAAGTGATATTTTTCTAAAAGGTCATTATCTTCATATATATCTATTTCCTCGATTTGAAAAGAATATTCACATTGTACTTCCTGTAAAACTTGTTTCGCCTTCACGCAAAGGCCACAATCTTTTTTAGTATACAGTACAACTTTCATCTTCTTCACCTATCCGATCGTTTTTCGTAATGACGAAGCTGGGATATGCATTTGTTCTCTATACTTCGCCACTGTTCTTCGAGAAATAACAATTTCATGCTCTTCTTCTAATAATTTTGAAATCTTTTGATCCGAAAGTGGCTTTTTCTTATCCTCTGCCCCAATTAGCGTTTGAATAAATTGTTTTACACGTTTTGTAGAAACTGCTTCATCTTCAGTCGTCGAAACGGCATTGCTAAAGAACGATTTCATCTCAAATAAACCGTGGGGTGTTTGCACATATTTATTTCGCGTCGCACGACTAATTGTCGATTCATGCACACTTAACTCTTCCGCTACCTCTTTTAAAGCGAGAGGTCTTAAATACTCTGGACCTTTCCAGAAGAAATCACGTTGTTTTTCCATAATAATAGTCATTACTTGCAGCAATGTCTGTTTTCTCTGCTTCAAACTACGCATAATCCACTGCACATGCTGATACTTTTCTGATACGTAAGACGCTACTTCACTTTCACTATTATTAAGAAGCGCACTATATTCAGAGTGAATTTCAATTCTCGGCATATTTCTCTCATTCATTTGTAAAACGAGGCGATCGCCATCTTTTTTCACCGCCATATCAGGTACAATGTAAAGTGGTTTATCTGAAGAAAACGCAAGACCAGGTTTTGGTTGTAATGACGTTATACAATTTACCGCACTCTGCAATTCCTCATTACTACACTTCAACACTTGAACGAGCTTTCGCCAATCTTTCTTCACGAAATAAGCGAAATGATCTTCTACAACCTCTTCTGCTAATCCATTACGTCTTTGTAAGCGCTTCAATTGCAAAGTTAAACATTCCTGAATATTACGCGCCCCTACCCCTGCTGGTTCCAGTGATTGGACAAGCTCTACAGAGCGGTCGACTACATGAATGGGCGCAGAAAGGAGCTCTGCTAACTCTTCATTCGTTTCTTGTAAATATCCATTTCCATCCATGTTCATAATAATGAAAGAAGCTACTTTTCGCTGTTCTTCATCTATTTTATAATACTGTATTTGATTTAATAAATGTTGCTGAATCGTTGTAGAATCCACACTGTAGATCTCCATCTGATTCTCGACTTGTTTGCTGGTACTTTTACTGTTGTTAGAGCTCTTTTTCTTCTCCCTCTCAAAACCACCTAACTCAATAAGGGGATTCTCTAACGATTGCTCATACAAAAACTCCGATAATTCTTGCACATTATACTGGAGCATTGTAATCGCTTGCCTTAACTCTTGTGTCATTGCCAAACGTAAGCTTTGTTCTTGTAAAAGACTTGCCTTCAAACTAATCTCCCCCTTGTTTCTATTGTACAATAAGTTTGGTAAAAGGAGAATGCTATCACAGACACCCATTCCAAAATATTATTAATTTATATGTATTAATGAGATTTACAACTTACAACCGAAATTTGAATAATATTGAAAGAAAATAATAAGTTTAAAAATTATAATCAAGTACTAATAGTAAATCTTATCACCAGATATAACAAGAGGAAAATAAAAAAAGTCCTAACCTACAAAACGTAAGTTAGGACTTTTTGACGCGCCCAGAGGGATTCGAACCCCCGGCAGACGTGGTACCGGAAACCACCGCTCTATCCGACTGAGCTATGGGCGCATGATTATAGAAAACACTTCATTTTCTTCTCATAATAATAGCAATAAAATCCATCTAAATCAATAAAAATATCCCCGTAATACCTTATGCATCTTAGCTAAAGGCATATAAAATCTATTTCACCCCTAAATTTTCCAATCATAAATTCACCCCAACTCACAAATTATAATCTTTGAATTGATATTCCAAAGGGGGCTTCATTCAATGACTGTAATTACGAAACTAAAGCAAACTGTTTCTGGATTAAAAAGTGCACAAGCTAGCTTAGAGGGATTCGCTCTTGATACGGATAACCAACAAGCGAAGCAACTTTTCCAAACAGCTGCGCAGCAAACACAAACGATTATCGATTCTTTAAACCCACGCGTTGAAGAAGTCCAACAAGAAGAACCACAATACTCACAGCAATAACGAATCAGTCTTGCTGTGAAATAGAAAAAGGATGATATGCAGTCATCCTTTTTCTATCACATTACATATTGCAATAGAAATGGAATGATAATTATGCGAAAACTCGGCCTCATAACCGCATTATTTGCACTTCTATTTAGCTCTTTTACCGGATGTGATAATAGTCCTTTAGATAAAAAAGTGAAAGAAGAAGCAAAACGAACGGAGAAAGAAAAAGGTCCAAAGTTAACAAAGACGAGTACGGAATCCTTTAATCAATCTATATCACAAGGAGCGAAAAAAACAGCTCTCGCTATGGATGAAATTATAAAAAGCACAGCAGTGAATTCAAATTTAGATCTCTACATAGCAGTTACACCTGAGCATCACGAAAGGTTTGGATTAAAACCTCTTCGTAAAAAGCTTCAAAAGCAGCTAAGTGATGAGCATCCTACTTTCGATGTTCGTGTCAGTACAGATAAAAAAATCTTTATGTTACTCGAAAAACTCGAAAGAAAAATTAAGGAAAAAGAAGTATCTAAAGATGAAATTAATAAACAATTAAAATTCATTGGTAAAAAAATGGAGTCTAACACTTAACGCTTTTTAAAAGAAAAGGAAGGATTGCAATGGCTAGTAAAGATAAAAACTTAACCCCTGTACAACAGGAGTATAAAAAATTCGAACAAGAACGCGAACCGAAACGACCTGTCTTAAAAAATTGTATAAAAGCCTTTTTCGTCGGTGGTTTTATTTGCTTCATCGGTCAACTTATTTCTACTTTTTACATCACATATTTTGATTTCACTGAACGCTCAGCAGGCAATCCAACAGTCGCAACTCTCATTTTCATCTCCATGTTACTAACTGGATTTGGTATATACGATCGTTTTGGACAGTTTGCCGGAGCAGGTACAGCTGTACCTGTTACTGGATTTGGTAACTCTGTTATTGCCGCATGTATTGAGCATCGAACGGAAGGATTTGTCCTTGGCGTTGGCGGCAATATGTTTAAACTAGCTGGTTCTGTAATTTTATTTGGTGTATTTTCCGCTTTCGTCATCGCACTTATTAAAACGATTCTCGTTCAATGGGGAGGGCTATAAATGTTACAAGGACACCGAACGTGGGTATTTGAAAACAAACCAGTCATTATCTCAACAGGGGTTGTCGGTGGACCATTTGAAGCAAAGGGGAACATTCCAGAAGACTTCGATATCCTTCATGAAGATTTATGGCTCGGACAAGATTCCTATGAAAAAGCACATAAAATTTTATTCGAAGAAGCTTGTAGTCGCGCTACTGAAAAAGCAGAGCTTCGTAAAGATGATATTCAATTCGTACTCGCAGGAGATTTAATTAATCAAATTACTCCAACAAGCTTTGCTTGCCGCACACTCGGCACTCCTTATCTCGGATTATTCGGGGCTTGCTCTACTTCTATGGAAGGTTTAGCACTTGGGGCAAGTATCGTAAATGCAAAAGGTGCAAAATATTTATTAACTGGAGCTTCAAGCCATAATACTGCTGTAGAAAAACAATTCCGCTACCCTACCGAATACGGTGGACAAAAGCCGCCTACTGCACAGTGGACAGTAACCGGAGCAGGAGCCGCTATTTTAAGCGATACTGGCCATGGTCCAAGAGTAACATCTGCAACGATTGGGCGAGTTGTTGATATGGGATTAACGGATCCGTTTAATATGGGAGGCGCAATGGCTCCAGCTGCAGTTGATACAATTGAAGCCCATTTACGTGAACGCCAAATTGATGCCTCTTACTACGATTTAATCGTAACAGGCGATCTCGGACATGTAGGACGCGAAATTGCTTATGACTTACTACATAAACACGGAACGAAAGTAACGAGCGAACAATTTCAAGATTGCGGAATTATTATTTATAGAGAAGGACAACCTGTCATAGCTGGTGCTAGTGGGCCTGGATGTTCCGCAACAGTCGTGTACGGTCATTTATTAAACCGAATGAAAAGAGGAGAGTTCCAAAAAATACTTGTCGTTGCGACAGGCGCTTTACTATCTCCACTTACATTCCAACAAGAAGAAACGATTCCGTGTATCGCTCATGCCGTTTCGATTGAATTTGGAGGTGCAACGCAATGATTTTTTTCTGGGCTTTCGTCATTGGCGGACTCATATGTGTAATCGGCCAACTTATGTTTGATGTCGGCAAACTAACCCCCGCTCATACAATGGCAACACTCGTTGTTGCTGGAGCTATATTAGATGGATTTAATTTGTATGAGCCATTAATTGATTTCGCTGGAGCCGGGGCAACTGTACCTATTACAAGCTTTGGTAATGCCCTCGTTCATGGCGCAATGGAAGAAGCTGCAAAACATGGCATCGTTGGCGTTATTACCGGCATGTTTAAAGTAACGAGCGCCGGTGTATCAGCAGCTATTATTTTCGGCTTCATTGGAGCGTTGTTATTCAAACCAAAAGGATAAGAGGTGTTTATATGACTGTTATCGCTAGCGTAAAAACTTGCCTTGCTAGTGTAAGGGGAGCTCAAGCAAGCTTAAGCTCTCTTTCATTAAATTCACAAGACGAAGAATCAAAACGCGTATTTCATGAATGTATGTTAGAAATGGACAGCGTCATCGCTGATTTAAAGGATAGAATTTCAGTATTAGAACGTGAAGAACCTCAATATAAAGGGTTTTAAGTAGACTGGAGGAAACGACTATGTCTCACCTGCCGGAATGGACACTTGTCATTCTTCGCTCTGTATTCATATTAATTATTTTATTCGCTATTACGAAATGGTTAGGGAAAAGACAAATCTCTCAGCTTTCCTTTTTTGAATACATAGCCGGAATGACGATTGGTGACATCGCTGCCCAAGTATCTACAGGGCTCGATTCAAAATTTTTTCACGGCGTCTTTGCGATACTCATTTTCGCTGTGGTACCTTTTTTAACAGGAATCCTCTCTTTAAAGAACAAAACAGCTCGGGACTTCTTTGAAGGAAAATCTACCGTATTAATAAAAGACGGAAAGATACTCGAAGATAATTTAAAGAAAGAAAAATATACGAGTGACGAATTACTGGAACTTCTCCGTGGAAAAAGTGCGTTCAGCGTAGCTGAAGTCGAATTTGCTGTCTTAGAACCGAGCGGAGAATTAAATGTATTATTAAAGAAAGATTCTCAGCCACTTACAGCAAAAGACATCGGTTTAAAAGTACCAAACGAGAAAGAACCACAAACTGTTATTATGGATGGAAATGTACTAGATGAACCTCTTTCAGCAAGCGGACATAACCGCGCTTGGCTACATTCAGAATTAGAAAAACTCGGTGTTGTTATTGAAAATGTCTTCCTCGGTCAAGTGGATTCATACGGACAACTTACTATCGACATTTACAATGACAAACTCCAAATGCCTTCTCCTCAAAATAAACCTTTATTATTAGCATCTTTAAAAAAATGTCATGCTGATCTTGAACTATTTTCCCTAGAAACAAAGTCGAAATCAGCAAGCGAAATGTATAGTAAAAACGCCAAACAAATCGAAAAAATTTTAAATAAAGTAACCTATCTTTTAAAAGACTAATTATCGAAAGAACGCTTCAGTTAAAAGGCGTTCTTTTCTTTTTTCTCCAGTTTTCATAACGTTTAAATTTATGTAATTCGGTTATGATGTTGAAGATACATAAGCAGGGAATTTCGAAAACATAGCGAATATTTCATGGTACAACTACATATTTTTTTGATTTAAAGTGGTTTCGTTTGACCTTTATTGACCATAATTGTATTATAAGACTAAGAAAGCTTTATAAGGAGGAAATAACAGATGAATTTAATTCCTACAGTAATTGAACAAACAAATCGTGGAGAACGCGCTTACGATATTTACTCTCGACTATTAAAAGACCGCATCATTATGCTTGGTAGTGCAATTGATGACAACGTAGCTAACTCAATCGTTTCCCAGCTTTTATTCTTGGAATCTCAAGATCCAGAAAAAGATATTCACATCTACATCAACAGCCCTGGTGGTTCTATCACAGCGGGTATGGCAATCTATGATACAATGCAGTTTATTAAACCACAAGTATCAACAATCTGTATCGGTATGGCTGCATCTATGGGTGCATTCTTACTTGCAGCAGGTGAAAAAGGAAAACGTTATGCACTTCCAAACAGTGAAGTAATGATTCACCAACCACTTGGTGGAGCACAAGGTCAAGCGACTGAAATCGAAATCGCTGCAAAACGTATCCTATTCTTACGTGAAAAACTAAACCAAATTCTTGCTGACCGCACTGGTCAACCACTTGAAGTACTACAACGCGACACAGACCGCGACAACTTCATGACAGCAGAAAAAGCTTTAGAATACGGTTTAATCGATAAGATCTTTACAAATCGTTAATACTTAAAAGCGAAAGCGGCTCGTTCAGAATCGCAGGGCGATGGAGCCCTGATTCCGAGGCGCTTTTTGCCTCGAATGAAGGGGCGAAACAACCGGAGATTCTAGCCGCTGGAGCTGGATATAACTAAAAGCGGAAGCGCCCTATAATTGGGCGCTTCTTTTATATATTGTTCCCCGCTCACATACCCCATCCAGTATCCCTCTAAATATATCAACGATTTTTCAATTATATCGAACAAAACTTAAATTATATCAACGATTTTTTTAATATATCAACGGTTCGACACAACATATCGATTTACCGACAATCTCCGACAAGGACAAACCAGCTAAATACCCCTCCCCGCTAATCCGCACAAACAACAAAACAAAAAGCTATCGCATATACGCGATAGCTTTTTATTGTACATATGCAGCTAATGCTTCTAAAGCCTCTTCTGCATCTGAACCTTCTGTTGTAATTGTTATCATGCTTCCAGTTCCAATTGCTAAGCTCATAATCCCCATTATGCTCTTTGCATTTACTGTCTTTCCATCTTTCTCGATGAAGATATCTGCATGAAAGCGATTTGCCTCTTGTACAAACAACGCAGCCGGACGTGCTTGTAAACCGTTTTTTAATGAAACCTGAACTCGTTTTTGAACCACAGCTCCATTTCCCCTTTAACCTCTTATTTTTTTACTAACGTTTCCCCCGCGCGTAATTTCTCTGCGATTTCATCGATTTTACGCAAACGATGATTAATACCCGACTTACTAATCTTCCCCCCGGATACCATCTCACCTAACTCTTTCAATGTTACATCTTGATAATCTCTTCGTAATTGTGCAATCTCTTGTAATTTATCCGGCAAAATATCAAGACCAACTGTCTCATCAATATAACGAATATTTTCAATCTGTCTTAGTGCTGCACCAATTGTTTTATTTAAATTAGCTGTTTCGCAGTTCACTAAACGATTTACAGAATTACGCATATCACGTACGATTCGAATATCTTCAAATCTTAAAAGTGCATTATGAGCACCTATAATATTTAAAAACTCTGTAATTTTTTCTGCTTCTTTCAAATACGTAATGTACCCTTTTCTTCTTTCCAACGTCTTACTATTTAAATCAAATCCGTTCATCAGTTCACATATAGCATCATTATGTTCCTTATATAACGAAAAGATTTCTAAATGATAAGATGATGTTTCTGGGTTATTTACTGAACCACCTGCTAAAAATGCGCCACGTAAGTACGATCGTTTACAACATTTCTTCTCAATCAATTCTTGTGATATATTTCGAATAAATGAAAAGTCATCTCGAACGATATGAAGATCAGCTAATATTTCGCGAGACTTCTCAACAAGCCGCACAATATATACATTATTTTTCTTCAAGCGCATTTTTTTACGGACAAGCAATTCTACCGTCACGTCATATCCTTTTTTCAAAAGCGTATAAATCCTTCTTGCAATTGCCGCATTTTCCGTTTGAATATCGATAGATAGACGACGGTTTGAAAAAGAAAGCGACCCGTTCATTCGAAGTAACGCTGATAATTCTGCTTTCTCACAGCATTCCTTCATCTCAAGATTCGTCAACTCTTTCTTTGTTTCTGATGCAAATGACACAGTCAACACCTCCTTATACGATTATTATGGAACAAAATTCTTGTCCTATATGAATGAGGAGCGCTACCTCAAACGAGGCAACGCATATTTATAACAATGAATATAAAATGGACGCTAACTTTAACGTATCATGCCTTACAACATGATCATCATACTTCGCTAATCCCTCTTGAATAACATCAATATTATTTTCAACAAAACGTTCTTCATCCACTACAACTGGTGTAGACATTTCTTCCTCATATGACTTGCGTAATTCACAAGGAATCTCACGGTTATTTACAATTGCAGTATTGATAAATGGTTGCCCTAAATGATCGTGTAACGCCTGCACATGATCAAAAGCAGTATATCCCATCGTTTCACCCGCTTGTGTCATAACGTTACATACATATACCTTCTTCGCCTTTGCAGCAAGAACAGCGTCTCCAATTTTGTTAACAACTAAATTGGGCAATATACTCGTATACAAACTTCCAGGACCGAAAACAAGTAAATCAGCTCGTTTAATCTCAGCCAACGTTTCATGCAATGGCTCTACATCTTCTGGAGTTAAAAAGACACGATTAATCTTCTTTCCGTAATAAGGAATCTTTGATTCACCTGTTACAATTTCCCCATCTTCAAGTTCCGCATGAAGTACCGCACTTTGATTCGCTGCTGGTAATACACGTCCTCTGACATTTAATACTTTACTTGTTTCTGTAATTGCATGGAAAAAGTCTCCTGTAATCGAGGTCATACCTGCCAACAATAGATTTCCTAACGCATGACCTTTCAGTCCGTCTCCTGTTGTGAAACGGTGCTGAAATAAAGCTTCCACCAGTGGCTCTACATCCGATAACGCAACAAGTACGTTACGGATGTCACCTGGAGGTGGAATTTCTAGCTCATCACGTAATCTACCCGAACTGCCACCATCATCAGCAATTGTAACAACTGCTGTAATATCAACAGGATATTGCTTTAATCCCCTTAATAAAACAGAGAGTCCAGTTCCGCCTCCCATGATGACAATTTTAGGCTTTCTCTCTTTTTTCATCCCTTAATGGCCCTTTCTCTTCTCCACATCACGATGAGATACATGAACACTATACTCTGGTTTCAAATGTTTCCCAAGGTATTCTGTAAGCGTAACAGAACGATGCTGTCCACCTGTACATCCAATTGCAATTACAAGTTGACTTTTGCCTTCTCTTTTATAATGAGGCAGCATGAAAGTAATCAGATCCGTCAACTTCTCTAAAAACTTATGTGTCTCATTAAATTTCAGTACATACGAAGAAACTTCTTCATCTAGTCCTGTTAATGGCTTCATGTGTGGAATGTAATATGGATTTGGTAAAAAACGAACATCAAATACTAAATCTGCATCAATTGGAATACCGTACTTAAATCCAAATGACATAACATTTACACGAAATGCTTGCTCAGTTTCTGTTGAGAACAAGTGAACAATTTTTTCACGTAATTCTTTCGGTTTTAAATCCGATGTATCAAGCACAATATTCGCTCGTGCCTTCATATCTGTTAATAAATTACGCTCTGCTTCGATTCCCTTTAACGGCAAACCAGTTGGGGCAAGTGGATGCGAACGTCTCGTTTCTTTATAACGAGTTACAAGCGTACTATCTTTCGCATCTAAAAATAAAATATGAGGAATAATCCATGTACGTTCTGATAAATCATCAAGTGCTCCCCATAAATGTTCGAAAAACTCGCGGCCACGTAAATCAATACCAAGTGCCACTTTATTCATTTTCCCTTTTGAATCCGCCATAAGCTCAATAAACTTTGGCAATAACATCGGTGGTAAATTATCCACACAAAAATATCCTAAATCTTCAAAACTTTGTAAAGCTACTGTTTTTCCAGCTCCAGACATCCCTGTAATAATTACCATTTTTATATCATTATTCTCTGTCATTGTATCCTCTCCTTGACGGTTTAACTCGGATCTAATCGATATGAAAGCAACTCAAAATCTGGGGTATATACAAATGTACCGTAGATTATGCCATTTCCTTTAATTAAATAATCAATAATGTGATAATCTCCTGGCGCCATTGCTAAATCATCAATTTTATCAAATGTATGCCAACCAATGATGCCTTCTTCGCTCTCTAGTTTGTTTTCTCCTGCAAAATCTGTCGCTAAAAAGGAGAACATCATCCATTCAGAAACAACTTTATCACCTTCTTGGATGACAAAGGTGAAGACCCCCTTTAACGCTGGGTTTTTCAAATAAATACCTGTTTCTTCACGATACTCGCGAACAACGGAATCTCTTACAGTCTCACCACGCTCCATTTTCCCGCCTGGTGCAACCCACCAATTTCGGCGAGGTTTTTGGAGTAAGAGTACTTCATTATCTCTAATTAACACACAGTTTGTCACTCTTTGCATGTTTCTTCACCTCAGCTACTTGCAGTAAAATTTCTCACTGCATACTTCTTTCATTATACTATCAAAAACAGTTTGCTACAACGAAGGAGCCAGTCCTCTTTCGCTAAGCATATGCTACTCAGCAATTTTAAAAAAGCTTTCTATAACAAGCAATGTAAATGCTTATACTTTGAATGAATAGCATGAAAAATCCCCTTAACGCTTTTTATCGCCAAGGGGATTAAAGTACTTATTTCTTACCGAAATAAGTAACAATCGCAAATCCTAAAACAAAGGTAATAATTGAACTTATAATTGAAAATCCGCCAGTCGGAATCCCAGGGAATACAATTACAATCGAACCGATTACAAGTCCAATAATTGCCGCAAATGTCATACTTTTATAACGATCTAATAAAAAACTAATGCCTTTACTACTTACAACAAATCCAACCATAACACCAGCACCGATAACCACGATTAAAGGTAAGTTAAGTGTAGTTAAAGCGTTAATTGCTGTTGGATACACACCAATAATTAATAAAATAAACGATCCACTAATTCCAGGAAGCAGCATGGCCATACTAGCCATCCATCCTGCGAAAAATAAACCAATTGCATTTAAAATTGTTAACGTCGTAATTGGATCTGCTGCCTTATCTGGTTTAAAGAAAGCTGTAATCGCAACAAGAATTGCTGCAACTATTAATAAAACGATGTGCTTACCTTTAAACGACGACTTTGCATCAGCTTCCCTCATTAACATCGGTAATATACTAATAATTAAACCGAGGAAGAAAAATTGAGTCGGTTCATAATGATTTGCAAGTAAATATTTAATAACGTGACTTAACGTTAAAAATGCCGCTGCCACACCAGCTGCAAGTGGAATTAAAAATCCTAAATGTTTTTTCCATTCACGACTAAAGAATCCACTAATTGCCGCAAGCAATTGTTCATAAATCCCTAACACAACAGCGATTGTACCGCCGCTCACACCAGGAATTAAATCACTAACGCCCATACAAAATCCACGATATATATTACGCCATTCCATACTGAATAAATTCCTCATTTCTTATAGTGATTTTTTCCGTAAAGTCCAGTATATCAATAAGAAAGCTTATAATCCTTATATTTTTTGACAAAACTTTGACATTTTCACACAAAAAAAGAAGAAAGCTCCTGTCGGTAGCTTTCTTCTCACAAGGTATATTATCCCTTATTTTTCTGATACAGTTTTTAATTCCTCTAATAATTCTTCTACGTAATGTTGTGCACTTTGCGCTGCAATACTACCGTCACCTGTTGCAGTTACAATTTGACGAAGCATTTTTTCACGAACATCACCAGCTGCGAAAATACCAGGAATTTTCGTTTCCATACGCTCGTTCGTTTCAAGGTAACCATTTTCATTTGTAATACCTAGTTCAACAAATGGTTTTGATAAAGGTAACATACCGATGTATACGAATACGCCGTCAGTTTTGACTTCTTTCTCTTCTCCACTATTTACGTCCACAAGTGTTACACTTCCTACTTTACCACTTGCTTCGTTGATTTCTTTTATCGTGTGGTTCCAAATGAAATCTACTTTTTCGTTTTGGAAAGCACGGTCTTGTAAAATTTTCTGTGCACGAAGCGTGTCACGACGGTGAACGATCGTTACTTTTGATGCGAAGCGCGTTAAGAACACACCCTCTTCAACAGCAGAATCTCCGCCGCCAATTACGATAAGTTCTTTTCCTTTAAAGAATGCTCCGTCACATACTGCACAATATGATACACCGCGGCCGCCAAGTTCTGTTTCACCCGGTACACCAATTTTTTTATACTCTGCACCGCTTGCAACGATAATTGCACGTGCTTTATATTCTTTTTTACCAGCAATAATTGTTTTGTATTCCTTACCATCGATGACTTCTTTCACATCACCGTATGCATATTCAGCACCAAATTTCTTCGCATGCTCGAACATTTTATTTGATAAATCTGGTCCTAAAATAGACTCATAACCTGGGTAGTTTTCTACATCTTCCGTGTTTGCCATTTGGCCACCTGGAATACCACGCTCAAGCATTAATGTGCTTAAATTTGCACGAGATGTATATACTGCAGCTGTCATACCAGCTGGTCCTGCACCAATAATAACGACATCATAAATTTTTTCTTCTGACACACTATTCACTCCTATCCATTCCTACACAATTAAGTTACCCTCATTATACTGTTAGCATCATTTTTTTCCCAATGATTTGCTTATCTTATGTGTGCGTACGCTTAACAGCTTGCACATACTTTCGGACAGTCGCTACAGATACATTATATACATCTCCAAGCTCCGACTGTGTCATTTTATTTCCTTGTTCGCCGCGTACAATGTATTCAATCGCAGCTGACCAGCCGTACACATTTGTAAATATGTCTCCAGATGTATATAAACGTATGAACGTACAAAACCAAAAGTGTAAACACTCTTCAATTAATTCATCATCTTTTTTCGTATAATTGTATAATGCATCCGCGATTCTCGCGCACTGCTCAAATTGCTGTAAATCAGCTGGAATACTCTTATGACTATTAAGTAAAAAGAAGTACTTTGCAAGTTGTGATACGATGGGAACACCGTTCTTCGCTTGCGTTATATCAAAGAAGAATCCCACCTTCTCCGGCGTTGACAATTCATTCATTAAATATAAAGCTAGCATTTGTTCTTCTAGCGTCGCACTTTGCTGAAATGATTTTCGTAATTCTTCAAATAACATGTTTTGTCCTTCATCTGCTAAATTCAGCGCATTCCACGGTTCTTTTCCCTTTTTATCAGGATGCAATTCCACGACATATTGCCACATTTTTTCAGCTAGTTGCTGATCTTTCACCATATAAGCAGAATATGCAAACCAATAATAAAAACTAACGTCTCCCTCATATCCTTGACGCTTTAATAGTTTGAACCATTTATATGCATGCTCGAAATAACCAATTGTTGCAAGTGTAGTTCCCAGTTTCAAACGATGTTCAAATGAAATTGGATATACTGAAACTAGCTGTCCCGCTAATGCTTCTACTTGTTTATGCTCTCCAATTGAATATAGAAAAATAAGTGTATTACAAAGCGCATGTATATTACCAGGATTTTTCTCTAAAATCATTTCTGTTAACTTCAGCGCTTTGTCTACATTACCCGATTGAAAATGTGCAATGGCTAAATTATTATGACCTGACCAAAATTCCGGATAATCTTTCGTAACAATTTCTAATGTAGCAATTGCTTCTTCTAATTGTCCATTACGAATATAACGATTCGCTTCTTCCTGCATAACAATTAAATCATCTTCATCTTCAATCTCTTCCGCACCCATTGCTTCTTCTTCCATAATCTCTAGAAGTTCTAATGTATCTTCTACGAATTCCTTCTCTTTTGCAACTTCTAAATAGCGATCCGCATATTTCTTCGCCTGTTGAAATAACCCCATATATGCATAATTATTTGCAATAAAATAATAGCACTGTTCAAGTTCAGGATTAGATCTAACTAACTTTAAGAAGGTTTGATTCGACTCTTGATATTCACCAGCCTCAGATAATACTGTTGCTAATTGACATAAAATAAACGGCTCCTTCTCACTTTGTGCCGCTCTTCGAAAATATTTAATTGCATCTTGCAATTTTTGTCCTTTGTAAGCTCTCATCCCTTTTTTATAAAAGAAGTCCGCTAATTGATTAAAAGAGATAACTTGTCCGTTCTCCTTATATATCCTTTGATTTTTCCCCATATATCCTCCAGTTTTTTGTTTTCTTCGTTCACACATTCTTCTATCTATAAGTATAAACGATTCCGTAAAAAACAAAACAGTATATTATACTCAATTATTTCCTTTTTATTCATAAAAAAAGAGGAGAAATGTTACATTTTCACCATGAACCTTCTCTGGCGGTCATTTGCTCTTTCGTATAAATAATACGCATTGGATTTCCACCTACGAAAGCACCGCTCGGTACATCTCTATGAACAAGTGTGCCAGCTGAGACAGTCGCACCGTCTCCAATTTTCACACCTGGTAATATTGTTACATTCGCTCCAATCATCACTTCATTTCCAATGACGATTTCCCCAAGTCGATATTCACGAATTAAATATTCATGTGCTAAAAGCGTTGTGTTATAGCCAATAATCGAATTCTCTCCCACAGTTATCTTTTCTGGGAACATAATATCCGGCATTACCATAAGCGCAAATGATGTTTTCTTTCCTACTTTCATCCGTAAAAAAGTGCGGTACAACCAATTCTTCACAGATAAAAATGGCGTGTAACGTGCAATTTGGATAATAATAAAGTTTTTCATTACCTTCCAAAAAGACACTGTTTTATACACATTCCATAATGAATTTTCTCCTGAAACAGGATAGCGCGTTGTCCGTCGCACTTAGCTCGCTCCTCTACTAACTTACTTGGACCTTTATGAACGGTTCATATTAGACAAAATCGGTAGCAAATCACTCATTTTATCTAGCATAAAGTCCGGCTTGTAAGCCTCTAAATACGCTCTACCTTTCAACGTCCATGAAACCGCAGCTGTTTTCGTCCCCGCATTTTGACCACCGACAATATCATGATGATTATCCCCAACCATCAATGCTTCTTCTGGTTTTGCATCTAATAATTCAAGCGCTTTTTGAAGTGGCTCTGGATGTGGTTTCACATGCTCTACATCATCAATTGTCACGACAACATCAAAAAATTCATCAAGCTTTGACAACTGTAATCCCATCTCAACGGTTTGTCTCGCTTTCGTTGTAACAATACCAACTTTATAACCTTGCTTCTTCAACTCTCGAACTGTTTCATATACAGTTTCATATTCTTCTACTAATTCATCATGATGATCATGGTTAAATTCGCGATAACTTGTAATCATCTCTTCAACCTTACTTTCATCAATCTTACTGAAAGTATCATGCAAAGATGGACCGATAAATGGCAATACATCTTCACGCTTATATTGATTTGGATAATATGTATTTAAAGTATGTAAAAAAGAAGAAATAATAAGTTCGTTTGTATTAATTAAAGTTCCATCTAAATCAAATAAAACTGTATTTATTCTCATCGCCTTAGTCCTTTCGCCTTCCTGAATATGAAAGAAGCAGCATCTTATAATAAGATGCTACTTGTCTCTAATTTTCTAAATATCTTTTATCAGCTTGCCCCATTTTTCGTCTCACAATAATGAAAATAATAGAAATAACAACAAGTCCAATTGACATTACTTGTGCAATACGAAGTGGTCCTAGCATTAAACTATCTGTACGTAAGCCTTCTACGAAGAAGCGTCCTACTGAATACCAAATTAAATATGTGAAGAATAATTCCCCGCGACGTAAATTCACTTTTCTTAATGCAAGTAGTAAAATTACGCCTGCAAAATTCCATAATGATTCATATAAAAACGTCGGATGATAGTACACACCCTCAATATACATTTGATTAATAATAAAATCCGGTAAATGAAGACCTTCTAAAAACTGTCTCGTTACTTCATCACCATGCGCCTCTTGGTTCATAAAGTTTCCCCATCGGCCAATTGCTTGTCCTAGTAAAATACTTGGTGCAGCAATATCAGCCAACTTCCAGAAAGAAAGTCCGCGTCGTTTCGCAAAAAGAACACCTGTAATAACAGCCCCGATTAAACCACCATGAATCGCCAAACCACCTTGACGAATATTAATAATTTGACTCGGATTTTGTGCGTAATATTCCCATTCAAAAATAACATAGTACATTCTCGCAAAAAGAATAGCGATCGGTACTGCAATTAATACAAGGTCAACAAATGTATCTTTTGGAATACCTAGCCTTTCTCCCTCGCGAGTTGCCAGCCAAAGACCTAATAGCACACCTGTACCGATAATAATCCCGTACCAATACACAGGAAATGGCCCAAGTTGGATAGCTACACGGTCAAGCTGTGGTACAGAAGCTAACAGCATATGTATATGACCTCCCTCTCCAAAGTTTACTCCTGATTTCCTAACTCAATTGCACTCATTAATCGTTCAGAGAACTGCTGTGCTGCATTGACTCCCATACGTTTTAAACGGAAGTTCATCGCTGCTACTTCAATAATAACAGCCAAGTTTCGACCAGGACGAACTGGAAGTGTAATCTTCGTAAGCTCTGTATCAATAATTTTCATTTTCTCTTCATCAAGACCTAAGCGATCGTAATTTTTCTTTTGATCCCAAATTTCAAGATTAATAACAAGTGTAATACGCTTGTAATTTCGTACTGCCCCTGCACCGAATAACGTCATAACGTTAATAATACCTAGACCACGAATTTCTAATAAATGCTCGATTAAATCTGGTGAGCTTCCGACTAACATGTCTTCATCTTCTTGACGAATTTCTACACTATCATCCGCAACAAGACGGTGACCACGCTTTACAAGCTCAAGAGCTGTCTCACTTTTACCAACACCACTTTGACCTGTAATTAAAACACCAACACCGTAAATATCTACTAACACACCATGAACAGCAGTTGTTGGTGCTAACTTACCTTCTAAATAGTTTGTTAAACGACTTGATAATCTAGTTGTCGTTTGAGAAGAACGTAATAAAGGCATACCTGATTCACGTGATGCTTGTAATAACTCATCTGGTACATCTTGATTACGAGTTACAATAATACATGGCGTCTCCTCAGTACAAAGCGCTTTCATTCTCTCTTGTTTTTGCTCTGACGTTAACGTGTCAAAGAACGTAAGCTCCGTCTTTCCAAGAAGCTGCACACGATCTGCTGGATAATATGTAAAAAATCCTGCCATTTCAATTCCAGGTCGTGATAAATCACTTGTATCAATCGGACGATGAATGCCTTCTTCACCACTGATTAACTCCAATTGAAATTGTTCAATTAAATCTTTTGTCCTTACTTTCGGCATATGTATAAACCTCCACTCCGCTGCGGGTTCAGTCTCGTTTGATGTAAAATTCCATTCTATCGGATATTGTACCATTTTTTTCTGGAAACAAGAAATACGGTTTCTAATAAATAGAAAAAAACATTTCATACGAATAATGAAATGTTTTTCTTTTTGTCACTTTCTCTTTTTTTCATATAGAGGTTCAACAATTGCCTTTTCAATTATCATATTAAAAATTGAAATACAAAATGCCGCAACAATCGCTACACCAAATCCTGATATATTAAAAGCATCTCCTAATAATGAATCTGCTATTTTTAACGTAATCGCATTAATAACAATTAAGAAGAAGCCGAAAGTTACAACAGTAATTGGTAGCGTAATTAAAATTAAAAACGGCTTTACGAACACATTTAAAACCGCCAATATAATACTAGCAATAATTGCAGTTTGTATATTTGCTACGTAAAATGCATCTGGTGCAATCCCTTTTAAAAGTCCCGATACAGCGATTAACACAACGCTATTTACAAGAAGTGATACAATCCATCTCATTTCGTCACACATCCTTTTAAACATATATATTTCATCATACGCTAATAGATAATAAACGCAAGTATGATACAAACACTTATATCAACTTATTCTATCTTTCATGCTTGTATACCTACTAACATGCTTACCAGTTTTTCCTCGTAAAATAAAAACCGAGCGTCATTTCCACTCGGTTTTCATCAATAAACTTATTGCGATAACTCTACTTCTTTTATTTTCTCTTTCATTCTTGCTTTATCACGATTTAAAATCTCTTTTAAATACTTACCTGTGTATGAGCGTTCTTCTTTCACTACTTGCTCTGGCGTTCCTGAAGCAACGATTTGTCCACCTTTATCTCCGCCCTCTGGTCCAAGGTCAACGATATAATCAGCTGTTTTAATTACATCTAAATTATGTTCAATTACAAGTACCGTCTCACCGCTCTCAACAAGACGTTGCAGCACTTCTAGAAGACGTGCAATATCATGCGCATGCAAACCAGTCGTTGGCTCATCTAAAATGTATAACGTACGACCTGTAGAACGACGGTGTAATTCAGAAGCTAATTTCACACGCTGTGCTTCCCCACCAGATAACGTTGTTGCTGGTTGACCTAATTTCATATAACCAAGCCCAACATCTACAAGCGTTTGAAGTTTACGCTTAATTTTAGGAATATTGGCGAAGAATTCTACTCCATCTTCAATTGTCATCCCTAACACTTCAGAAATATTCTTATCTTTATATTTCACTTCTAACGTTTCACGATTATATCGTTTACCGTGACAAACTTCACACGGAACATACACATCTGGTAGGAAATGCATTTCAATTTTAATAATTCCATCACCACGGCACGCTTCACAACGGCCACCTTTTACGTTAAAGCTGAAACGTCCTTTTTGATATCCGCGCACTTTCGCTTCATTCGTTTGGGCAAACACATCACGAATATCATCGAATACACCTGTATACGTCGCTGGATTAGAACGTGGTGTACGACCAATTGGTGATTGATCAATATCAATTACCTTATCTAAATGCTCAAGACCTTTAATCTCTTTATGAGTACCTGGCTTTGCTTTCGCTTTATATAACTTTTGTGCTAACGATTTATATAATACTTCATTAATCATCGTACTTTTACCAGAACCAGATACACCCGTTACCGCTACAAACGTACCAAGCGGGAATGACATTTTCGCGTTCTTTAAATTATTCTCTTTTGCGCCGACAATCTCTACTTTACGTCCATCACCTTTACGTCTTTCAAGTGGAACTGGAATAAACTCTTTACCACTTAAATACTTCCCTGTTAATGAATTCTCATCTTGCATAACTTCAGCCGGTGTCCCCGCTGAAACGACCTGTCCACCGTGAATACCTGCACCAGGCCCTATATCAAGTAAATAGTCAGCAGCCATCATCGTATCTTCATCATGTTCAACAACGATTAACGTATTGCCTAAATCGCGCATTTCTTGCAATGTACGAATAAGACGATCGTTATCACGCTGGTGTAAACCAATTGAAGGCTCATCAAGAATATAAAGTACGCCAGTTAGACGAGAACCAATTTGCGTCGCTAAACGAATACGCTGCGCCTCACCACCTGATAAAGTTCCTGCGGCACGACTTAACGTTAAATAATCTAAACCAACGTTCACTAAGAACCCAACGCGCTCCTGAATTTCTCTTAAAATTAAATGAGCTATTTTTTGTTGCTTCTCCGTTAGCTCTACATTTGAGAAGAATTCTTGTACTTCTTGAACTGAATACTTCGTTACGTCAGCAATCGTTTTATTGCCAACAAATACAGCTAAACTCTCAGGCTTTAAGCGTCCACCTTTACACTTTGGACAAGCTTGTTCTGCCATATACTTTTCCATTTGCTCACGAATGTAATCGGAACTCGTTTCGCGATAACGACGTTCAATGTTTGGAATAACACCTTCAAATAAAATCTCATTTTCCTTTACTTGACCAAATTCATTTACATAGCGGAAATAAACTTTCTCTTCCCCGCTTCCGTACAACACTTTATCAAATAAATCTTTCGGTATATCTTTCACAGGCATATCCATATCAACGCCGTAGTGATTACATACAGATTGTAAAAGTTGTGGATAGTATTGTGAACTTGTCGGTTCCCAAGGTGCAATCGCATGTTCATTTAATGATAAATCCCAGTTCGGGATAACAAGCTCTAAATCTACCTCTAACTTTGAACCAAGTCCATCACAAGAAGGACATGCTCCGAACGGACTGTTGAATGAGAACATACGCGGCTCTAATTCTCCGATTGAAAAACCACAATGCGGACAAGCATGATGTTCACTAAACAGAAGTTCCTCTTCTCCCATTACATCAATTAACACTCGGCCTCCGCCAAGCTTTAATGCACTTTCAAGTGAATCAGCAAGGCGGCTTGCGATTCCTTCTTTTACAACAATACGGTCAATTACAACTTCAATGGAATGCTTCTTATTTTTATCTAACGTAATATCTTCAGATACATCAAGCATTTCACCATCAACACGTACACGAACATATCCTTGCTTCTTAATATCTTCAAGTACTTTCACATGCGCACCTTTACGCCCAGAAACGATAGGCGCTAACACTTGTAATTTCGTACGTTCAGGATATTCAAGAACACGGTCTACCATCTGCTCTACTGTTTGTGACGTAATTTCAATGCCATGATTCGGACAAATTGGCGTACCAATTCGTGCAAATAATAAACGTAAGTAATCATAAATCTCCGTTACCGTTCCGACAGTTGAACGTGGGTTACGACTCGTCGTTTTTTGATCGATTGAAATTGCTGGTGACAATCCTTCAATCGTGTCCACATCCGGCTTATCCATTTGTCCTAAAAACTGGCGCGCATACGCAGATAACGATTCTACGTATCTGCGCTGCCCTTCTGCATAAATCGTATCAAATGCTAATGATGATTTCCCCGAACCAGACAATCCCGTTACAACGACAAGCTGATTTCTCGGAATGGTTACATCAATATTTTTTAAGTTATGTGCTCTAGCACCTTTTACAACGATAAAATCCTTGCTCTTACTCACTTTTTTCACCCTTCCGCTTTTAATTCTAATAGTAAATCTCTTAGTTCAGCTGCACGCTCGAAGTCTAACGCTTTTGCTGCTTCTTTCATCTCTGCTTCCATCTTCGCAATTGTCTTTTCGCGCTCTTTTTTCGTCATTTTCTTAGCAGGAGTTGCTTCGTATGTTTCTGTCTCTTCAGCAGCTGTCGTTGCACGGATAACATCACGAACGCCTTTTTGAATCGTTTTCGGCGTAATACCATGCTCTTCATTGTAAGCTTCTTGTATACTACGACGACGCTTCGTTTCTTCAATCGCAATTCCCATAGATTTCGTTATACGATCTGCATACATAATAACGCGGCCGTTTTCATTACGCGCGGCACGACCGATTGTTTGAATTAATGAACGTTCTGAACGCAAGAACCCTTCCTTATCAGCATCTAAAATAGCTACAAGTGATACTTCCGGAATATCTAATCCTTCTCGCAATAAGTTAATGCCGACAAGTACATCAAATTTACCGAGGCGAAGATCGCGGATAATTTCAATACGTTCTAACGTTTTAATTTCAGAGTGAAGATAGTTAACTTTAATTCCTACATCTTTTAAGTAATCCGTTAAATCCTCTGACATTTTCTTCGTTAAAGTCGTAATTAATACACGTTCATTTTTTGCAATACGATCTTGAATCTCTCCTAATAAATCGTCAATTTGCCCTTCAATTGGTCGTATATCAATTGGTGGATCTAAAAGCCCTGTTGGACGAATAATTTGTTCTATTACTTCTGGCGACTGCTCTAACTCATACGGTCCTGGCGTTGCTGAAACATAAATAACTTGATTCGTTTTCTCTTCAAACTCATCGAATGTGAGCGGTCTATTATCTAAAGCTGACGGCAGACGGAATCCATGATCCACAAGCACTTGCTTACGCGCTTGGTCCCCGTTATACATCGCTCTTACTTGTGGTACTGATACGTGCGATTCATCCATAACGATTAAGAAATCTTTCGGGAAATAGTCTAATAGCGTATACGGCGTTGCCCCCGCTGGACGAAGTGTTAAATGACGGGAGTAGTTTTCAATACCTGAACAAAATCCCATCTCGCGCATCATTTCTAAATCATAACGTGTACGCTGTTCTATACGCTGCGCTTCTAACAACTTGCCGTTATCATTTAATTCCTTTAAACGCTCTTCTAATTCTTTTTCGATATTTTCAATAGCGACCTTCATCTTTTCTTCACGTGTAACGAAGTGAGATGCTGGGAAGATTGCTACATGATCACGTTCTGCTAATACTTCACCTGTTAACGCATTTACTTCACGAATACGATCGATTTCATCACCGAAAAATTCGATTCGAATACAATGCTCATCAAGTGATGCCGGGAAGATTTCAACTACATCTCCTCGCACACGGAATGTACCACGCTTGAAATCAATATCATTACGTCCATACTGTACATCAACAAGTTCACGAAGCAATTGATTACGGTCTTTTTCCATACCAACTCGAAGCGAAACAACTAGCTCGCGGTATTCTTCTGGAGAACCTAAGCCATATATACAAGAAACACTCGCAACAATAATTACATCGTCCCGTTCAAATAATGCAGACGTTGCCGAGTGACGCAATTTATCAATTTCATCATTAATCTGCGCATCTTTTTCAATAAACGTATCTGTTTGTGGTACATACGCTTCTGGCTGATAATAATCGTAGTAACTAACAAAATATTCAACTGCATTATTCGGGAAAAAGTCTTTCAACTCACTATATAACTGCCCTGCTAACGTTTTATTATGAGCCATAACAAGTGTTGGCTTTTGCACTTCTTTAATGACATTTGAAATCGTAAATGTCTTACCCGTTCCTGTTGCTCCAAGCAACACTTGCTTTTTCTTTCCACTATTAATTCCCTCTACAAGCTTCTCTATAGCTACCGGCTGATCACCTTGCGGGGAATACGCTGAGACAATTTCAAATTGACGTTCCAAGAAAATCCGACCTCCTCATAAAAATCTGTATTATTATTTTACCACGAATACCTATAAAAAACCTAAAAAAACGAACAGATATTCGGTAAAGTTTTCGACAATATACACATAGAAAAAGGAAGGAGTAAATACTTCCTTCCTCTACTAACTCTATTTTTTTGATACATATAATAAGTCATATCCATTGCGTCCATCTTCATTCGTACAATCTGTTAACCGATAAGTACTTTCTGATTCGCGCTGCTCTTTAACAATACTTTTACAACTATCTTTATGTAATCCTTTATGGTCACCAGCAAACTTGTCTTGTCTACTATCTAACACATAAAGGATATCTTTCCCACTATGCTCTAACGTTTGAAAAACCGGGTCACCTTCATCGGTATACTGTACAATTCTTATTTTATCAACTTCCCCTTGATCAACGTTCATAACGAACTGTTCGAATTTATCTAGATTGGAAGTTCCTACTCCCTTTACAATGACATCATTCTTCTTATCAATTGTAGTGCTAGATGGTGAACATGCTACTAAACTAAAGAGAAATAGACATATACAGCTGATTCTTTTTTCTATTGTCATCCTCTCCTATAAAAATTATTTGTATACCAGAAAAGCTACTTTCAACTATGAAAGTAGCTTTTCTTTTCCTTTCTCCTTCTTCGGAAAAATCACATATGAAAATGAAATTGCTGTATCAACTAAAAATACAATCGCCCACACTTGGCTCACGCGACTTGCAGCTTTATTTAAAACGATTCCCGATTCTAACCAATTACCCCATTGTTCAAATGGAATAAATCCATACGCGAAGAAAAAGAATATGTGCACACCAACGAATAAAACAAGATGTAATACCCAATTTTTTATTTCCTGCTTTGCATAGGCCATGCCTGTTAATTCTACCTGTTCTTCAATAATAGGCGCCGGTTCATTACGCCATTTCGCAACTGATTTTTGTGCAAATATATCAAGCTTCTTCAAATCCTTTTTCCCGTAGAAAACTGCATACAATAAAATAATTACAGTAATAATTTGAAAGTTAGAGAACTTTCCTGTTTGATAATAGTCCACTACTCCTAAAGTTAAAATAAACACTTCATTTACGAGGAGTACAATTCCCATAATAAAACTCGCCTTTTTCAAACGGAATCCGTAGCGAAGTAAAAAGAAACCGATAGCTGATAACCAAAATACAATTTCTGCCCCAATTAAAAAATACCAACGATATTCTGCGAGTATGCTCATTTATCCTTCTCCCTTTCATCATAAATACGAAAAGCCTCATCCATATACACTAAAAGTTCTTCTTCAATTGGATACATGCTCATTTTCTGTGAATCTTCCTTCGATTTTCTAACTTCCCATAACTTATCTAAAAACGCTTCATCACCATTGGCCATTTCTAAACACTTCTGCATTAATCTCTTCATTGCCCCTTGTACCTCATCACTAGCAGCTTCTTTACCGTCTTTCATAAAAGTGCGTAATTGCTTTAATAAATCTACCCATTCTAAAACATTCGGATCTTCCTTACTCATGTTTGGTAAATTATGAAGCAATTTTTGTTCTTCCTTTGAAAATACTTCATTTTGAAATATTTCACGTATACGAGGAGACTGCTTCGAAAGCTGAATCAGTTCAAACATAACTTTCCAATCGAGTTCTCCCTCCACATCTACCGAATAAACAACTGCTTGTAAAACACTCTCCATTCGATTAAATTTCTTTTGTTCTTCCTGTACAAACCGAAGTTGTTTTTCAAGCGAATTTTTTAAATCCAGCTCACCTTTTACTAACATATTCGCAGTTTCTTTTAATGAAAATCCCATTTCTTTTAAAAATAAAATTTGTTGCAAACGAATAACGTCACTTTCACTATATAACCGATGTCCACCCTCTGTTTTTCCGCTCGGCTTTAATAAATCTATTTGATCATAATAACGTAGTGTACGTACTGTAACCCCTGTTTCTCTCGTCAGTTCTTGTATTGAAATCACTACCATCACCTCTTCCCTTTCATTATAAAAGATGACGTTACGTAACTTTCAAGCTTTTTGTAAAAAAAATACAAAAAGCTGTTTATACAAAATGTATAAACAGCTTTTATGGAAATAACCCCTTTTGTATGGCGCGCCCACAAAATAAAATAAGTGCTCCAACAACAACACTCGTTGCCGTTTTATGATAATGAGCTAATAATAATAAATAATACGATAAACCTACAGTACCAATCATAATACAAATACTCGGCACTGGATTACGAGAAAAGTTTTGCATTCCCCAAAGAAGCGAAAATATAGCTGTAGCGACACATAACACCGGTAATCCCATCCCAGTTCCCCTTTTTCTATCTATTATTCCTTGTTGCTGACACACTCGTTGATGCGATACTAATTAATAAATCAAAACCAATCCTTATATATTTAAACGTTTACTCTAATTGAAATCTCTCAAGCTTATCATTTATTTTCTTTCTCCTTACTCCAGCGTAAAGATTTCCTCCACCTTCACTCCAAAATATTTGGCAATTTTTAAAGATAACTCTAGACTCGGATTGTAATGATGATTTTCAATCGCCACTATCGTCTGCCGCGTCACCTGCATCGCCTTTGCCATTTCAACTTGTGTTATATGATTTTGCTTTCTTAACTCTTTTATTTTATTTTTCACACCCATAGGATCCACCTTCAAAAGTAAAGATATCTTTACTTAAATTATAAATATTTTCCAGTTATAAGTAAAGATATCTTTACAAATTTTAGAAAAATGTTTCATTGAACATCTACTCTAACAAAGTACAAGAGTAATTCAATTTATATCAGCGATTTTCTAAATATATCAGCGCAACTCCATTTATATCGGCGATTTTCCAAATATATCGACATCCGTAGCGCTACTATAATCATAAGAAAAAGCTGTCCCCAAACACCTTCGGGAACAGCTTTCTCCTCTACTACATAAATCCTAACGCATATACAAGAACGTATCCAAGAACCGATAAGCAAACCGAGCCAATCAGCCCCGCCACAAATGCTTTACTTCCTAATTTACGGAACGTTTTAAACTCTACATTTAAACCGAGCCCTGCCATCGCCATTGCGATAAGCATGTAAGCAAGAACAACAATGTATCCCGCAACAACTTCTGGAATAATCCCGAGCGAATGCACTGCACTCATCGCTAAGAACCCGAAAATGAACCATGGTATTGGAAGTTCGCGCCACGATTTCTTTTCTTTGCTACCTTCACTCTTACCAAACCATAGACCAATTAAAATCGCTACTGGCACAAGCATTGCTACGCGCGTTAACTTCACAATAACTGCGATGTCTACAGCAGTACTTCCTCCTGGCGCCGCAGCTGCGATGACATGAGCGATTTCATGAAGCGTCGCACCTGAGAATACACCATAACCGTACGGAGATAAACCAAGCACCGGATATAATAACGTATAAATAAGCGTAAATATGGTACCTAAAATCGCGATGATTGCTGCCCCAACTGCTGTTTCATCGTCCTTCGCTTTGACTTGCGGTGCAATTGCCACGACCGCGGCTGCGCCGCAAATTGCCGTACCGCATGCTGTTAAAATCCCAAGTTTCTTTTCTACTTTAAATACTTTCGTTAGTCCGTATACAACAAAAATAGTAAATGTAATAACAACCGCCGCGATGACCAATACTTTCGGTCCCGCCTTCGCAATATCAACAAGATTTAATCGCATTCCAAGTAAGATGATCCCAAAGCGCAGCAACTTCTTACTCGCAAAGTTCGTTCCTGCTATCGCATCGTGAGGAACTCCAATTGCAGCGCGCCAAACCATCCCAATTAGAATAGCAATTACTAATTGTCCCATAATATTTAAAAATGGAAGCTCTGCTAAATATTTCGCGGCAATTGCGATTAATAATGTAATCCCAATTCCTTGCGAAAATCCAAAACGCTTCTTCTTTTGTATAACAAGTGTTTGTTCCATTTTGAACCACTCCAATAATCGTATTGGAACATGCATGTTCTTTCTACTTACATTATAAGAAAGTTTCTATAATAAGTTTAATACCAATACCAAATCTCTATCATCAGAAATACTTATGATAAGATGATAGAAAAAGAAAGGAGCCCATTATATGAACGTAGACATTTTAAAAATTTTTGTTACTGTCGTTGAACAGAAACACTTCTCCCGTGCAGCAGAATTATTAAACCTTTCACAGCCTGGAGTAAGTATGCATATACGCAACTTAGAAAACGAATTTGACACTACACTTATTCAACGCTCCCCGAAGCACGTCCAAGTTACGGAAGCTGGAAACATATTATATATACATGCAAAGCAAATGCTCTCTCTTTACGAAGATGCTAAACAAGAAATTAATGAACTACATAACGTTGTAACAGGAACACTTCGCATTGGTGCTAGTTTTACAATTGGCGAATACTTACTTCCAAAAATACTGGCTAACTATGCGAATGAAAATCCACACGTCGAAGTTCATACTTTCATCTCAAATACAGAAGACGTTTTGCAAAGCCTTCGCTCTAATCAAATTGATATCGGCCTAGTGGAAGGACAAGTCGTATACGCCGACGTAGATGTTGAAACATTTATGCAAGATGAAATGAAGCTCGTCGTCCCGCCAAATCATCCATTACTCCGCACAAATGAAATAAATGAAAGTACACTCCAAGATCAAGTATGGGTATTAAGAGAAAGTGGTTCTGGTACACGCGCTTATAGTGACCGCTTTATTCATCAACACCATTTAAAAATGAAACGATTCTTTACATTCAGTAGTATCCAAAGCGTAAAGGAAGCTGTTAGTGCCGGGCTTGGCATCGCTATCCTTTCTGATTGGACTGTACGGAAAGAGCTATTAGCAAAAGAACTATTCCACGTCGAAGTTCCAAATGAACAACTAATCCGTCCGTTTTCCATCGTACGCGGTAAATATTTCATTCCATCTAAAGCCATTCAAGTGTTCTTAAATCATGTAGATTCTTTTGCGAAAAAACAGAGTTGACCCTCACATTAGTGTGAAGGTTTACAATACATGTAGAAGGAGTGAAACGCATTGCGAATTGGAGAATTATCAAAAAAAACTGGCGTTAGTGAAAGATCACTAAGACATTACGAAGAAAAGGGCTTACTCCCTTCTAAGCGCCTTGCAAATGGTTACCGTGATTTTGATGAAAGTGCCATCGAAAAAGTGGAGCTTATTCAAATGTACTTACAAATTGGCTTAAATTTAGAAGAGACGGCAAGGATGCTGCGCTGCCTTGAAATTGAACCGCACCTGTACGACAATCCGTGTAGCAGTATCCTTACGCTTTACGAAGATAAACTCAATGAAGTAACAAAGCAAATCACATTACTTTCCAACATCCAAGCGAATTTGCAAAAACACGTTTCACTCCTAAAACAAGCAAAAGAAAAGGAATGATTACATGTTTGTTATACATGGCAGTTCAAGACAAAACGGAAATACAGAAGCTTTAACACATATGATGATAGAGGACATTGAAACAGAACAAATTTATTTGCGTGATCATACCGTCTATCCTATTACAGACCAACGTCATGATGCAGAAGGATTCCAATCCGTAAATGATGACTATGAGCAGTTAACCAAACGCATGCTAGAGCACGACACGATTATCTTTGCTACACCATTATATTGGTACGGAATGAGTGGACATATGAAAAACTTTGTTGATCGCTGGTCACAAAGCTTGCGCGATACATCTCTTCATTTCAAAGAAAAAATGAAAGGCAAAAAAATGTATGTTGTCATCGTTGGCGGGGATAATCCAAAGCTAAAAGCATTACCGCTTATTGCTCAATTCCAATATATCTTTGATTTTGTTGGTTCTTCATTTGAAGGTTATGTTATTGGAGATGCGAATGGACTGGATGAAATTAAAAACGATGCTGAGGCGCTAGCTAAGGCACAAGTTTATAATAACGAATTCAAAAATCACAAGCTGAAATAAGTTTGACAAACTATTTAGACTTAGCGACGCAAGAAGAATTAGAAATCATGTTACAAGAATACCCTGGTACAATACTTTTCATTAGCCATGATCGTGCCTTTATTCGCTCTGTTGCAGACCATATTCTACAAGTAGACGAGAGTGAACCAAGGGTATTCCACGGTAATTACGAACAATACACAAAAAGAACAACGGGGGATTCTGTAAACGTTACTGAACAAGAACTATTACGATTACAAACAAAACTAACAGAAATCATTGGCCGAGTTTCCATACAAAATCATCACGATGACATCACATCTCTCAACCAAGAATACGAAACATTATTAGCTCAAATCCGGAAATGTAAGGAAGCGCTCTAATGTCTTCCCTATATATCGACAAGGCCTTCCGCATTTCCCAAGAAATATTGAAACTTCGACATAGAATATAAAAAGCCGTGCATTAGCACGGCTTTTTACTTTAAATACGAACAGCAGTCCCGCTCACTGCAACCATTAGCATCCCTTCGCGAACTACTTCATAATCCACGTCGATACCGACAATTGCATTTGCATTTTTTTGTCTTGCGAAAGTTTTCATCTCTTCCATTGCGATGTCACGCGCTTCTTTTAATTTACTTTCATAAGCGCCAGCACGACCGCCGACAACGTCACGGACAGAGGCAAAAAGGTCACGAACGATATTCGCGCCCATAATCGCTTCTCCATTGACGATATCGATATACTCAATAATTTCTTTTCCTTGAATTGTAGACGTTGTTGTTACAATCATACTTTATAGCCTCCCATATGAGATTTTTACCTACTTATGGTGCACTAATTCTGTACAAATTATATTTACGAACTAAACTGAGCTTCGTATAACCTACTGTATCCTCCACCTTGCTCAATTAATTCATTATGTGAACCTTGTTCTGCAATACCATCTTTATTTACAACGACGATGCGATCTGCATTTTTAATCGTTGCAAGTCTGTGAGCGATAACTAATGTTGTACGGCCAACAGATAGCTCCGCAAGCGATTTTTGAATCGCAAGTTCTGTCTCTGTATCTAATGCAGAAGTTGCTTCATCCAATATTAAAATTGGAGGGTTTTTCAAGAACATACGAGCAATAGCTAGACGCTGCTTTTGTCCACCTGAAAGTTTCACGCCGCGCTCACCGATAACAGTATCTAAACCGTCCGGCTGTGAGTAAATTAAATCTTCTAATTGCGCACGTTTTACTGCCTGCCAAATTTCAGCTTCTGATGCTTTTAAATTTCCGTAAGCGATATTTTCACGAATTGTTCCTGAGAATAAGAACACGTCTTGCTGCACAATTCCAATTTGCTTACGAAGTGAAGATAATGTCATATCTTTCGTATCAATTCCATCAATTTGAATCGATCCAGATGATTGCTCATAAAAACGTGGTAATAGGCTACATAACGTCGTTTTCCCAGCTCCTGATGGTCCAACGAACGCAACTGTTTCACCTGCATGTATTTTCAAACTAATGTCATTTAAAATCGGTTCTTTGTTTTCATATCCAAACGTAATGTTGTTATATTGAATATCACCGTGTACATGCTTCACTTCCATTGCATCTTTAGAATCTACAATGTCAGGCTCTGTTTCAAGAAGCTCTACATATCTTTTAAAACCGGCGATTCCTTTCGGATAGCTTTCGATTACCGCGTTAATTTTTTCAATTGGGCGGAAGAAAATATTCGTTAATAGAACGAATCCGATAAATCCACCGTACGTTAATTCTCCTTGCAGAACAAACCATGTACCGCATATTAAGACGAAGAGCGTTACGAGACGCATGAGCATATAACTAATCGATGAATTTAAAGCCATAATTTTATACGCCATTAATTTCGTTGTACGGAAACGAGCGTTGTTCACAGCGAATTGCTCTTTCTCAAACTTTTCATTTCCGAATGCTTGTACAACACGAATGCCCCCTACATTGTTCTCAATGCATGCATTAAAATCAGCAACATCTGAGAATAAACGTCTAAATGTACCTGTCATTTTTTTATTGAAGTACAGCGCTAACCATAATAGGAATGGAATGACGAAGAACGTTAATAACGCTAACTTCCAGTTGATCATCATCATAAATGAGAATGCCCCAACTAAAGTCATTACGGCGATAAATAAATCTTCTGGTCCATGGTGAGCAATTTCCCCAATTTCCATTAAATCGTTTGTAAGGCGTGAAATTAAATGACCTGTTTTATTATTATCAAAAAATCTGAATGATAGCTTTTGAATATGATCAAATAATTTCTGCCTCATATCTGTTTCAATGTTAACACCAAGCATATGTCCCCAATATGTAACGACATATTGTAAGCCTGCGTTTAACATATAAACTGCGAGTAAACCGAAACAAGCCCATAAAATAAGCGTCCAGTTTTGCCCTGGCAATAACTTATCAATAAATTGATTTACGATAAGCGGGAAGCCGAGTTCTAATAATCCTGCGACAACCGCACAAGAAAAGTCGAGTATAAATAAACCTTTATACGGTTTATAGTACGAGAAAAATTTACGCAGCATATTTTACCTCCATTTTCCAAAATTAAAAAGACTCCCTAAATGATAACCATTATCAAATAATTATTCAAGTTATCCGTCTATGAAACTACAAAAATGAACAAATCTGAAAAAGCCTAACTCCCCATTTATACCAATGAGAAATTAGGCTTTTTTCTATATGTTACGTATCTTATTAAAACAAAGGTGCTCTACTAGTAGAGATGCCCTTCTATTTCCCCACAAATACACTCTTTAAATAATTTGAAACTTGTAATCGTGCTTGGAGACCTTTATCCATAATGCCCGCCATCCAGAAGAAACCATGGACCATCCCTTCGTAGCACTTATATTCTACAGGAATCCCAGCTGCCTCTAAACGTTTTGCGTATGCAGCGCCATCATCTCGTAGTGGATCATATTCCGCTGTAATAATAAGCGCTGGTGGCAAATTCTCTAACTCATTATTCACTGAAGGGGATGCAAAGACATTGTACCTATCAATTTCGTCACGTAAATACATTTGTGTTGCCCAAAAAACTCCTTCAGTTGTAAGTAAATAACCTTCAGCATTGTCTCGATATGATTGTGCTTTGAAAGTTAAAGTAAGATCAACTACAGGATAAACTAATACTTGAGCCACCAATGAAAGATTGTTGAATTTTTGAGCCATAATAACAACTGCTGCTGCAATATTTCCACCAGCACTATCTCCACCAATTGCGATTTTTGTTTTATCTGCATTAAGCATAGAACTATTTTCAGCTACCCATTTAGTAGCTTCATAACAATCTTCTAACGGAACCGGGAATTTATGCGTAGGAGCTAAGCGATACTCTACCGCAACAACTATACACTCCGCGTCATGCGCTATATTTTGGCATAAAGTATCTACAGCCTGAATATCTCCTGCTACCCATCCACCACCATGTAAATATACAAAAACAGGTAATGATTCCTTTTCATTCGGTGTATAAACTCGAAGTTTAATTTCACCGTCCTTCACAGGGATATAGAAATCTTCCACCTTAAATACAGCTTTTGCTTCTCCGTGCTCTTCTCCTGTAAGTGTATTCAAATTTCCACCTTGCGCAAGAAACGATTGAACTTGTAAATCTAAAGTCATACATAAACCCTCCCTAAAATTTTCTCATTATATTTGGATTTGAAAATAACGACGAACCGTTTCTTCAATCTCATGTTTTTTTAGTTTTTCTTTTATTCTCTCTTTTCCGTTAACGATAATCAGCATATCTCCTAGCAAAGTAATACGCCCATTTTCTGTCACTCTTGAAAGGAAATACATTTTGTTGAACATCGAATCTGGAGCTGTTTCAGTTAAAACACAAATTGGATGAATGTTCTCTAGGTTCCATTTATGAGAAGGCTGCTCAAAACGATATAGAATTTCCCACTTATCATCAGTCTTTTTTTGCAAATAATAAAATGATGTTGTCTCGTCTTTATTTACTCGGTAAAGACCATCACTATCCACAACTTCCTCTCCATTCAGCGGGACAGGAATTCGTGGTGAATTACCGCCCATACCTACATCCACCAAATACTCTTTATTATCAATTGATACGATTATGAATAAATGAGCATTTTCAAGAGCCCACATTCCTTCTCTTACATATACAGTCCCTGCCATAAGATAGGGATCAAATCCTAATTCTTTTAGCAGAAAATAAAATATTCCGTTTAACTCGTAGCACACGCCACCCTGCTTCGCATGAACAATTTTTTGATATAAATCTTCTTTACGCAAAGATAGAGGTTTTCTTGCAAGAATATCAAGATTCTCAAAGTGAACGTTGAGTACATGTTGCTTTTGAAGATGAGATAAGTAAGAGAAACTCACCTCTCTTTTTTCAGATTGAATATGCTCTAAATATTTTTGAATATCCAAAATTATCCACCTCATTTTTTATCTATATATAAATTTTTACAGTATTTCTTTTCACACTCATATTATAAAATTGATTATTGATAAACAAAAATATAAAATAATTATCATATTAATAACTTCAAGTATATAAGAGAAGGTGAACATATTTTATGGAATTACTGCAGCTCAAGTATTTTAAAACAGTCGCTCGGACGGAACATATAACAAAAGCGGCACAAGAACTGCATATCTCTCAACCAGCTTTAAGCGTTACTATCGCTCGATTAGAAGAGGAAGTAGGAGTTCCCTTATTTGACCGAATTGGGCGTCAAATTCGCCTAAATGCTTTCGGAAAAACTTTTCTCAAACAAGTGGATACGGCCCTTGAGGCTCTGGAAACTGGTAAACGACAAGTTACAGATATGGCTGGATTAGAACGAGGAAGTGTTTTAGTAGCTACTACAACTTTAAATCGTGTCTCTGAATTGCTAGCGCCTTTTCTAGCCTTATATCCACACATTAATTTCCGTATAACACAAGCATCTACAGAGGAATTAAAAATTCAGCTTCTTGAAAAAGGCGAAATCGACTTTTGTCTCACACCTTCACCTATTGATCGACTAGGAGTCTATAGTCTTCCATTAATGACTGAAGAGATCGTACTAGCTGTACCAAGTACACATCGACTCAAAGATCGCGACCGTATCAAGCTAAGTGAAGTAGCAAACGATCCTTTTATCTCCCTAAAACCAGGGTATAGCTTCCGTGAGATTACAGACAATTTCTGCAGACAAGCCGGGTTTACGCCTAACATTGTATGTGAAGGAGATGAACCTGCAGCAATAAGCGGCTTAGTACGCACTGGACTTGGCGTTGCTTTTTTACCAATCGCAGCAAAAAAGGAATTACCACCGCTAACGCTTCTCCAGCTTGAAGAACCCGTTTGCCAATGGACACCTCATTTAGTATGGAATGAAAAACACTACTTATCACTTGCTGCACAAACGTTTCGTGAATTTGTTGTGCAACATTACGCTCAAGTAAAACCGTAAATCAAAAAAGAAGAGGCTATATAACTACAATGTTATACAACCTCTTCTTTTATTTGTTACATCGCTTCCGAATCCCACTCATGCTCCTGTTCAACGAATACAATACCTAATTCGTGATGTCCACCAGCATATAATGCAGTTTGTGCAAGACGAAGCTCACCATTTGTATCTAATACTTCTAATTTACAAAATGCTCCTGTCGTCTTCGTTTGAAGCGCATCATAAAATTCCTCGGCGCTTTTTGGAATGACTCCATTTACTTTCGTAATAATTTCTCCAGGCAGTAATTTCAGCTCTGCTCCAATTGTATTTGGAATTGTATCTAGTACAACGAGCCCATCATTGCGTGCAGCAAAATACGCTGGTCTTGTTTCATCGGCAATTTTTTCTTGCATCGAAATTGTGAAACGCCCAAGCATAGCGACTCCCATCGCGATAATTGCAAGTACGTGCCACCAGTAACTTGCGATTCCTAAAACGAGCACAAGTCCTGCTAACCCATAAACCCGTCTTCCTGTAAATAATAAAGCTTCCGTCGGCTCATAACTTTTAATATTTCTCATAAATCCAATTAAAAATGGAACGAGGAATAGAGAATATGTATTTGAACCTATTGAAACGACAGGCCACCATGAAATAAACTGCGTTACCGCATCACCCGGTACAAGAATAAAAATAGGAACGATCCATAAACGCTTTGATTCGTGTAAACCAATCTTTAATCCACGCTTCCCCTGCCTAATCCTCGGCGTCGAATATCCTACTGCGTTTTTAGAAATCAATAAGCCTTCTACAATAAGCATAACGCCTAGTAAAATAACAAGGGATACAATGGTACTCTCTTCACCTTCTCGAAGCTGTAAAAAGGAAACTGGTAGCTTAGAAGATAATAGAACACATACAATCGCAATGCTAAATGTATAAGCCGCCGATAAATATCGATACATAGCCGTTAATCCAAATAGTAACGTCCAAATTAAAATGGCCCATAAGCTTGCTTTAGAAACAACAAGTCCAAGCCCAATCGTAATAATAGATACTACTAATCCGTATCCAATCCCTGCAAATAGAGAGGTTCGCAGTTCAAACCAAATATCATAAACTTTAAAAGAAAAATCTTTTCGTTCTCTTAACATACGTAAGTATCCAACGAAGATACTACTTATTACAAATATATAGACAGCAGGGTGTAAGAAAAAACGTCCAACTGCCCGCATTATTTCAAAAATCCACGCCTCCACGAACTCATTCACCACCATTTATATCATTCTTTCTTTTTATATTATCATAACTAAACAAACGTTTGTTTAACACAAAAAAATACAGGCAGCAAACTGCCTGTATTTCTTCTTATTTTGCCATTAATTTTAATGCTGACTGTAATTGTAGATCATTTTCTCCAGAACGGATTTTTTCGATAATTTTAGTTTGAATCGCTTCAGCTGTCTTTTTATCAAGCTGTCCTGTCGCTTCCATTTCATTTGCATTTTGGAATGCTTTCAGAGCCGATTCTGTCTCTTTACTAAAGTATCCATCTTCACGACCTGGTACATAACCTAAGCTCTTAAGCATTTCCTGAGCATGTTTTACTTGTACATCATTTGAATTGTATGAAAGTGTTTTTTCAATTTGAATTGGTGTCGCATGATAATAATTTGGTTGCTTCACTTCTACTGTTGGCGCGATTCCTTTTTTATGAATCCAGTTCCCATCCGGCGTTAACCATTTAAACATCGTTAATTTAATGTTGCTGCCGTCTTTAAATGGAACAGCTTGCTGGACAGTACCTTTACCAAATGTCTTTTCACCAATTAAATCGTATCCTTCTCCTTCTTTTAGCGCACCCGCTAAAATCTCTGAAGCAGAAGCACTTCCATTATCAATTAATACTGAAATTGGATATGGTTTTCTCTCTTTCAGTTCCGTAGAGAATTTCTTCTTCTCACCATTTCGCTGCTCTACTTGTAGCATCGGCTTTTTATTCGTCATAATTTCCCCTAGTATATCTTCTACACTATTTAAGTAGCCACCAGGATTACCACGCACGTCAATAACTAAGCCTTTTATATTTTTCTTCTCTAACTCTTTTAACTGATCCTTAAATTCTTTCGCTGTATTTTCAGCAAAAGAAGTGATTTGCATATAACCGATATCTTTTCCGCTCTCTTGCTTCACAGAACTAAACACTGTAAAGATCGGAATCTTTTCACGCTTAATTTTAAATACAATCGGATCAGTTACTCCCGCACGTTTAATTTCAATTGCGACAGTCGTTCCCTTTTTACCACGAATTTTTAATACTGCTTCTTCACGTGATAAGTCTTTCACACTGTTTCCATCTACAGATAAAATTTGGTCATTCGGTTTAATTCCTATCTTTTCTGCTGGTGAACCTTTAATTGGCGATACGATAATAAGCTTACCGTCCGTCTTGTTCACCTCAGCCCCAATCCCCTCTAATTCGGGATCAAGCGATTCACTAAACTGTTTGGCTGTTTCTTTATCCATATACGTGGAATAAGGGTCCTTCAGCGTAGACAACATACCTTGTATTGCACCTTCAACTAACTTTTCATCTTTCACGTCTTCCACATAACGTGAATCAATTAGTGCATACGCCTCATTAATTTTTGCCAAATTCCCTTGCGCAGTGCTAGCATTCCCACTCGAAATTGTTTGCGTTACTTCTGATGGGTTAACCCCAAATACAGACATGCCTGCAAACATTCCGCCAGCACCAATTAAAAATGCAACAACCATTCCAATAATTGCAACTCTACGTTTCAATGCGGAATTCCCCTTTCCAAAACACACAGGTGGTGTAGCAAAAGGCATCACACATTGTGTGATGCCTTTACCTATTTCTACTATATGATAAGCTTGTACGAATTATGTTTGCAACTTTTTATACTTTTAAGAAGCGACGAATTGACATTACACTTCCCCACATACCGATTAAAGCACCGATTAACACTAGTAAACCAGCTAATTGGAATACGAATGGACTGTATGGTAGAAGCTCGAAAATTGTTCCGCCAAGTTTTTCATTAAACACACCTTGCAACGAATTATACGTAATTAGAATTAGGCCAATTGGAATAATTGATCCTAATACTCCTAAGAATAACCCCTCTAGCAAGAATGGCCAACGAATAAACCAGTTTGTTGCACCAACAAGTTTCATAATTTCAATTTCTGTACTACGAGCATAAATTGTAATTTTAATTGTATTAGAGATTAAGAACATCGCTGTGAATAAAAGACCAGCAATTAACGCAATCCCAATGTTACGACCAGTTTTTACAGTATCAAATAATCGTTCAACTTGCCCTTTTCCGTACTGAACATTACTAACAAACTGCATTTTTTCAACCTTCTTCGCGATTGTCGCTGTATCGGTTGGTTCTTTCGCTTTTACAACGAATACGTTTTTAAGTGGGTTATCTTGTTCAAATAACTCAAACGTTTTTCCACTATCACCTAAGCTTTTAATTAAACGTTTTAACTCTTCTTCTTTAGAAGAATATTTAATAGAATCTACTTTTGCAATCTTACTCATATCTTCTTCTAATTTCTTTTGATCCGCTTCTTTTGCAGCTGGATCAATGTGTACACGAATCTCTACATCTTGCTCTACTTTCGTCGCAAAATGGTTCATATTCATAATCGCTGTTAAAAAGACACCTACAAGTAATAATGTAACTGTTACTGCACTAACAGAAGCAAATGTCATCCATCCGTTACGTGATAGATTCTTTACACCTTCTCGCAAATGTCGACTAAGGGTCTTAGCCTTCATATCCGTATCCTCCCTCAATCTCATCTCGAACAATTTTTCCGCCTTCAATCGCGATTACACGATGACGGATTGTATTTACGATATCTGCATTATGCGTCGCCATAACAATCGTTGTGCCGCGCTCATTAATGCGAGTAAAAATATTCATAATATCAAGAGCTGTTTCAATATCTAAGTTACCTGTTGGCTCATCGGCAATTACAACCTTTGGTCTATTTACAATTGCTCTTGCAATAGCCACACGTTGTTGCTCCCCGCCCGAAAGCTCACTTGGAAGTGCGTCTGCACGATCTTCAAGGCCTACAAGACCTAGAACTTCTGTTACACGCTCACGAATTGCATCCGGTTCTTCTTCAATTACTTCTAAAGCAAACGAAACATTCTCATATACCGTTAATTTAGGTAGCAATTTGAAATCTTGGAAAATCACGCCTAATTGACGACGGAAATACGGAACATCTCTTTCTGCCAATGTTTCGATAGTAAGTCCATTTACATTAATAGATCCTGTAGATGGTTTCTCTTCACGATACATCATTTTAATAAATGTAGATTTTCCGGCTCCACTCGGTCCAACTACGTATACGAATTCACCTTGTTTAATGTTAACTGTAAGACCAGCAATGGCTTTCATACCATTCGGGTACTCCTTATAAACATTCGTCATTTTTATCATTATTTATCACCCAATACTTAATGATTTTTTTCGAAATACTTTTCTGTACATCTGAAAACAAAAGACATCCTTCATTTTCATTTAGTCATCCTTGTTGAAGATAGTTTACTTATGCTTTCTCATAAGCAATACCACTCTATGTAATATATTTCAGCAAAATTCTACAAACCCCATTGTAACATCAAACGGTTTCCAATTTGGATACATTTTTGTTACAGTTATGTTACATACCAGAAAAAAGGAAAACGAGTTGACTATATTATCAACTCGTCCATTTCACCTTTTTTATTTATGTTCAGCTAACCATTCAGACACTTTTTTCGCATCTTCACCTTGAATAAGTCCTGGTGACATTGAACCGCGGCCTTTTTTAATAATCTCTTCGATATCTGCAGCGTCGTACTTACCGCCTACTTTTCTTAAATCAGGTCCAGTTGCCCCTGATAAATCTGTTGCGTGACATCCCGCACAACTTCTTTGGAAAATTTGTTCTGCGCTGTCTGTGCTTGCAGACTGTTTCGAAGACTTACTCTCTTCTTTATTTCCGCATGCTCCTAAAGCAAAAACAACCGATGTCCCTAGCGCAATAGCCAACAATTTCTTTTTCACTTCTATCGCTCCCCATTGTTGATATTCTTTTTATTCCTAACACACTCATTTTCATTATAAGCATTATCTTTATATAGAAAAACTAAGGTGTATTTCATATTCCTCAAAAATACAGTGAGAACCTTGATAAAATAATGCTTTCATAAGTTGTTTCAATTCTGTGAACAACTTAAAAAACTCCTATAAAGCATCCTTTTTAAAAGGAAAATTAGAAAGTTCTATATAAATCTTTACCATATTACCGCTCTATTTTACTATTCTCTACTTTTTACAAAACAATATACAGCATTGTAATCTACATATAATCCCATCAAAAAGAGAAGTTGTCGTTTCCAACTTCTCTTCCTCTTTACTTCATCTATAAAAATAAAATCAAATTCTTTATATCCTCTATTGTCCTCAGCATGCGCCAACAATTTCGTTGGCTTTTTTTCGCTTATTAGATGCGAGAACGTAAGTAAGCATCAATAAATGGATCAATCTCTCCATCCATAACAGCTTGTACGTTACCAACCTCCGTATTTGTACGATGGTCTTTTACAAGAGAATACGGGTGGAATACGTAAGAACGGATTTGGCTACCCCATCCGATTTCTTTTTGCTCTCCGCGAATTTCATCTAATTCTGCTTGTTGCTCTTCTAGTTTCTTTTGATATAATTTCGCTTTTAACATTTTCATCGCATGCTCACGGTTTTTAATTTGAGAACGCTCCGACTGACATGTTACAACCGTATTTGTCGGTGTATGTGTAATACGAACTGCTGAATCTGTCGTATTTACGTGCTGTCCACCAGCTCCACTTGCTCGGTACGTATCAATTTTTAAATCTTCTGTACGTACTTCGATTTCAACTTCATCATTGAACTCTGGTACAACTTCACAAGATACGAATGATGTATGACGACGCCCTGAAGAATCGAATGGTGAAATACGTACAAGACGATGTACACCTTTCTCTGCTTTTAAGTAACCGTAAGCGTTATGACCTTTAATTAATAAAGTTACACTCTTAATACCAGCTTCATCACCTGGTAAATAGTCAACCGTTTCTACTTTGAATCCGCGTTTTTCAGCCCAGCGTGTGTACATACGTAATAGCATAGAACCCCAGTCTTGTGACTCAGTTCCACCTGCACCTGGATGTAATTCTAAAATCGCATTATTTTTATCATAAGGATCACTTAATAGTAACTGAAGCTCATACTCATTCATTTCTTGAATTAAGCCTTTTACTTCTGATTCTAATTCCTCATGTAAATCTTCATCATACTCTTCTTTTAAAAGCTCATGCGTGATTTCTAAATTTTCGAACGTCTCATCTAACTGACGGAACTTTCCAACCATATCTTTTAACGCATTCGCTTCATTAATTACAGCTTGTGCGCCTTGTTGGTCATCCCAAAATCCTGCGCCCATCATTTTCTCTTCTAATTCTGCAATTTGTTTCTCCTTAGTAGGGAGGTCAAAGAGACCCCCTAAAAGCCGCTAATCGCTTAGCCATTTTCTCTAATTCCTGTCTAATTTCTACTAATTCCATTTCCTTCACCTCTATGTAATTGCTGTTACTTTCGTATGAAAACAAGGGAAACTCTCTCCACTTATTACGGAGAGAGTTTAATCCTTCTTAATTATACATTTTTGATATAAAAGTTTGCAAAACAGCCAAAGCTATCGTCCTATATTACTGAACGATACCACAGCAGTTTTTATATTTTTTACCACTACCACATTTACATAAATCATTGCGGCCCACTTGGTCACCTTTTACAACTGGCTTTTTCTTTGCTTCTTCGCCATCGCTAGAAGGATGAACAGCTTCACCTTGAACAACTTCTTGACGTTCTAAGTTTTGTTCAATTTCAGCTTTCATAATGTAACGAGAAATTTCCTCTTCAATAGAAGCAACCATTGACTCGAACATCGCGAACCCTTCCATTTGGTACTCACGAAGTGGATCGATTTGACCGTAAGCACGTAAATGAATACCTTCACGAAGGTGATCCATCGCATCAATATGCTCTGTCCATTTCGTATCTACAACGCGGAATACAACAACCTTCTCAAACTCACGCATTTGCTCTTCTGGCATAAGCTTTTCTTTTTCATTGTATCGCTCAATTAATTTCGCAATAATTGGCTCGCTCATTTCCTCAGGAGCAAGACGACGTAATTCTTCTTCTTTTACATCTCCGTCTTGAAGAAGGTTTGTATTTAAGTAGTCAACAAGACCTTTAATGTTCCAATCTTCTTCAATTTCCTCTTGTGTATGAAGAGCAACAGCACGTTCTACTGTAGATTTCATCATACCTTCAATAATGCCGCGTAAGTTGTCAGACTCCATTACCTCTTGACGCTGTTTGTAAATAACTTCACGTTGCTGACGAAGTACATCATCATATTGCAGTAACTGCTTACGTGCATCATAGTTATTTCCTTCAACACGTTTTTGTGCAGATTCTACCGCACGAGAAACCATTTTACTTTCAATCGGCTGAGAATCATCCATACCAAGGCGGTCCATCATTGCTTTCATATTATCTGAACCAAATCGGCGCATTAATTCATCTTCCATCGATAAGTAGAACTGCGTAACACCAGGGTCCCCTTGACGACCAGCACGACCACGTAACTGATTATCAATACGACGACTTTCGTGACGCTCTGTACCGATAACTGCTAAACCAACGTTTTTCACATCGTCTCCAAGCTTAATATCTGTACCACGACCTGCCATGTTCGTCGCGATTGTTACAGCACCTTTAATACCAGCCTCTGCAATGATATCTGCTTCACGAGCATGGTTTTTCGCATTTAAGATGTTATGACGTACACCTTTACGCGTTAACATTTTTGAAATAAGCTCTGAAGTTTCAATTGCAACTGTACCTACAAGAACAGGTTGCCCTTTTTTATGACGATTTACAATATCCTCAACAACAGCATTGAACTTACCTTCCATTGATTTAAAGATTAAATCGGCACGATCATCACGAATAATCGGTTTGTTTGTCGGAATTACAATAACGTTCATATTGTAAATGTTACGGAATTCCTCTTCCTCTGTTTTCGCTGTACCAGTCATACCAGATAATTTTTCATACATACGGAAGTAGTTCTGGAATGTAATTGTTGCAAGCGTCATGCTTTCATTTTGAATTTCTACACCTTCTTTTGCTTCAATCGCTTGGTGTAATCCTTCGCTATAACGACGACCTTTCATAAGACGACCAGTGAATTGGTCTACAATTACAATTTCGCCTTCTTGTACAACATAATCTGTATCACGATGCATAACAACGTGTGCACGAAGCCCCTGATTAATATGGTGAAGAAGTGCTACATGTTTTAAATCGAATAAGTTTTCAATATGGAAAGCTTTCTCTGCTTTCGTAATACCATCTTCTGTTAGCATTACATTTTTCGTTTTCACATCAAATGAATAATCTTTTTCATTTTCTAACGTACGAACAAATGCATTTGCAAACATGTATAGCTCTGTTGATTTTTGAGCTTGTCCTGAAATAATAAGCGGCGTACGTGCTTCATCGACTAAAATAGAATCGACTTCATCGATAATAGCAAAGTGAAGTGGACGTTGAACGCACTGCTCTTTATATAAAACCATGTTATCACGTAAGTAATCGAATCCAAGCTCATTATTTGTGCTATACGTAATATCAGCAGCATAAGCCTCTTGTTTCTCTTCGCGTGACATACTATTTAAGTTAATTCCTACCGTTAAGCCAAGGAACTCATGAAGTTGTCCCATTTCGCTCGCATCACGTTGTGCTAAATATTCATTGACTGTAACAACGTGAACACCTTTTCCTGTTAAAGCATTTAAATATACAGGTAATGTAGATGTTAACGTTTTACCTTCACCCGTTTTCATCTCAGAAATATTCCCTTCATGTAAGGCAATACCACCCATTAACTGTACGCCATATGGACGCATTCCAAGAACACGAGTTGCCGCTTCGCGAACAACTGCAAAAGCTTCAGGTAGTAAATCATCTACTGTTTCACCTTTTGTTAGACGTTCTTTAAATTCAAGCGTCTTTCCTTTTAATTGTTCATCAGTTAGTGGCTTAATAGATGACTCTAATGCATCAATTTGCTCAACTGTCTTTTGCATACGTTTAATTTGGCGTTGATTTACATCAAACACCTTTTTTAAAATACCGATCATAGGAAATACGCTCCTCTTTTTATTAAAATAAAACTTCCGATTGTTTTTCTTTTTCTCTATTACAATCAGTCGTTATAAAAATCAAATGTATGTTATGCCAATTTTTCTCCTAATTAAAAAAACTAAAATGTATATACCTAATGATAATTGTAACACTTGTCTTATAACTATGACAACAATCGGCCGATTGTCTCGTTCTAAATTAAGAAAAGTTTTTTAAAAATCTATTTTCAGCAAAAAAAGCGCAGCCTCATTCGGCTGCGCTTTCGAATTATTATTTAGTTTCGATTAAACCGTATTTCCCATCTTTACGGCCATATACAACATTAGTTTCATTTGTATCAGCATTTGTGAAGACGAAGAAATTATGTCCTAGCATATCCATTTGTAGGATTGCCTCTTCAACGTCCATCGGTTTTAAATCGAATCGTTTTGTACGTACAAGTTCTAATTCATCTTCTTCTACCTCATCCAAAACAGCTACTGCTTCCGGAAGGATAAAGTTCGTTTTTATAGAACCTTTCTCACGTAACTTACGATTTACTTTTGTTTTATGTTTACGAATTTGTCGCTCAATTTTATCAACTACTAAATCGATAGCAGCGTACATATCGCTATTAGTTTCTTCTGCACGAAGTAATAAATCAGTAAATGGAATTGTTACCTCGACACGTTGCTTGTCAGAGTATACTTTTAAATTAACTTTAATCTCTGGGAATGTATCAAAATAACGCTCTAACTTACTTAGTTTTTTCTCTACATATTCCTTTAATGCTGGAGTTACTTCAATATTTTCACCACGAATGTTGAATTTCATAGATGAATTCCTCCTTTCAAGCCTATGTACTATAATTTCGACATTGGCTTAAAAACTCCTTCTAACTTTTTTAAAAAAATTAGTGGAATTGCGATTTTTTTATCGTTTTTTGTTGAAATGAAAAGATGCATCGTTTCTATCTTTATTTTATCCTATTAACATCGTGAATAACGAATATTTCTGTGGACAATTCGTTACAGAAAAGAAACAACTTTTTGACAACTTACCCTATAACAAAAACCCCTTGCGAAAAACAAGAGGTTCTACTACATATATATAACGTTGCCACAAACGCAGCTTTCTCTTCCCAAAACAATATACCCTACAGTTTCACAACATTAGCTGCTTGTGGTCCACGTGCTCCATCTACAATGTCAAACTCTACTTGTTGCCCTTCTTCCAATGACTTATACCCATCTTGTTGAATAGCAGAAAAATGGACAAATACATCGTCACCATCTTCACGCTCAATAAACCCAAATCCCTTTTCTGCATTGAACCATTTCACTCTTCCTTGCATGTTCATTCCATTCCCTTCACTCTAAAAATCAGGGCATTCGCCCCATATTTTGACTATAACGAATGACAACATATGAAGTCAAAGAAGACTTATCGCCTTTTTATTATCCCTTTCGACACTGTCATATTAACTTCTACAAAGTGTCAAACTAGATACTTCCCTTGCCCCTCTTTCATATAACAAACTTCCGATTTGCCTAACCGTAATCCCTGTCGTATACACGTCATCAACGAGTAAAATATGTTGCCCAGAAAACATCTCTTCTCCCTGAAAATAAAAAGGATTGCTTCCTGACACCCTTTCTTTACGTGTCTTCTTACTTTGCTTTTCTGTTTCCCTTCTTCTTAATGATGGATAAGAAATTTTGACAGGCAAACAAGTTGCTAATAACTCAGCTTGATTAAAACCACGTTCAACTTCCCTTTCCTTACTAAGCGGAACAGCGATAACAGTTGAAACATTGGCAAAACACTTTTGAAATAAACTTCGAAAAGGACGATAAAAAATGTGCACTAACTCTGCATCCCCCCGAAACTTAAACTGCGCTACTATTTCTTTCATCTTATCATCATACATATATAACGAACGGTTTTTAAAAGAACGATACTTCTCCTCTTTCATCCACCTTATACAATCTATACAAATACCGTCTTCTTGAAATGAGGCAGGAACAAATTCTAAAGGTCGCCCGCACTCCATGCAAATTTCTCCTATAATATAGGAAAGTTTCTGCTCACATCTATCACATATATATTTTCTATGACACTTTACAAAAAAAGTGTACCAACTAACCTTTTCTACAAAATACTCATCACAAAGTAAACAATGCATTAATCGATCAATCCTTGTTCTTTCGCATTTTTATTCATACCTTGAATATGTTTTTTCGCGCGCACCATCGCCTCTGTCTTGCCATAGTGAAAATAAATGACCTCTCCATACGGTGCTTCAAAGCTCCGCCCTGCTCGGCCCGCAATTTGTACGAGCGCACTTTCTGAAAATATTTCTTCTTCCGCCCCTAAAACTGCAACTTGCAAATTTTTCACCGTTACGCCTCGCTCTAAAATTGTCGTTGTAACTAATAATGGGATTTCTCCCTTTCTGAACGCTGCGACTTTCTCTTTTCTCATCGGATCTTCTGCATGTACCCCTTCAACTTTATTATGCAATGATTTCAATAACGAGCTTATTTCTTCTATATATCGTATATGGGGAACGAATAAAAAAACAGGATACTTTTTGTTTAAGTACATCTTTAACCATTGTAGTAAAACTCGAGGAATTCTTTCATGGTTGAGGCTTTTCTTCCAATTTCCGCACCAGCAAAATAGAGGAACTGGCAACGGATGACGGTGATATCGTCCAGAAACAATAACACCTTTTTGTTTACCTTGTTTAAGTTTTCGCTTCCACGTTTCATCTGGAGTCGCAGTTAAATAAATACGCGCCGCTTTTTCTTTCATCGCTTGTTTTACCGCGTACTGTAACATTTGATCTGCACAATATGGAAAAGCATCTATCTCATCTACAACTATGACATGAAACGCCCTATAATAACGTAATAATTGATGCGTGGTCGCAACGACTAGTACTGCATCTTTTTCTTTATCTACACTCCCTCCATATAAAGCCGCTACCTTTATATATGGAAATACTTCTTGTAATCTCGGTGCTAATTCCAAAACAACATCCGTTCTTGGCGTTGCGATACAAACTCTTTCTCCTTTTTGAAGCGCTTCGTTAATACCGTAAAACAACATCTCTGTTTTCCCAGCCCCGCATACAGCCCAAATAAAAAATGATTCTTTTTGCTTAATAGCCTCTATAACTCCTTGCGCCGCCAAATTCTGGCCAGTAGACAACGTCCCGTTCCACTGTAACAAATTTGAATTCTTTTCTCTCTTTCTTTCAGCAATCCCGCGAACAAGTACAGCACATTCACTTACTCTCCCCATCGCTATACACTTCCGGCAATATGTGCACACTTTACTGCACCTTTTACATAAAAACGACGCAAATAGCCACCGATCTACGTTTCCACAGCGTTGGCACATATATTTAGAATTCTTCTTTTTTACACCTTGTACACATACGATCTCTCCCTTCTTTTTCAAATCGTTTAATTCCCTCTGTAAATCTGAAGAAAGTTCTTCTAATAGCAACTGTTTCCCCGCTAGCATCAACAATCACCTCCAGCACTACTATAAACCTTTCTCATCATCTCGTAAAAACTCAAAAAAGCCGATAACCTACTTAGAAAATAGTAAGCTATCGACTTTATACACGTTTTTCATTGAATTATAATTCTATAATCTTCCGTAACCTAAGAAATGTTTTTGGTTGTAAGAGCTATTTACGCTACCATAAGTAACACCTGTTGACTCATCAGCAGCATGAATCATTTGACCGCCACCAATGTAAATTCCAACGTGAGATACGCCCGCTCTATATGTGCCTTGTAAGAAGATAAGGTCTCCTGGTTTCGCTTCAGATGGGCTAATTTTTTGTACAGAACTCCATAGACTTCTAGTATCTTGACGACCTAAACCGTAAACGTAAGAGATTAAACCACTGCAGTCAAAACCACCGTTTGAAATTGACGCACTACCCCATACGTATTTTAGACCTACTAAGCCTTTAGCTTTTTCAACAACATCTTGTCTTCCGCCACCATCATTTGTTACTACTGGTGTTGGTTTTTTCGCTTCTTCTTTTTTAGGTTCTTCTTTTTTAGACTCTTCTTTTGGAGCTTGTACAGCATTATTTGCTGGAGCTGCTGGTTGAGCTTGCGTTTGTGCTGGTTGAGCCGCCGCTGGTTGCTGTGCTGGCTGAGCTTGCGCGTCTTTAGCGGCTTGCTCTGCTTGCTTTTGAGCAGCAGCTTCTTGTGCAGCTTTTTCTTGCGCTTCTTTTTCAGCAATTTGTTGTAATTTTAATGCCTGTTGTTCAAGCTCTTTTAATTGGCTTTCCGTACTTGTCATTGTAGTTACAACTGTTTCCATTTTACCGCTTAAATCATTTACTGCAGTTTCTTTTTTCGCTTTTTCAGCGTCAAGATCTTTCTTAGCAGTTTCAATTTGAGCTTGTGCTTCTTTTAATTCTTTTTGTTTCTCTTTTACCGTTGCAACATCTTTTTTCACACTAGCTTGATCTTCTTGTTGTGTTTTCATGATATCTTCATCAGACTCAAGAATTTTAGAAACAGAAGTTAAACGATCAACTAAATCTGCAATATTTTTAGAGTTTACAAGAACTTCTGTTACAACGTTCGTATTTGGTTGTTCTTGGAGTGCAACTAAACGCTTTCTTAATAGCTCTTCACGTTTTGCAATCTTTGTTTGTAATTCTGCAATATCTTTATTTTTCTTTTCAATTAATTGCTCAGTATCAGCAACTTTTTTCGTTGTTTCTTCAAGCTTTGCAGCATTCTCTTGAACAGATTTATCTAAACCTTGAATTGTTTTGTTTAAGTCATTCATTTGTTTTTGTAATTCATCACGTTCTTGTTGTTGTTTATGTAAAGTGTCATTTTGTGTGTTAATTTGTGATTTCACGTCAGAAATTTTATCTTCTGCAAATACATTTGGTGTTAGCCCAGAAAACATTAATCCTGCAACTAATGCACAAGATGCCATTTTTAGCTTTTTCATTTTATTTTTTACACCGCTTTCTTTTTTCTTTTTCCGTATATAACCTATAAAATTTATACCATAATTCGGGATTTTTTTTGCTAATGTTACGTTTTTGTAAAACAAATGTAATATTATATGTAGCTCTAGCGCAAAATGCGTATATTTTTGTATGTATGTGTAGAAATTTATATACTTTTCTCACTTCTATAAACAAAGAAAAAACGTAAGGAATCCCTTACGTTTTATTAAATATACGAATACGAATACGAATACAAATGAAATACTACTTCATCCATTTCTCAGCCCAATTTTGGACCTCATCCATAACACTTTCTAACGCTTTTCCCTTGTCAGTTAAGCCATACTCGATTCGAACTGGTACTTCTGGATAGACATTACGAACTACAATGCCCTCGCTTTCCAATTCCTTTAAACGCTCTGACAACATACGATCGCTCATATTTGGGATAATATCTGCGATTTCTCTAAAACGTTTCGACTCTTCAAGCAAAGATTTAATAATTAAGCCAGTCCACTTCTTACTAAGCAGAGTAAAAGCTGACTCAAACTTTGGACATAAACAAGAATTATGCTCCATATGTTTCACCTCTCTTCTATTATAATATAGTTTCTTGTAAAAAGTAAGTTATAAAACTTTCCTCATTATTTTATTTTACGTACATTTTACCATTTCCAAATATTAACTTGTCAACTAAACGTAACATACCCGTAAAAAAACCCTCTTAAAAAGAGAGCTTTTTATATCTTTATTACTTCGTATACCATCCAAGACCTAATGCACCTTCACCTAAGTGTGTACCAATTACAGCTCCAAAATAACCTGTACGAATTGTGACGTGAGGATATTTTGCTTCTAATTCTTTCTTCCATTCATTCGCTTCCTCTTCACGTTGCGCATGAATGATAACTGCTTCCATAGGTACACCTTTACTTGCTTGCTCATCAAAAATTTCAATGATACGTTTTAATGCTTTTTTACGTGTACGAATCTTTTCAAACGGAATAATGATTTTATCTCTAAAATATAAAACTGGCTTCACTTGTAACAGACTGCCGATGAAAGCTTGCGCGCTATTCAATCGACCACCACGCTGTAAATGATGTAAATCATCAACTACAAAATAGGCGTCCATCGTTTTCTTCATTTCATCAAAACGAGCGATAATTTCTTTTGGGTTCTTTCCTTCACTTGCTAACTTTGCACCTTCACGCACATAAAATCCTTGTACTTCACAACTAATTTCAGAGTCATACGTGTATACATCAATACCCTCTACCATTTGTCCAGCTGTCGTTGATGTTTGATATGTACCACTAATTCCACTTGATAGGTGAATACTAATAACTGCATCATAATCTTTAGCTAGTTCTTCATATAGCTCAACAAACTTTCCGATTGCTGGTTGAGAAGTTTTTGGAAGTTCCTCTTGTTCACGTACTTTCACATAAAAATCATCTGCTGAAATTTCAGCTTCTTCTTGATAAGATTCTGTTCCAAACACAACGTTTAATGGAATCATATATATATTGAGTTCATCACGAATTTGCTTCGGTATATATGCCGTACTATCAGTAACAATAGCTATTTTCATTTTCGTACCTGCCTTATAAAAAGTTTTATTTCCTAATTTTACACGAAAACTACAAATGGTGCATCCATACATGAAAATGCCGGTTGAAATTATACCTACCATCTCGACAAATTACAACAAAAAGATAAAATACTCACCAAAAACTTCAGCATATTTAGAAAAAATGTTTGAATATAAAAAGGCTCGCTTTTAAAATGGAAAGTACTAGTCATTTTGATAGATAGGGGCGTACACAAGTGCTATTACAATATTTAACAATCAAAGACTACGGCGAACACGAAATCGTCATTCAAAAATCAAGATTTATTTGTTATATTAGCCGAGCAACAACTGAGGAAGAGGCTCAAGAATTTATACAAAAAATAAAAAAACAACATTGGAATGCAACACATAATTGTTCCGCTTATTTAATTGGCGAACAAGATCATATTCAAAAAGCAAATGATGACGGTGAGCCTAGCGGTACAGCTGGCGTACCAATGCTGGAAGTACTTAAAAAACGTGGACTAAAAGATACCGTCGTCGTCGTAACACGCTATTTTGGTGGCATTAAACTTGGCGCAGGTGGATTAATTCGTGCATATGGAAAGTGTACAAGCGAAGGCGTTAATCATGTCGGTGTTGTCCAGCGAAAACTAATGCGTGTGATGCAAACCGAGATTGATTACACATTACTTGGCAAAGTGGAAAATGAATTACGCAATTCAAAATATGCCATTAAAGATATTCATTATCTAGAAAATGTCACATTTGATACGTATGTAGAAGAAGACGGCAAACAAGCATTTACAGATTGGATGATTGAATTAACAAACGGGAAATGTACAATTACAGAAGGAGATATGTTGTACTTAGAACAAGATGTTATCTAAGAATAACCCATTTATCACCTTCAAAGATTAATGTAGTGAATTACTTCCCTACAAATGAACTAACGAACTAAGGAGATTATATATGGAAGAACGTTATTATCATCTCCAAAATAGCAGAATAAAAAAGAAGCGAAGAAGGAAACTTTTCTTCTTCCTTATTTTCGCATTTTTATTTGGCAGCATAGGAGTTTATGTGTTAAATTCTTACTCTTCTCTTATGGGGATGTATAGTGGTTTTACTCGTGAAAAATCGGATTTAAGAAACCAAGATGTAGAAATTACAAAGGAACCTTTTACAATTCTCATTATGGGTATAGAAGATTATGCGACAGATGGTCAAAATGGTCGTACAGACTCATTAATGTTTGCAACAGTCAATCCAAAAACGCAAAAGATTTCACTTATGAGTATTCCTCGTGATTCTCGAGTTAAAATTGTTGGCAAAAATAAGGAAGACAAAATTAACGCTGCCCATGCTTACGGCGGAGAAGAAATGGCAATCAAAACTGTCGAAGGCTTTCTAAAAGTTCCTGTAGACCATTATATTAAAATTGATTTCCAAGGCTTTAAAGGTATCGTTGATGCTGTTGGTGGCGTTACCGTTGACGTACCCTTCGATTTCTGGGAGCGCTCTGACGTGGATTACTACAAAAAAATTCAATTTAAGCAAGGACAGCAAAACTTAAACGGTGAAGAAGCACTTGCTTACGTCCGTATGCGAAAGCAAGATCCAAATGGCGATTATGGTCGAGCTGCTAGACAAAGACAATTACTGGCCGCTGTTGCTCATAAACTAAACTCCACCTCTACTGTATTTAAAATTAAAGATTTAACAGCTGTCGTTGGAAAATATATAAAAACCGACATTCCTATTTCAGACGGACTTGCTCTTTACAATAAACTTTCTGGATTTGATCCTTCTACAATGCAAACGTTAAAGCTTGAAGGCGAAGACAAAAAGATAGGCGGTATTTATTACTTCCTTCCAGATCCAATCAGTGTAGAAACGGTGCGTAACGAAATTGAAAAAGAATTAGGAGAAAAAGCAAAAAATCCAACTACAAAAAACAACTCAAATCCTGATTCAAATTCAAGTTCTACCTCTAACGAACAAACAAAAAAAGAGACAAACCAAAATAACACACCAACTGATCCGCCACCTTCTACAAATGCTCATGCAGAGTGGATTATGCGCAATCAGCCGTAAAAAAAGGCCCAATCTATCCGATTGGGCCTTTTTTTATTTACTTATTAAAGTGTTGTAAAATCGCTTCTACAATACGCTCTGATGCACGACCATCACCGTAAGGGTTAGATGCTTTCGCCATCTTATCATGAGCTTCTTTATCTGATAACAACTCATCTGCAAGACCAAAGATTGTCTCTTCGTCTGTTCCTGCTAATTTCAGCGTACCTGCTTCAATACCTTCAGGACGCTCTGTTGTATCACGAAGAACAAGAACTGGTACCCCAAGTGATGGAGCTTCTTCTTGTACACCACCAGAATCCGTTAACATTAAGTATGAACGAGCTGCAACATTGTGGAAATCAATTACATCTAGCGGCTCAATTAAATGAATACGGTTATGTTCACCTAAAATTTCATTTGCTATTTCACGAACAACAGGGTTCATATGAACAGGGTACACAACTTGTACATCTTCATGCTTATCAACAAGACGCTTAATTGCACGGAACATATTACGCATCGGTTCACCTAAGTTTTCACGACGGTGAGCTGTCATAAGTACAAGACGATCATTTCCAAGTTTCTCTAGTACAGGATGACTATATGTTTCTTTTACAGTCGTTTGTAGCGCGTCAATCGCCGTATTTCCTGTAATGAAAATACGTGACTCATCTTTATTTTCCTTCTGTAAGTTCGTTGCTGATTTTGCTGTTGGTGAGAAATGAAGATCCGCCATTACACCTGTTAATTGACGATTCATCTCTTCTGGATATGGAGAATACTTATCCCACGTACGAAGGCCCGCCTCAACATGACCTACTGGAATTTGATTATAAAAAGCAGCTAAGCTTGCAATAAATGTTGTTGTTGTATCACCATGTACAAGTACAATATCCGGCTTCGCTTCTTTCATTACTTTATCCAAACCTTCTAAACCACGCGTTGTAACATCAATTAAAGTTTGGCGGTCTTTCATGATATTTAAATCGAAATCTGGCGTAATTCCAAAGATACTTAATACTTGATCTAACATTTGGCGATGTTGTGCTGTTACAGTCACAATCGATTCAATTTTTTCTGGGTGTTTTTGCAACTCTAATACAAGAGGTGCCATTTTAATTGCTTCTGGACGTGTCCCGAAAATTGTCATTACTTTTAAACGTTCAGTCATGTGATTGCCTCTTTTCTTTCACTAATTACAGCTTCTATTATGACATATAAAAATATGCATGAGTACTTTCCTTTTTAACGCATAACAGAAACTTTTCTATTACAAATACTTTTTCTTCCCACCGAGTAATAATCTATCTTTTGTTTCTTAACATCTTCATCAGTATAACAATTTCTCCCATCAAATAAAATAGGCTCCCTCATAAGTTGTACGTACTTTTCTAACGGATATGTTTGAATATCTTTCCATTCTGTTACGATAAAAGCCGCACTCGCATCTCTAATCGATTCATCTATACATCTACTATATTGTATAGCATCTCCAAATATATTTTTCACATATTGAATTGCTTTTGGGTCGTAAAGAGCAATATCTGCACCTATATTAAGTAATGCTTCTATTATAATAAGAGATGATGCTTCTCTAATATCATCCGTATTCGGTTTAAAGGATGCGCCAAGAACTGCAATCCGCTTTTTATTCATATTCATAACTTTTTTCGCTTTTTCAATCAATAGCAGCTGCTGCTTATTATTTACTTCAATAACCGCTTTTAACAAACGAAAATCATGAGCAACATTTCCCGCAATTTGTACCAGTGCTTTCGTATCTTTCGGAAAACACGACCCTCCGTAGCCAATGCCCGCATTTAAAAAAGATGCACCAATTCTCTTATCCATTCCCATCCCTTTGGCAACATCCAATACATTCGCGCCTACCTTCTCACATATATTTGAAATTTCATTAATGAAACTAATCTTTGTAGCTAAAAAGGCATTCGACGCGTATTTAATCATCTCTGCACTTTTAATATCTGTAACATACGTTTCTAAACATAATTCACTATACAAACTCTCTACTCTTCTTGCTACTTCCTCGCTATCCGCTCCAATTACAATACGATCTCCATGAAAGAAATCATAAATACCTGAACCTTCACGCAAAAACTCTGGATTCGATACGATATGTACTGTATGCCTCCCTTTTAACTTCTCCTCAATCCATCCCTTCATTACATCATTTGTACCTACTGGAACTGTACTTTTCGTAACAACAATAATATCGTTCATCGCGTATAATCCAATATCGTTACAAGCACTCTGAATATACGTTAAATCTGCCGTCCCATCTAATAAAGGTGGTGTTCCAACTGCAATAAATATAAACTCTACATCATCAAATGCCTCTTCTTTATTTGATGTAAAAATTAAAGCATTATTCTCATATGCATAATTTATTAATTCATGTAATCTAACCTCATAAATAGGTAAATCCCCTTGTTTTATCCGTTCAATTTTTTCATCATCTATATCAAAACATGTAACTGAATGCCCTAATTTTGCCAATCCTACTCCTGTAATCAATCCAACATATCCAGTACCTACTATCGTAATTTTCATTTCTTTTTCGCACAGGAATTTACAATAGAAAAGATATGAAATATAGAACTCTCCCTGCGCTTCCCCCTCTCATATTAAAAATGAGAAAACCCTTTTCCTTTTTCATTATATGAATTACTTCTCTTATTTTTTTTAAAGTTTTTGTAAAATTAAATGCACTATAAAGTAAAACTTAATCAGTAAGAATGAGGCTGCCAGTTTACGCGTAATAAATTCCCACATTTTAACACGAGACTTACTCATTTCTACGTGCAACACTTATAATACTGAAATAAAAGTATTCACTATCGAAGAAAAAGAGAAAATGTCACATTCCGAAGTCCAGTACGATTAACCTTCTTATATGATTCAACATTCTATATACAATTGTCATATATTTTATTCGCTTCCATTAACCGTAAAAAGAAAAAAAGATTGAATTCTAATCTTTTTGTGATACCATATGTTATGAGCCTGTAAACAAACATCATAATTTTCAGATAAATATATTTTCAAAAAAAAAAAATTACGTTAGACTATAAAGGGTGGGGTATTAATGGACTCACAAGTGATTTATGCCATTTTGGCATCTTTCATCACTGTACTTGTCGTTACTCCTTTAGTTATTAAATTAGCTTTTAAAATAGGAGCGACAGATAAGCCAAACGCACGTAAAGTGCACCAAAAGATTATGCCACGTCTTGGCGGGTTAGCAATATTTATTGGTGTAGCTGTAGGATTTGTTGTCGGTGGCTTATATGAGCAAAGAATGTTATCGATAACGCTAGGTGCAATTATCATTGTAATCATCGGAATTTTAGATGATATGTACGAGTTATCTGCGAGAGTAAAATTCGGTGGACAACTGTTAGTTGCCATTATGATTGTAAAAAGTGGATTATTAGTGCAAGTATTATATATCCCATTCATTGGGGATACTGAACTTGGATGGCTTGCTTATCCAATTACAGTATTTTGGCTTGTAGGTATTACGAATGCAATCAACTTAATTGACGGCTTAGATGGATTATCTGCTGGGATTTCATCTATCGTACTTGCAACGCTAGCATATATGGCCTTCACTAGCCCATGGGGTACTGGAACAGCTATTATCTTGCCACTTGCATTAATTATATTAGCAAGTACAATTGGATTTTTATTCTACAACTTCCATCCAGCAAAAATTTTCATGGGAGATACAGGAGCACTATTTTTAGGATACTGTATTTCTGTTATATCGTTACTTGGATTATACAAAAGTGTAACGTTATTCAGTTTTATCGTTCCAATTATCATTTTAGGTGTACCTATATTTGATACGATATTTGCAATCATCCGTCGTATCGTAAATAAAAAACCTATTTCAGCACCAGATAAATCGCATTTACATCACCGCTTACTTGCAATGGGATTCTCTCATCGCAAAACGGTACTAATTATATACGCATTCGGTATTTTCTTTAGTGTAAATGCCATTATTTTTACTACTGCAACGTTATGGTTATCCATTATTCTTCTTTTCGCTTTGATTTTCTTCACAGAAATCATCGCTGAAATAATCGGGCTTGTACATGAACGCTACAAACCAATCATTTCCTTTTATAAAAAAGTGAAAAAACGCGAAGACTAATTGTAGTATAGCCTTTTCAATTATGAAATATTCAAATAGCATCCTCTTTCTTATAAGAGGATGCTATTTTTTATTCTCATTTTATATTTCCAAAATATAGATTGTTTGAGAGTTCCTCTATTGGAGAAAGATATACATAATAAGAAAAGTATCAAGTTTTCTTTTTTACATCTTGATTGTCAAACTGAGGGTGAATGTTATGATCAAGCGAGTATTTCAATGTATTATTTTATTTTTAACGATTACTATGTACGTATCATCTAATACTGAAGCAACAACTGTTATTCCTGCTGAATATCATCCAAATACTGAAACAACTTCTCCTACACAAAAAATTGCGTACTTAACATTTGATGACGGTCCAAACAAATATACTACACAAATTTTAAACATCTTAAAAGAAAAGAACGGAAAAGCAACTTTCTTTGTTATTGGTGGAAAAGTACCACATTATAAAAAGACAATGCAACGATTAATTAAAGACGGACATTATATCGGACTTCACAGTATGTCACATGATGTAAAACGCCTTTACACTGGTGACCCTTCCACTTTAATTGCAGAAATGGAGCAAACACAAAGCATTGTCCAGCAAGTTACGAAATTAAATACACATCTCGTTCGCGTTCCATATGGTAGTATGCCTTATTTAAAGAAGAATTACCGTGACGCACTTGTATCGGCCCAGTATAAAATGTGGGATTGGACGATCGATACATACGACTGGAAAAGCTATGACAATCCTTCTGCCATACTCGAAAGAGTACGTAATCAAAGTGATGAACAAGTCGAAGTCATTTTAATGCATGATTCGAGTGTAACCGTACAAATACTGCCAAAAGTAATTGATTACTTACAGTCACAAGGATACAAACTTCTTCCCTATAATCCTTCTTCTCATCTCAAGGTAAATTTTTGGAAAGACACAAGATTGTAACAGCTTTAGTGCCTATGTGCTAAAGCTGTTTTATTTTTCTCTTCCCACCCTTCCCATTTTTGTGTAAAATTTTAAATAGTGATGAAGTTTCGAGGTGAATAGAAATGAAACGAATAGATCTCATTTTTAACGCAATACAAAAAGGCAATTATACAGAAGGTGTAACCGCATCAGAACTCGCTACATTTCTGCAACTAGATCGCGCCAATGTAAGTAGCGATTTAAACAAACTTGTAAAAGATAAACGTTTATTAAAAACAAATACGCGACCTGTTCGTTTTTACATAGAAACGAACACCTCGTTGGAAACGCATTCAAAAGGCATAACTTCATTAGATACATTTGCAATTGAAAATACGAGCCTTAAAATTGCAATTGAAAAAGCGAAAGCTTCTATTCTCTATCCTCCAAACGGTATGCATACTTTACTACTGGGAGAAACAGGGGTCGGAAAGTCTATGTTTGCTTCTTTAATGCACGAATATGCAATTGAAGTTGAACAGCTTCCCAAAGATGCACCATTTATCGTCTTTAACTGTGCTGATTATGCAAATAATCCCCAGTTACTACTCGGGCAATTATTTGGGATTAAAAAAGGAGCTTATACAGGAGCAAGTGATCAAAAAGGGTTAATTGAAAAAGCACATGAAGGAATTCTTTTCTTAGATGAAGTACATCGCCTGCCTCCAGAGGGACAAGAAATGCTTTTCACCTTTATTGACCGCGGAGTATACCGCCGCCTTGGAGAAACAGAGAACGAACGTAAAGCACAAGTATTAATCATTACTGCAACAACAGAAGAACCAAATTCATTTTTATTAAAAACATTTACAAGACGTATACCGATGACTGTTACGCTGCCACCACTTCGTGAGCGTACACATAAAGAGCGCTTTGCTTTACTACAGCTATTTTTCACAAATGAAGCAATTCGTCTGCGAAAAGACATTCACGTTAGCCCAAATGCAATGCGTGCTTTCGTCTTTTACAATTGTCCCAATAACATCGGTCAATTAAAAACAGATGTTCAAATTGCATGTGCGAAAGCCTATTCTGATTTGGTCACAAAGAAACGTGATTCTGTCTATGTTTCAAGTACAGATTTACCTTGGTATATGAAAGAAGGGTTGTTCATTGAAAGAAAGAGCCGTCACTTATACCAAATACCAAATGAAACATTTGTATTTACAGGTGAGGAAGGTTGGAGTAATCATAAAACAGAAGATGAAAAACGCTCTTCTATTTACGATTATATTGATTATAAATACGAAGAACTTCAAGCACGTGGTATTGAAGAGGAAGAATTAGAATTACTAATAGAAAATGATGTTCAAAGCTTTTTCGTACAATATTTTAACCAAATATCCAAAAAAACAAGCCATGAAAATGTTTTTAAAATTGTGGATCGTAATATCGTTTCCGTATGTGAAAAAATAGCGGAACTTGCTGAAAAGCATTTATCTAAGACGTTTGATGAAAAAGTATTTCTTGCTTTAAGTTTACATGTACAGACAACTCTACAACGTTTACAAAGCGGAAAACAAATACATCACCCACAATTAAATCAAATTCGTACGAAATATAAAGAAGCTTTTTCCGTAGCTATGCAATGCATTCAACTACTGGAGGAAGAATTACAAATAACAATGCCTATTGATGAAGCTGGCTTTTTAACAATGTTCTTCGTTGTTGATCCAATTCCTGCCTCACAAACAGAAGTAAAAGTATTAATATTAGCACACGGTAATGGCATCGCAACTGAAATGGCAAACGTTGCAAACGAACTTCTCGGTATTGAGGAAGTAACCGGTATTGATATGCCGTTACACGAATCACCGAAAGATTTCTTGGAACGTGTGAAAGTGTATATGAAAACACTACAAAATGTAAATGGGCTTCTCTTACTTGTCGATATGGGGTCACTTGCTTATATCGGTGACATATTAGAAACGGAGTTCAAAATCCCTGTACGTGTTCTCTCGATGACGAGCACACCACATGCACTAGAAGCAGCTCGAAAAGCTCAGCTCGGTTATTCATTAGATGCGCTGTATGAAACAGTAAAAAATTTAACACCGTTTTACTTAAACGTACAAGAAGAAAAGAAAAAACCTCTCTCTCCAATGAAATCTGTTATTTTAACAGCTTGTTTAACTGGTGAAGGAAGTGCTTTAGCTATTCAAAAAATGTTAGAGAACTATTTACGATTTGATAAAGACTTAATTGAAATTATTCCGATTAGTATCGTCCATGAAAAAGATTTAACGAAAATGATCGAGAACATAAAAAAAGAGCGTAATATCATTTGTATCGTCACGAATTTCGATGTGCAAGTGCCGTGCTTAACATATCATTTCCAAGACATCGTAAACTACACAGCGATTCAGCCCATTCAAGAATTAATTACGTATGAAGAAACATATGCAAAAATGGCGGATATTCTTGAACAACAAATGCAGCGTAACGATGGGGCATTACTTATTAAAACAATTCGTTACGCATTAAATACAATTCAAGAATTAATTTCCTTACAGCTAACTCCTGATAGCTTAATGGGGGTTATTCTGCATATGAGCTGTATGGTTGACCGTCTTCAAAAAGGAGAAAGCCTTCTTCCTCACCCTGATAAAGAGAAAAGAAGACAAGATGAATACTGGATGTATATGAAAGTAAAAAAAGCATTGCAACCGATTGAAAATACATTTGAAATACAAATACCTGATGACGAAGTATTTTACGTTATGGACTTCTTTATTAAAAATCAGCCTGTTAAAAATTAATTGAGGCCGTTTTTAAAAATATCGACCGTAACGTGAGTTATATCGGCGATTTTCAAAACATATCGATTTACCGACAATAATCGCTAAAACTAGCACCTTATATAATGAGAAAAGGCTGTTCCAACATATGGACAGCCTTTTCCTCTACTTCTTTACTTTTCTAACTCGCCCTCTTATTTCTCCTCTTTTTTGTGATTTCGTATGAACATTAACATATACATTTGCTTGAATAATTTCTTGAAGTAAATGTACAAATGATTTCCCTTGTAAAGGTCCCTCAAAATCCTCTACATTCACTACACCAGTAATACTTCCCTCGTTCAAACTAATCCCTTGCTCCAGTGGACCATACAAATATAAAACAACAGGACCAATTTGAGTAGACTTCCCTAAATGAATTTGACACGATGTAACCTTTTCTATATTTTTTAGTATTACTCTGTAATGCAATTTCGTTAAATCATCACTAAAAATAAACTCTGCTACCCCAAAAGCTTCTGTATTTACAGGAGGCACTTCCCTCTTACCTGTTAACCTGGCAAAGAAATGTGTTGTCATAAGGCATTCTCCTTATATAAATTTCCCAGCACTACTTCTACTACTTTATGGTTTAGACATAATCATTTATGACTTTTTCAATTTTAATTACAAAGAAAAGATTCACAAAATCTTTACATTAAAATCGTTCCTGTAGATTGAAAGTCTCTTGTATAATGCACATAGAAAAACATTATAGGAGGTTATTTTGAAAAAAAACAAACACATCTTTCACACATTATTAGAGATTTTTCTCGTCTCATTTAAATTAGGACTTACTTCATTCGGCGGTCCTGTCGCTCATCTCGGCTATTTTCACCACGAATACGTGCAAAAAAGAAAATGGATGGATGAACGAAGCTATGGAGATTTAGTAGCGCTATGTCAATTCCTTCCTGGTCCTGCCAGCAGTCAAGTCGGTATGGGGGTTGGATTATTAAGAGGAGGACTATTAGGAGCTATTATTTCATGGATTGGATTCACTTTACCGTCTGTACTTGTTTTGGTTTTCTTCGCCTCATTCCTTAATCAGTTCGACCTTGGAAGTGCCGGCTGGATTCATGGACTAAAACTTGTAGCAGTAGCTATTGTCGCTCATGCCATATGGGGAATGGCCCGAAAGTTAACTCCAGATCGCAACCGTGCGACGATTGCGATTGTAACTGCCGCAATTGCCTTATTATGGCCAAGTAGTTGGACACAAGTCATCCTTATTATAATATGTGGCTTTATCGGCTGGTTTTTATATCGCAACCAACCAATTAGCCAATCTCAAAATATAAAAGTACCTATTTCAAAAAAGATAGCAGTTTCTTGTCTCGTCTTATTCTTTGGACTATTACTGCTGCTACCGATATTAAGACCGTTTTCTTATTACATCGCTTTATTTGATAGTTTCTATCGTTCTGGCGCACTTGTATTTGGAGGAGGACACGTCGTGCTGCCCCTTCTTGAAGGTGAGTTCGTACAAAACGGAATGATGACGAAAGAACAGTTCCTAGCTGGATACGGATTAACACAAGCAGTACCAGGACCACTATTTACATTCGCCTCTTATATAGGAGCAGTATTAAACGGGACGCTTGGGGCAACACTCGCAACAATTGCGATTTTCCTCCCTGCTTTCTTACTCGTTATTGGTGTTTTACCATTTTGGAACAGTGTGAGAAAAATATCATTCATACAAGGCGCACTACTTGGTGTTAACGCCGCAGTTGTTGGTATTTTAATTGCCGCTTTTTACGATCCTATTTGGACGAGTACAGTTATAAATGCTTCAGATTTCGTTTTCGCTTCGCTTCTTTTTTGCTTACTAGCTTTTTGGAAAACACCACCTTGGGTTATCGTTATACTGGGAGCCTTTGGCGGATATATTCTGTCCATTTTATAAATAAAAAACGACGGCATGATGTAGCCGTCGTTTTTTCTATTAAAACTTCACAAGCTCTATGCCTTCTGGCAACTCACTCTCTGTTAAAATACGCAATTCCTTCACACGATCCATTACGTAAGAAGAACGCTTCACAAGCTCTGGATCAATATATGCTGGATGAACCATAATTTCTACCGTTTGTTCACCTTGTACTCTTTCTTTTAACTTCACAAAGTAATCTTCCGTCACACCATCCGCATAAAAATCACTGTAAAACACATCAGAAAATGGATGCACCGCTCTATCTTCCTCACAACGACGAATCGGAACATTATATTTAGCCGCTAATCTCTCAAGAACATCATGTAAGATCGGTAAACCATGCACATGATGATGACTATCTAAATGAGTTGGTGTTAATCCGTAAGATAAAAACTTCTCAATTTGAGCAGTCCATTCTCTCTCAACTTCTTCTGGATTTATATTCCCTTCCCTTACAACACTTTGTTTATGAAACGATCCGTTTTCCCCTACGAGTGACGGTACATCCTTTAACAGTGGTTCTCCTGCCGTTAATACGAGATGTACGCCTACTCCGAGTAGGTTGTACTCTTTCGCTAAGCGTACCGCATGCTCTGTTCCTGGCATATTCATCATCATCGTCGTTGAATTTACAAGTCCATTTATATGCCCATCAATAATGCCGTAATTTGTACCTTCTGTAAGACCGAAATCATCTGCATTTACAATTAACTTAATCATCATAATACCTCCTAATAGAATAAAAAAAGCGGGCTAAATAGCGCCGCTTTTACTTCTCTACCTTTTTGAAGAACTGCGGAAGATACTCTTTATGTGCTTCCAACATTTCATCTAAAATTTGTTTTGCAACTTTATCTGATGGTACAAGTGGATTGATTGTCATAGCAAGCAGCGCCTTATGATAATCCCCTGTAACAGCAGCTTCAATTGTTGTGCGCTCAAATGATTTAATTTGTTGTACTAAACCGCGAACTGGTACTGGAAGATCTCCCACTGCAATTGGTTTTGGGCCTTCTTTCGTAATAATACAGTTCACTTCAACAGCTGAATCATGTGGTAAGCTTGCAATTGTTCCGTTGTTTCGTGTATTAACAGGCTGGATATCACCTTTATTATTGTAAATAGACGTAATTAAGCTACATGCTGCATCACTATAATAAGCTCCGCCACGTTTTTCTAATTGTGGTGGTTTAATATCTAAGTTCGGGTCTTTATATAACTCAAATAAATCATTTTCTAATTGTTTTACTACTTCTGCACGTGTACCTTTTTCAACAGAAGCTTCTTTCTCTTCTTCTAACATTTCACGTGTTTTGTAGTAGTAACGGTGGTATGGACATGGAATTGCACGAAGTCCTCGAATAAAGTCTGGTTCCCAGTTAAGCGCTGCGATATTTTCCATCGTAATTTGCTTTTCTGGATCTGTCACAAGCTCTAACACACGGTCCATTACACTCACGCCATCTAAATATACGTCTAATCCATATACCATATGATTTAAACCTGCGAAATCAACGTGAACACGACTCGCATCTACTTCAAGTAATTTTGCAAGACCCATACGAATTCCGATTGGAACGTTACATAGACCAACTACTCTTTGAATATTTGTATAACGAAGAACAGCTTCTGTTACCATACCAGCTGGATTTGCAAAGTTAATTAACCATGCATTCGGACAGAGCTCCTCCATATCTTTACAAATATCTAAAATAACAGGAATCGTTCTCAACGCTTTGAATAAACCACCAGGACCATTCGTTTCCTGACCGATTACATCATATTTTAATGGGATTGCTTCATCTTTTGCACGTGCTTCTAATAAACCAACGCGAAGTTGTGTTGTTACGAAGTCAGCATCTTTTAATGCCTCGCGACGATCAAGTGTTAAATGTACCTCGATTGGTAAACCTGATTTTTTCACCATACGTTTCGCTAAGTTACCAACGATTTCTAACTTTTCTTTTCCTGCCTCAATATCTACTAACCAAATTTCACGAACAGGCAGTTCATCATAACGCTTAATAAATCCTTCAATTAACTCTGGTGTATAACTAGATCCACCGCCGATTGTAGCAATTTTAATTCCAGTCATGCTTTATTCCCCTTTCGCTTCAAGCTTTTTATAAAGATCGATAAACTCTGCTGCTAATTCTTTCACTGTAATCGCATTCATTAAATGATCTTGTGCGTGAATTAAAAGAACACTAACCTCTGTTTTTTCTCCTCTTGCTTCTGATTGTATGAGCTCTGTTTGGAAATGATGCGCTTCATTAATCGCTTCTTTTGCCTTTACCATCGCTTCATCTGCTTCTACCATTTTCCCCTGTTTGGCAAATTGAAGTGCCTCCATCGCAAAGCTTCGTGCGTTACCACTATTTAAAATCAATTGGAATGGAATTTGTTCTGCTGTAGTCATCATAATTACCGCCCTCTCTATAAGGTTCAACCGATTTAAATACCCCTTCAGTTTGAACATTTCTATTACATTATTATTTTATGAATGATAGTTTGGTGTTCTTGTAGATGAGTTTCATCTTTTTGAACATGATATAAAGGTGATTGTCCTCACAGATAGTGTTATCTGTGAGAACAATTACTGTGTTACATAGGTACAGAGTTGTTATTTCCTTGTGCTGCTGCTTTTTCAGTACGAACAACAGAACGATCGCACAATACAACGAATGGATAGTAGATTACCATCGCAATTACAAAGTTGAATAACTGTAGAATTGCACCTGAAAGATGCCCACCTGTTACAAGATAACCACTAATAATTGGTGGTGTTGCCCATGGAATCATTGCAACTGTTTTTGGTACCCAACCAATAGATATAGCTGTATAAGAAGTAATTACCAATACAATTGGTGTTATGATAAACGGCAAGAATAAAACTGGATTTAAAATAATTGGTGTACCAAAGATTACTGGTTCGTTAATGTTGAATGCACCTGGACCAATTGATAAGCGGGATACACCGCGTAATTGTGCACTTTTTGCTACAAGTAATACAACTACTAAGAACGCTAATGTTGCACCAGAACCACCAAGATATACGAAAGTATCAAAGAATGGTTTTGTAACAATGTTTGGAACATCAAATGCAGATGTGCCACCTTGGAATAACTTCATATTTTTCTCTAATGCTGGTAAGTATAACGGCTCAATAATACCACCAACGATATTTGGACCATGTAAACCGAAGAACCAAAGAAGATGAACAAGGAGTACAATGACAATTGCACTTGGTAATGTCCCTGCTAAACTTTGCAGTGGTGATTGAATCGTATTAAAGATAAATTCATGAACACTTGTACCAGCTAATTTCACTGCTAATTGAATACCTGCAACTACTGTTAAGATAACAAATGCTGGAACTATAGCTGCGAAAGATCTTAAAACTGCTGGTGGTACTCCATCAGGCATTTTAAAAGTAATGTTTCTTTGTACGAAGAAACGGAATACTTCAGTAACAAGGAGTGCCACAATAATTGCTACGAATAACCCTTGTGCACCTGTCCAAGCTAAGTTCAATCCGCCTTCTTTCGGTGTTGTTGGCGTAAGAATAATTAACGCACCAAATGAAATAATACCTGCTGACAAACCATCAACGCCGTAAGATTTTGCTAAGTTATAACTTGTTGTAAATGCTATGATTAGTGCTAGAATCGCGAAAGAACCAGTCCACATTCCACCGCCAACTTGTTTCCACGTTTCACCAAACAAACCTTTCATGAAATCTTGGAAAGCCTCAGATGGAAAACCATTAATTAGTGATGCCAGTGCACCAACTAAAATAAGTGGCATAACTGCGATAAATCCGTCACGGATCGCAGCTAAATGACGTTGCGACCCGATTTTACCAGCGACAGGAACAATATATTTCTCCATGAATGCAATAAACTTTTGCATTTCGCTTCCCCCCTAATTATTTTTTAAGTGTTAATGCGTGATCTAAAACTGCTTCTCCATTCATCATGCCGTAGTGCATTGGATTGATAACGTCGATTCCAACGTTTCTCTCATCAGCAAGCGTTTTCATTGAAGAAAGCATGTAACGAACTTGTGGTCCTAGTAATAATACATCTGCTTGATCGATATTCGTTTTTACTGCATCCCCAGATACAGCCCAAATCTTTCCTTCTAAACCGCGAGCTTTTGCAGCCGCTTCCATTTTTGTAACTAGTAAACTTGTAGACATCCCTGCTGAGCAACATAATAAAATATTCATTTGAAAATCCCCCTTGTGTAGTATAAAAAATTTATGTTTTATTTATTTTTCTTTACGCTATTTATTAATGCAATTAGCGTGCCAACTTTTTAAAACCACTAAAATCAGTGCTTTTTCGAGCATTTTCTTTGTGTGTTAACGCTTTCAATTAGTGTGTCGTCTAAAAAACACACAGTGTGTTATAAAACAACACGCTTTTAACACATAACTGTATGAAAATAGATTAGTGTTTAGTTGTCTAGTTATGTTTAATATGAAAAAACACTAAAAAAATTTTTTATCGTAGAAATCTAGTAAAAAACAACATTTTCTTGAGCTCAGTCTTCTATCTATTCTATTGTCCAAGCATACTCTACTAGATTACATAAAATAAAATAGAATAAAATAACACAATTCGAAAGGGGATTCCTATGCCAAAACATAGAAAACAAAGCAAAATAAAGATTTATAGAATAACAAGCTATAAAAAAGACAAGCGTTCTGAATTAGACTCTGACAAATTTGAACTAGAACAGCAGGACAAGCATGATATACAAGACAAACAGGACAAACAGGATGAGCAGAATAAGCAAGATAAGCAAGTACAATCGGAAAATGTAACTATAGTACCTACAGATTCACACAGCTTAGATGTGTGGGATGAAATTTCTCTAAAGGAAATACAAGCTGGTGAACATACGAGCCTATTTGAAGAAAAGAGTAATTATCAAAATATTAATTTAGTCCAAGTAAACGATGTTCGCTTATACTTGGACAAGCAACTACAATTCAGTTCCGTTGATGAGCAAATTTATCATGAAGCACTTGTACATCCGATTATGGCAAAAGTAATTGATCCAAAACGTGTTCTCATATTAGGTGGTGGCGATGGCCTTGCCTTACGAGAAGTTTTGAAATATGAAACTGTGCTACATGTAGACCTTGTTGATTTAGACGAGGCAATGATTAATATGGCACGTAATGTTCCAGAAATAGTATCTTTAAACAAAAATGCTTTTTTTGATAATCGTGTGAACGTGCACGTATGCGATGCAAAAGAATTTCTAAATTCACCTTCATCTTTATACGATGTAATCATTATTGATTTTCCAGACCCAGCGACAGAATTATTAAGTACTTTATATACAAGCGAACTATTTGCTCGTATAGCTACATTCTTAACAGAAGATGGGGCTTTCGTCTGTCAATCTAATTCACCTGCTGATGCACCTCTAGTATATTGGAGTATCGGTAATACAATTGAACACGCTGGATTAACTGTGAAGAGTTATCATACAATCGTTCCTTCTTTCGGAACTGACTGGGGATTTCATCTTGCTACTAATTCTGCACATGTACTCGATCAAATTGAACAATTATATGTAGTACCAACTCCTCGAACATTGCCTGCTCTTCTTTTTCCTTTATTTCAATTTAAAGAAGAACATCTAGAACAACGTAACCTCGCTCTTTTAAATTCAGAATCAAATCTTATCTTACATCAATGCTACAAACAGGAAATGAAGTTTTGACAATATTATAATAAGGAGTGCTACCCTATGGAATATTCTACTTTTGGCAAGCATATAATAGTAGATTTGTGGGGAGTGGACTTTTCCCTATTAGATGATATGCACTTTTTAGAATATCATCTAGTTACAGCTGCAGATTACTCTGGTGCCCATGTTTTAAACGTAAGTAAAAAAGAGTTCCAGCCATATGGTGTTACTGTATTAGTGTTATTATCAGAAAGCCATCTTTCCATTCACACTTACCCGGAACAAAATTTTGCGGCTATTGACTGTTATACTTGCGGTACAACCGTTGAACCACAAATAGCGATTGATTATATCGTAAATATATTAAAACCGGAACGGATGCATATAAAAAGATTAATTCGTGGTATAGGAGAAATTGTTACTGCCGATTAATTATAACTCTTACTCATCCGAAAAAAGGAGGATTGTAAAATACCATCAGTGGGATGAACATTCCACTGATGGTACAGGCACATACATAAAATGAAATTTTAATTAGTGGAAGTTTTACTGCCCGTTAATTCGAGATAAAAAAACCTTGCATAAGCAAGGTTCATTCATCCACCGACATCTTCCTATATAACTCTACAAACTCACTCGCTAATTCTTTCACCGTAATTGCATTCATTAAATGGTCTTGTGCGTGTACCATTAAAAGAGTAACTTCGGTCTTTTCACCACCAGCTTCTTTCTGGATAAGCTCCGTTTGTACACGGTGCGCCTCTTTTAATTCCTCTAGTGCTTCTTGTAATTTAGCTTCAGCTTCTGTAAACTCCCCACGCTTCGCACAATCAATTGCTTCCATTGAACAACTTCTCGCGTTTCCCCCATGCAAGATTAAATGAAAAGCTTTCGTCTCTATCGTATCCATTTTAGTTCTTTACTCCCCCTTTTCTTCCGCCAGTTTTTGTTTATCCCATATTTTTAAGAACGGTAAATAAATGAAGAATGCTAGCGCAAAGTTAACAAGTTGTAAAATAACACCTGAAATTTTCCCGCCCGATCCTAAATATCCACTAAAAAGAATAGGTGTCGTCCAAGGTACAGCGGCCCCACTCGGACGTGCGACCCATCCCCATTCCATTGCAAAATACGAAACAATTGTTAACACAACTGGAACTAATATGAATGGAATTAGTAAAAGTGGGTTCATCACAATCGGCATACCAAAAGTTACCATCTCATTAATATTAAATATACCAGGTGCAATTGACAATCTCCCTAAACTTTTTAATTGTTGACTTCGTGCAAATAGTAACATTCCAACAACTAGAGCAAGCGTTGCACCAGAACCGCCCATATAAATCCATAAGTCAAAAAACTGTGCCGTAATCGTATTTGGTACATCTTGCCCAGCTTGAAAAGCAACTCGGTTTTGATCCATTAACGACAACCAAACAGGGCTCATTACACCACCAACAATAGTAGCACCATGAATTCCACACGACCAAAGAACATGAACGAGAATAACTGCTATTATTGCGCCCCAAAGACTAGCACCAAGTACACTAAGTGGTTCCTGTAAAATTTGTCCCACAATATTATGGATACTGCCAAAAGAAGTATTTTCTATAATTAAGCGTAAAATCCAAATAACTGTTACAACAATAAATCCTGGAACAAGTGCTGCAAATGAACGCGTGACAGCTGGTGGAACTGTCTCTGGCATCTTTATAATTATCTTTTTTTGTACAATAAATCGATACAGTTCAGTAGATATAAGTGCAATAATCATTGCTACAAATAACCCTTGGCTTCCCATTAATGCAGCTGGGATAGCGCCTTCTACAAGTACACTTTCTTTTGTACTTGGTATAATATATGCAACTTGAAATGGCGTCGCAAGTAAAAACGTCACAAGCGACAATGCCCCGGATGCTAAAGCATCCACTTTATAATACTCTCCAAGCCTGTAAGCGATTCCAAAAACAGCTATTAAAGCCATTATATTAAAAGTTGCACTAACTGGATACCCTAAAGCTCTCTGCCAATTCTCACCAAACAAACCTGCCATAAACTCGTTATATCCGGGTATTGGCAGTGCACTAATAATGAGGAAAAACGATCCAATAATTAAGAAAGGCATCGTTAAAATAATTCCATCTCGAATTGCTTGTAAATGCCTCTGCTCTGCAACCTTCCCTGCTACTGGCATCACGTACTTCTCTAAAAACCGTATCATCTATCCCACTCTCCTCATGGTTTCATTGACAAAGCTGCTTGCAAGATAGCTTCTCCATTACAAAGTCCGTAATGAACGGATTGAATGACATCAACAGGTATCCCTTTATCCTTACATAATTCTTTCATTTTCGGTAATAAATAACGTACTTGCGGTCCAAGTAAAAGGACATCAGCTTTATCAATATGACTATTCACTTCAGAACCTGATACTGCCCAGATTTTCACTTCTATCCCTCTTGCCTCTGCTGCTTTTTCCATCTTTGTAACAATCAAACTGGAAGACATTCCCGCTGCACAGCAAAGTAAAATATTCATTCTGCTTCCCTCCCCTTTTTTCTCTACCTAAATTATGGTGCACTCCTTGCCACCACTAGGTTACAAATATATATGTCTAGATTTCCTGCTGTATGCCGAGCTTAAAAACAAAAATTTCTTGGTTTTCGCGCTATTCCATCTATCCGTATTCTCCTAGTAAAGAGAACTCTAACTCGCTATAATGATTCAGTATGACTTTTTTTAATTGATAGGAGGATATATTTATGAAGGCATATCGCTTTCCACTTATTTTATTATCTTCTATCCTAATTGGTGGTTTCATTGGTTATTTCATGGGTGCCGATGCAGTTGCTTTAAAGCCGCTTGGTGACATTTTCTTAAACTTAATGTTTACGATTGTTGTACCTCTAGTGTTCTTTAGCATCGCATCGTCTATTGCTAATATGGATGGATTAAAACGTTTCGGTAAAATTATGTCTAGTATGGCTGGGACTTTCTTATTTACAAGTATTTTAGCTGCTATTTTTATGATTATTGTCGTGAAAGTATTCCCGCCAGCACAAGGTGTTGTACTAGAACTAACACAACCTGACAAAGCCGGCAAAGCTGTTAGTGTTGCAGATCAAATCGTCGGTATTTTAACAGTATCTGACTTCTCGAAGTTACTATCTCGTGAAAATATGTTAGCTCTTATTTTCTTCTCTATCTTAATGGGGATTGCAACTTCAGCAGTTGGCGAAAAAGGAAAGCCATTCGCTACATTCCTACAAGCTGGTGCAGAGATTTCAATGAAGGTTGTATCTTTCATTATGTACTACGCTCCAATCGGACTTGCTGCTTACTTCGCAGCATTAGTTGGCGAATTCGGACCACAACTTCTTGGAACTTACTTCCGAGCAGCAATGGTATACTATCCAGCTTCTCTTATCTACTTCTTTGTATTCTTCACATTCTATGCATACCTTGCAGGTCGCAAGCAAGGTGTACAAGTATTTTGGAAGAACATGGTCTCTCCTACAGTTACATCACTTGCAACTTGTAGTAGTGCCGCAAGTATTCCAGCGAACTTAGAAGCAACGAAGAAAATGGGTATTTCTTCAGACGTTCGTGAAACAGTTGTCCTTCTTGGTTCTACACTTCATAAAGACGGCTCTGTTTTAGGTGGCGTATTAAAAATTGCTTTCTTATTCGGTATTTTCAACATGGAATTCGAAGGGCCGAAAACATTAGCAATCGCACTTGTTGTTTCTTTATTAGTAGGAACAGTAATGGGTGCTATTCCAGGCGGTGGTATGATTGGTGAAATGTTAATCGTATCTCTATACGGTTTCCCGCCAGAAGCACTGCCAATTATCGCAGCAATTAGTACAATCATTGATCCACCTGCAACGATGTTAAACGTAACAGCAGATAACGCTTGTGCGGTAATGACAGCTCGCCTTGTAGAAGGTAAGAATTGGATCAAAAACAAATTTGCTTAATAGAAAGAGGATGCTCGTTTAGAGCATCCTCTTTTTGTCTTTATTTATTGATTAGTCGATACCACTCATTCTCTCTCGCCACAAATTTGTTAAAATCTTCACAAATATTCCACATCCATTATCCATTCTCCGTACTATAATCATGTATGGAAAAGGAGATGGAAACGATGACACAAAGCGTACCTGAATTTAAAGTTTTGCAAAGCATTGCATTTCTCGCTGTCGTTTTGCAAAGTTCCTTATTATATACAATGAATCAAGGAAATGTCTTACTTGAGCAATCCCTCATTATGGGCATGCTATTTAATCTTGCAAAATTCTCAGCACCAGCATTCATATTTATCGTTGGATTTCACTTAATTCGTCACTATACGAAGCAATTAGTATATAAAGAATATATTTCTGAAAAAGCGACACACTTACTCATTCCTTATTTCTTTTGGTCTATTCTTTACTTATTAACAACAAATGATCTTATTACATTACAAGGCGGAATAAAAAGTTTATTACTCGGAACAGCCGCGCCCCATCTTTGGTACGTTATTATGATGTTCCAAATTCACTTATTGTTCCCTTTACTATGCACACTTTTTTATTGGTTTCAAAAACGAACAGAAAATAAAAAAGACATATATAAATATATGACCTTTTTCGCTTGCCTATATTTTCTATTAATGTGGTTCTCTTCTCACTATATTTTTAATGGAGAAAAATTAACAAGCTCAACAATTTTACATTATACAGATCGATCATTTCTATTCTACTCATTCTATTTCGTTATGGGTGGCATTGCCGCTGTAGCACTAAAAACTTGGCGTCTATTCGTCATGAAACATATCCCGCTTATAACAATATTATTTTTCATCTTATTTTTATTCATCAATTATGAGTTGTTTAGTTTTTACGGAGCAAACTCTATTCATTTAACTGTTTCTACCTATTTAAAACCATCTATGTTTTTATATATCGTATGCGAAATTATCATACTGTATGTGTTATCTATTATGATAGTACAGCGTCGTGGTTTCTTATATAAAACGTTACGTTTTATTGGAAATTACACGTATGGTGCTTATTTAGCTCATTTATTCTTCTTGCAACTATGCACAAAACTTCTTTCCTTATTCACGCTGCAAGAAAATACTATATTATATAGCCTATTACTATTTGTGTTAACGGCTATTATCTCTATTTCAACAATGGTCATTTGTAGCACAATACCATTTCATACTTGGATTACAGGTCCTTCTCCTACAACAAAGATGAAATGGACGAAGGTTGTATTCCGAAAAAATCATAAAAAACTATTCAAGCCATATATTTGATATAATGATACGCATATAAAAAGAAAGCGAGAGACACCTATGATTAATCAAGTTGGACAAATTATGCTATATGTAAATAACCAAGACGAAACAGTACAATTTTGGACAGAAAAAGTAGGGTTCCAAATCATTGCGGAAGAAAATAACGGAAATGGCTTCCGCTGGATTGAAATTGCACCGGCGAAAGAAGCAGGAACAAGCATCGTCCTTCACGATAAAGCGTTAATCGCGAAGATGCAACCTGAACTAAACCTAAATACACCTTCACTTATGTTCTTCTCAAATGACTTAGACCGTCTATATAAAGATCTTTCTGAGAAAAATATCACAGTTGGACAGGTTGTAGATTTACCTACTGGTAGAGCATTCAACTTTGCTGATAATGAAAATAATTACTTTGCAGTAATGGAACGTAAATAAAAAATAAGCTATCCGAAAAAATCGGATAGCTTATTTCATCTTAAGAAACTTGTTCTACATTCGTTTCTCTATGCTGTATATGACTCGTGATCCAAGCAATTCCACCGGCAACAACGAGATAACATAACAATATTAAAATTTGCATTTGTAATTGCGACCAATCTCCTAAAGAAATAACATCTTGTAATCCTCTAAGAGAATGAGACATTGGGAGAAACTGTCCAATTTTGCTAAGAACAGCTATGTTTAATTCTCCTGGGAAAGTACCTCCGCTCGTCGCTAATTGCAGGACAAGAAGGGTTACCGCTAAGAACTTTCCAACAAGACCAAATACTGTTACTAGCATAAGAATAAATGTCATGAACGTAAAGGAAATAACAATACTTGATAAAACAAAGAGTGGCACACTTGCGACTTCTAATTTCATAACACCTAGCACAACTACATCTACGAGTAGCGCTTGAATAAGTCCAATTAAATATACCAATCCTAGTTTATTAATAAAATGTACCGTTCCGCTTACCTTCATATTTTGTCTGCGGCCAAGAGGTAAAATATTCGATGCCATAATTCCGCCAACATAAAATGCAAGTGATAAGAAATATGGCGCAATGCCTGAACCGTAGTTAGGCACGTCAGAAACTGTTGACTTCACTAACTGAACTGGCTCTGAGAACATCGTATTACGTGCATCATCATTACGAACATCCGCTATCTTCTCTGCGCCCTCTCCCAATTTCGTAGAAAGTTCTTTCGCACCATCATCAAGTTTAACAAGTCCATTTGTTAATTTACCAGCACCGTTATTCAGCTCCGTTCCACCACTCGCAAGCTGATTTACACCTTCTTGCAATGATGTAAACCCATTTCCCCACTTCGTAAATCCATCAGCCAAATTCGATGCACCATCTGCTACCTTTTTCGTTCCAGCAGTAGCTTCATTTAACTTAACTCCGAATGTATTCATGCCTTCTTCAATCTTATGTTGACCGTCAGCAATCTTCTTCGCACCTTGTGTCAATTGTTGTTGGCTATTATTTAAAGTATTTGTTGCTTTAGCTAGTCCATCAGACGTAGCAACAATTTTTTGAAAAGCGGGATCTTGCTGCACTTCTGGATGATTTTTCACGTACTCTTCTAATTGTTGTTTTATACTATTAGCTGCACCATCCGCTTTTACTTGGCCTTCAGCAAGCTTCTCACTTCCGCTCACCCATTCATTTGTACCAGCACTTAATTCACTAACCCCTGATTGTAACGTTTTTTCACCTTGTGCTAATAACTCCATACCGCTATGAAGTGAAGTTGCTCCTTGACTTAGCTCATTCGCTCCGTCAGTTAAGGCTGATTTGCTAGAAGCAAGTTTTTCACTTCCCTCTTTCACTTTTGATGTCCCGTCACTTAAACGATGAATACCATCTGCAAGCTGATTTGCCCCATTTCTTGCATCTGTCGTTCCTTCATGTAACTTCCCAGCACCATTACTTGCATCACTCAACCCTTGTGCTAAGTCTTGAAACTTTGAAAACACACCTTCTGTATAAGATTTCGTAATACTATTTGAAATTTTTGTTTTCATATTTTCAACAGCTGTCGTTCCAATTTGCGCTGCTACAAAGTTTTTACCCGGATTTACTTTGTACTGCAATTGTGCTGGTTCTGGTTTCTCATCCATAAGTGTACTTACCTTTTTAGAGAAATCAGCTGGAATCGTAACAACCATATAGTACTTATCTTCTTTTAGCCCTTCATCAGCATTTTTTTCTGATACGAAATGAAAAGCCAGTTCTTTATTCTCCTTTAAATTTTTTACAAAATCGTCTCCTGCATGAATTGTTTTCTCATCCATCGCAGCACCTTTATCTAAATTCACAACCGCAACAGGTAATTTATCTAATTTTCCGTACGGATCCCAATATCCGGCTAAAAAGAATCCTGAATAAATTAACGGAACGATTAATAAAAAAATTAAAGCGATACGTCCATGTTTATGGTGCCACATCGCTTTCCAATCTTTAAATACAAGTTGAATTCCCTTCATGAAACATACTCCTTCTCCGAATTTAACACCATTAGAATGGTTTAACAGATTTACTATACACGTCACTTTCCATACTGTATAATACATCTTTAATTATTAATTCATTCCTTTTGGTCTATAGAAAGGAGACTCGAAATGGAACTGCTCCAGTTAAAATACTTTCAGACAGTGGCACGACTAGAACATATGACAAAGGCAGCTGAAGAATTGCATATCGCACAACCTTCACTCAGCAAAACAATCGCTAGACTCGAAAAGGATTTAGGCGTCCCTTTATTTGATCGCCAAGGTCGACAGATTACTTTAAATTCTTTCGGAAAAGTATTTTTGAAACGAGTAGAGCGTATTTTTCATGAATTAAGCGAAGGGGAACGAGAAATTAAAGATTTAGCCGAATTACAACAAAGCTCTATTACACTAGCCGTTTCTATTCCGAGAATATTGCCAGAACTACTTGGCTCTTTTTTACTAGAACATCCTAACGTTCGGTTCCAACAATTTCTGGCATCCACTCCTTCTATGAAACGACAACTAGATAATATAGAAATTGACTTTTGTATCTCCTCTGTGCCAATTGAAGGAGAAGAAATTGTTTGGGAACCACTTATTACAGAAGAAATTTTCTTAGTCGTCCCTTCAGGCCATCGTTTATCAGGCCGAGAAAATATCCACCTCCATGAAGTAAAGGACGAACCGTTCATTAGTATGAACACTGGCTATGGATTTCGGCACTTAACAGATGAATTTTGTAAAGAAGCTGGTTTCACTCCGCATATTGCTTTTGAAGTCGATGAACCGACCGTAATTAGCGACCTCATTAAGCAAGGTCTCGGCATCGCTTTTGTTCCAAGTTTAACTTTATTAAAAAACTCTACTTTAGCATCAAGCAAGTTGCGTATTATTGAACCCACTTGTCAGCGAACCATCGGATTAAGTTGGTCAAAAAAACGCTACTTATCAAAAACAGCTCAGCAATTCCGTGAATTCGTGATTGACTACTTCTCTAATATTAGGACATAAAATTATATGAACAAATAAAAGGTGCCACCCTCATATGGTGGCACCTTTTATTGTTCACTCTTTTTTAATTCCATTTCAGCTAAAAGCGGCAATACGTTATCAAAAATATGCGTATTATTATTTTCACCTGTTACATATCCACCGTAATATCTACTAAATACATTGTCATTTCGGAATGTGGCCATATGATCATACAATTCCTTCGCAAACTTTGTATCACCTGTTTGTAGTACGTACAAAATCGTTAGTCCGTACGCGGCCGGCGATTCATAATTCACAGTTTGTTTTCCCGTTTCTAAATTGTAACGACCGTATAGCTTTCCATCCTCCTGGAACTTCTTCTTTATAAATTCCAAATAAGCGGCTGATGAAAGACCACCTAAACTTCGATGATATGCAACGTATGATTGGTCAATAAGATTCACTTCTTTATCGTACGTAAATGTACCATCTTCTTTATACTCTTTTGGGAATGCCCAGCCATGCCTTGGATAATCTGCTAAAAATTGAACGACTTCCTGATATTGCTGAGCAGAAACTTTGCCGTACTTCTTCATATAGGAGAATGCACGCGGATTTATGTATGATGTTGTTACAAAATTATTTTGTTTTCCTGCATCTGCATCATAATAATCAACATAATAATTATCTTTTTTATTATAACGAAGTACAGCATCACTTAATTGATCGGCAAGGTTTTTATAACGCTCTTCCTTATACATTTCATAAGCACGATATAATTGTTCTATAATACGAAGATCATCTATAAGTGCATTTGTAGCTGACTGCCTCTCTCCCTTTTCAGAGAGTTTCCATAAAACGATATGATTCTTATATATGAAATTATCTTGAATAACCTTTACTTGCTCATCAAATAACGCCTGATCATCTTTATCAAGTGTATACTGTAACCATAATCCCGCCGATTCTGATAAAGCTTCACGTCCCTTAGCTTCACCCGTACCTGCCTTAGTATCTACTAAACGATACGTGGCAAGTGTTCCATTGTCATTCACCATATGTCTTAAAATAAAATTTTCTGTACGGTTTCCTTGTAAAGCTGACCAAAATACAATTCCACCTAAAGCGATTAAGAAGATAACTCCAATCCCTATATATAAACGTTTCCGCAATCTTTTCACCTCCCTAGTAAGGCTAACCTTAATTTTATCAGAACATACATAAATTTAAAAAAGACAATCTATTAGATTGTCTCCCGCATTTCTATCCCCCGCAAACCTCTTTAGAAGGTTTATATAGCGATTGTACAAGTCGATCATATTCACGACGTGTAATTTCTTTATTATATAGCTTCAATAATAAATCTCTATGCTCTTTTGAAAATGCCATCTTTTTAATGACTTCAGGATACATAAAACACCCTCTCCATTTCACATAAACTTCTTGATTCCGAAAAACAGAACTTATGTTCGCATAAAAGATTATAAAAGATTCCTGAGCAAAAAACAAACAAAACATGACCAACTATTTATTTCTTTCTATTCAAAATATTACAACATTATATTATCATATTCACTTTTTAAATACATATATATTTTTGGTAGTTTTTTTGAATAAATCTTCCAATTCAATCAGAAAATAATGGCAAAAAAGAAGAGGAGTTTACATATGGATACGGTAACATTAGCAAGAGCATTTTTTGGTTCTTCATTAGCATTCCACATTATCTTTGCAACACTTGGGGTCGGTCTTTCATTGATGATTTTTATAAGCGAAATACTCTATCACTGGAAGAAAGACTCCGACTATGCCATTATGGCGAAAAGATGGACAAAGGCGTTTGCTATTCTTCTCGGTGTAGCAATTCCAACTGGAACAATTGTTGGTGTGCAAATCTCACTTCTTTGGCCTGGTTTCGCCAAAATTGTTGGGCAAGTTATTTCTGTTCCCTTCCAAATTGAGATTTTTGCCTTCTTTTTGGAGGCTTTATTCATGTCGATTTACGTATATGCAGCCGATAAACTTCCTCCATTTATGAGATTAATCTCGCTATTTTTCGTCATGCTTGGTGCCACGGCATCCGCCGTGCTCATTACATCAGCAAATACATGGATGAATACACCAGCAGGCTTTTCAATGAATCCAGATGGATCTGTTTTTAACGTTGATCCTTGGAAAGCTTTCTTTAATCCGAGTTTTGGCACAAGTGCATTCCATGTCGTTATTACGGCTTATGCAACTGGTGCGGCTGTCATTGCTTCTATCGCTGGATTTAAATTATTGAAGAAAAATTTAAGTACACGTGAAATTGCTTATCATAAAAAGGGGCTACTATTAGGGCTTGTCGTGACATTTATTACAGGCGCTACGATGTGGCTTTCAGGGCACGAATCGGCAATCGCCCTACATAAACACTCACCTGAAAAACTTGCATCTGCTGAAGCTTTATTTGAAACGACATCACACGCACCGCTATCCATTGGCGGGGTTGTGGATCCTAATACACTTGAACTAAACTATGCACTTGAAATCCCAAACATGCTTAGCTTATTAGTGGGACTAGACCCTAGCACTGTCGTAAAAGGTCTAAATGAATTCCCACAAGAAACATGGCCACCATTTTATACACATACACTATTCAACTTAATGGTCGGCACCGCTGCGTTTACCTTTGCAGTTGCAGCAATTGCACTCTTATATTGGTACTTCGTTTACCGAAAAAAGGGAACAGAATTACCGAAGTGGCTACTTTGGGGGGCTGCCGCATGCGGACCAATTATGATGCTCGGTATTGAATTCGGATGGATTTTCAGTTGTAGCGGTCGTCAACCATGGACAATTTATGGTATGCAACGTACCGTCGATGCATCTACACGCGCCGATTTCGTCGGTCCTTTATTTGTTTTGTTCATCATTTTATATATTGGACTCGCTATTTTAACAGTCATTGTTCTACGGACATTCTTTAGAAGACATCCATTAAAGAATGATTTACAACACCAAGGAGGCGATTCTCATGCATGAGGAAAGTATTGCAATCATCATCTTATGGGCCCTTATTTTCGTATACAGTATATTAGGGTCCATCGATTTTGGAGCTGGTTTTTGGGGCATGGTATACGCCAAACATCCAACTCTCGCTGCCAAACTTGCGAATCGGTACTTATCACCCACTTGGGAAGTAACAAATACGTTTCTTGTTTTCGTCGTTGTCGCATTTCTCGGCTTCTTTCCGAAAGCGGCCTTTACTCTTGCGACAGTAATGTTCGTACCAGTTATGTTAATTTTAGTGCTCGTTGCAGTACGTAGTACGTTTATGGTATTTGCTTACTCCTTACCAAAATATCAGTACCTTCTTCGGGTTATTTCAGGTATTACTGGTCTCTTAATTCCAGCACTATTAATTACCGTTTTACCCGTTACAGAGGGAGCCTATATTACAATGTCTGAAGGAAAAGAAGTACTCCTGTATGGAAAACTTCTTTCTAGCCCGGTTATCTACTGTTATATGCTCTTCGGACTAACGTCTGAACTATTTCTCTCCTCTCTCTTTCTTGCTGATTTTGCGAGAGAACAAAGTTCAGAAGATACGTATAGAATTTATAGAAGAAATGCTATCATTCTTGGTCCTGCAACGCTCGTTACAGCAATCATCGCCCTCGTTGTAATGGACCCAGAAACACATTGGCTTATGCAAGGATTAATAAAGCAATTCCCGTGGTTTACAGTTTCTATTGTTTTATTCGTTATCGGATACTCGTCCCTTTGGTGGACAAACAAAAAATACAATACACTAGGATACCCTCGCATTGCCGTTTTAGCTGTCGTCGCTCAATATGCATTTGCCAGCTACGCTTACGGCGTCGCGCATTTACCTTATATTATTTATCCTGACGTAACTGTATTTACAAGCTTTACAACGACAGAAACGTTCTATGCACTGCTCATTCTATACGCAATTGGGATTGCAATTTTATTACCAGGATTTATTTTCTTCTGGAATTTATTCTTGAAGGATCGTACTTTTTTGAAGGAAAAATAATATAGTCTTGGAGTCTGTCCCAAAAGGCATTTTGGAATAGACTCCTTTTGTCATGTTTTGTTGATAAGTCGATATATTTTAAAAATCGCCAATATATTTCAATAATCGCTGATATATTTTAAGTTGCGCCAATATATCTCCATAATTGCCCATATAAATTTCATTTACTATTTTACTGCCCCAATAATTTATAGACTCCTCTCATAATAGTTATTTCACTATTCGTGACACTTGTCCTTTAGCATGAAAAACACATATTCGGTTCATCTCGTTATACGTCTAGTTCTTCTTATTTTTTGCTGAATATACTACCAATATAAACTTGAGACAAGCTACATCTGTTCAAGGGAAAATAGAAAGGTAGGCAAAATATGAGCATTGAAATATGGATTACTATTATTGTATTCTTCTTAACGATGATCGTTATCTTTTGGCGGCCTCGAGGTTTGAATGAGGCGTGGCCAGCAGCAATCGGAGCTGGTATCATCATAATTACTGGACTTGTATCAAAACCAGACGTCATGGATATTATAAGTAAAATTGGCGGTGCTTCCATAACAATATTAGCGACCATCGTCATGGCAGTTATATTAGAAAGCTTCGGCTTCTTCCATTGGTCCGCAGCGAAACTGGCAAATCTAGCGAAAGGTTCTGGACGCCGTCTATACTGGTATATTCAATTATTATGTTTTCTTATGACTCTTTTATTTAATAACGACGGTAGTATTTTAATTACAACTCCCATTTTAATTCTTCTTCTAAAAAACCTTCAATTAAAACCACATCAACAAATTCCTTATTTATTAAGCGGAGCTTTAATCGCTACCGCATCTAGTGCACCAATTGGTGTAAGTAATATCGTAAACTTAATTGCATTAAATATCGTTAATATGACTCTTTATATGCATACTGCTATGATGTTTGTACCTGCAACATTAGGCTTATTATTTATGTCATGGCTCATGTATACAGTTTTGAAGAAAAAACTTCCGAAAAAATTACCTGTTTCTTCATATGATATTGAAGAAATTTTCTTCACGAAAAACTTCCATCCACTAAAAGGAAATAATTCTGTTGATACGAAACAAAAACGGACAAGATTCATGTTAAAAGTATTAGGTTTCGTCTTCCTGATGCGCTGTCTTCTATTCGTTGCATCCTTCTTATCCATCCCAATTGAAATCGTTGCAGTACTTGGTTCACTCGTTCTTCTCATTTGGAGATGGTACTACTTACGAACAAATCCTGTCGACATTTTGAAAAAGACACCGTGGCACATTTTAATTTTCGCCTTCTCTATGTACGTCATTATTTACGGACTCCACAACGCAGGATTAACAGCTGCACTTGTACAATGGCTCGAGCCAATTGTGAATCAGCATCTACTCTATGCTAGCTTTGCAATGGGCGGACTTGTATCCATCCTCTCTAACGTCTTCAATAACCATCCTGCCCTTATGATTGGTACAATCACATTAACAGAAATGGGACTAGATCCAGTCACATTAAAAACAATCTATCTTGCAAACATCATTGGTAGTGATATCGGTTCACTATTACTACCAATTGGTACACTAGCTTCACTCATTTGGATGTATATTCTGAAACAAAACAAAATTAAAGTAAAATGGAAAGACTATTTAAGTGTATCCCTTATCGTTATCCCGCTCACAACAGTCGTCACACTATTCCTCTTATTCTACTGGGTACATCTCTTCTTTGCCTTATAAACAACAGAAGCCCCATTTGCTACCGTCTTAGCAAATGGGGCTTCTTCTATAATAAAGTTAGGTACTACAGTGTGATCAATCAAGTAAAGAGGTGTAACATATTATTGATATAAATGACTACCAGCTTCTTTAAATTCTTCTGCTTTCTCTTTCATTCCTTTTTCAATTGCTTCTGTCGTTTCTAAATCATTTTCTTTTGCATACTCACGAATATCATGCGAAATTCTCATACTACAAAACTTCGGTCCACACATTGAACAGAAGTGAGCTGTCTTTGCCCCTTCTGCAGGCAACGTTTCATCATGATATTCCATCGCACGTTCAGGATCTAAAGATAAATTAAATTGATCGCGCCAACGGAATTCGAAGCGTGCTTTTGAAAGTGCATCATCACGCTGATGAGCCGTTTTATGTCCTTTCGCAAGATCAGCCGCATGCGCTGCAATTTTATACGTAATAACACCCGTGCGTACATCATCTTTGTTTGGCAAACCTAAATGTTCTTTCGGCGTTACATAACAAAGCATCGCTGTTCCAAACCAGCCAATCATAGCAGCTCCAATTGCAGATGTAATATGGTCATAACCTGGTGCAATATCTGTCGTTAGCGGCCCAAGTGTGTAAAACGGCGCGCCCTGACAAATATCAAGCTCTTTCTCCATATTCTCTTTAATTAAGTGCATCGGTACGTGTCCAGGTCCTTCAATCATAACTTGCACATCATGTTTCCAAGCAATTTTGGTTAATTCGCCAAGTGTTTCAAGCTCAGAAAACTGTGCTTCGTCATTTGCATCTGCAATAGACCCTGGACGTAATCCATCTCCAAGAGAGAACGAAACATCGTACTGCTTCATAATTTCACAAATCTCTTCAAAGTGAGTATATAGGAAGTTTTCTTTATGATGGAATAGACACCACTGCGCCATAATCGAACCACCGCGCGAAACGATACCTGTCGTACGCTTTGCCGTGATTGGAATGTAACGAAGCAATACACCAGCGTGAATCGTAAAGTAATCAACGCCTTGCTCCGCCTGCTCAATTAACGTATCACGATATACTTCCCACGTTAAATCTTCTGCAATTCCGTTTACTTTTTCCAGCGCTTGATAGATCGGTACAGTTCCAACTGGTACAGGCGCGTTACGAATAATCCACTCACGCGTCGTATGAATATTTTTACCTGTAGATAAATCCATAATCGTATCTGCACCCCAGCGAGTAGCCCACGTCATCTTCTCTACTTCTTCTGCAATCGAAGAAGATACAGCTGAGTTTCCGATATTCGCGTTTACCTTCACATGGAAGTTACGCCCGATGATCATCGGTTCAGCTTCTGGATGATTAATATTCGCTGGTAAAATAGCGCGGCCTTCTGCGATTTCCTTACGAACAAACTCCGGCTCTACCCCTTCACGAATCGCAACATATTCCATCTCAGAAGTAATAATGCCATTACGTGCATAGTGCATTTGCGTAACGTTTGCACCTTGCTTTGCTCTAAGTGGCTGGCGATCCATTTGCGGGAAAACAGGTGTATGTTTCGAAGCCACTTTCACACCGTCATCCTCTGGTTTCACTTCACGCCCTTCGTATGCTTCTACATCACCACGCCCCATAATCCAAGAGTGGCGCGGCGTTGGAATCCCCTTTTCTAACTCCACTTTATACTCAGGATCCGTATAAGGGCCGCTCGTATCATACACACGAATTGGCGGATTTGGAACGCCATTCGTTTCGCTTTGTTCAATCTCACGCATCGGTACTTTCATGCCTTCTCGTGGCCCATCCACATATACTTTCTTACTCCCTGGTAAACTCGATTTCAATTCAATTTGCTCAGCTGAAACAGATTGTTTCATAATTTTTGTTGCCCCCCTGTACGTGACAAGGACGAGATATGGCCAGCGTATGCCAAAATAAAAAGAGCCAGGTCCATAAAAAAATAAGGACCTGGCTCATAAAAGACATCATTATGTAAAGCCGTTAACTTCCCTACGCTGGTACGAGCCAGATCAGGTCCAAAGGGTTAAGAAGTTCACGCGCTTCTCTCTCAGCCTACGCATACGTTAGGCACCCCTAGTTTATCACTGATTTAATTTTCAATACTTTCCCATCATACACCATAATCTGAAAAATTCAAAGCTTATTTCTTTTGCTCTTTACGGAATCATCCAAGTTAAATAATACGCCTGCACATACGTCATAATACCAACAATAATTACGAAGAATAAGCTATGCTTCACTGTAAAACGGAACAAATCCGATTCTTTTCCAGCAAGACCAACCGCTGCACAAGCGATCGCAATCGACTGCGGGGAAATCATTTTACCTGTTACACCGCCTGTTGTATTTGCTGCAACGAGAAGCACTTCAGATACGCCGACTTGCTGCGCTGTAATGGCTTGTAAATTTGAGAACAGTGCATTCGCAGACGTATCAGACCCTGTTAGGAATACGCCAATCCAGCCTAAGAATGGTGAGAAGAACGGGAATAGTCCGCCAGTTCCAGCTAATGCTAACGCTAACGTGGAAGATAGACCAGAATAGTTTGCGATAAATGCAAACCCTAGTACGAATCCGATAGATAGAATTGGCATTTTTAATTCGCTTAACGTTTCTTTAAATGTCACTACTGCATCTTTTACATTCATTTTCAAAATAAACATGGAAATGATACAAGCAATTAAAATCGCTGTTCCGGTTGCCGATAATACATCAAACTTCAGAATTGCCTCGTAAGGCGTTGGTTTATTTACAATTGGCTCTGCTTTCATTACTAGATTATGCAGACCTGGAATTTCAAACTTAAATACAAGACTTTCTAAAGCCCCTCCTGGAGTGAATAATGCCTTAAAGAAACTTTGGCTCCAAATGACTACCATAACCGTTAATACGATAAATGGGGACCATGCCTTCACTACTTTTCCAAACGTTAATTTCGGCATCGATGCCGCTGTCGTTGTTGCTGCTACTTCACTATTTGCTTGCCCAGATTGATAAATTTCTTTCGGCTGCCAAACTTTTAAGAACAGCGCTAAACTAATTAAACTTACAAGTGCCGATGTAATATCCGGAAGTTCTGGTCCTAAAAATGTCGCTGTAATGAACTGCGTAATCGCAAATGAACTACCCGCTACAAATAAGGCAGGCCACGTTTGTCGTATCCCCTTAAATCCATCCATTAAAAATACGATAAAGAATGGCACAAATAATGATAGGAACGGTAATTGATGCCCAGCCATTTGTCCAATTTTATGTGGATCAATACCTGTTACTTGTCCAGCAACTGTAATCGGAATTCCCATCGCTCCGAACGCCACTGGTGCAGTATTTGCAATCAAACAAAGACCTGCTGCGTATAAAGGATTTAACCCAAGCCCCGCAAGAAGTGCTGCTGTAATCGCTACTGGTGCCCCAAATCCTGCCGCTCCTTCTAAAAATGCTCCAAATGAAAATCCAATTAAAATAACGAGTAGACGATGATCGTTCGTAATCGATAATACCGATGCACGAATCACATCGAATTGACCTGTTTTCACAGAAATTTTATATAAAAATACCGACATAATGATAATCCAAGCAATTGGCCATAATCCGTATAAGAAACCATATCCGGTCGCTGCCATCGCCATCGTGAACGGCATTTTATAAGCGAATAACGCTACTAAAACTGTAAGTACAACTGTAATAAATCCTGCCACATACCCTTTCATGCGGAAAACTGCTAAAGCTAAGAAAAAAAAGATAATCGGAATAAGTGCTACCGCTGCCGAAATCCAAATGTTTCCGAATGGATCATAAACTTGTGTCCATGTGTTCATTGTTCTCTCCCCCTAAAGAATCCCCTTTTAAATAGAATAACCTCATCAATAGACTATCAGGTCATCATACCTTTAAGTCTAAAATAAAAAAACGTTTAAGAAAACGTTTTCAACAACTTTCATTTATACTGTACCATAACAATTTCCATTAAAAAAGATTTTTTTGAAAATTTTATCATTTAACGAAAAAATCTTACAAAATCGTCATGTTCCTGTAATGTTCATCGATAGAAAGCTTGCAAAATTTATTGCATAATAATAGTATAACAACGGACATTATTTATGAGGTGATATATATGAATGGAAACAAAATATTAGCTGCTTTATCGTACTTTAGTGTACTATTTGCCCCTATCTTATTCCCAATTATCGTTTGGATTGTGGGGGACGCTGAAACAAAGCCACATGCAAAACGTGCTCTATGGACACACATCATTCCAAGTATTGCTACATTTATCGGCGTAGCCATTTTAGGAATTATGGGCATGGGATCTGACCAAGCAGATGTAACACTTGGAATTGGATCAATGATTGTCTTAGCTATTTGCGGAATCATCAGCTTATACTACTTCATCTGGAACATTGTAAAAGGAATTAAAGTACTGAAAGCTTAATTTTAAACAAACGTTTGTTTAAAAAAGGACCCTTGCAAATTGCAAGGGTCCTTTTCCTAATTCGTTCACTTTATCTTCTGCGTTTCTTCTTTTTTCTCATCATTTTCTTTCGGCGCGTATTCACTTTATCCGCTATAATGTGAAGCGTACTTGCCACAACAATTCCCATTAAGAACGTTACAATTTCAACCTCATGTTTCTTCGCAATTTCTATTAAATTACCATCCAGTGCGATTACATTTAATAGAAATAAAAATGGAGAAAAGACGATTAACATGTACGCAATACGAATCACATCACCAAGTATAATCGTATGCGTAAAGAAAGATCGATGCGGCATTACTTTTTTATAAGGATACCAAAATATACGTAAGAAACCCCATTTGTTATAAGCATTACTGTACGTATCTAAATCTGGTGTTAAAAATGAAGTACCTACTAAAAAACCAATTGCAAAAGTTAATAAAAAATCAAAATTTGTTAATCCATACGAAAAGAGAAAAAACAAAACAACCGGAAGGGATATTAAGTTTATTTTCGTATGTGTTCTTCCTGATGGCATAATGCACTTCCTCGCTTACGTTCGTCCTGTCACCTTATGACAGGTTTCACCTATTGACCTAATTTCTGATCGATAAATGTTGTGTCTATATCCGAACCAAACCATTCTGCCAACTTCACTCGTGCCTTATCTTTCACATCTTCATTGACGTATAACGACACCTGTATTAGTGCGGCCGTTAACGCCCCTAAATCATCCGTATAGCCAATTCCAGCAATGAAATCTGGAATCGCATCAATCGGTGCAATAAAATAAGCAAGTGCTCCAATTACAATAATTTTCACTCGTTTTGGAACATCGGGTCTTTGCAAAACGTAAAACAGTAATAAACTTGCATAAATGACCGACTGCCCAGCTTGCTTTGCAACATGTTTTACTTTCTTCCAAAACGCTTCAACTGAAAATTTTTGTTTCATGTAAAAAGCCTCCCTATTTTTAAAAAGAAATAAGCTACAATATGTTATCAGTAAAAGTTCATGGAAATTACACAAAACCTATCAATGAACTTTTATTGTAACAAACAAACTAAAAAAGAACAAGTGTTCGTTAATTTTTACACGATTTCCTTCATATAATAGATTTCTAGATAACCCTTACCCATCTTCGTTTCTTATTTCTCAACAAAGAAAATTTTCACTTCTACTTAACATTCTGCTCTACCTTTGTTATATTTTCTAGTTGACGGACATATAAACGAATGTTAAAGTTTTCTCTGGTAGTGACAAATCTTATACAAAAAATGTAAAATGTTATAGTGTTTCTCAGAAATGAATTTTGTTGTATAATACAGAAATGACGTTATGCTTATGAGCAACAAAAGAAACCAAAAGGGTATGCATAGTTATAGTCGTATATGGGTGAATATAGAACCTTTAATTATGGCCAAGAAAACTATGTATTTTTTATTTTAGCATTTTTCGCTCCAAAATCGACCAAGCCTGATAGAGAAAGGGTGGAAATGAATGAAAGAAACCTTGAAATCACAATTTCAAAATGTGCGTTTCACTGTATTCGTAGCTTTAGCCTTATGGCTGAAAACTTACCTTATTACACGCACAAGCTTTGACTTAAAACTTGAATCTTTCATGCAAGAATTCATTTTATTCCTTAGCCCATTAGCAGCATCATTACTGCTTGTTGGTCTTGCATTATTTGCAAAAGGGAAAAAACGTAACTATATAGCACTTGGAATTAATTTTGTCTTAACAATCGTTCTTGTTGGTAACGTAATGTTCTACGGATTCTACAATGACTTCGTTACATTACCGGTGCTAGGACAAACATCTAACTTCGGAAGTTTAGGTTCTAGTGTGAAAGAATTATTTAACTACAAAATTATCCTTGCATTTGCAGACATTATCGTTTTCTTCGTTCTATTAAAGAAAATGAAGAACTTTGCACCTACAGAGCGTGTAGCACGCCCGATGCGTTCTCTATACTTCGTATCAACAGTTGCTATTTTCTTCGCAAACTTAGGACTTGCAGAAGCTGAACGCCCAGAACTATTAACACGTTCATTCGACCGCGTTATGCTTGTTAAAAACTTAGGATTATATGTACACCAAGTATACGATCTTGGCTTACAAGCAAAATCAAGTTCACAAAAAGCGTTCGCTGACGGTAGTAAATTACAAGAAACAGAAAACTACGTAAAAACAACACAAAGTAAACCAGATCCAAATATGTTCGGTACTGCAAAAGGGAAAAACGTAATTGTTGTCTCTCTTGAGTCATTACAAACATTCTTAATTGGTGCAACAGTTAACGGACAAGAAGTTACACCATTCTTAAACCAATTTACGAAAGAAAGTTATTACTTTGATAACTTCTTCCATCAAACTGGTCAAGGTAAAACATCTGATGCTGAATTCCTAGTAGATACTTCGTTATATCCACTAGACCGCGGTGCTGTATTCTTCACACACGGTAACAATGAATATACAGCAACTCCAGAAATTTTACGTCAGCAAGGGTATCACACGTCGGTATTCCACGCAAACAACGCAACATTCTGGAACCGTAACATTATGTATCCAGCACTTGGTTATGATCGTTACTACAACGAGCTTGACTACAAGATTACGCCAGAAACAAAATTAAATTGGGGATTAAAAGATATCGAGTACTTCGATCAATCTATTGATATGTTAAAACAAGTGAAGCAACCATTCTATACTCGCTTCCTTACTTTAACGAATCACTACCCATTCACTTACGATGACAGTACAAAATTAATCGACGAATACAATTCTGGTGATGGAGTATTTGACCGTTACATGGTAACTGCTCGTTACTTAGACGAAGCAATGAAACACTTTATTGAGCGTCTAAAAGCAGAAGGTATTTACGACAACTCAGTAATCGTATTCTACGGTGACCACTACGGTATTTCTGAAAACCATAACCGTGCAATGGCACAGTTCTTAGGAAAAGAAGAAATCACTGCATTTGACCATATGAACTTACAAAAAACACCGATGTTTATTCACGTTCCAGGTCAAAAAGAAGGTAAAACAATTTCGAAACCAACTGGTGAAATTGACATTAAACCAACTATTCTAAACTTACTTGGTGTAGATTCTACAAATGACGTTCGATTCGGTCATGATGTATTCTCACCTGATAATAAAGGATTCGTTGTTCTTCGTGACGGTAGCTTCGTTACAGATAAATACATGTACACAAACAGTACATTCTATGACCGTGCTACTGGCGAAGTTGTACAATTACCGAAAGAAGAATCTCAACCACTAATTGATCGCGCCCAAAATGAATTGAACATGTCTGATAAAATCATTGAAGGTGACTTACTTCGCTTCTCTGAAAGTAATAAGATCAAAACTGGTGAAGTAAAAACAGTTATTAAAGAAGAAAAGAAGAGTGCTGAGTAATCTCAGCCTCTTTTTTTATTTTCTTCCATACAACTACTTATATTCATTAACTTTAAAATTACATAACCTTTACCAAATATTCACATAGTGTTAATGAAAAATCTCTATAATAAAATATGTAAACGAGGTTCTACATATTTCTTATCTCTCATCTTTCGTAAGATCCCTTAAAGAAGTGTGTAAATCTTTTGTTTCTACTTTCTTATAATTGTCTTTCAACATGTTTTGTTTCCATACACAAAACATTCAACGAGACAATGTCCCTATGAAAGATAGCTACCCTCCTTGTGCAGCATTCCATAAGAATGTTGCTTTTTTTTATTTAAAAGCAGGATTCTCATTCTTATTTTCGAATTTGTATATACAAAATGCTGTAAAGTGAAACTTTAATCAGCCCTCACCAATCGGGCAGCTACGGGCAGTTATTCGCCCAATTCACTTCTTTGCTCCACCCGAATTTTTAAGTAGGAGTTTTACTGCCCGTTAATGCGGGGTAAACCATCCTTACTTCTCTATGATTTACAAATACATATACGGTCATATGTAGAGAATTGCTTACATAAAAATTACTATAGTGATTTTTATCTCGCATGAATGAAAGTTTCACGTTACTTACGTACTTACGAAAGGATGGGACGGAAATTGGCATACGAAAAATTTGTACTTTGGAATGATGAAGTTATTGATACAACAAAACAACAAACGTACATAGAACTTGAAGAGAGAGGTTCGCAGTTCGGAGATGGTGTCTACGAGGTTATTCGCCTATATAAAGGGAACTTTCACTTATTAGATCCGCACATAACGAGATTATATCGATCCATGGAAGAAATAGAATTATCGCTCCCTTTTTCAAAAGCTGAGCTCATCACTTTACTTTACAAATTAATTGAAAGAAACCATTTCCACGAAGATGGCACAATTTATTTGCAAGTATCTCGTGGTGTACAAGCTCGCACACATGTATTTTCATATGACACCCCTCCGACAATTTATGCCTATATTACAAAAAAAGAAAGACCAGCCTTATGGATTGAATATGGTATACGCGCTATATCAGAACCCGATACTCGATGGCTACGCTGTGACATTAAATCATTAAATTTATTACCAAACGTACTAGCTGCTACGAAAGCTGAACGAAAAGGCTGTAAAGAGGCACTTCTCGTAAGGAATGGTATTGTAACGGAAGGAAGCCATTCCAACTTCTTTTTAATTAAAAACGGAACTCTTTACACACATCCAGCCAATCACCTTATTTTAAATGGCATTATTCGTCAATATGTCCTTTCTTTAGCGAATACTCTTCACATTCCTGTACAGGAAGAACTTTTCAGCGTTCGTGACGTTTATCAAGCAGATGAATGCTTTTTTACAGGCACAACAATTGAAATTTTACCAATGACCCACCTTGATGGAACCGCGATTCAAGATGGGCAAGTTGGAGCTATCACCAAAAAACTGCAAAAATCTTTTAATAAAATCTTGTTACAATCCAATATGTCATCTTCTTAAACACGAATAATTTCTGTCCTTTTATATTCAATATATGCATTTAAATGGAAATCAAGGTGTAAATTTATACCTTGATTTTTTCTTGTAATCTTTTTGTCATATTCAGATTCCCACATAAGCCTTGACAGTAATCGACATGCTCTTTAGAATTTTTAACAGTTGGTAAATATTTCTTCACTACATTACAGACAGAAAGGAATCGACAAATTATGAAAAAGTATCTTGCCGGTCTTGCGGCAGTGTCTGTAGCAGGAGGAGCAGCACCTACACTTGATAGTGTTCAAGCTGCACCTGAACAAAATACACAAAAAGCTGCTACAACTGTCCAAGCTTCTGCGTCAAACAACTCATCTTATACGGTAAACACGAGCGTCTTACATGTTCGTGCGGGATCAAGCACTTCTCACGACATCATCTCACGTGTTTATAACGGTCAATCACTAAACGTGATTGGCGAAGAAAATGGTTGGTTCAAAATTAACATTAACGGAAAAACAGGCTTTGTTAGTGGCGAATTTGTATCAAAAAGTGGAGCAGCAAACAACAATGTAAGCACAGGTGGAAACAATAAAGTTACCGCTGATGTATTACGTGTACGTACAGCTCCTAACACTTCTAGTTCTGTTTCTGGACGTGTATATGCAGGACAAACATTAAACGTAATTGGACAAGAAAATGGTTGGGTGAAAATTAACCATAATGGACAAGTAGGTTATGTAAGTGGCGAATTCGTATCTGGCGGTTCTTCTAATGGGGGTTCTTCAAACAACAATACGAATAATAACAACCAAGAAGTAAAACCAGCAAGCGGAAACTATACAGTAAATGTATCTTCCCTTCGCGTTCGTACAGGTCCTAGCACTTCTCACACAACTGTAGGTTCTGTCAAAAAAGGACAAGTAGTACAAGTTGTTGGCGAAGTTCAAGATTGGTTCAAAATCAATTACGCAGGACAAACTGCTTATATAAGCAAAGACTACGTAACAAAAGGCGGTTCTAACGAAAACGTTACAGAAGGCAACAAACAAGGGCAAAACAATAATGGAACTATTCAAACTGGCGGTTCTTATGTAGTTAACGCTACATCTTTACGTGTTCGTACAGGCCCTGCTGCTTATCATAGTGTAATTGGTGGCGTTTTAAACGGTACAACATTAAACGTAGTTGGATCTGAAAACGGTTGGTTTAAAGTAAATTACCAAGGAAAAACAGGCTTTGTTAGCAGCGAATTTGTAAAATTCGTTAAAGGTGGCACTACTACTCCTGAGCAACCAAAACAACCTGAAAAACCTAACCAAGGTACAATTGGTGACTACTACATTAATGCTTCTGCACTAAATGTACGTAGCGGCGAAGGTACAAATTATAGAATCATAGGCGCACTTCCACAAGGTCAGAAGGTTCAAGTAATCTCTGAAAACTCTGGATGGAGCAAAATTAACTACAACGGTCAAACTGGTTATATCGGAACACGTTACCTATCTAAAACACCAGTTGGAGGCGCAGTAGATAATAAGCCTAACAATAACCAAAATAACAATCAAAACAATAACAACAATAATAATACAGGTAATAATAGCGGCGACAGTTCTTCCGTACTTGCATACGCAAAATCAATGCAAGGTGTACCATACGTTTGGGGCGGAACTTCTGCTAACGGTGTTGACTGCAGTGGTTACATCTACCACGTATTTAAGAAATTTGGTCATAACATTAGCCGCCAAAGTGTTGCAGGATATTGGAGTAGCCTACCAAAAACTTCAAGTCCACAACCTGGTGACTTAATTTATTTCCAAAACACTTATAAATCTGGCCCTTCTCACATGGGTATTTACCTTGGGGGCGGATCATTTATCCAAGCTGGAGATAAAGGTGTAGCAATCGCTTCATTAAGTAACTCTTATTGGAAGAGCCACTTCTTAGGATACACGAAAGCACCTTAATTAATAGTTTCAAAGCCTTCTAGTTTACTAGAAGGCTTTTTGCTATGAGTTCAACAATTACTCCCTTTCCCCTAGCTTCCCTCTACAAAAATAATGTATCTATTCTTCCATTTCATACACTTTATTCTGCAAAAACAATCCATAACGTTATCATAATGTATATATTCCCATAAAAAACATAACCTATTTCATGTCTATTTATTTCATATGTGTTTTTTTGAAGAATTTTCTTTTTATTTAAACTTTTCATTAGACGTTTGACCTCCGATGTCCATTATGATAAGTTACTTAAGATGTTATATTCGTAAACGTATAGACAACTGGTTTATACACTGTTTTTACTATGAGGAAGGAGCATACACTGCATGAATCTTTTATGGGGAATTGGCGGCGTGATTGGAGTATTAGCAATTGCATTCTTACTATCTTCCAACCGCAAAGCTATTAATTGGCGCACAATTTTAATCGCGCTAGCATTACAAATGTCATTTTCATTTATCGTATTACGATGGGATGCTGGTAAAGCAGGTTTAAAACACGCTGCTGACGGTGTTCAAGGATTAATTAATTTTTCTTACGAGGGAATTAAGTTCGTTGCTGGGGATTTAGTCAACGCAAAAGGACCTTGGGGATTTGTATTCTTTATTCAAGCACTACTTCCAATCGTATTTATTAGTTCATTAGTAGCAATCTTATATCATTTTGGTATTATGCAGAAATTTGTTAGCGTCGTTGGTGGCGCATTAAGTAAACTTCTTGGAACTTCTAAAGCAGAAAGCTTAAACTCAGTAACGACTGTATTTTTAGGACAAACTGAAGCTCCAATTTTAATTAAACCTTACTTAGCACGTTTAACAAATAGTGAATTCTTCGCTATTATGGTAAGCGGTATGACAGCTGTTGCTGGATCTGTTCTCGTCGGTTATGCAGCAATGGGTATTCCGTTAGAGCACTTATTAGCGGCTGCAATAATGGCAGCTCCATCAAGCTTATTAATTGCGAAACTGATTATGCCTGAGACAGAAAAAGTAGATAATAACGTTGAACTTTCTACAGAACGTGAAGACGCAAACGTTATCGACGCAGCTGCACGCGGTGCATCTGAAGGTATGCAACTTGTTATTAACGTAGCAGCAATGTTAATGGCTTTCATCGCATTAATCGCTTTATTAAATGGATTATTAGGATTGATTGGTTCTCTGTTCGATATTAAACTTAGCCTTGATTTAATCTTCGGTTACTTATTATCACCATTTGCAATCTTAATCGGGGTTTCTCCTGGTGAAGCTGTACAAGCAGCAAGCTTTATTGGTCAAAAACTTGCAATCAACGAATTCGTTGCATACGCAAACTTAGGACCACACATGGCAGAGTTCTCTGACAAAACAAATCTAATTTTAACATTTGCAATCTGTGGATTCGCAAACTTCTCTTCTATCGCAATTCAATTAGGTGTAACAGGAACGTTAGCTCCTACTCGCCGTAAACAAATTGCACAATTAGGGATTAAAGCAGTTATCGCTGGTACATTAGCGAACTTCTTAAATGCAGCAGTTGCAGGTATGATGTTCCTATAAACTTATATAGAGTCTTCTCTTTCTACAAGAGGAGACTTTTTTCATGCAATCCAAGCGTCTTTTATGCATCTATTAATCACCTTATGCCAAATATAGGAACATTATGATACAATAATGTTTAAGTCTTTTTATTTTTCTAATGAAAATAGCGATACTACTTATCGTTGCCCTTCAAAAGAATGTAACGACATGGTCAATTTCTTAATAATTGTGCATACTACAAGTATCTATTGATGAAATAGCTTTAAGGAGGAAAGTTTTGTGAAAGATAAGTTCTATAAAATCCTCTCTATGTGGATTCTACAAATTGTATTTTATTTTACTACTGTACATGTGACGAATTATGAGCATGCGCTCATTTTTACAATAATATACGTAATCGTAAATGTACTATTCTTATTTTTAGCTGACAAAACAGCATTTATTTTCTTCATACTAGGAACCATTATTTCCGTATTTTATTTGTTTTATGAAGCATGGCTTCATTTATGGAGTACATCAGATCAATGGCAATATATGATTACCCACTTCCTGATGGCAGCTAACTTCTTCATTGTATACATAACAACTCACCTATTGAAAAAAGTTATTCATGAAAATAAAACTTTGACTGAGCGTGTGAGAACGTTGGAACAATATATTGGAGAATCAAAATTACTAACAAGACAAGAATTCGAGAGACGCCAAGCTTTATTAACGACTGCAATGAATCGTCGTAATGAAACAGGCATTATTGTTTACTTTGATTTCACTTCCTTTAGTAAATATACGAAGGAAAGTGTTATGGACCGTGTAGCTTCCTTATTAGTTGAAACGGTAAGGAATGATTTTGACCTTGCTGCTGAATATGATAATAATACGCTAGTTATTTTATTACAAAACACAAATGAAGCTGGTGCTGATATTGTAATGAACCGCCTAAAGCCAAAAATGGAGCAATGGCTTGCAGCTGAAGCAATCCGAGATATAAAAATTTCATGCGAGCAAATTGGAAACAAAGGACAGACATTGTTATGATGACTCTCGTTATACTTCTTTTATTTCTTCTGTTTTGCGTACTCGTTTTTTGGATCAGTATCACATTTTCAATTAAATATGTTCTTATTTTTACGGCCTTTCTATTCTCTGGCTTACTCGTTTACTACTCTTTCTTAACAATTGCGGGCTTAATTCACCGAAATAGTAAACGAAAAGATCGTACGCTAGAACATTATCCGAGTGTCGATATTTTCATACCTGCCCATAATGAAGGCGTCGTTATTAAAGATACTTTAGAGGCAATGGCGAAGATTGAATATCCAGGAAAGCTAACCATTTATTTATTAAATGATAACTCTCAAGATGAAACACCTGAAATCGGCGATGATTTCGACAAAGCTTATGCCCACATTCGTCACATTCGTGTTCCACCCGGTGAACCGAAGGGTAAATCACGTGTACTAAACTACGGCCTTAGTATTTCAGATGGTGAATACTTCTGTGTGTACGATGCAGATAACCAGCCTGAGCCACACGCACTGCGAATGCTTGTAGAGCACGCTGAAACAACTGAAGATGCTGTTGGGGCTGTTGGACATGTTCGTACAGTAAATGAAAAAAGAAACTGGCTGACGCGAATGATTTCGCTAGAATTTCAAATCTTCCAGCTCCTTATGCAATCTGGACGCTGGTTACTATTCCAAACAGGCTCACTGACAGGAACAAATATGCTTCTTCGTCGCTCTGCACTAGAAGAGCTTGGTGGCTATGACCCTTATGCAATTGCAGAAGATGCCGAATTAACATTACGAATTACACAAAAAGGTTATCTCTTACCAATCGTCCCAGAATCAGTTACTTGGGAACAAGAACCAGAGCATTTAAAAATCCTTATTAAACAACGTACACGTTGGCTCCAAGGGAATTTATACATTTTAGAGAAAATGTTCTCGTCATTAAGCTTCTTTAAAGGAAAACTGCTCGTTCATTCCTTACAACAAGTTCTAGTGTATGTTGTATTTTGGCTATTCCTAATCATTTCGAACGTTTGGTTTGTAATTGGGCTACTCGGGATATTCCAAATTCAATATAGCATTCCGCTACTATTTATGTGGTATGTCGCATATATTACATATGTTTCTCAATTATTTAGTGCCCAGAGTGTCGAACGAACCTTTACACCGACTAATATTTTTATTAGCGTTATTATGTACTTTACGTACGCACAGCTCTTTACGTACTTATTTATTCGTAGCTTAATCTTATACTTACGTGCAAAGAGTAAGAAACAAGTCATCGGCTGGGATAAGACAGTTCGATTCAAAAAAGATAAATAATAAAAATAAGCACAGAGCGCCGTATGCTCTGTGCTTATTTATTGCCGTATAAATTATATATCAGACAATACCCCTTAGCTGAAAGTAATTTCACGTCCATCCCCCAACGAACGATCGACCTTCATTTATATACGAAAAAGTGATTGCTATTTTTGTAGAACCAATTGCTTCTCTTGCTGTTCTTTGCGCGTTTCAGTCTTAGGTTCCGTGCTTTCTTGGACACTACGATGTGCCACACGTTTCAAACAAATATGCTTCCACTTTCTTTCGTAACGTTTCATTATTCTAGATGTCCCCCTTGAATGCGCTTTAAAACTATTTGAAATCGCTTACAGGAAATAATATAGCACATATATATAAACGTGACAACACATTTCCGACATATTTTTGACAAAAATACGAATAGAATTCGTAAGGTATCGAATATTGTCGAAACCTATCGTTTTTTCTTCGTATAAAAGGCATACTACTTATATGGTAAAGTATTTTATTTCCCCTACCCGCATTTCAAATTCCTTCTATATAAAGTGAAACTTTCATTAGCCATCACCAATCGTACTTTTACAGGCAAATAGAGAAATAAAAAAGAGCTGATATGAAATCAGCTCTTTTCCTTCTATTATTAATGACGCTTCATACGTCCTTCTTTTTGTAACTCTTTAAATAATGCTGCCATCATAAAGAAAATAACAAAGACGAACGGGAATGCTGCAATGATAGCTGCCGTTTGTAAGGCTTCTAATCCGCCAATATATAATAGCGTAGAAGCTATCGCGGCTAGAACGATACCCCAAATCATTTTAATACGATTGGGTGGGTTTAAACTACCATGTGTCGTTAACATCCCTAAAACGAATGTTGCAGAGTCTGCAGATGTAATAAAGAATGTTGCAATAAGTAAAATACCTAAAACTGATAAAGCTGATCCAAAGCTGCCCATCTGATCGAACATAGCGAATAATCCTACTTCTGTTCCCATTTCTTTCACTTTGTCGAAGATATGTGCATCACCAAACAGCTCCATATGAATACCAGTACCGCCGAACACAGAGAACCAAAGTGCACCAATTACGGTCGGCACAAGTAACACACCGATAACAAACTCACGAATCGTACGACCTCGTGAAACACGAGCAATAAACGTACCTACGAACGGTGACCACGCAATCCACCATGCCCAATAGAAAATTGTCCATGACTGAATCCATTGATTCCCACCTTCGTCTAATGGACTTAAACGGAAACTCATACTTGGCAATTCCTGAATATAAGAACCGATTGTTGAAGTGAAGTAATTCATAATAAAGTTTGTTGGACCTGCAAATAATACAATGATCATAAGTGCAAATGCAAAAATAATATTCGTATTACTTAAATATTTAATTCCTTTATCAAGACCTGTTTGCGCAGATAACATAAATAATACTGTTACGATTGCAATAATAACTAACTGAGTCGTTAATGAGTTCGGGATAGATGTTAAATAACTAACACCACCTGCAATTTGTTTCGCACCAAGACCTAATGACGTTGCAACACCAAATACAGTTGCGAAAACAGCTAACACATCAAATGAATGAGCAATACGCCCGTGTTCCCCGCCCTTAAATAACGGACCTACTGTCGCACTAATCGTACTTGCTTTTCCTTTTCTAAAAGTAAAGTAAGCAATGCATAACGCTACAAACGCATATAGTCCCCAAGGATGTAATCCCCAATGGAAAAACGAAAAACGCAGTGCAAGGCGCGCACTTTCCTCAGTTGCACTATCTCCAAACGGAGGTGCGTATAAATGGTTTAATGGTTCGGCAACGCCCCAGAAAACTAAGCCAATACCCATACCAGCACTAAATAACATAGCAAACCATGTCATATAACTATAATCAGGTTCATCATCATCTTTACCTAAACGAATAGAACCGTATTTCGAAACAATTAAAAAGATAGAAACACCTAAAATAATAGACACTGAAATAATATAAAACCACCCGAACTTACTAACTAATGCAGTTTGAATTGCGGTTGTTACATTTCCTAAACTACCTTTTCCAATAATAGATTCGGGAATAATCCCCCAAATTGTAAATGCAATACATAATGTTAATGAAACGATGAATGTTTTTGTCAGTTTCCTCATCAAATCCCCCTTCGTAGGTTTCGCTTTTGTAAATAACATAAATTCCGATATGTAAAATCGGGTAGAAAACTATAATTTTGCGGTGATTTTCTTACTTTCACCTTCACCAATTCGAATTCTTATGGACAGCCTTACCTTTCGTATAACTTTTTCACTCTGCAAGAGCTACAAGTTAGAAATACTGCTGTCAAATTGTGTGAGAAAAACGCGGATAGGAATGTATTTTCCTAAAAAAGGATGTGTTACATATGTAAAAAAGGGCAAAGTTCTTCCTTGCAACCCTTTCGTTTTGTAACAATTATGCGGTTTTTTTGCTAGTATATAGCACGTGTTTATAGCTTCACAAACAAAATGTTTATGTTTATATAACTATATTACCCATAAAACGGTAAAATACTCAAGGAATGTAATCGTTTAGTAAACATCATGTGACATTCCTGTAACATTTTTATTTACGTCGAAAAAAACATGTTGTATTAAATATTTTGAATATAACTAGAAACCTATGAGTCATATAGAATGAAAAACGCTTTCCTATATTTTTTGTTATATTACAGGATGTTAACGACTTATTACGAATGGTTTGTAATTGTGTGTTTTCCCCAAATCCGAAAAAATCTGTTGCTATAATGAGGACACGAAAACAAACGCAATGGAGGCTATCATGAAAAAATTAATTGGTATAGCAACAGCAGCAGTTTTTGGTCTTGGGATTTTCACATCATCTGCTAATGCAGAAACTGTTGTAACAACAGACGTACTAAACGTACGCGAAAACCCTACTACTGAATCAAAAGTTGTCGGTAAATTACTAAACGGTAATAAAATAGATGTTCAAAATACAGAGAACGGATGGTCAAAAATTACTTTAGACGGTAAAGACGCATTCGTAAGTGCAGAGTTCACAAAAAGCATCTACTACGTAACAGCTAACGTATTAAACGTACGTGCTGAAGCGAACACAAACTCAGAGGTTCTTGGAAAGTTGAAGAAAGACGATGTAATCGAAACAACGAACCAAGTACAAAATGAGTGGTTACAATTTGAATATAACGGGAAAACAGCTTATGTTCATGTTCCTTTCTTAACAGGTACAGCACCTGTAATTGAGAAACAAGAAACAACTGCTCCTGCTAAAGCTGCAGCACCAGCTAAGGCTCAAGCACCTGTAGCACAAGCAAAACCAGCTGCTAAGCCTGCTGTGAAAGCTGCTGAAACTAGCACACCATCTGGTGGTCGTGAGTTAACAGTTGTAGCTACAGCATATACAGCTCACCCGAGCGAAAACGGTGGCACATATGGCGGCCGTGTATTAACTGCAATGGGTCATGATTTAACTGCGAATCCAAATATGAAAATGATCGCTGTTGACCCGAAAGTAATCCCATTAGGATCTAAAGTATGGGTAGAAGGTTACGGAGAAGCTATCGCTGGAGATACTGGTGGTGCAATTAAAGGTAACCGTATCGATATCTTACTTGGATCAGATAGCGCTGCTCAAAAATGGGGACGCAAAACTGTTAAAGTGAAAATTTTAAAATAACCAATGACTGCTAAATTACAAGCCGGTTCTCTTTATTGAGAGCTGGCTTTTATTTATTTATAATACATATAAGGAGGCTACGCCCATGAATGTACAAGCAAAAGTAGACTGGATTGGTACGCCAAAACCGTACATATATAAAGATGAAGTGACATATAACGCTACTTCTATTGATTTTTCACTCGCTGGCGATGATAACCGCTATAAGTTAATTGTGCTCAAGTCTGAAAACAATACACATTACAAAATTGTGCAATATGGAATAAAACCAGGCTCTCAAAAGCCATTTCCTATCGACATTCCATTTGAACAAAACATGTTACCAATTATAGAACAAATATTACATGATTCGTATGTACAAGCGATACTAAAGGAAACACACTCATAATTGTAAAAAAATATATCAACGATTTTTCAATTATATCTATCATAAATCGCAATATATCAACGATTTTCCGATTATATCTATCATAACTTACGATATATCAACGGTTCGACACGAAATATCGATTTAGCTACAAAAAGAAGCTGTTCAAATATTGAACAGCTTCTCTCATATTAACGAGTTGGACCAGATACATCTTCTGATTTCAACGTATTATTTGCCCCAAGAGAATGATACAACATCTTTCCATTTCCATTCACAGTTACAATATGTTCGTTATTAAAACTTTTGAACTTCACAGATCCATCACCGTAACGAATATGATACTCTTCATATGTCGTTACTTTATATTTCGTAGCACTTTGACGCTCTACATTACGAACTTCCATTGTTAATAAGTCTTCTGTAATTCCTTTTTTGTTTAAATACTGTATATAATCACGGTCTTCCTTATACGATTTTCCGCTCTTATCATAATTATTTTCAATTAAACTAAAATCATTTAATGAAATTGCACGTACGTTATCATAAATATGATTTCTTACAAATTCGCCCACTGCTGAACTTGATGTTTCTTTCGGGAATTTTAAGTAATATGTGCTTTGGTCTCCAATTTTAACACTTTCAGATTTCATCACACCAAGATCAGTAGTTTTCTCTAAATGTACTTCTACTGTTTCATCTGTGGATACAGGGCCAAGCTTATAACTTCCATAATTTAATTTTCCACGTTTTTTCCCATTCACAAATACAGTTGCATCACTTTCATCAGAAGAAATGCTTACATACTTGCCTTCAAGCGATAAATCCACTTTCACCTTCTCGCTCTGTTCATCCGCTAAATCTACTTCTTTCTCTGTTTCTAATTCAGTAAGTTCTGTCTTCGCCGTTGCCTTTACAACATATGTACCTGGGAAGTATGGCCCCAACTCTTTCGAAGTTTTATCACTAGAAAGCTCTGCTTCTTTTTTGTCATTCACATATATTTCTGCATTTTTTGCAGTTGTACTAACGCTCATATAATAAGATTTCATGCTGAACTTATACTTTGGATATAAGAACCACTCTTTTCCCTCTTCTACTATTTCCCCGTCCTTAAATGAAGATTTATCTTTTGTTAACTTTTGATCTACTGTCTCTTTCTGTAAATAAGACAGTAATTGTTTATTGTAAGAAGGATTCTCTTTTAAATAACGCATGTACGCTTTAAGATCCTCTGTCTTAATCTTTAAGCTTGAATCATTTGCTTTTACAAACTCATCAATTGCATTAATATCTTTCTTTTGGAATGCTTCAATCATTACATTTACTTGCTTTTCTTTTGAAAACTTATATGCTCCAAATTTATATGCCCCAAATAATAATGCAGCAATAATGGCAAAACCAATGATTAAAAATAAATTTTTTTTACTTTTCACTGGTTTTGTCTCGCTTTGTAATTCTGTATATGAAGCAGCAGTGTTATCAACGATTACTTCTACTTTACTCCCACACGCAGGACAAAAGTTCAAATGGTCTGCAACATTCTTTTTACATGTTCCACAAAACTTCAACGTGCTCTCCTCCTATTTTTTAGCTAATTTCATTCCAGCAAATGCCGCTACATATGTCACAATAAAACTAAACAAAATTAAATATGTAAATGAATTTTGCATAGATAGTACTGTTCCGCTTGTTCCAAATAAACTTGTTACAGTTCCTAAAACATTAATTTGGAACTTAGAAATCATATTCATTACAATCATCATAATTGTGTAAGAACCACTGCATACCGCTAATGTAATATATATATTGGCAGTCGGTAATTTAGCTAACTTTCTTCCCGCTCTAAACATAAAGAACAATGGAATAATAAGCAGTAATAAACCGTAATGGAATACGTTATTCACTTTATCAAATTCTGCAAGGCTTCCCTCATTTGCTCCTTTTGAAATCAATATCTCTCTAAGCTCTACGCCATTTACAGAGACGCCTGATATAAATGAAAACGATAGTGTGCTCTCATATGCATTTGATTTCTTACCAATTCTAGTAAATTCCTTACTAAGTGCTGGACTTGATACTTCTAACGGCGCAAAATGAGCCATACTCCATAATTGAGGTATTAACTCTAATGCTAATAATGTACTTTCAGATTTTAAAGTTGTTATTTCTTTTAATGGTTCAATACCGTCTTCCTTACTTACTAACGCCATAATACAAACCGCTACTGCTGTTACTAAAAGTCCTTTTATCATAGCCGAAACACCGTAATAAACAGACGCTCCATATGGCATTAACTCTTGAAATGCTGCTGCCATATTGTTTTTGCTTGTATGAGCAATAAATCCTAATAAGGTAAATAATGTCCCACATACAAAACCACTCAATAAATTCTTCATCGCTGAATAGCCAACCGTAATCTTACCTGCTTCTGAGAATGGGATTGCAAAAGATTGTGATGCTATAAAACTTATAATGAATAAAAAGACTCCATAAATAATACCAACTGTTGCTGCCATAAAGATTTGATTTTTAATCGTTTTCGCAACATGCTGTTTCCCTAACCAAATTCCTGTACCAGCGAAAATAATAAATGGAATGATTAATAATAATGTAAATGGAGGATGCCAAGATAAAGAAAATATCAATCCACTATCATCGTTAGCTGTAAAACCAAGTAAATGGTAACTTAACATCGTAGAAGTTGCACTCGAATAAAAACTTGGCAACATTTCTAATTCTTTCGCAAATTTGCTAAACATCTCACTTAACATAGAGGCAAATAATAAACTACCAATCCAACCAGCAATTAACATGAGAATACTTGCAACAGCCCCACGAATAAAACCTTTTTGTAAAACGGCTTTATCTACTTTAAATTCAACTTTAGGAGCACCATCCATTGTAGGCAATTTTACAGTTTGTTCTTTTTTCTTCACAACAGATAAAGAATACCCACACTTTTGACAATATAAATTTTTTTGAGCATTTTCACTGCCACAACCTCTGCAGTATTTTGCAGTATCTTTTTCTAATGTTACTGCATCTATAGCTCCTGCAATCTCCATACTACCTTCATTTGGGCAATAATTTACTTCTTCACCATGTTGTTTTCCACATGTGCGACAATACATTTAATTCACTCCCCACTTTGCTTAATTCCACAAACTGGACAGTAAGTAGAGTTTTTATCGATATGCTCATTACATGAAATACAATTTACCGTTTCACCTTCATTTTCTACTGCTAACATCGGGTTAGGCTTTCCACACGAACCACAAAACTTATCATTTATTGATAAAGGTCCACCACATTCACATGTAGCTTTTTCACCTTGTTGTTTTTGCAATTCAACAATGCGCTTTCTTGCTTGATAAATAGCTACATCAAATTCTTGAACTGGAGCAATCATTTCTTTTAAGCTCGCTTCATTTACTCCACTTCCTCTTAATTGAACATACACTTGCTGTCCAACCTCTAACAGAACCTCTGCTTTTTTCTGCATTTGCACTTGCATTCCCTTTTTCAATTGAGCAATTTCTTGTGCAACTTGCAACTTCATTTTCCCTTGTTCTATTCCTTCTTGTAACTTATTCATTCCACTACCTAACTTCGTCTGTAAATCTGACAAATCATTTCTCCTTCTATATATATATATATATATATGAAATTAACTTTTTATTTATTACCATGATTTTCAAGTTATGTAATCCAAATTTCATTTTTTCTGTTTTGAGCATTTTTTGTTTATAATGGTAAAGGAAAGAAATATGTGTACGGAGGAATATTATGCTGCAACACTCAATTACGAAAGATGAAATTATGATGATTGCGAATGAGTTCGTTCAAGGACTAGATCCACAGCAAACAGCTGATCAGGAACATGTCGCTACAGCTCGGCACCTATATCGTAGTGGTGTTGTCTACAACGTTGACTTTGATGGTTATACACTATCAGGAACTGTAGATGCGGAAGGCAACGTATATAGCGTTCATATTCCGATTCGTAATGTCGCTGAAAGTTATTGTGATTGCTTCGCACCAACACAATGTGAGCATATGCTCGCTGTATTACTATCTGCAGCGTCTAGTTTCGGGCAAGTAGGAGATGTATTAACTTTATTTAAAAATAATACGAAACCTTCCCTTCCTCCTATTCGAACTGCAAGACAAGTATTGCAATCATCAGCTTTTGAAGAAACGGATTATAAAAGTTGGGAATCATATTTTGAAAAAGAATATGAATCATTTAAAAAAGAACAAGCTCGCCTTACTTATAAACAAATGTATTTTCTTATGAGTATCTTTACAGATTTCTATACGAAGCTTGAGCGGAAAGCTCCGCGCGTCATCGCCATACATGAATTATTCAGGTTACATGCAGCACTTTACTGCTTTCAAAAATTATTAGAAGAAATCCAGGCATTCGAAGCAAACAAAACGTATTCTTATCACCAACCTGTTAATGTCGTTCGCCTATTTGTAGACAAAGTGGAATCCATCGTTCGGGACTTACAATCAGAAGCGATTCCTTCAGAGTCTGAAATAATTTTGCAAGAAACAGCTCGTCTTGTTCATGAAGTATTCTTCTCTACCGACGCTTATACACAAGAGCGATTTTTCATTTATCGCCACATATGGAGTGAACTTTTAAACAATAAGGAGAAAATACAAGAGGAAGAAAAACGAATCGATACGAAAATCAATCCACTATCTAAAGCATTAGCGTCTTCTCACCTTCTGTTTTTAAATGAAGAAGATCTACTAGCAATGGACTTACTAAAAAAACAGCCTGCTTCTGTTGTGAGTCTATACTTCTATTGGTTAGAAGAACTATTAAGTGCCATGCAGTGGGATCGTGCAAAAAACTGGCTTTCCTTTACGTATAAACAAGTAAAGAAAACGATCCAAAATCACGAAAATACGATTTTCATAAAAGATATCGTTCGGCTATTTGTAATCATGTATGAAACATACGCAACACATACAAATGAACAAGCTGGTTTTGAAATGATTTTACAAGAACTATTACCGTATAGTTTCACAAACTATGAACAGTACGTACTCGCGAAAAAACAGTATCGTACATGGGCAGAGCTTCATCTTTTATATGGGTTTGAAGCAATTGAACTGTTAAAAGAACCACTGAAAGATATTGAAAAAGAAGCGCCAGAAGCAGCACTTCCTCTTTATCATCTTGCTGCTGTAGAAGCAATTGAAGAACGAAATCGTAAATCATATAGACGCGCAGTTCGTTACTTAAAGAAATTACGTACATTATATAAACGATTAAAACGCACCGATGAATGGGATGCTTTCATTATTCACATCGCCAATCTCCATTCACGTCTGCGTGCACTACAAGAGGAATTACGGAAAGGAAAATTAATCGATGATCAATCAAACTGAAGTAACAATTAGGCTCCAGCATGTTAGTCAAGGTTGGTTCCTTTGGGGAGAAGATGACAGCGGTACTCCATTATCCGTAACAAGTTGGAAACGAAATGCATTCACATGGCACTCTACTTCTTTCTACGGTACGTTTCTAAAAGAAGCAACCTTCGAAGGAAAACAAGGTGTGCTGCTAACAAATGCACAAGCCTTTGAATACATTGCAAACAAACCGATGAATTCCTTTGCACATATTCAACTGAACGGCCCTATTACAGCACTTACAAAAGATGCAAATGAATTATGGGATGCCTTTACGAGTGGTAGCTTCGTACCAGATATGGAGCACTGGCCCAAACAACCATCTTGGAAAGTTCAAAACACGCCAATTGAAGATGACACATTAGCATCTCTTTTCTCAGCAGCAGTTAATGAAAGCATATTACAAGACAATCGCTCAAATGACGGCTGGGAAGATGCTAAAAGACTATATGAACATTACGACTTTACGAAAAGACAATTGGAAACAGCACTACATGAAGAAGATTGGCTTCGAAAAATTGGTTATATTGAAGATGATCTTCCGTTTACAATCGGACTAAGACTGCAAGAACCACAAGAAGAATTTGAAATGTGGAAACTTGAAACAATCGTGACACCAAAGCGCGGGGCGCATCGCATATATGTATATGAAAACATCGATTCCTTACCGAAAAGATGGCACGATTACGAAGAACGGATTACAGAAACACAAGAAGGTTTTAGTAAGCTCATACCGTGGTTAAAAGAAGGAGATACGTTCCGAAATGAGCTCTTTGAAACAGAAGCTTGGAACTTCTTAACAGAAGCAAGCAATGAATTACTTGCAGCCGGCATTACAATTTTACTACCATCATGGTGGCAAAATTTAAAAGCAACAAAACCGAAATTACGTGTCCAGCTGAAGCAAAATACAGTACAAACACAATCGTTCTTCGGTATGAATACGCTCGTTAATTTTGACTGGCGCATTTCTACGAATGGCATTGACTTATCAGAAAGCGAATTTTTCGAACTCGTTGAACAAAACAAACGTCTATTTAATATAAACGGTCAATGGATGCGACTAGATCCAGCCTTTATCGAAGAAGTAAGGAAACTCATGAACCGTGCCGATAAATACGGACTAGAGATGAAAGATGTCCTGCAGCAACATTTATCAAATACGGCTGAAACAGAAATTGTAGAAGATGATAGTCCGTTTACTGATATTGAAATCGAACTAGATGGATATTATGAGGAACTATTCCAAAAGCTGCTTCATATTGGAGATATTCCAAAAGTAGATGTCCCTACTTCACTAAACGCAACACTTCGTCCGTATCAACAACACGGCATTGAATGGTTGTTATATTTACGAAAGCTTGGATTTGGAGCATTGCTAGCTGACGATATGGGACTCGGGAAAAGTATTCAAACAATCTCTTACTTACTATATATAAAAGAAAACAATCTCAAAACAGGCCCTGCATTAATCGTAGCGCCGACATCTGTTCTTGGAAATTGGCAAAAAGAATTTGAGCGTTTCGCACCGAATTTACGTGTTCAATTACATTACGGAAGTAATAGAGATAAGGGCAATTCATTTGAAGATTTCCTTCAATCCGCAGATGTTGTATTAACATCTTATGCATTGGCTCAACTTGATGAGGAAGAACTAACTTCATTATGCTGGGATGCTGTTATTTTGGATGAAGCACAAAATATTAAGAACCCACATACGAAACAGTCGAAAGCAGTACGAAACTTGCAAGCAAATCACAAAATCGCTTTAACTGGTACACCGATGGAAAATCGCCTCGCTGAACTTTGGTCCATTTTCGACTTTATTAATCATGGATATCTCGGAAGCTTAGGGCAATTCCAACGTCGCTTCGTCACACCGATTGAAAAAGATCGTGATGAAGGAAAAATTCAGCAAGTTCAACGGTTTATCTCACCATTTTTACTGCGCCGAACGAAGAAAGATCAAACGGTCGCATTAAATTTACCAGATAAACAAGAACAAAAAGTTTACTGTCCTCTTACTGGTGAACAAGCTTCCTTATATGAACAACTTGTTCAAGATACACTGCAAAATGTCGAAGGATTAAGTGGAATTGAAAGACGCGGCTTTATATTACTTATGCTGAACAAGCTAAAACAAATTTGTAATCATCCAGCTCTTTATTTAAAAGAAGAAGAGCCACAAAATGTCGTTGAACGCTCTATGAAAACAAAAACGTTAATGGAGCTCATCGAAAATATAAAAGATCAAAATGAAAGTTGCCTCATCTTCACTCAATACATCGGCATGGGGAACATGCTAAAACGTGTGCTAGAAGAAAAATTCGGCCAGCGTGTCCTCTTCTTAAACGGTAGTGTGCCGAAAAAAGATCGCGACAAGATGATTGAGGAGTTCCAAAACGGAACGTATGACATTTTCATCTTATCCTTAAAAGCTGGCGGAACAGGATTAAACTTAACCGCTGCCAACCATGTCATTCACTACGATCGTTGGTGGAATCCAGCTGTGGAAAATCAAGCAACAGACCGCGCATATCGCATTGGTCAAAAACGATTTGTTCATGTTCACAAACTCATTACAACAGGAACATTAGAAGAAAAAATTGATGAAATGCTAGAAAGAAAACAATCTCTAAACAATGCGGTCATCACAAGCGATAGCTGGATGACTGAACTATCAACAGACGAACTAAAAGAATTACTTGGTGTATAAAGTGAAACTTTAATCAGTGGAGGTTTTACTCCCCGCAAAAAAAGCGCTAATCTTATTTGAGATTAGCGCTTCTTTCTATTCCAAAACCAATTACTTATTATAATTCCCGTTAATCCGCCGCACGTATCAAGCAATGAATCTTGCCACATTGGTGTACGGTCTCCCGTATACCATTGGTGAATTTCATCAAATGTTGCATAACCCGCAACGAAAAGAAGGGCATATATAAAGCATCTTTTCCTCGAATGACCTGATCGATGAAAAGCGTAATAAATCAATGAACCTAGCATAAAGAACACCATAAAATGAGCACCTTTACGAAGGAAAAACTCAATAAATCCGCCTACACCTTTATTCGCAATACTAACTGGGGTTCCTCCACCATAATCGATAGATACCCATGAAAAATGCTCTTTCACAAATTCAACATTTACATATTGTTCAATATCTGAACGCATATCCTGCTTTTTATATGGTTGTGCCGAAGAATAGAAAATCAGCCCCATCCATAGTAATACAGGAATCCAAAATAACCATTTACGATTCATTATCCAGAATTCTCCTCTCTTAATCTTTTAAGGGTACCAAAAAAAAGAAAAAATTTCACGCCAAAACATGACATTCATGCCCTATTTATAAAGTGAAAGGAGGTGATACACATGGCAATTGAAACAATCGTAATGGATTTAACTTTACGTCTTGTCTTAAATAACGGATTAGATAAGAACGGCAAAACAGTTTTCAAGAACAAACAATTTAAACGTGTTAAAACAAATGCGAGCTTAGATCAAGTACACAACGTAGCTCATGCTCTAGCTTCCTTACAAGCATCACCACTTCACGCTGTACAACTTGTAAGCACATCAGATCTTTCTAAACTATAAAGTAAAACTCGGATCAGTGGGGATTTTAATCATCCCCGCTGATTATTAGACCGCAATTTAACCGGCAGACCCAAATCCCATAAATAGCTTGATAAATACAAAGGAGGGAATAACACATGCAAGTACTAGAGTTGATTTTCGCAAAAGAAGATGGAAAAACAGTCGTTTTTTCTATCGATACGCCCATCACACCAATCGATGCACAAGTCGTAAATCAAGTAATGGATACAATCCTCGCCTCATCTGTATTTTCATCCATTGATGAAAATACACGAAAAAAGGGAGCTCGCCTTGTAGAAAAAAATGTATCTGAAGTTCCAATTACTCTATAAAATGAAAAAGACGAATCTGCATCATTTTGCAGATTCGTCTTTTTTCTTCGGCATTTCAATCGGGATAAAAATCTTTGAAAAACCGACGCATACATACTTATAATGTTCTTCCCCTATATCAAACTCAGTCGTATATGTTGAGAAGAATATATAATCATTTCGCTTCGTATAATGATCGATTAATAACCCAACTTGTGGCTCAACATACTTTTTCGCTAACTTTTTACCGGCCGATGCCAAGTCGCCAAGAAGACCCTCTTCATTCTCTTTTTGAACTTCATCTAGCTTCTTACTCACATCATTACGCTTCATAAACTGCTTCGCTGCCCATTCTGTATATTCTCCTTTACTCGGATTACTGTTTGCTAAATATACTAGGAGAACGACAACTAAAGCCATAATAATATATTTTTTCTTCATACTATATCACCGCCTACTCTTTTCTATTTTCATATATATGTACAAGCGATGCAAATTAGAAAGACTATCACCTATTGATTGTAAACGAATAGCCAAAATTTACAATACAAAACAAAATATTAACACCGAGTTTACTTATTCCGTATATAATTATATTCGAAATATTAATTTCATAAGGGAGGACTTAAAATCATGAATAATGAAAATAACATTATTATTTCTAGTTCTACTATGATGCTTGTTCCATACAATCACCCTTATTATCGTACAAAACTTATCGACAGTAGCGGAAATGATCTTCGTTCCTGCCAAACCGCATTACAACTCATCAAACAATCTTGCTTAACCCATATTCACTCTACTTATCAAGGCAGGCGTAATGCAGTCCAAACAAATTTTAGATTTAAACAAAACGTTCCAATTCCAATTAATCATCGGGAATACATTTGTACTTTTCCAACAGAATCTCCTTCATCTCCAAACTGTATATGGCTATTTTATAACCACATACACGATATAGAATTTTGCCAAAAGATTAAAAAGACTAAAATACACTTTTCAAATGGCACTACAACAACAATATCTATCAGTCCCCATAAATTGCAGCAACAATTATTAAAAGCTGGATACATACTATCTCGTATGAACATGCAAGATTCACTACAATTTAAAAACCCCTTGTTACATTTACTACATTAAACTAACAAATAGAATGGAAAGCAACATCTCTTGCCTTCCATTCTTATATTAATATTTATCCTCTTACACTATCTCGCATTTTCTCGAGTGCTTGCCGATACATCCATCTTACTTGATAATATGTCATTTCCATCTCTAAAGCGATTTCTCCCATCGTCTTCCCTACAAAAAAACGTTCAAAAATAATATACTTCTCCTTCTCATCTAACACGCTCATAAAATCCTTCACTCTTATTTCAACATCCTCAAAATGAAAGATATCCTCATACTCTCCTACACATACACATCTCTCCTGCACTGCGAACTCTTTCTTCAATCTCTCTAATATATAACCTCGCACCGTTACAACTGCATATGCAGGGAAATACCCCTTCTTTTCATCAAATCTTTCATACGCATGCCAAAGACCGATTAAACCACATTGATAATACTCTTCATAATCTTTACGAATACCTAATTTCTTTATTTGATTTACAATCATCCCTTCATACAAAACAACTGCCTCTTTAAAAGTCGCTGGCTTCACACAGTACCCGTTTCTAAAAGGTATACCTTTCTAGTATTCCGCGGTACCTTCACAATATAAAAATAAAGAAAAGATTTCACTGTGAGTAATTTCAAATACTACCGACGGAATTTGAAATTACACTAGATAGTATTTGAAATTTTGTTGGTGGTATTTGAAATAGAGGTAAAAATAAAAAAGGTGACTCTTGGAAGAGCCACCTTTTTCTAAAAGAATAAATTATGCACCAAATTTTGGAGCTAGACCACTTAAACTAGTAAATCCAACTGAAAGAATAAAGAAAATAACAATTAAAATCGTTGCTTGTTTTTTACTTAATCCAGCCGTAATATGTAATCCTAATCCCATTACAACTAATGTCCAAATATTGAAAACTTCGAATGATGAAGCAGCACCATGAGCAACTGTACCTGGCTCAAATAAAGTTGCTAAACTTGTATAAGAAGTTTCAATATCTCCACCAAGAATCATTCTAATAATAAAGTTCACAATTGCACCTAAAATTGAAATCGTATATGTGTAGACATAAATAGATAATAATTTCATGTATGAAGTATCATTACTCATAAACATCATAATCACTTTATAAATAGCTGCCGCAATGAAGAACCAAATCGCAGTACCAAATAGCCCTCCAACAATACCTGCTCCTATTCCGAAGTAACCAACAACTTTAGCCGTTTCAGCATCAGGCACCTCACTCATTACATCAGGATGATTCATTACTTGATACATGCTAATCCCTGCAATTACAGCTGTTAATATAATGAAAAGGAAAAATGCCCCCCATACTGGACTTTTCGTCTTCATTCTCTCAAATTGCTCACCTGGAGAAGTAATCATTCCTAATAATGATGGCTTCTTCGCACCTACATCTTGCGTATTAATATTTGCTTCCATTATAACGCCTCCTTCTATTTATATAACCCGTTCTAACGGGCGGTTCACTTCCTCATATAGAGGCTACGAACCGCCCACTAGAACGGTAATGTGTAGTTCTACTACACTATTAATTACTCATAACGCAATGCTTCAATTGGATCTAATTTCGCAGCTTTATTTGCTGGAATTAATCCGAAAATAATACCGAGTGTCATCGAGAACAGTACGCCTCCAACGACAACTTCCCATGAAACAAGTGGTGGCCATTTTGCGAATGTAGAAACGATATATGCTCCGCCATACCCAAGGCCAATTCCGATCAAACCACCTAGAAGTGTTAACATAACTGCTTCAATTAAAAACTGTAATAAAATTTTACTACGCGTTGCTCCAAGCGCTTTACGTATCCCAATTTCGCGCGTACGCTCCGTTACAGATACAAGCATGATGTTCATAACACCGATACCACCAACGACTAATGAAATACCAGCGATACCACCGATGATCATTGTCATAATGTTAGTAACTTTAGAAACATTTTCTTGGAATTCTTTTAAATTAACCAGTTCATATTTACCCGGAATTTCACTTGGCTTACGGCTATTTAATACATCAACAGCTTGTTTCCCTGCTGCTTCTAAATCATCTACATTTTTAGCTTGAATTGCGATACTTTGAATTTCATCTGTTCCGTATAAAACAGGCCATAACGTAAGAGGGATTAACGCTTCTTCCATTTCAAATCCCATAAATTCATTATCAGATGTATACACACCGACAATTTGCATCGGTTGTCCTTTCATCTCAATAATTTGTCCTACTGGATTTACACCCTTAAATAACGTCTCTTCTGTTTTTGTACTAATCATCACAACGTTATTTGCATGAGAAATATCTGATTCATTTAAAGTACGTCCCTTTACGACCTTTACTTTATTAACCGCAAAATATTCATTATCAAGACCAATAACATTCAAATTTGCTTTTTTATCATTTACATCAAGCACCTCTGTCGTCTGGTTTGTCGTAATAACATGTGAAACATCTTTCACTTGTTTTACTTCCAAAATATCCTCTTCCGTTAACTTCGGCATTTCAAATCCACCTATAGCAAACTCATCATTAATATCTGGTTTAAATTGAATTGGCATAAGGTTATTACCACCAGAACCTGCGAATTTCGACTTCAGCATCGCTTCTCCGCCTTGCCCAATTGCAACGACTGTAATAATCGAACCTACCCCGATAATAATACCGAGCATCGTAAGAGCTGAACGTAATTTATGTGCTAAAATAGAAGATAGGGCAATTTTTATACTATCTAGTAAACTCATACCGCACACCTTCTATCTTCTGTAACTTTCCCGTCTCGCAGTACAATGCGGCGGGAAGAATACGCTGCTACTTCCTCTTCATGCGTAACCATAACAATCGTCGTACCTTCTGCATTAAGCTTCGTGAAAATATCCATAACTTGCTCACCAGACTTCGTATCAAGTGCACCAGTCGGTTCATCAGCCATAATGAACGTTGGATTATTTGCAATCGCTCTTGCAATCGCTACACGCTGCTTCTGTCCACCTGATAACTCATTTGGTAAATGATGCACGCGGTCTGCTAATCCAACTTTACCTAACGCCTCCAAAGCACGCTTGCGACGCTCCGCTTTCTTCACGCCACCATATACGAGCGGAAGCTCAACATTCTCCACTGCTGAAAGACGAGGCAGTAAATTAAAATGCTGGAATACAAAGCCAATATATTCATTACGAATTAAAGCAAGCTTTGACTCGTCTGCTGTTAAGATATTCACGTCATTCAGCATATATTCGCCTTCTGTTGGACGATCTAAACAACCGATAATATTCATAAGCGTCGACTTACCAGAACCAGACGGTCCCATAATCGAAACGAACTCACCGCTCTGAATTTTTAAACTAATACCATGCAAAATCGGCACCGCCAATTTTCCTTGATAATACGTTTTAGCAATATTATTTAACGTAATCATTTCTCTTTCACTTCCATTCCGTCATACACATCGTCGGAAGGATTTTTAACCACCTTTTGCCCCACTGTTACGCCTTCTACAACCTCTGTCCAATCTCCATCAGTAGAACCTTTTTTCACATTTTGTTTACGAAGCTTCCCTTTATCCTCAACATAAACAAATGCATCATCGCCTTTTGCTACAATGCTCTTACTTGGGACAGCAATCATCTTCTTATTCTCTAAGTTTACTTGCAATGAAACATGATAACCTGGAGATAAACCATCTTGACTATCAAGACTTGCTTTATATGTATACTGAGACATATTTTGAGTTGCTTCACCCACGCCGCCAGCTTGCGCCATCTCTGCGCTCGTTGGGAATTCGCTTACCTCTGTAATCTTACCTGTCCACTTCTTCTTATTATTTGCTTTCGCCGTTACAGTGAATGTTTGATCCTTTTGAATTTGTGACTTCTGAAGCTCAGTTAACGTACCTTGAACTTGGAATGGATCTTTAGAAGCTACTTGTAAAAACGCTTTTCCTTGACCACCTAAAGCTTGAGATGAACTTTGTGCCGCATCTTTATCTAACTTTTGAACAACACCAGCGAAATTACTATAAATCGTAAGCTCTTTCTGCTTCTTACTTAACTCTTCTTTCTGCAACTTTCCTTTTTCTTTCTCAAGATCAGTTGTCTTTTGAGCTATCTCTAACTCGTTTACTTGCTCGTCCATTGGATCCGTTACTTCTTTCCCAGCTCCGCTATCTTTCGCCTTCTTAATTTCTTTCTTTAACGAATCAATCTTCTTTTTCCCTTGATCATAACGCATATCCGCCATCTTCTGATCAAGCTCAGCTTGCTTCATTTGAAGATTAATCTCTTCATTGTCATAAGAGAATAACTTCGTACCTTTTTCTACCTCTTGCCCTTCTTTTACCTCAATATCTTTCACTTTTCCTTTGGCCGGATCTGCATAAAAACTTTCAATATTACCAGGCTTCACCTGACCAGAAATTAACTTCGTATTATTCAGCTTACGCTCTGTCACTTTCTCAAAACTTACAGCATCAGCATTTGTTGATGCACCCTTCTTCTTACCTTGCATAACAAAAATATTAATTGCCGCTACAATAACAATTAGTGCAATAACCCCAATAATAATCCATTTCTTCTTCTTGTTTGGAGTACGAACCGTATTTGGTAACATATTCTCTCTCCCTTTATAAATTAATAGTTTAATAAATATCATAATTGTATAAAACTTTCCGAAAATAAATTGTATATTATTACAATCTTTTTACAAAGTTTTACACATCCATTTATATTGTAACAAAAATTCCAATGATTAGAAATATGACATTATATCTTTTAAGATAGATTTAAGAAAAGATTATATTATATAGAAAAAGCCATCCAATATAACAATTGGATAGCTTTTTTAAATAAAATATTATACTACTTTAGAAGATTTTCTCTCATGTCCCATTTGAACAATCAGTAAGAATATTGTTGATAAAATACCGCCTGCTAACAGTAACATGAAGCAACCATCCCAGCCAGAACGATCAACAATAATACCAATTGCTGCGTTAGCTACGAAACTACCCCCAACATAACCGAACAGACCACACATACCAACTGTTGTACCTACTGCAAACTTCGGTACTAATTCCATTGCACTTAAACCGATTAAGAACTGTGGTACATAAATTAAACAGCCAATTACAGAAACTGCAATACTTACAACAAGTATACTAGTTGCTTGCCAATATACAATCGTACCAACAACAACTCCAGCCATACTCATAACACATAATGGCATACGTTTTCCTTTGAATAATTTATCACTTAAAAAACCGACAATTAAAGAACTTGGAATCGCTGCTGCTTCAAATATTGAATATGCTGCATGTGCTTCTGTTTTCGTAAAACCTTTCACTGTTGTTAAGTAAATTGGTACCCAGTTAATAACACCGAAACGAATTAAATAAACAAATGCATTTGCAATACATAAGAACCAAACAAATTTATTTTTCACTACATACTTCATTAAAATTTCTTTTGGTGACATCTTATTAGCATTATCTGCTTTTTCAAGATTTTCATAGTCATTACGATACTCATCAATTGGCGGAAGACCTTCAGATTCTGGCGTATCTTTCGCATTAATCCAAACAAGAACTGCAATTACCATTGCGATAATCGCAGGGAAAATAAACACGCCGCCTTGCCAATGATTTTCACCGAAAATACCTACACCAATTCCAATGAATGGTGGAACAAGTAATCCACCAACGTTATGTGAAATATTCCAAAGACCTGTTTTCGTCCCACGTTCTTTCTTCGAGAACCATTTCGTCATAACAATACTACAAGGTGGTGCTCCCATACCTTGTACAATACCGTTTAGAACAAGTAATGTTAAAATCATCCCAAAGGAAGATGCATAACCGAAACAAATATTAACAAGCCCAGATAAAAATAAACCTACTGCAATAAATCGTTGAGCAAATGCCTTATCCGATAAATTACCCATAAAGAATTTACTAAGTCCGTAAACAACAGCCATTACTGCACCTAATAATCCGATTTGTGTAGTGCTAAATCCGAACTCGTCTACTAAATACGTAGTAGATAAATTAAAGTTACTACGAACTAAATAATAAGCAGCATATCCAACTGAAATCCCGATTAACACACGAATACGTAGTAATCGATATACACGATCGATCATATCCGCTGGCAATCTTTCAATTGCAGGTGCTGGCTTGAGCCATTTAAACATATATTTCTGTCTCCTTTTCTCACTTCAGAGAGAGACGCTGTCTATTCCATATCTCGATTATTCCGCTATTTGATATATTTTGGTTCGTCCTTCTAACCGGCTGTCCTTCTATTTCTTTCTCATTCTTCGCAAACATCGTTGGTACGCCAAACGACACTTTTTCTAAAATATGCCCCGCTTCTTCTGATAAACAATAATCAATAAATAAATCCGCAATAATACCACTCGGTGCACGTTTTAGTTTAGAAATCGCATTAACAGATAAGCCTGTTTGCTCAGGTTCGTTACTTAAAATCGGAAAGCCTTGTTTTTGAAGCATTCTCTGATCTCCCATAAAGTTGATGCCTATCATATATTCACCGCTCGCAACAAGTTCTGCTGGGATGTAACCATTCACTGTTACTTCTCCAACTTGTTCCGCCAGATTCTTCACATATTCCTTCGCTTCCTCTTCACCTAACGTATCAATAAGTGATTGAAAAAACGTATATGCTGTACCTGAAACATTTGGATCGGGCATGACAATCTTTCCTTTATATACTGGATTCAATAAATCTTTCCATCTTAACGGATACGAGAGACCGAGCGGCGCTATTTCCTCGTTCCACCGCTCTTTATTAATCGCAATTGCCAGCTTCTCCACTTCATAACCGTACCAATAACCATCTTTATCTTTAACAGTTTTTGAAATACGATTTGCATGTTGGCTTATCACAGGAATAGAAAGATTTTTTTGCTTCATCATTTGATGCGCATCTACTGTACCGCCAATAATAATATCCGCCTTCGGATTTCCGGCTTCTTCTTCCACTCTACGAAGAAGTTCTTCTGTTGAAAGACGAATAAATTCATACGTACATCCGCGCGGCTTACAAAATGATGAAAGTAACGCTTCACCAACTTCCTCACGAGCCGCTACATACGCAACAATATGACGATCATCCAAAATAGGGAGACCATTTTTACTATATTTAATAGAGGTTGTATCTCGAGAGCAACTAGACATCGCTCCTCCAATTACTAGCAAAAAGAAGAAAAAGGCTATCTTTCTCATGACGCATTCTCCTTTACGAATAACTCTGCTAGAGAACCTTTCATATACATGACATTTCCGTTATTATCACCGAGATATTGCACAACAAAGTACGATGGATACACAGAAATCGTAAGAATATCTTCACGATCATTCTTTACACGCTTACCTGTTTTATAAGCTGTAATATAAGCAATCGGTTCATTCTGCGATTGTAATAACTTCTGAATTTCTCCGTAATCTGTAATTTGCTTTGCGTATCGAATAGAATTAAGTATGTGCGTAAGATTGATAGTACGTACCACATCACCTTGACGTACTACGACATCCTTTGCTGAAGCAAAGAAATCACTAATACGCTCTGGTGTGTAATACAGGCTTAATAAATACGTTTGAAGTGCTGAAATCATCGGATCCATGCCATTCTTTCCGTATACATTTTCCCCATACTGGAACAAGTCACCTACTGCAAAAGTACGCTTATGTCCATTCAAGTACGTTACTTCTCCAGTAAATACTTGTTCTTGGCTCTTAACGTCCCCAGGCTCTATTCGAATTCGGTCAAAGAATGAAACAATCGTATGCAAACGAACTTCATCCGTTACAACAATTTCTCCCCACTTTTCATGTCTTACTTTCACTTCAATTGGAAGAGATTCATTCACCCTTTGTAAAACGGCTTGTTTATCATTTACAATGTTAATTCGATTATAGATTTGCTTCTCCATAACATAAAACAAAACAAGAGAAACAATCATACAAATGACAAACATAAGAATTTGAAATGATAGCCTTTTCATTTCTGCCTACCTCCAAGATAAAAAAACGTTGTTTCGAAAATACCGCATAATTGTTTCATAAATGTATCATTTAACCGCTTTCAAGTTTTTTATGTCTTCCATCCTTCTCGGAAGCAAAAATGTAATGAATGTTGTAGTACCTATTTCTTCACTACTCTCAATCCACATGCTTCCGCCCTGCTTATTCATAATCTCCTGACAAATATACAAACCATACCCATTCCCGTAACTAGAAGGAAGTGCCTTTCCTTTCGGAGACTCATTCCACTCCGCAAGCACCACTTCATCTATACCGATCCCATCATCATGAACAAAGACCTTCGCCTCATGCTCATTTACAATTACATTCATACGAATGTGCGAAGCATCACTATACTTAATTGCATTATCAAGCACATTTAAGAAAATTTGCTTCGTCTTATCAAAATCCGCAACAACACGTACATCCGTTAACTCATTTATCACTTCAATTTCAAACTGATTTAGACGAGGTTTCACAATTGAAACTGCTTCCTCTGCCAATTCCTTTATGTTCACAACTGTAGGTGACACTTCAAACGTACTCGTCCCATATTTCGAGGACTTAAGCAGCTCCTCTACAAGTGATAATAAACGCTCACTTTCCACAGCCACATAACGAAGACTTTCCTGTACATCTTCTTTCGACTGTAACTTCGGAATTAAATCAACATAACCGATAATTGCCGTTAGCGGTGTTTTTAGCTCATGCGTAATACGGTCTAGGAAATCTTTCTGCTTCTCTTTCTCCTCCTGCAATTGCTTAATATGCAGCTCAATTCCATCAGCCATCACATTAAAAGATGCTGAAAGCTGAGCGATTTCCACGTACTCATTTAACTCAATCTTACTCTTATAATCACCATTCGCGAGCCTCTGTGCCATTTGTCTCAACTGATCAATTGGTTTATGAAGAGACTTCGCCAAACGAATCGCAAAGAAAATACCGGTAGCTACTAAACAAAGAGACGTCATTAAGAAAGTCCAGCTCACATTTGTTAAAACTTCCTTCTCACCCGTTAACTCATTTATAAAACGAATACTTCCAATGACATCGTTTCCATAATAAACTGGGCTTGAAAACAAAAGAATGGGAGCGGGATCCGCCTCCTCGAAAACATAAGACTTCTTCCCCTTCAAGGAACTCTCAATGTCGATGTTACGGTGAAGCAATGCTCCTTTTTGTGTATCTGCAACAACATCGCCATTCTTCCCGATCATCTGCACACGGACATCCATACGCTTCGCTAAATACGACGCAATTAAAAGTGAATTCGGACCAAGCGTATCCACTTCTGCTTCCTTCTCTAAATAATTCATCGTATAAATTTGCGCTTCTACACTTAACTTTTCTAAAGAATCTGCTGCGTTATGATACATATTCTTTTCTAACGTAATATAAACAACTGCATATAAAAGAACAAAAATCGGAATTAACAGCCCAACTATTCCGAACACCATATTTCGCTTTAAAGACATACCATCACCACTTAACAATCCAGTTTATAGCCAACGCCATAAATTGTCTTAATATATTCTCCGCTCGTCCCAAGCTTCTTGCGAAGTCTCTGCACCATAATATCAACTGCTCTCGTATTTCCGATATACTCAAATCCCCATACTTTCTCAAGCAACTCATCCCTCATAAACACACGCTGCGGATTTGAAACAAACAACTGACATAAATTAAACTCTCGGTACGTTAACTGAATCTCTTGTCCACTCACATGTACCTTTCTTTCCTTAGGACAAATCACGATCTCTCCAGCCTCAATTACTTCATGACTTACAGCGGCCTCCGTCTTCTTTACACGCCGCGCCATATTCTTAACCCGAAGAATAAGCTCCGCATAATTAAATGGCTTCGTCACATAATCATCAGCACCAAGCTGCAAGCCAAGCAACTTATCATTCATCTGACTCTTTGCTGTTAACATAAGCACCGGAATATCCCTATCCCTCTCACGGAACAAACGAAGCAACTCATACCCATCCGTATCCGGAAGCATAACATCCAAAATCAATACATCCGGCCCTTCATTCCATTTCTCTAAAGCTTCTCTCCCATCAGCCGCTGCCAACACTTCATAACCTTCCATCTCCAACTGCATCCGAATCAAATTACGAATACTCGATTCATCATCAACCACAAGTATTTTCATCATTCTCCTCCTTCCATCATGTATTATAGTACAGTTTAGTATAGCAAAAATCCTATAAAAAAAGAGAGGGTATTGTCGAACATATTTTGTCGACGATACCCTCTCTTTCACTTATTATATTTATTTAGCATATCCATTCGGTTGCTTTTGATGCCAATTCCAAGCATGCTCAATAATTGTTTTCACATTTACATACTTAGGATCCCATCCTAGCTTCTCTTTCGCTTTCTTAGAAGAAGCAACTAAACGTGCCGGATCGCCTGCACGGCGCGGTGCTACCTCAGCCGGAATTTCATGATTTGTAACTTCGCGAACTGCATCAACGATTTCTTTTACACTGAAACCATTACCATTTCCTAAGTTATAGAAATCACTCTCTCCGCCGTTCTGCAAGTCTTTAAGCCCTAAGAAATGAGCCGCTACTAAATCTTCAACATGAATATAATCACGGATACAAGTACCGTCTGGCGTATTATAATCATCACCAAACATCATAATCTTCTCACGTTGACCTAAAGCCACTTGCAGCACAAGAGGAATTAAATGTGTCTCTGGGCGATGATCTTCTCCAATAATACCACTTGGAGTGGCACCAGCCACATTAAAGTATCTGAAAATCTTATAACGTAAATTTGAAGCTTGGCTATACCAATGAAGCATCTTCTCGATTGCTAACTTCGTCTCTCCATACGTATTCGTTGGATTTGTCATCATTTCCTCAGTAATAAGATCCACATCTACCTCACCATACGTTGCTGCAGTAGAAGAGAAAATAAACTTATCTACCTTAAACTCATCCATCACTTCTAACAAGCAAAGGGCACCATACACATTATTATTATAATATTGAAGGGGCTTCTCCATACTAACTCCAACTAAAGAATCAGCTGCAAAGTGCATAACCGCCTCAATATTTTCTTGTTTAAAAACATCCCTTAAAAAGGATTTATCACGAAGGTCGCCATTATAAAACTTCGCGCCTTCCATAATTGCATCTTCATGACCAGTTTGTAAGTTATCTACTACTACTACAGATAAACCTTCGTCTACTAATTTTTTCACAGCGTGAGAACCGATGTAGCCAGCTCCGCCACAGATTAGAATTGAGTTCATTGTTTTCCTCCTACTATTTCAAATATCTTAATTATAAAAGGAAAAGGTATACGATAACTCGTACACCTTTTATCTCTCCTTCATTACTTAGCTACAAAATAATCAGTTACATACTTCGCCCAAACGTCATGTCCTTTTGCACTTGGGAAACCGAATTCTTCTTGTAGGTATGGTAAAATTGCTTTCGTTGAAGCATCCGGCCATGCTGCCCAATGATTAATATATGTATAATTATTTTGCGTCGCAAATTGTTTTAATGCTTCAATCGCTTTCGGATAATTTTTCGCACCATACACTGGATTTGATGGTTGAATCATAATCGTAGCACTCTTTGCACTAGTAGAAAGTGCTTGAACGAACTTCTGTGTATTTGCGACAGAGTTTCCATTACCAGTTTTACCGTTATCAGTAATAAATGGTGGCTCAAATAAAATTACATCTGGATTCTCTTTCGCAATTTCTTTATCACGCTTATTCGCAATTAACTCTTCTGTGCTTTCACCTTTATATTCCTTTACAGTCACATTCCATAAACCTTTACCGTAAGCAGTTTCTAAATTAGACGTTAACTTAGCTGCCCAAGCACCTTTTTCAGATGAAGAACCTTCATCACCAACAATAATAAGGTTTACTGCCTTTTTATCCTCAGCAGCTTTCTTTAACTTCTCTTTCACTACATCTGGCAAGTTCTTCGCGTATGCCTCATTAAAAGATGACTTCGCATCTTGTTTTTTCTCTTCTTTTTTCTCTTCTTTCTTTGCTCCGCTATCTTTCACTTCAGCCTTTGTTTTCGTTACTTCACTTGTCTGTCCTGTTGCATTCGCAATCTTCTTATTCCAGTACAGTTTACCACTCACAACCGAAGCAACAAACAATACAAAAATAACAAGGACAAGTACTGCTTTCTTATTCATCGATTCACCTCATCTATTAATCTCACAATATATAATACTAATATAAATCCATGCAAAAATAAACCCAACTCCTTCCAAAGGAGTTGGGTTATTACATATTATTTAGTCACTTCAAGATGCGATCTTAACTTATTCGTTAAATCTTGTTTTGCTGCATCCGGAACATAGTAGTACCAAATACCATCAGCAGCTTTGTGACCATCACCTGGTATTTGGATTTCTTCACTATTCTGCATGCAATTTTTATAGTTCTTTTGAATATCAAACATTTGGTCTTGCGTTAAACTTGTTTTAACGTTTTTCTCAATTGCTTTTAATACATCACCGTAACTTGCTAGAGAAGATACACTTGCACCTTTTTTAATTACTGCTTGGACAACTTGACGTTGGCGCATTTGGCGACCAAAGTCACCTCGTGGATCATTATACCTTGCACGGGTATATAAAAGGGCTTTATCTCCATTTAAATGAACATCACCTTTAGTAAAATGAAATTTATCCACATCAAAGTCTAAATCATTATATACATCAATTCCACCCACTGCATCTACAACATCTTTAAAACCTTCCATATTAACTTCAATATAATGATCTACAGGCACATCTAAAAAGTTCTCAACAGTTTTAACTGCCATATCAATACCACCAAAGGCGTAAGCATGATTAATTTTATCTTTTTTTCCTTTTCCAACTATTTCAGTGTACGAATCTCTAGGAATACTAACAATCTTCATTGACTTATCTTTAGGGTTTAATGTTAATAACATCAATGAATCTGAACGCCCTTTGTCACCTTCCCTCTCATCTACACCTAGCATTAAAATAGAGATAGGCTGATTTTTACCAATCGCAACTTTCTCGTTTCTCTTTTCAGAATTTTCCCTATTTAAAGGCTTATGCACAGTATCTAATGTTTTAGATACTGTAGAATAGACATTATAAGCATATACCCCACCTGCAATTATCATTATTCCTATTATTCCTAATATCCAAAAGAAAATTTTCTTTTTCACTTTTAATACCCTCTTTAAATTATTTTTCAACTTAAAATCATGTATTATACGTATTCAACGCAAGAATTCATTAACTCCCTAAATTCATTTTCACCTAATCTTTTTACGCTTCTTCCATTTTCTCTAAAATCTCTTTTCAAAGCTCCAGATGCTATATTAATTAATGATGAACATATAGGGGTAGAAATATTAAAATATTCACCTAAGGATTCTAATAATACAAGTCCTTCTGGTACATCTTCCGTAATATACCTAGAATCAACCTCATTCGGGCCTTTTGGTGAATGATTGTTTGCATAATTAAAAAATACTTCTCTAGCATCCTCATTAGAGTTACTAGAATTTCTTTTCTTACATGCCTCTACATAAGATAAACGTGGTAAATTCAGCCGATCTAGAACTTTCATTTTCTCATTATCAAGTCCTTCTACTAAATTCCACACAGAAGGTGTGAAAACTTCTCTGTACATCCAGTACTCACCTTTTGTATATTCAATCCTTGGCATACTCATTATTGCTCCTAAAGTATGTACAATTAAATTTGGGTTATGCAAAGCACTTTCAATAATAGAATTCACACTTTCAAAATTATATCCTAAAGTAGCTAATTTAGTCAAAGCTCCTTCTGTCCTACGTACTGGATATACTCCAATAGGGTTTACAACGTTTTCAAACAATACAGTTACTTCTCCTGGGTTAGTAATACGACAATCTATAGGAGAACTCTCTGCTTCTACATAAGTAATTGTTTCTAATGAATTATATTTTTTAAAATAAAGTGTCCCTAAATAACCAGGCTGTAGCATTACAATTTGATCCTTTAAGTATGGAGCTATTTTTTTAGCAACTTCTTCATGGTAATTTGTTTGGATAAAAACAATTACTAGTTCGCTCCCTTGAAGGGCCATTTCATAATCTGTAGTAATTAATTTTAACCTCGCTACTTTTTTAACACCATTTCGAATTAATGATATTTTATATCCATTATTAAGAATGGTATTAAAATGTCCATTATGGATACCATTAGATGTTTTTAGTAGCGTAACTTCATGACCTTTGAGAGTTAAATCTGCTGCGATTGCCGATCCACCATTTCCTGCACCAACTATAGTTATTTTCATATTGTTCACACCTTTTATTTTAAATTATTAATTATAAGTTTCGTTTTCCCAGACTTTGTTTTTTCTACATTAGATATATACTTAATTTGAATATCGAAAAAATCTCCCCATTTTTTTTGTTGTGATTCTTTTATTTTTTTTTCAATATCAACATTATAATTATCTCTTCTTAAAACATGAAACTCTATTTTACCAACTTCATTTTGAACAACCTGAAATACTTCAACGTACTTCCATACAAACTGATCAATTGAAATTGAGAAACCAGGTATTTTAGCTCCAGTCCTTGTTATTAAAAATTCCTGGGCCCTTCCCTCTAAACTTCTCACATACCCATTCTCAATTTCCCCTAAATCTTCCGTTCTATATCTAATCAAAGGCATCACATAGTTCCAATAAGATGTGCCTACTAATTCCTTATAACCATCTTCTCGAATGTAATTTTCACTAAAACCGTATACCTTTTCACATTTATACACAATTGAATTATCCTTAAAAACGCCCCAGGCCAAATTGGTTCTTTCAGTAAGACCGTACCCAAAATTAATTCCGACTCTTTGTCCAAATATTTGATTTATCAAAATCAAAATTGACTTATCAACATACTCCGAAGCTATAAATATTCCTTTTAAACTCTTTAAGTCTAAATTATTTTCCTCCATGTATTGTAACAAATACATTAGAGAAGATGGATATGCATGAAAATACTCCACATTAAAATCATTAATCTTTTTATAAATAGCTTCAATCCACTTTTTATTCAAATGATAGGGCGAGATTAAGAGCCGATCCCCTTGATAGCTAAATGGGGAATCTGAATCTTTTTTAATACCATCAGCTCCAATTCGAACTACCTTAGATTTAGGATTATATCCTAATTTACCCCATTCATAATCATAGAAGGCCCTCTCAATCAGTATTTCCTCTAAATTATTAAAAACCTTAATTCCTCTTCCTGTAGAGCCACCACTAGTTCTTGTAATTAACTTTTGATTTATAAATTTTTGATTCAAAAATTTATCCGGTTGTTTCATTATGGTATCTTTTGAAATTAAAGGGAATTCCAAAAGTATTTCCCTAGCATTATCAGCATTGATTTCTGATACCGATATATTCAAGTTTAGCTCTTTATAAAAGGGAACATGTTGTAAAGATTCTCTTAAAATAAAAGCTAACCTACTATTAAGAATATCATCTAAATTTTCGCCATTATCCTGTCTCTTTAGTATTTTTTGAATCTCAAAATAACTTTTAGGATAAAAAAGTTTTTTAGGTATACGATTAGTTATTTTTATAATTGTTGAGTATAAAAATTTATTGTTTTTTATTTGACTTATCATTAAGTACGGTGCCTTCCTTTCTATAAAACATACCTAATTTCTATTTCTTCTTCCACTCTTTGTATAGCAAGGCTAGAAATCTAGAATTCCCCACAAGGTATCTTTTCCACATACGTCTTGGTTCTTGGATAAACCTATAAAACCATTCAAGTCCAGATTTTTGCATCCACACTGGTGCTCTCTCTGTAACACCAGCTATTACATCAAAACTTCCGCCTACTCCCATACAAAAAGGAGTATTTAAATCCGGTCCATATTTACTTAAAAATTCCTCCTTAGCAGGTGAGCTAAATGCTACAAATAAGATATCAGCCTTTGACTGGCTAATTTGTGTTACAACCTCTTGCTCTTCATCTCCTTTAAAATAACCATTTCGATATCCTGCTACCTGCAGGCTCGGATACAATGTCTGATAATGCTCTATGGTTTTTGTAACTACCTCTTCTTTTGCTCCAAAGAAGAATATTCTATAACCTTTCTCGGCTGATTTCTTTACAAGTTCCTCCATAATATCAATTCCAGTAACCCTTTCAGGAAGCGGCCTTCCTAATAATTTTGCTGCCCAAACAATTGATTGTCCATCTGCATTGATAAAATTACAACCTTCAACAATTCCCCTCAATCTCTCATTATCTTGCATCAAAACTACTTTCCCTGCATTAATTACAACATGTTGCGTATAACTTTTGGTATCAATAATCTCTTCTATTTGTCTTAATGTTTCATTTAAATTTAAGCAGGCAACATCACAATTAAATAATTTTACAGTATTCAAAACATTACTCCCCTAGCAGTTTTAATAGATTTATTTCTTCATTATTTATTACTATGCATTTATCTTTCAATACAAATGAATATGGTGAAATAATAGTGTAATGTACAGGATTATTAATAAAATTATGATTTATTAATAGTCCCGAAGACTTAATTTTTTCCATAAATTTGTTTGACACATATTTCTCTATAATTTGTAAATCAGATGAGGTATTTAAGTATAATTCATCATTAATTATTAAACTATTCGATGTTTGTTGTTTGATTTGAACCAGTGAATCAAATGTATAATTAATATCAGCTTCTTTATCAAATCGATCTGCAATTATTAATAATTCATATTTCTTTAAGTAACAGACTGCTCTATGATGTATAGATGAATCATAACCATCATGCTTCCCTTTTAACAAAAATCCATTTTCGAGCTTTTCAACATTTTCTAAAATAGCATTCGCCTTTTTTCCCCATAGGAAGGGACCTTGCATTTCAGATTGATTATCCCCAGATACACTCAACGTATTATGTACATCTGTGCGTCTAAAATAATCTCTCCATTCGGATTCTATGTTGTAAATATATGTGCCTGGTTCAACTAGGACCGGTTTATTTCTATAGTTATATATAATATTTAGCGCATCTGCATGACCATGTGCTGCCAACCCGCCAAACCCTAAAGGACCTGTATCAAATACAAGAAAGGTATCCTTGTTATTAATGACTGAATATCCACCTTTTTCAAACAAAGAAAGCTCCTCATATTCAATATACTCTAAATTAATACTTTGGATATCACCTAATAAAAATTCAATCTCCGGATATATTTTTTCTGATATAATAAATTGTTTCCTAAAATAAAAAGAAGCCAATTGTAATAAATATTGATAGTAATTTGTATATCCACCAAAACATACAATCTTAGCATCATCACTATCTCCTATCTCTGGAACCGAACCACTTTGAGATAAGCAACCTAAAAACTTTGTCATTTTGTATAATGTGTCTTCATGCAAGGGGGAATCTCCCTTTTTTTGAAGTACAATATTATACTGAATTAAAATATCAAGTACAAATGCATGATAGTGGACAGCCTGCTCCTTATTTACCCCATCACTATATACCTGTTTAGGAATTTCTTTTTCTAAAATATGATATCCTTTTTGGAACCAATCTTGTTTATAAACTGGTTCTAATATAAATCCAATAATTGAAGCAATTGCTACCTCTAAAATTAAGTGATTATTAGCTGAAGAATATTTCGATAAGTTTTTCATTACATAATTTATCGAATTGATACTCCCCTTTAAGAGATCTTCTGTAAACTTTGAATTCTTTTCTTTTAAAATAGAATAAGTTAATATCCATTGATATGCCCTAATACTAATTTCCATAGAAGAGGACCAATTTACTCCCTTATAAAAGGGGTTTTTATCCACCCAATCATAAAAATGTTTTTTTAATATTTTTAAATATTCTTCTTGACCGGTTTGCTTATATAGAGCGGCTAATCGCGGAAAAAATAAATGCCTATTTATCTCCCATGTATATCTTATTTCTCCTTTATCCGAATTTCGAAAAGGTATATCAAAAGAAAAGCTCTTAAAATCCCATTGAAATCCTTCTGATCCCTGATGCCAATCTATTTCTTTAAAAATGCTAATATTTCCATTAAATATTTTCAAATTTTCTTGTTTAGATATGACACTTAAGAAATCTTTATAATATAAATTCTCTAATCTCTTATTTGTTTCATCTATACCCTTTTTAGATAAATTAATATTACTATCTAATTCTAAAACCGAAGTATTTTCACTATACTTCCATCTCCCATAGTGCTTTTTAGATAATTGTATAAATCTATACGGAATCTCAGCAGGTGACATTGCCTTAAGTCTGTTATAATACCAATTAATCTTTTTCATACTGTACTCCTTTTCACACTATATACTATCCATAGTTTTAAAATACTTAGCTAATTTAATTTCTACGACCTATGTGACTCCTTAGGTTATTAAGGTTCAATATTTTAAACATTATTGATAAAATAAGAAATAAAATACCACCTATAATAATAGCGCACCCTATAGAAAACATTTGGGCAAAATTATTTGATATATTAATAAAACTTTCAATCCATACGTACGTAAATTTCGAACAAAAATATACAGGTATACTAATTATAAGTATTAATAAAAAATATTGAGGTATTCCCTTCAATATTACCCTCTTTGTCTTTAAATATTTCATTTGCAAGATAGTAACAATCATTACACTAAGTGACGTTGCCAATGCTATTCCGCTTAATGACAAGTATTGAACAAAAATAAGTTTAAGAACTATATTAATCACTACACCTAATATGGAAATATACATTGGTGTTTTAGTGTCTGCTAACGAATAAAATGATCTATTAAAAATCTCTCTAAATGTAATAAATATCATCGCAGGACTATAAAACAATAGAACTTTCGCAGTTTCCAAAGTAGCTTCATGAGTGAATTTACCTCTTTCAAATAAAATACTAATAATCGGTTCCTTTAGAGCTATTATTAATATTGTAATAGGTACTATTACTAAGCTAGTCATCTTCACAGCATTTTGTAATGTATTTGTAAACTCTCCCTTTTCGTTCCGGGCTGCTAATTCTGATAAAGTAGGAAAAACTACTGTTGCAATCGCTAATCCAATTACATGTGTTACCAGAACATTCAATTTAGATGCATAATTTAAGATTGATAAGGCACCTGACGCAATTAAGCTAGCCAATATACTATCAATTATTAAATTAATTTGTAGTACGGAAGATCCTATAAAAACTGGTATTATTCTTTTGAACATGTCCTTTATTCGACGTTCTTTAAAAGAAATGAATGTAGTGTATTGATATCCCACTTTTCTTACAAATGGTAACAACGATAAGATAGATATAATGTAACCGATCGTTATTGCATAAACAATCCCATACCTACCCAACTTATCATGCCAAAAGCATAAAAATATTATTAGCGTAAAATTTGTATATATACTGACACTTGCAGCTGCTCTAAAATTTTTATAACAATTCAAAATACCTACTAATATACTTTGGATGCCTATTAAAATTAAAGTAAAAGACATTATCTTGACCGAATTAATAGCTGTATTAAGTTCAAACTTTGAGTAATTAATTACAAACCCGGGTGCTAATAATTCAATAATTTGCTTTGCAAATATAAAACAGGAAAAACTTATACATATTAAAAATAGTAAAAAAATATTTAAGGTATTACTTATAAATTTATTTTGCTCTCTGTTGGATTCATTCACAATTAATGTAGATAATATAGGGCTAAATGTAGTGCTTACTGCTCCTCCTACAGAAATAAATATAAGAGTTACAATGGACACTAAAAATACATATAAATCGCTAGAAAATGAAGGCCCATATTTATAAGCAAATAGGGTATCTACACCGAAGCCTGAAATTTTACTTATTAACGTAAAAACAACTACAATGATGGTACTTTTAAAAAACGTACTTTTCATAAAATCCTCTTCCTTATGAATCCGAAGTTAACACGGCATACATATTCAATATTTCATCCCCTATTACATTTAAACTAAAAGATTTATCTACTTTATATTTTGCTGCCTCACCTAATTGTTTTCGAGCATCTTCATTTTCTAGTAAAAATTTAATGTGATTTAATAAACTCTCTGTATCACCAGGTTTGATAATAAAACCGCTAGCTTTATGATCAATTTGTTCTGGAATTCCACCAATATTTGTAGAAATGACCGGTAAACCTGCAGCCATAGCTTCTAAAATAGATACTGGTAATCCCTCATTATAAGAAGGCAAAGCAAATATTGATGAGCGCTCTAACAATTCAATTTTTTGATTGTGATTGATCCAACCATGTATACAAATTGAATTATTTATATTTAAATCTTTTATTTTTCTTTTTAAGGCTGGTAGATCACCATCACCTGCAATATGCAATTTCACATGAGGAAATTTACTTACAACTTGAGGCATTATATCTACCAAATCATATATCCCTTTTCTTGTTCCAACCCTACCCATAAATAATATGTTCTGATTATCCAAATTTGACAAATTAAATTTCTGGCTATCGATAGCATTGTATATAACTTTAACATTTCTATTATTAGTGATACTTTCTATATCTTCTTTCCATTTCTGAGACAATGTTATTATTACATCTACTTGATTTAATATCTCTCGAATCTGATTTCTTATATCCTCACTACTCTCCTGATAAAAAACCATAAACTCTGCACCATGTATATGTAAAACAACTTTTTTCTTAAATAATTTCCCTAGCTTAACAAATATTCTCTTACGGAAAAAACTTCCTCTAGAGGCAGTGTGAATATGCATTATTTTCACCTGTCTATTAAAGATTAATATGAATAAGCAGTGTACTATCCCCTTAAAAAAGGCTACAATTTTTTTGAACTGGCTTCCATCATTATATGAAGATACAAGAAACGTTCTATCATACATATTTTGTAGTTCTAATAATGATTTAATTACAGAAGAAATCCCTCCCCTATTAAGTGGGGAAGGACCAATCATAATAATATCTTTTTTATTTTTCATTAATATAAAATCTCCTCTTTAGAAGGTTCTCTTTTTACGCATCTATATTTTTCAAGTTACAATAATCAAATATATTAACATTACTTTTTATAACGGTAGCAGGATTCCCCGCGACGATCGTATTGTTAGGTACAGATTTAATCACAACTGAATTAGCACCTACAATAACATTACTTCCTATCGTAACGTCTCCCAATATTTTGGATCCTGTACCTAGATATACATTATCACCAATAATAGGGAGTTTAGGATTATTAGACTTACCACCTATTGTTACTTGTGGCCCAATCAATACGTTTTTGCCAATCACTGCTTTTGGATGAATAACTACCCCTATCCCACCATATCCTAATTTAGTATGCAATCCAATTTTTGCTTCACTAGGAACAATAGAATTATACAGAAAAAAAATTAACCCTTTGATAACTTTAGGTATAAAGGGTATTTTTTTTCTATATAAATAATTTCCGATTCTATGTAACTTTATAGCATTCATTCTATCACCCTCTTATTTTTCAATATTATATAAAATGTATTTCCTGTAAGATATAAACCACAACAATTAAAAGTATCCAGTATGACCTTGCCGAATACTGTTTATTAGAAATCATTATTATTACCATCATTTTTTCTCTTAAATATTAATAAACATAAAAATCACACTACCTCAAATAAGAAAAACCCTACTTTTCTAAATTACCATCTTATGCATATAACGATATTAAAATTTTATTTTAGACAATTGAATTAATTTAAGACTAATAAAGATTCAATTATAGATGATATTTCTGTTCTATTAATAGAGGAATGTCCCATGATAACTATATATATTTTATTACTCCTTAATATAAGGCCTCCTATTCTAATAGGTTTCTTATAAAGAACCTCTTTCTTATTTCCTCAAAATATTTTTGATATATTAAATTCGTCCAATTAACAACAACTTAGCTTATAATAACCCATAACAAATATTACTGAATTTCAATACCAATAAAGTTGTAAGAGGACTAAATTATTAAGATAATTCAGTCCCCTTAAGAGAAAATTCTTTATTATACAGAATCAATAAAAATCCAGTTAATAACCAAAAATAAAAGGATTGATATCTATCATTTAAATTGGAACTAAAAAAGCTTTCAGTTAAAATAACCCCTATATTCGAAGCATAGCCTAAAGCAAACCATTTTATAAAACGATGAGAAGTCTTTTTAAACAATTTTATACTTTTTATAAAACAAATAATATAAATGGCCACCCATAATAAAAGACCAATTAAACCAACTTGACCTAATATTGAAATCCAAAAAACATCCATTGAATATTGAATAGGAATATTATAATGTACATAAACAGAGGAATTTAAACTGATAGCTGGCTCCGTTCCATACATTCCCATACCAACCCCCAATAAAGGTACTTCTTGTAAAAATAATTTTCCAACTACGAATATAAAATATAGTCTTCCATAATTACGAATATCAAATAAGAAGTTTTCATATGTTAGCGCACCAAAAAAACGATTGGTAAAGTCTTGTGAGATATCATTCGCAACAAACCCCTGTGTATTTTGTAAGAATATAAAAAAACTGATTGTAACTATAGTAAAACCCATTCCCATAACAATTCGAAGCTTTTTATTATTATGCAAAATCGCTATAATTATAATACCTAAAATTACACCAAATACTGCTTGTCTCGCATATGTTAACATTAACATAATTCCTGTAAATAATAGCAATAGTCCACTTTTTTTAGTCATTATAAACTTCGCAAAAATAAAAACAAAGAATGTACTCAAGAACAACGCAAACGCACTATAGCGCCCAAAAGTAGAGTATACTGCGTATCTAGATATTCCTTGATCTAACTCTAGAGTAATTTGATTAGTTATTTCTAATGCTTTTGGTTTTAAAATTTCAGAAATTTTTTCTCCACCCAGCAATTGTAACACACCTACAAGATTCACAAATAAAACAACCCCGAAAATAATCAAAAATATCCTCTTAATCTCTTCTATACGCCAATCTAATAACATAACAATTAATAGAATGGGAATATACCTTAAGAACCATCTTAAACCTAATAAGAATATATCAACACTTACATCATTTAGCATTGATGAAATTAAGCTAACTACTAAAAATAATAATAATACTATACCTAAATTACCTATATTTTTAAAACTTAAATTTTTAGTGGCAAGTTTTTTACAGATTATAAATAATAAAAGAAATACAGAAATTGGTTCTATAGAATATTTTAAAATTACAGCTATTTGATTTGGAAGATTCTTAACTATAATTGTTTCCATTGGGAAGTAAATAATTAAGAAGTATAACCATAATTTATTATATTTTAAAAGTAAAAAAAGCATTACCGGAACTAATAAAGAAAACATATATAATACATTAGTATAAATACTTATTACTGTACCTAATAGTAATATTAATATACCCAAGAAGATTATTTTATCCTCTCTTCGATTTAATGAAAGATTCATACAGCCCTCCTTTTGATTCCTTTAATTTATTCACAAAAATTCAATTTACTATATACAAGGTTGATAAATATACTCAATTCTATATTTTATCACCATTAATTTCACTCAAATATCCCTCGGGTATCTATAACAATTTTTTCTTTCAAAAAGCTCTGATCTATTGAATAAAAATTCTCATGGTCTACTAAAACCACAATAATATCCGATACTTGTAAAGCCTTTTGCATATCTACCAGTTCTACCTTCCCTCCTAACTGTCCAGGAAGCTCTTTAATATGAGGCTCTACTACATTAACTTGACCAATTTTCTCAGAAATTAATTTCTCTACGATATTTATTGCTGGACTCTCTCTCAAATCATCAATATTAGCTTTAAAAGATAAACCTAAACAAGCAATTACTGGATTTTTAAAACGATTCGCTTTCTCTTTTACCTTCTCGACTACATACATTGGTTTATAATCATTTACATTTCTTGCTGTATGAATTAGTTTTGCTTCCTGAGGAGCAGCATCCACAATAAACCAAGGATCTACTGCGATACAATGTCCTCCTACTCCTGGTCCTGGCTGTAAAATATTCACACGCGGATGACGGTTTGCCAAACGAATTAATTCCCATACATTAATATTTAACTTATCACATATTAACGATAGCTCATTGGCAAAGGCAATATTTACATCACGGAATGAATTCTCAGTTAATTTTGCCATTTCTGCTGTTCTAGCATTCGTATCTAAAATTTGCCCTTTCACAAATTGTTTGTAAAATTCTACTGTACGTTTGGTAGATTCTTTATCCAACCCACCAATAATACGATCGTTTTCTACTAGTTCCTTTAAAATATGCCCTGGTAATACACGTTCTGGGCAATGAGCCACATAAACTCTTCCTTTATCACTATGCATCCCTTCAGAAGTTGTTAAGTCCGAACGCTCATCTAAAATCCACTCTGCAACCTTTTCTGTTGTACCAATTGGACTTGTTGATTCCAAAATAATAATATCGCCGTTTTTTATAACAGGCGCAATTGTTTTTGCAGCGGCCTCTACGTATGCTAAATCTGGTTTATGGCCATCTTTAAATGGTGTCGGCACCGCCAAAATGAAAATATCTGCTTCTTCGGGCTGTAATGAAGCTTTTAATTTCCCACTTTGTACTGCTGCTTTAACTAAAATATCTAAATCTGGTTCATAAATATGTACTTTTCCACTATTAATCATTTCAACTGCATTTTTATTTATATCAACACCATGCACTTGAAATCCTTTTGTTGCTAGTAAACTAGCAGTTGGTAAACCAATATATCCTAATCCCATTACACAAATCTTTTTATCCATTTTTTAACCTCTTTTCTATGAATTAACTACTAAGATGCACTATTAGACTTAATCATAATTTGAATCGTTTTAAAAATAATTTTCAAATCATAGAGTACACTTCTTTTATTTATATACTCTAAATCTAGTTCGACCATTTCTTTGAATCCAACACTATTTCTCTCCGTTACTTGCCAAAGCCCTGCACATCCTGGGGTAACAAGTAAACGCTGCTTATCATATGCTGTATATTCCTTTACTTCCCTTGGAAGTGGTGGACGTGGCCCAACTAAGCTCATTTCACCTTTTAATACATTTAATAACTGTGGCAGTTCATCAATACTTGTTTTTCGAATGAATTTACCGATTTTTGTAACTCGAGGGTCCTCTTTCATTTTAAACATTGCACCAGATACTTCGTTATGTTTTAATAAATCCTTCAACTTCTCTTCTGCATCTATTACCATTGAACGAAATTTATACATATAAAATTCTTTTCCATCTTTTCCAATACGAATTTGTTTAAAAAATACGGGTCCTTTTGGATCTTCATACTTAATTAATACTACTACAATCAAAAAAACAGGGGATAATAAAATTAGTCCACATAATGCACCGATAAAATCAATACAGCGCTTAGCTAATAAATATCCTTTACGTGCATTTACTTTTTCAAAATTAAGCTTTATATTATTTTCCTTTTCCATATCTCCACTTGATACTTTTAACAAGGCCAATGCTCTCCCCCTCACTTTTATACATGTACATTTTCTTTCTTTACAAGCCCACTCATATACTTCATTAATTCATCTTTCAGTTCTTCATGCTGGAGCGCTATTTCAATCGTCGTCTTAATAAACCCAAATTTCTCCCCAACATCGTAACGCGTGCCTTCAAAGTTATAAGCAAATACACGTTGGATCTCATTCAAACGTTGGATTGCATCCGTTAACTGAATTTCTCCACCAGCACCTGTTTCTTGTTTCTCTAAGAACATAAAAATTTCTGGCGTTAATACATAGCGTCCCATAATTGCCAAATTAGATGGAGCTGTTCCTTGGGCTGGTTTTTCTACAAATTTACGCACCTGATAACGACGTTCATTTTGTTCAACTGGATCGATAATACCGTAACGATGTGTTTCATTTTCTGCCACTGTTTGTACACCAATCACAGATGACTGTGTACCTTCATATTGATCCATCAATTGACGTAAACATGGTGTTTCTGCTTGTACAATATCATCACCAAGTAATACCGCAAATGGTTCATTCCCAATAAATTTACGAGCGCACCATACCGCATGCCCTAAACCTTTTGGCTCTTTTTGCCTTATGTAATGAATATTTATTTTTGAGGAAGCTTGTACTTTTTCAAGCATTTCATACTTCCCTTTTTCTAAAAGGCTTTGTTCTAATTCGAAAGAGTGATCGAAATGATCTTCAATAGCACGTTTTCCTTTTCCAGTAACAATAATAATGTCTTCAATTCCTGATTCAATCGCTTCTTCTATTATGTATTGAATTGTCGGTTTATCGACGATAGGTAACATTTCTTTCGGCATCGCCTTCGTTGCTGGTAAAAATCTTGTCCCAAGACCAGCAGCTGGGATAATTGCTTTTCTTACTTTTTTCAATTATACTCCCCCTATAATTCTATTTATTTGAATGTAACAATAACAAAAACCCTACCTATAGAGTCATTTTTATAACTCCATAGGTAGAGTTTCTATTAGAAATAAATTATGGGCATCTAACCCATCCTCACGCCATACTCCCGACGACAAGCGTCTAAGGTAGGCATGAAATAAAATTTCTACCCACAGCACGACCGAGTGCCTCCATTGATAACGGTTAGGAGACATCACCAATTCTTTATTTAAAAAATACCGAACAATTTTTTACGACGAATTTGTTCTGGATCCTCTTTGTAAATTGCCTTCCCGCTAATTAATAAGTACGGATTTTCTTTCAAATCACTCATAACATTCATTCCAAATTCTTTCTCAATTAATTCATAGCTTTCCGCTAAATGAAATCCTCTTGACGTTGTGTTATGTGCATCAGAAGCAACCATATGTGTTAAATTATGTTCTACAAGTTGAAGTGAAAATTTTTTAATTTTTTTACCGAATTTCCCTAATAAACTACCTGCCGTTACTTGCGTTAATGCCCCTTTATTTACAAGGTTATATAACTTATCTGGCTGCTCGATTAACTCGGCATTACGCTCTGGATGAACGATAATTGGAATCATTCCTTTTACACGTAGTTCATATAATAGTTGTTCTGCATAACGAGGTACATGATTAGATGGAAATTCAATGAATATGTATTTATTTGTTTCGTTCAAAGTAACGATTTTACCAGCTTCATAGTCTTCTAATAGGTCACCGTATAATCTGACCTCTTGCCCCGGTAAAATGGTAAGTGGGATATTATGTTGCTGTAGTTCATCATTTAGTTGTTTTACTCCGTGAATAATTGAGGTATGTTCATTTATATATTTACCATTTTGATGGTGCGGCGTTGCGACAATTGTATGTATTCCTTCTGAAACGGCTTGTTGTGCCATTGCTAAACTATCTGTTACTGTTTGTGCACCGTCATCGATGCCATGTAAAATGTGACAATGTAAATCGATCATTCTTTCAGCCTCCCTCTCTCCTATCAGTCTTTTTTCCCTTGAATATGAGACATCTCATATTCAAGGGAAAAAAGGAGATATGTTTCATATCATATCTCACTCTTTTCATTAGTTTGCACCATAATAATAATATAAGCCTTCTTCACGTTCACGATCGTTCAGAACAACGCCTAACAATTTACCTTTAGCCGATTCTAACAATCCTTTTGCTTTTACTGCTGTTTCTTTCTCTGTTGATTCACTACGAACAACAAGAATAGAAGCATCACATACATTTGCCATAATTTGTGCATCCGTTACAGCTAAAATTGGTGGCATATCAAAAATAACTAGATCATACATACTGTATGCTTGTCCAAGAAGTTCTTTCATTGATTTCGAACCTAACAATTCGGCCGGGTTCGGCGGGATTGGGCCACAAGCTAAAAAGTGTAGATTGTCTACAGATGTCGTTTGTACGCACTTCTCTAAACGTTCACTATTTGTTAATACGTTCGTTAATCCGAAAATATTATCTACTTGGAACATTTGATGCATTGCTGGTTTACGCATATCTGCATCAATTAATAATACTTTTTTTCCTTGTTGAGCAAAAACAACTGCCATATTCGCTGTCGTTGTCGTTTTTCCTTCACTTGGGTTTGCAGACGTGACCATTAATGAATGTAAATTTGTATCAACAGCTGCAAATTCAATATTCGTTCGAATATTACGATATTGTTCTGAAATTGGTGATTTCGGTTGTTGATGAGCAATTAATTGACGACGTTGACGATGATTTTTTTTCTTTTTAAATAAATTAAGAGCCAATTGTTTGTCCCCTCACTTTTCTTGATGATGGAGCGTGTGATTTCACGTTCATTGTTTCTTCATCCATACGAGCTACAATACCTAACACCGGTAAGCCAAGTAAGCTTTCTACATCTTCTTCTTTTTTCACTGTGTTATCTAAGTATTCTAGTAAGAACGCAAGACCAACTGAAGCCATTAAACCAACAACGAAAGCAATTGCCAAATTTAACATTGGACGTGGTTTAATTGGAGATTGATTTTCTACAACTTCTGCTTTAGATAACACGGTTACGTTATCAACGTTCATAATTTTTGCAACTTCACCTTTAAATACATCTGCCGTTGCATTCGCAATATCACGAGCTAGTTTTGGATCTTTATCCTCAGCTGTTACAGAGATTACTTGTGAATCCTTTTCATTCGCAACATTAATCTTTCCTGTTAGCGCTTGAGCTGTCATATTTAAATTTAATTTTTCATTTACTTGATCTAAGATTACTGGACTTTTAATAATAACCTTATATGTATTCGTTAATTGAATATTCGTTTGAATTTCACCCGCTTGGAACATTGCACCTTCTTGCTTCTTCTGGTTAACAAGAATTTGCGTCGAAGATTGATAGATTGGTGTCATGAAGAAAAAGCTAATGATAGCACTTACTATTGCTGCACCAAAGGCAATTACGAGGATCATTGCTAAACGTTTTTTTAAGATATGAAATAACTCTTTTAAACTAATTGTTTCTTCCATAAGTTCCTCCAACTTTCTAAAATTTACACATAGGAAAAATTATAACATATAAATCTTACATTTTTTATTTTTAATAATTCAGTTCTATATTTGTTCTCAAGAAACAAGTATAATCTTACAAAATAATCTTAAATATGACAACACATTCCAATGATTTTCCAAATTATTTATCATATCATGCTTTTTATGCTATGTAACTTGAGAAATAAATTTAAGAACACAAAAAAAGCCAACAAGTATTTCTTGTTGGTCTGTTTCTATTTTAGTAATAACCATACTGCTCTTTTTCTTCTCTTTTATCGTTTAAAACGACTCCAAGTAGTTTGCCTGATGCTTTATCTAATATTTGTTTCGCTTTTACGATTTTATCTTTTTCCGTCTTTTCACTTCGTACAACGAGTACGATTCCATCACATTTATTCGCTAGTATTTGCGCATCCGTAACCGCAAGGACAGGTGGTGTGTCAATTAATATAATATCAAACATGTTATATGCTTCTAGCAACGCCTCGTCCATTGCCCGGCTCCCTAATAGTTCTGCTGGATTTGGCGGGATTGGACCTGCTGCCATTAAGTATACGTTCTCTATATCTGTTTTTTGAATGCATTGCATAAGTTTCGCTTGTCCTGATAATAAGTTCGTTAACCCATTTGAACTATGAATGGCAAATAAGTTTTGTATCGTCGGCTTACGCAAGTCAGCTCCAATTAATAAAACTTTCTTTCCTTGTTGTCCAAAAACTACTGCTAAGTTTGAGATTGTTGTCGTTTTCCCATCACCCGGATCGGCTGAAGTAACAATAATAGAACGAACATGATTATCTACAGATGTAAACTCAATGTTTGTACGAATGTTACGGTATTGTTCTGTAATACGCGATTTAGGCTCTTTATGTGTAATTAATTGTCGTAATGGTTTTCTTCTCTTTCTCCCGAACATATTCATAATCTCCTTTTGTGAAATGCGACATTTCCCTTTTCTCTCTTTTATGCTCGATTTCATACGTCTAATTAATATTTTTGCTGATTTCCCCATATCTCATCATAATCAATAACATTCTACTTTGTCTTACTTAAGTACCTTAACAATATGACAATGCCTTTATTTCTTTATTACCTTTATCACTTATCCTGTTTTTTAGATAAATAATAAAGTAAGTATATGGTAATTACCATCTATTTACAAGGTATTTTCTGATTAGTTTGTATATTATTGTTTAATCGTTATATAGCAGAAATTAAAAAATCCCCTTGTCTTTTCACAAGGAGATTTTTTAGTACTATCTATTCTTTTTTATCACCAATCGCAAATGTAATTTCTGCCTCACATGCAACTTCACCATCTACTGTTGCGATTGCTTTTCCTTTTCCAATTGGGCCGCGTACGCGTGTCATTTCTACTTCTAGACGAAGCTGATCACCTGGGCGTACTTGTTTTTTGAAACGGCAATTGTCGATACCTGCAAAGAAAGCAAGTCTTCCGCGGTTTTCTTCTTTCTTTAATACTGCAACTGCTCCGACTTGTGCTAATGCTTCTACAATAAGTACACCAGGCATAACTGCATAATCAGGGAAGTGTCCGTTAAAGAATTCTTCGTTTGCGGATACATTTTTAATCCCAACCGCTCTTTTACCTTCATCTACTTCTAATATTTTATCAACAAGTAAAAATGGATAGCGGTGAGGAATGATTTCTTTAATTTGTTCTATATTTAGCATGTAACAATCGCCCCTTTTGTAATATTGGTCTTACCACTTGGACATATTGCTATTATCCCATTTTGTTTATTGTTTGTCATTACAAAGTAACATTTTATATTTAGCACAACTTCCTAAAAAAAAAATGCACACACTCTATTCCATTAAAATAGTTGCACATTTTTGCAACTGACACGGAGGTGGAAAGGAGTGTATGCCCAAATTAGGGAAAGGCAATATGTATTGAAACATTATTTGCCTTAATGTCGTATTCGACTCATTATATTATAAACGTTTTCAATTAAGGAAATATTAAATTTAACCATATATATGAATATTTTACCTGTTTCCTTCACATTTCTCTATTTTCCTTCCATTTTCGCAAAAAATCAAAATAAAAAAATATAAAAACGAAAAAAAAGAACTAAGGCGTCAGCCTTAGTTCTTTCAAATTATCTCAAAGCACGCTTTGGTAATCTGTCGATATTCTCTAACATAATACCTGTACCAACCGCAACGCAGTGCATTGGGTTTTCAGCAATTAATACTGGTACTTTTAGTTCTTCTGCTAGAAGCATGTCGATACCGTGTAGTAAAGCTCCACCGCCTGTTAGAATAACACCGCGGTCGATGATATCTGCAGATAATTCTGGTGGTGTGCGCTCTAATACACCTTTTGCAGCTTGTACAATAACAGCTGCATTTTCTTTTAATGCTTCTGTAATTTCTTCAGAGCATACTGTAATTGTACGTGGTAAGCCTGTTACCATGTCACGTCCGCGAATTTCAAGCTCTTCGCTACGTGCACCTGGGAATACTGTACCAACTTTAATTTTAATATCTTCTGAAGTACGTTCTCCGATTAATAGCTTATACTTACGTTTAATATAGTTTAAGATCTCCATATCAAACTTATCGCCAGCCATTTTGATAGAGGAAGAGGTAACAATATCACCCATAGATAGTACAGCGATATCTGTTGTACCTCCACCAATATCAACAACCATGTTACCGCTTGGTTGGAAGATTTCCATACCAGCACCAACTGCGGCTACTTTTGGTTCTTCTTCTAAAAATACTGTTTTACCACCTGAACGTTCAGCAGCTTCACGAATTGCTTTTTGTTCTACTGATGTAATATTTGTTGGACAACAAATTAAAATACGAGGTTTTGAAAAGAAGCTCTTTACGTCCAATTTGTTAATGAAATACTTTAACATTGCTTCTGTAATTTCGAAGTCTGCGATTACACCATCTTTAAGTGGACGAATTGCTACAATATTACCCGGCGTACGTCCCACCATACTTCTCGCTTCTTCACCGACTGCTAATACTTTACCACTATTACGATCGATTGCCACAACAGATGGCTCATTTAATACAATACCCTTACCTTTAACATGAATTAATACGTTAGCCGTACCTAGGTCAATTCCGATATCTCGCGCAAACATTCCCGTTTTTTCCTCCTCGATATTCAAAATCAGGTTACACCCGAATTCTTTTCACCTAATTTCTGATTTTATCATAAATTTAACAGAAACGTAATATTCGCAAAAAGAATTCTTCTGAAAAATATTACCGAATGTGAACGGAATGTTTGCTACTGTAACATTATTGACGTACAGGCTTCTCTACATCTTCTTTTCTATACTTTTGCTTTGTTGCTTCTCCACCTCTTAAATGACGAATAGACTTATGATAATCAAGAATTTCTTTCACTTCATTTGCGAGCTCTGGATTAATTTCTGGTAGACGCTCTGTTAAATCTTTATGGACTGTACTCTTTGATACCCCAAATTCCTTTGCAATGACACGCACTGTCTTTCTTGTCTCCACGATATACTTACCAATCTTGATAGTTCTCTCTTTGATGTAATCGTGCACACCACTCGCCTCCCTAATTTGGATGTGAGAAGGGTGAAATGAGCCTCGCTGCATACGACTAAGAAGTAAGTGTGAGTGCTGTTTGTAAGCGTTAAACATTCTTGGATTTATAATGAAATGATTCACGATTTCTCACCTCAAACACTCTCTTTGCTTTGGTTTATACCATTGTATTGCCCGCACTACTGATATATGCTACATGTTCACTATTTTTGCGGACTAAGTTAAGAAAAATTACGTTTTTTTGTGAGAAATACGTTAACAGTGACTATTTTGACGAAAAAAAATGACACCTTATGTATAAGGCGTCATTCTTCTCTTTCAAACTCTTCTTCTAATAATTGATGGTGGGGAACCTCTTTCTTACCGGCAATATAATAATATAAGGTGAATAAAACAAACAATAAAATAATAGCAGTCGACAGAACAAATAAAAATGACACAGTATCCCCTCCCTTTTGTAATATATATTCGAGAATCTCGTCATTTTTCCTTGTTTTTGCAACTTTTTTCTCGAAATTGAGTATTTTTATATAAAAATAAAAAAATCAGCTCCCCTAGTGGGAACTGATTTTTTCACTTTCTTATTCTTGTGAAGAAGAATCGTTAGATGATTCTGTAGAACCATTTGTTGATTTTTCTTCTTTCTTCGGTTCTTCTTTTTTGTCACTAGTTGAACCGCTTGTTGATTTCTCTTCTTTTTGAGACTTGTCTTCTGTTTTACTTTCTGGTTTCGTGCTCGTTGACTTCTCTTCTTTTGGAGATTTGTCATCAGCTTTTTTACCAGAAGCATTCGTAACCTTTGCAGCACCTGCATCAGCTTTAATTTCTGTTACTGATTTATTTAAGTAACGTTCAGGGTTCACAGCCACATTGTCTTTACGTACTTCAAAGTGAACGTGAGAGCCTGCCTCTTTATTCATTGCACTTAGACCGGATGTTCCTAATACTTCACCTTGTGCAACTCTTGCACCTTTTTCTACTTTCACACTGCCTAAGCTTTGATAAGATACCGCTACACCATTTCCACTATCAACTGTTACAACATAACCAAGAAGTGAATCTTTTTCAGCTTTCGTTACTGTACCACTTAAAGCAGCAGCAACATTGAATTCTTTTCCATTCTTCGCAGCAATGTCAATTCCTTTGTTCGGGGAATATGTGTTGTTATAAAAGACAAGTGCTTTTTCTTGTTCCGCCTCAGTTGCTGCATCTTCATAGAATTTCTTTTGTACGACTACTTCCGCATTCGCGGCAGCTGGCATTTTCACTACTTCTGAAGATTTCGTTACTGGTACTGCTGGATCTTCCGATTGTGTATACGGTGTTGCTTGATCGTGGTTTGGAGTCTTCTTCGGATTAGCTCCTTGGAACCATAGCGCAACCATTAAGATTACCGCTGCACAAGCAATGTATAGTGCCGGAAACACCCATCTTTTTTGAAATAAATGTACTACCTTTTGCGACTTTTTATTATTTCTTCCTCGCATTCCATCATCACCTCAGCAATCATTTTGAACAATATTCACGTATCCTATACAACGTATAACTAATTACTTTTCGACAAAATCTGTAAAAATATGTATAAGAACTGTAAAATTTCCGAGGAAATGATAGAAAAAAGAAAAAACTGAGCACTTTTAGCTCAGTTTTTAGTCTAATTGTTTCTTTTTATATACGATTAAACATACAACGAGCGATATAATAAGCCAAACTGCAACATTTAATACATGCCCACTAATACTACTAAATCCCGCCCCACCTACTAAGCTTTTAAGTGCTTTCACAATATGAGATGTTGGAAGATATCCAATCATCGTCTTAATTACTTTATTTTCAACCATTGGCTCAAACTGTACAGCCAAATACATCGTCATTAATATCGGCATTCCAATTATTGATGTTTGTGGTACAGAAGATGCAAGTAATCCGATCATTGTTCCAAGTACGATAAACAAAATAGTTCCGCATAAGAATATCAATCCTACCAATGGAAGGTTAATATTTAACTGATCTAAAATGAATAAATTTGCAATACAAATGACCATCGTCAGACCCGATGTTAATAAACTCTTTCCAAGTAGAACTTCAACCGAAGATGCCGGTGATAGCATTAATACACGCAATGTATGTTTTTCTTTTTCTTCTGCAATTACCATAGATTGAACAAAGCCTGCGACAAATAGGAAGGCTGTTATAGTAGTAATACCTAACATTTCCTTTCCCACTCCAAATCTGCTAAACAAAAATGAAAGTATAATTGGTAAAAATGCCATTAACAACACTTGTGAATTTGTCTTAAAATCTTGTACTTCTTTTCTAAAAATAGCTGATACACGTCTCATTGAAAATGTCATTATAATCCCCTCCCAGTAACTTCAATAAAGATATCGCCTAGCGTTGGTTCGTGTGAATGAATAGATAACAGTTCGCCCTTTTTCATCCATTCTGAAATACGATTTGCGCCTAATTCATCTTTTTGCACTACTTCTTTTCGTTTACCTTTTAATACGACCTCTATTTGATCCTTAGCGTATTGTAAGCGCAGGTTCTCTGGCGTATCGAGTGCTACAATTTCTCCGCCACAAAGGAAGGCAATACGGTTACAAAGCGTTTCTGCTTCATCCATGTTGTGAGTCGTTAAGAAAATCGTCGTTCCTTCTTCATTTAAGTCTTTTAAGATTTTATGAATGTTTTGTACGTTTACTGGATCAAGTGCAGATGTTGGTTCATCTAAGAAGAGGATATCTGGTTTATGAAGGATTGCTCTCGCTAGTGTGACGCGTTGCTTCATTCCCTTTGATAGTTTCTTTACTGGTGTTTTTTTATCATCTAATAAATTTACTTGTGTTAGTACTTCATCGATTCGTTCTTTTTTGCAATCGTATAAGTCACAAAATAATAGTAAGTTATCATAAATGCTAAGTCTTTCATATAAGCCGCTGTTATCTGTTAAAATACCAATTCGTTTGTAATCGATGCTACTTGGTCCTGTAATATCTTTCCCTAATACTCTTACCGTTCCAACACTATGAAGCAATTGAGAAGTTAAAATTTTTACTGTTGTCGTCTTACCAGATCCACTCGGTCCGAGGAATCCGAATATCTCTCCTTGCTTCACCTCAATATTTACATTTCGAAGTGCCGTTTTTCCACTGAAACTTTTCATTACATCTTTCATTTCAATTGCCAATGTCATTTCTTCATCCCCTTTGTTTTTCTTCTTTATAGATGAAAGTCGCTTTAGCGCTTTTCGTTCGTTTGTTTCGCTTTTCTTGACTCAATCATATGAAAAACAAAGGGGTTACGCAGTAAAATACCGGTAAAAGGAGTATTTTTACCGGTGAATGAATCGCATGTTGAGCTTATTGGAGCACTTTTTATAGCCCAATCACACCTTTTAATTCATCCATGCGTCCTTTTGAAAGCGGAATCGAACTTTTTCTTTCGTCGTCTAAAATTAAACTGAAACTGTTACGAGTCCATGTAATCACTTCTCGTACTCTTTGTAAATTTATAAGGTACGAGCGATGACATCTAAAGAAACCAAAACCTGTTAATCTCGCTTCTAGTTCACTTAATGTTAATGCACATACGAAATCGCCTTCACGAACGTGAATATGCGTTACTCCGTTTTGCGTTTCAATGAAATGGATTTCCATCGGATCAAGTAAAATGATTTTATCGTTCACTTTCGCAGGTATTCTTTCTAACTTCATTTGCGGAATTATTTGAACGACCTTCTCTTCATCGACTTCTTCCACTTCCTCTTGCTCAATTTCTATCTTTTTCACACCATCATTGTTTAATATGTATACATCCTCTGTTAACGAAAGGGCATCCGATAAAAATGATGACGTAATAAAGATTGCCTTTCCTTGCTCTTTCATTTTCATAATTGCTTTTCGAATAATAACCGTACTCTCTATATCTACATTTTGCTCCGGTTCTTCCAAAATAATTAAATCCGGATTATGAATCATTATTCGTCCAATATGAAGACGACGCTTCTCTGAAAATGATAGTTTTTCTATTTTAACGTTTAGCTTATCTAGGAGACCAACAGACTGCACAACTTCTTCTATACTTATCTTTGATTCATAAAGCCCTATTAAAAACTTAAAGTATTCTTTCACCTTCAAACGATCATATGCCTCATCTTTCAAAAAACAAAAACCGATGCGGGAATAATTTTTCTTTCCAATTGCTTCTCCTTCAAACAGTACATTGCCAGTCGACGCCTCTTCTTCACCAATAATGATGCGGTGTAACACTTTAGCTGTATGATTATTGCATTGCAAAACAATACATTGTCCCTTCTCTACCTTTAGCTCAATTGCCGGTAACTGGTTCGCCTTCCCTAATTGTTTCAACTCTAGTAACGCCATTTCATTTCCCCCAAATGCCTTTTTATCCTATTATATCAAACAGTTAATGGAAAATTATGATATTTTAAACAGAAAAAAATAGGTGCCAGAGTTCTGACACCTATTTCTTCACCATCAATTTTCCTTCATAATCATTCATCGTCTTTATTTCAACGCCTTTATAGTAATGAGCGACGATATCTGTATATTTCTTTCCTTCCGCTGCCATGCCGTTCGCCCCGTATTGACTCATACCAACACCGTGACCGAAGCCTTTCGTCGTAACGATGATTTTATCCCCTTGTTGTTTCCACGTAAAATCAGAAGAACGTAAATCTAACTTTTCACGAACTTCTTTTCCAGTTAATGTTTTTCCTTGAAAAGCTACATCCTTTACGCGCTTTCCTTCCGTAAGGTCTTTAATATTTCCAACCTTCCCGTCTGCTAGCACTTTCACACCGAGACGTTTTTGAAAATCAGCTACTGTAAATGTTTGCTCGCTCGTAAACTTTGGAGAGGCTTGATCCCACGGACTATCTACACTTTTCAAGTACGGATAATCATTTCCCCAATAGTCAGCTGCATTTTCTGTTCGGCCATTACTCGTTGAAAAGAAGGATGCTGAAATTGGTTTTCCATCATACGTTAAAACTTGTCCTGCTGTTTTCGAAACGGCTTCTTCGATTTTCTTCAAATTATTTTCGTAGTTATTACCCCATTGCTTCTTCAATTCATCTTTGCTTTTGTACACTTGATCTTTCACCGTATCTGTCACGTCCGCATTATTTTTCTTTCCTCCGCTTAGCATACGTTGTACTACAAATGTTCTCGCTGCTAATGCCTGCGCCTTTAGTGCCTCTATTTCAAAACTGGCATTCATCTCAGAAGCTACTACACCTGTCACATACTCCTCCACTGGTAATGTTTCTACCTTCTTCTGTTTTTCGCGATATACAGCAACTTGAACAGCTGTATCTACTTTTCCTGGAGCTGGTATGCTTTCTATCGCTGGAGGAGTTTTAGAGGCCGTTTCTTCCCCTACTTTTGCTTTCGCAAATGGAATAACAAGGGCTGCAGGTACAATGATAACGAGCGCTATTAAGAGCGCTACTGTAATAAAAAGTGGCTTTGAAAATTTCATCCTATTTTCCTCCAATATAAAAGCTTTACTCCATTCATTCTTATGGAACAACTCTTTCTTTTAGAACATACTTAAGGGGAAGAGTATAAAACGGAAATTTTCTAAATATTTTTACTGGTACGTGCATAAGTATAGAATTTATTGACTATAACAGTAATAACCCAAAAAAATAGCCCCTATGTCAAAAGACATAGAGACTATTTTAATTAAGCGTGAAGATCAGAAACTTCTTGTTCTTTCACTTCTTCTACTTTTTCGTTTACACGTTCAATAGTTGCACCTAATGCAGCTAATTTCTTATGGAAGTTTACATAGCCACGGTCAAGATGTTTTAACTCAGTTACACGAGTATAACCTTCTGATACTAAACCAGCTAAGATTAATGCAGCTGCAGCACGTAAGTCAGTTGCTGCTACTTCAGCACCTTGTAAGCTGTTTGGACCGTTCATAATAACAGAACGACCTTCAATTTTAATATCAGCATTCATACGACGGAATTCTTCAACGTGCATAAAGCGGTTTTCGAATACCGTTTCTGTAATCATGCTTGTTCCATCAGCTTGTAGTAATAATGCCATCATTTGTGATTGCATGTCTGTTGGGAAACCTGGGTGAGGCATAGTTTTAATATCAACCGCTTTTAACTTATCTGGGCCGATAACACGTACACCTTCGTTTTCCTCAATAATTTTAACACCCATTTCTTCCATTTTCGCTGTAATTGAGCGTAAATGTTCAGGTACAGCATTTTCAATTAAGATGTCTCCACCAGTAATTGCTGCTGCAACCATGAATGTTCCCGCTTCAATACGGTCAGGAATAATAGAGTGGTTTGCACCATATAATTTATCAACGCCTTCGATACGAATCGTTCCAGTTCCAGCTCCGCGTACTTTCGCTCCCATCGCATTTAAGAAGTTAGCTAAGTCAACGATTTCTGGTTCTTTCGCTGCGTTTTCAAGAATTGTTGTCCCTTTTGCTAATGTAGCTGCAGACATAATGTTTTCTGTCGCGCCTACGCTTGGGAAGTCTAAGTAGATTTTAGCTCCTTTTAGTTCTCCCTCAACATATGCCTCAACAAAACCGTTACCAACCTGTACTTTTGCTCCCATTGCTTCGAAGCCTTTTAAATGTTGGTCAATTGGACGTGAACCAATTGCACATCCACCAGGAAGTGCAATACGAGCACGACCGTTACGTGCTAATAATGGTCCCATTACTTGAACAGATGCACGCATTTTACGTACATATTCAAATGGTGCTTCAATGTTTAGTTCTTTAGAAGAATCGATTGTTACTTGATTATTTTCAAATACGACTTCAGCATTTAAATGACGTAATACCTCATTAATTGTGTATACATCAGACAAAACTGGTACTTCAGATAGTACATTCTTTCCATCACTCGCTAATAGGGCTGCAGCGATTATAGGTAATACAGCATTTTTTGCGCCCTCAACACGCACTGTGCCGTTTAACCGCTTTCCGCCACGGACGATGATCTTTTCCAAATTATTCCCCTCCGTGTCCTTTTTTCAGTATCTATTCACTCAATACTCAGAAGTTATGATCGGTGTGCCAACCACAATTGTATCTTTGTTGTCTGTAGAACGTATTGCTATTTGCACATTTATTTTCTCTCTATTTGTTGAAAGAGCGTCATCCCACTTTTTATTGTATGCGGAGACTGACACAAATGCTCTTTCTTCTACTTGTTCGATCGCTCTTGCTGAAAGATCTTTCAAAACCTGATTGGTTTTATTTTGCAAAACACCTTCAATCTTATCATTCAGTACACCTTGAACACAAGTGTAAATTATAGGTTTTTCACTAAAAATTTTATTCATGTTTTGAACATACTTCGGGTCCCATTTCGCCCCACTTACTTCAAAGATAATGAAAGTGTTTTCTTTAGTATTTTCTTTACTCCAAGTTACTACTACTCGTTCTTCATAAGAAGAAAGCTTTTTATAGGATGTAGCTTTATATCCATCTGGAGATTGCTCTACTTCCCACTTTTGAATATTTGCCTTTTCCTTCACATCGTTTAACAACTTTTGAAACGTATGTATGTTAGAAATTGTTTTTGTTTCTCTCGCTAACCATGACCATTTTTCTACTTTAGCATCATTTTTCTCTAAAGCCTTGATCATGCTCTCCATTTTATGTTCATCGCTTATCGGTTTCATCTCTCTATATCCAACCAAAAATAAAACAACACTAAGTGCAACAATAAGAATGGCTTTAAGCTTCAATTTCATCCCCTCCTATCCCCATTGTTAACGGAGATTTGAGGTTCTATACACTTACTTTACTAAATACGTTAAACTCTTCGAATAGCCTAAATAATCAAGGAAAAAGTTACTTACAGATGTCCCAATTGCAATTGTAATTAAGATGAGTAATACTCGCGTCTGCAGCACTTTTCCGGACTTCATTAAACGCTCAATGTGAATGCCTTGTAAGGCCCACCACGTAATGGTAATAAACAATAAATGCGAAACAATGGCAATCAGTGCTTGTTGCCCTAAAAGTTGTGCCAAAAAATCGACCCCTTTTTACTCAGCTACTACTTATGAAAGAATATAAAAACGATACCATAATAAGTAGGAGCTACACTTTTTCAAATGCACATAGACATCTTACATTTTACATCGTGATTTTCTTTCCAAAAACGTATATCTACATTACAAGTTAACACAAAATAAAAAGCGCAGAGTACTGACTCCACACCTTTTATTTTCACTATTGTACCACGTTCCCTAAGAAGAAGAAATCTTTCATTAATGGAAAATATTCATAAAAGAAATTGTACCCAATCATCGGCATAATCCCTAGTATTACAATCGAAATTGCACAAAGACTCATAACAACCTTTATATTTAACGGTAACCGTATTCTCTCTTCTGTCTCTCCGGTGCGGAAAAACATTTGTTGTAAAATACGGAAATAATATACGAATGAAACAACTGTCGTACCCATCATAATCGAAGCTAGTACGTAATGTGCTGGCTCTACATGAAGTGCGCCTAAAAAGATATTAATCTTTCCAATGAAGCCAGCCGTTCCTGGTATCCCAGCCAACGATAAAATAAAAATTGTCATCATTATCGCTGTAAATGGCGACCTTTTATATAAACCTGTGAAAATTGTTATATTTTCCTCATTATTTTGTAAGATTAAGCCGTGGATAATGGCAAATGCGCCTATATTCATAAGCATGTATGCCAGCATATAAAACCACATGCTATCCATCGTAAATGGTGATAATGCCACAAGTGGAACGAGTAAATACCCTGCATGAGCAATGCCCGAATAAGCAAATAAACGCTTTATATTGTATTGTTTTAACGCTACTACATTCCCAACAATCATCGTAATACTTGCTAGCACCGCAATATATATACTCATATGCCCATATAAAGATTGCATATCTCCTTGTATTAATACACTTGCAAAGATCATAAGGAACAAACGAATAATGAGTAGGAACCCGGCAATTTTAGAAATCGTTCCAAGAAAAGCAGTAACTGGTGTAGCTGCTCCTTCATACACATCAGGTGCCCACATATGAAACGGCACTGTGGCAATTTTAAATGAGAGACCAACTAGCAATAAAAGAAATGCGAGAGCTAACAATAACTGAATACCACTAGCGAGTTCCCCAGTGAGTACCTTTTGCATATCTACAATGTTAGTTGAACCTGTAATACCGTATAAATAACTCATTCCGAAGAGCGTAATCGCCGTTCCAATTCCTCCGCTAATGACGTATTTCATTGCCGCTTCATTTGATGCACGGCTCTTTTTTCGTATTCCTACTAAGATATAGGAAGAAAGTGAAAGTAACTCCAAACCAACGAAAAGGGTAATAAAATCTACACTAGAAGCCATGAACATCGCGCCAAGAAGTGCCATTAAAAATAAGTAATAATATTCACCTTTATCTTCAATTGGATTCTTCTTATCATCGCTCATTGCGGTGCATAAAATGAGAGCTGCGGCACCTAATAGCAACGTTTTAAACCCTTTCGAAAATCCATCTAACACAAACGATCCATTTAAAATATCTCCTGCCGGTTCGCTATATAGAGTAATTAATGACACGATTGCTAATACGATGGCAGCAATCGCACCAAGAGCTACATATCTATGGTTCAGCTTAAAAAACAAATCACATATGGAAAGGAGGATGGCGGCGCCGAGAATAATAAATTCTGGCACCATTAGATGCCATGATAAGCTAAGTAACGTATTCATATCCATCCTACTTCACCCCCAATGTTTTCAATGTATTTTGAAGCGGATCTCCTAGTATTTCTGGCATAACTCCAATTGCAATAATACAAAAGATAAGTAGTAAAACAGGGACATACTCCCATCCGTGTATATCAGATTTTGCTTCCCACTCTTTCTTTCCAAATGTCACTTGAAGTGTCGCCCTTAATACATATACAGCGGTTAAAATGATGCCAATCACACCGACTGCAGCAATGACGGGCTCTCCTTGAAATAAACCGAGAAAGGCAAGAAATTCGCTAACAAACCCAGACATCCCTGGTAATCCGAGCGATGCCATTCCTCCTGCTAAGAAGAAGCCGCTAAGTACTGGGACACTTTTTGCGAGTCCACCAAGCGCTGTAATGTCTGATGTTCCGAAACGTTGTTCTATAACACCGAGTAAGAAAAACAGCAAGGCTGCAATTAAACCGTGCGATACAACCTGGAATAACGCTCCTTGTGTACCAGGTGCATTAAGTGACGCAAGTCCCATTAACACAATTCCCATATGCGAAATACTAGAGTAAGCCAGTACTTTCCTAAAGTCTGTTTGGATGAGCGCTAAAAAGGCACCGTATAATAAATTAATTACGCCTAATATCGCAATTAGTGTTGCAACATCGTGAAAATATTCCGGGAATAGCCCTTTCCCGAAGCGAATAATACCGTACGCTCCAATCTTCAGCAAAACACCCGCATGAAGCATAACTACAGCTGGATGCGCTTCTATGTGTACATTGACCATCCAGCGGTGCAACGGAAAAACAGGTAGTTTAATTGCAAAAGCAATCATTATGGCAATAAATACACTAAGCTGCAAACTACTTGGGATGACGAGTGCTCCCTCTGCGTTTACGCTTCTTAATATCTCTTTCAGCTCCACAATATTTGTTGTACCTGTTTTCGCGAACAAAATTGAGAAAACAATGAGCAAAATAGCTGAGCCAATACCGTTATATATTAAATAACTATACGCAGCCTTTTCACTCGACAATTTTCCCCACTTTCCAATTAATAAGAACATTGGTGGCAACGTAATTTCAAAGAAGATAAAAAACAACATTAAGTTTTGAGCAGCAAAGACGCCGAGCATTCCTATTTCTAGCATGAGTAACAGCATATAAAATGCTTTTAAATTTCTTTTAATAGAAAAGGCTGCAATTGCTGCAAGCGTTGCTAGAAGAGCCGTCAGTACCATCATGACAAGCGACAAACCATCAATACCGAGCTCGTAATAAATAGAAAACCACCTTTTATCTACCGCTGTAAAATCGCCGAACTTAATCCATTTCATCTTTTCATCGAATAGTGACAAATTCTTTCCAGAAGCATATGTACAAGCGAGGACGATAGCGATTCCAAATGGAAGTGCCGTCCCAAATAAGCCAAGCGCTCGCACTGTACGCAATTCCTTTTTCGGTGTTAATACAAGCAATAAAATTCCTAAAAGCGGGGAAAAAATGAAGAACGTTAACAACAAATCATTCATCGTAAATCCCCTCCCGTATAGAGCAAAATAATGACGAGTACAGCGAGCGAAACCGCCGTTACAGTACCGTACACTTGTACATTCCCGTTTTGAAGTTTCGATCCAAGGTTACTTGTGCCTTTCACTACACTTGCAATTAAAACTGCAATTCCTTCGACTACATACACTTCAAATAAGCGAAGCACATGAGCGATTCCTTTCGTAATAGAGATCACCGTCATGTTGTATAGTTCATCCACATAATATTTTTCTTTTAAAAGATTATAAAGCGATGTTTCCGTACCCCCAGCCCAATTCCTAGAAATTGATTTCTTCCTATATATGAAATATGCAAGAGCGATTCCCGCAAATGAAACGAGTGTCGCAACAATCATAATCCAAACTGGTCCATGCGTTTCTTCAACCTTAAACTCTACATCTTTCGTCAACCAATCTCCGAGAAACGTCCCAAACCATGGTGTATTTATATATCCTGCCACTACTGCGAGAACGCCGAGAACAATCATTGGATACGTCATAACGCGAGGCGATTCATGCACTTCTTCCTTCGTCTTCGTTTCTCCAGTAAAGACAAGAAAGTAAAGGCGGAACATATAAAACGCTGTTAAAAACGCCGCAATTACCGCTAAAGTAAATAAAACGTAATTGCCATTCATCCACGTCGCCGCTAAAATTTCATCTTTGCTGAAAAAACCGGAAAGCAGCGGAACACCGCTAATGGCAAGGGTACCTATTAAAAATAGCGTACCAGTTACTTTCATCTTCTTCTGTAAACCGCCCATTTTATTAATGTTTTGCGTATGCACAGCATGAATTACACTTCCTGCCGCCAAAAATAGTAGTGCTTTAAAAAAAGCATGTGTCGTTAAATGAAATATACCAGCTACATAACCGGCAGAACCTAACGCGAGCATCATATACCCGAGCTGGCTAACTGTAGAATAAGCAAGCACCCTCTTTATATCTGTTTGCACAAGACCGATAGAGGCCGCAAAGATTGCAGTGAAAGCTCCAACGATTGCCACTGTCTGCATCGCCACTGTACTTGCTGAAAATAGAGGGAACATCGTCGCTACTAAATATACGCCAGCTGCGACCATCGTCGCCGCGTGAATAAGTGCCGAAACGGGTGTTGGCCCCTCCATTGCATCTGGCAACCACGTATGAAGCGGGAACTGACCTGATTTCCCCATCGCCCCGATAAAAATTAATATCGCTGTTATTGTAATCATGTAAGGAGGTAGATCCCCTGTATAAATCGCCCTAAATATTGCGTCATATTCAAAACTACCTGCGTACCAAAAAATTAAAATCATCCCGATAAATAAACCAACATCCCCAATACGGGTCATAATAAAAGCCTTTTTTGCAGCAGCCTTCGCTTCTTCTTTAAAGAAATAAAAACCGATAAGTAAAAATGAGCCAAGGCCAACTAATTCCCAAAATATATAAAGTTGTAATAAATTCGTTGATATAACAAGCCCTAACATCGCAAATGTAAAGAGTCCTAAATATGCGTAAAAGGTCGGTAATCGTTCATCACCTTTCATATAACCTTTCGAATACACATGTACAAGTAGACTCACAAGCGTCACGATAAATAACATTAAAGCTCCTAATGCAGTCACTTCAAAGCCGAATGATATATCCACATCTCCAGCTCTAAGCCACACCCACTTATGCTTCACGCTTGCTTCTGAAAACCTTTCTATTAACACAAGTACCGCAAGTATAAAGGAGAGAAAGACGAAAAAAATACTAAGTACGCTGCTTCCTTCTCTAATTTTCTTCCCGAATATAATAAGTAACAAAAACGAAACGAGTGGGAAAAGCGGTATGAGCCATGCATAATCGATCATTGTTTCCTTCCCCCTTTTTCGGTCACAATGCTATCCTTTGAGCGTATCCATTTTATCCACCTGAACTGTCGTACGATTACGATATAAAGCAATTAAAATAGCGAGTCCTACCGCCGCTTCCGCTGCCGCTACAGCCATCGTAAACAGTGAGAAAATTTGACCTGTTAAATTCGGAAATAAGCCTAATTTACTAAACGCCACTAAGTTTAAATTGGCAGCATTCAGCATTAATTCGATACAAACTAATACGATTACTGTATTCCGCTTTGTTAAAGCTCCAAATAGACCGATGCAAAACAAAATAATCGCAAGTGTTAAATATGCAGAAGCTGGAACGCTACTCATTGGAATCCTCCTCTTTCTCGTCCTTTTTCGCAAGTATAATTGCGCCAACGAGTGCTACAAGTAAAATAACTGAAGTTAGTTCAAATGGAATAATATATTTTGAATAGAGAAGCGTACCGATTTGAAGTGTGTTGTTTTCATGGAGAGGTAAACTTCCTTGTGTGCTTTCATTTGCAAAATCAACACTATTAACAGCGAAATACATAACCGCTCCAAATGCTACAACTGCAAAGAAGATAATCCATTTTCGAAGAGTAAGACGCGATTCATTTTCCGCGTTATGTTTCGTTAACATAATGCCGAAAATCATAATAATTGTGATTGCACCAGAGTAAAGTAAAATTTGTGCAACGCCTATAAATTCGGCTGACAAAAGAAAATACAAACCTGCAATGCTGAGAAATGTCAGAACGAGAGCTAGCATCATGTGCATAACTTTCGTTAAGTTCAACATAAGAACACCGCCGATAATTGCAGACAAGGATAGTATAAAGAATGCTACAAACTCGCCATTCATGCCTTGTTCTCCTTCCTGACGTTTTCGTCGTTTTCGTCAAGCCACTGCAAATTTTTAAATAAGTCATCACGTGAATATTCCGCGAGTTCAAAGTTATTTGTCATGACAATTGCCTCTGTCGGACAAACTTCTGTACATAAATCACAAAGAATACAAATTTCAAAATTAATATCATACGTGTCGATAATTTTCCCTTTTTTCGTAGGATCCGGATGTTTCTTTCCTGTTAACTGAATACAGTCTGTCGGACAAATGTTAGAGCACTGATTACAAACAATACATTTCTCCGGATAAAATTTTTGAATCCCCCGAAAACGGTCTGGCAACGGCAACGGTTGATTTGGATAATCATACGTTACCTTCTTCTTGCTCAAATTACTTAATGTATATTTTAACCCTTTAAATAGTCCTTTCATCTCTTACTGGCACCCCCCTCATAGATTAGAAGAATAACTCCTTAATCAATGCCGTTAAGAAAATATTTGCAAGTGCAATCGGCAATAATACTTTCCATCCAAACTCCATTAACTGGTCACCTCTTATACGCGGGAACGTAACGCGGAACCAAATTAATAGAAAGACTACACTGCTAAATTTCAAAGCAAACCATACGGCACCTGGGATAAATCCAAGAAACATGACTGGATTCCATCCGCCTAAAAAGAGCACTGTAATTAACGATGCCATCCCGAAGAAATATACGTACTCTGAAAGCATGAAAAACGCCCAGCGAAAACCTGAGTATTCCGTATGATATCCAGAAACAAGTTCTGACTCCGCTTCCGGCAAATCGAATGGCGTCCTATTTAACTCTGCAACTGCTGCGATTAAGAAAACGACGAATCCAATTGGCTGTACGAAAATGTACCAGACCTTCTCCTGCGCCGCTACAATCTCATTTAAATTCAGACTACCAGCTAGCAAAACGATGCCAATTACACTCATTACGAGCGGAATCTCATAAGAAATCATTTGCGCCGCCGCACGCATCCCTCCTAAAAGGGAATATTTATTATTCGATGCCCATCCCCCAGTTACAACACCTATCGTCGTAATACCGGAAACAGCAATATAATAAAGTAGCCCGACTCCAATATCTGCAAATTGAAATTTATCAGTGAACGGGATAACTGCAAGCACCATAAATGCTGGTGCAAATGCAATGACAGGCGCTAATATAAACAGCGGTTTATCTGCTGCTTTCGGAATACTATCTTCTTTCAATAATAGTTTTAAAACATCAGCTACCGTTTGCAGTAAACCGAATCGGCCTCCAACCTGGTTTGGTCCAATCCGCCCTTGCATAAACCCCATCACTTTCCGTTCTGCCAAGATTCCATATGTAACGAAGCCAAGGACTGCAAATAGTAGAAGCACCGCTAATCCGAAAAAAATGAAGAAATTCGTCCAGCTTGAAGGTGATTGTAAGAGCGCCTCAATCATTAGCCATCAACCTCCCCAAGTACAATATCAACTCCACCTAAAATCGTAATTAAATTAGCGATGTTTTCACCTTTCAATAACTTCGGTAAAATTTGCAAGTTATAAAAAGATGGCCTACGAAACTTCAAACGGTACGGCTCTTTCTTTCCGTCACTTGCGATATAACAACCAATCTCTCCGCGCGGCGATTCGATACGTACAAATGCTTCTCCCTTAGGTGCCTTAATAATTTTCGGTACTTTTGCCAGCACAGCTCCATCTTTCGGGAACTGCTGAACCGCTTGCTCAACAATCTTTAAAGACTCCTCGATTTCTTGCATTCGGCAAACGTAGCGATCCCAAGCATCTCCCACGCTTCCAACAGGAATATCAAAATCAAAACGATCATAAATCGAATACGGCTCATCTTTGCGAAGATCCCAGTTTACTCCAGTGCACCGCAAATTTGCTCCGCTTAAAGAATACGAGATTGCTTCTTCCGCGCTATATATACCAACGCCTTTCACACGATTTAAGAAAATCTCATTACCGCTAACAAGATCATGATAACCTGCTAATTGCTCCCTCATATACGGAACAAACTCTTCCACCTTTTCAATCCAACCATCTGGCGCATCCCACTTCACACCACCAACTCTCATATAGTTAAAAGTAAGCCGTGCCCCGCATAATTCATTTAATAAATTTATAATCATCTCTCGTTCACGAAACGCGTACAAAAACGGGCTGACCGCTCCTATATCAAGAAGATTCGTCCCCCACCAAACGAGATGACTCGCAATTCTTCCTAACTCCATCGCAAGTACTCGCAAGTATTCGGCACGCTCCGGAATTTCAAGCCCCATCATCGTCTCCACAGCATGGCAAATGACGTAATTATTCGTCATGGCTGATAAATAGTCCATTCGATCTGTATAAGGGATAATTTGCGTATACTGTAAGCTCTCAGCGATCTTTTCGGTCCCGCGATGCAAATATCCAATAACAGGTGTAGCTTCTTTAATAATTTCCCCGTCAATCTTAATTACGAGCCTGAACACACCATGTGTACTCGGATGCTGAGGTCCTACATTCAAAAGCATCTCTTCCGTGCGGATCATAGCTACACCTCCACATCATACGGTTCATAGTCTTTTCTAAGCGGATATCCTACCCAATCATCTGGCATTAAAATACGCGTTAAATTCGGATGCCCTTTAAATACAATGCCGAGCAAATCGTATGCTTCTCGCTCCGGCCAGTCAGCTCCTTTCCAAAGCGCTGTCACAGATTCGACTTGCGGCGCTTCCCGGTCTAGCTTTACCTTCACCGCTACCGATTGTTTCTTGCCATATGAAAACAAATGAACATACACTTCCATATGTGTCACAAAATCCGTCGCATGTAGCTCTGACATATAATCAAAAGCAAGTCCCTCATGGAATCGCAGTGACTCCATCACTTCATAATACTTTTCGGGATCCACCACAAGAGTTGGCACATCCTTTGACAGTTTATTAATGTAGGAATCTACTAATGCACCCTCTCCTAACTTCTCCCTAATAGCCTCAACATACTGATTTAAATACGGCTGATTTACGGACGGTTCTTCCTGCTTCGGCTCATCCTCTTTCTTACCTTCAGCTCCCTTTGTCTTCGCTCTTGCAGCCGCTGCTGCTTTCGCTTTTGCCGCTGCAATTGCCTTTGCCTTTTCATCTCCCGAATCCCCATCACCTTGCGAGGCTTTCTGCTTCGCCAATGCTGCCGCTTTTGCCTTTGCAGTTGCTGCTGCCTTCGCTTTCGCTTTTTCTTCTTCCGTTACTTCTTCTGTCCCTTCTCTTTTCTGCTTCGCTAATGCCGCCGCTTTTGCTTTTGCGGCGGCTGCTGCCTTCGCCTTCGCTTTCGCTTTTTCTTCTTCCGTTACTTCTTCGGTTCCTTCTCTTTTCTGTTTCGCTAACGCCGCCGCTTTTGCTTTTGCGGCGGCTGCTGCCTTCGCCTTCGCTTTCGCTTTTTCTTCTTCCATTACTTCTTCGGTTCCTTCTCTTTTCTGCTTCGCTAACGCTGCCGCTTTTGCCTTTGCAGCTGCTGCTGCCTTCGCCTTCGCTTTCGCTTTTTCTTCTTCCGTTACTTCTTCTGTCCCTTCTCTTTTCTGTTTTGCTAATGCTGCCGCTTTTGCTTTTGCGGCGGCTGCTGCACGTCGTTTTGCTTCTTCTATAGTAATATCATCATTTTTTGGTAGCGCTTTCTCTTTTTCTTGATCTTCCTCCTCAAGTTCACTTATTTCCGCCTCGTGTTTCGCTACAAGGCGTTTTCTCGCTTCTTCTTTCGCACGCCTAGCTGCTTCTTTTTTCAGATCCTCTAAATCTTTATTTGGATTACTCATTTATTCGTCACCTGCTTTCCGGTCTTTGCCTCGTAACGAATTTTCTCTTTTAATTTATTAATTCCATAGATTAAAGCAGCTGGATTTGGGGGACAACCAGGAATATACACATCAACTGGTACGATTTGGTCTACACCTTTCACAACAGCATATGAATTTACATACGGACCACCTGCTGTCGCACAAGATCCCATCGCAATAACCCATTTCGGTTCGGGCATTTGATCATATAAACGCCGAACAATAGGAGCCATCTTCTTCGTTACTGTTCCCGATACAATCATGACGTCCGATTGCCTTGGTGAAGTTCGAAAAAATGACCCAAATCGATCTAAATCGTAATGTGATGAGCCTACCCCCATCATTTCAATTGCACAGCATGCCAGTCCGAATGTCATCGGCCATAAAGAGTTGCTCCTCGCCCATCCTTTCAACTGTTCCAATGTAGAAAAAAAGATATTTCGTTCTAATTCTGCTCGCTCATTTGGATGTAATTCCTCAAAATTTATAACCATTGTAACACCTTCTTTTTCCAAGCATACGCTAATCCAACTAGCAACATTACAACAAAGATGAGCATTTCAATTAATGCAAATAAACCTAGCTTGTCATACGCAACAGCCCAAGGATATAAAAATAAAGTTTCTACATCAAAGATCACAAACAATAAAGCGAAAATATAATAACGAGCATGAAACCGAATATTTGCATCATGAAAAGGCTCAATTCCACTCTCATACGTCGTCGCCTTTGCTGCACTTGGTTTATTTGGGCGCAGCATCCTTCCTAATGTAAGAGCCACTACCGGCAGCAATATACCTAATAGCAAGAAAATCAAAACGATCATATAACTATTTTCATATACACTTGCCATTGTGAAACCCTCCCCCCTAAATTAAGAACAAGTTCACATAGTAAACAATATGTCCTAGTTGCAGCAATTATTATTTTTAAATTTTTCTAAAAAATGCAACTATTCTAATCATTATAGCAAACTTCAAATTCCTATGTCGATATGTTGGGAGACAGAAACAAGAATTATTAAAATCTATCTTTACAACTTGCTATAATTGTGCAAAATAAATATAAAACTTATATATGCTTTTCAAGAAACCGTAGGTGATATAAATGAAAAAACAAACACATGTAAGTATTCTTATAAGCATTGTATTGCTGTCTATAACGCTTCACTATGTAGCAATGCCTTTTGTATATGAATACTCATTTCCTTTTCAGCTATTAATCGGAACGAGCACCCTATTAATTGATATTATCGCTTGTAGTTATATACTTTATTTTTCAAACATGAAAGAAGGGCTATCTCGTTTATTTTGGATCATATTATCTGTTGGAGCTCTCTCTTATTTTATCGGTGATATAGTCGTTGCCTATCAGCGTTTAATTGTAAAGGACTTCTATACGTTCGTTGATCCATCTGACTTTTTTTACTTACTTTTTTTAGTTAGCTTTACGTTTGCCTTTCTATACGAAATCATTTATAACCGAGATTTATTAGAAAAACTTTTTATGCTATGTGATATTTGTATTATCGTTACAGCCCAATTTACTTTAAGTTACTACTTACTTATTGAACGAACTATTCATATCTTTACAACATCCTATATCGACATATTTGTTCAACTTACCTATCCAATGGCTGATTTACTCTTTCTCTTAATAGGAATCAACCTTTTATTCAAACCACTATCCTTATTACCTAAAAAGGTCGGTGCACTTCTTGGCAGTGCTTTAATTTTATATGCTACTACAGATGCGATTTATGCTTATATAAAATACTTCATACCAGAGTATTCTATGTTTACAGTTACGCCTTTCTATCAAGTAACCTTAGTACTAGTAGCAATCGCCTGTATTCTCCATACAAAAAAGCCTGAAAAACAAGAACAAGTACTACTAACACCAAAAATTGGCGAATCAATCCGATTATCATTACCGTATATTTCTGTATTAATGCTTATTGTTTTTATATTAGTTGAATACGTTTTTGCGCCTATTATAGTAATCGGACTTATAATAACTTTTTCTTTCGTTCTCATACGTCATAGTTTAGTTCGAAAACAAAATAAAATATTATTGATCGCTCAAATGCAATTCAACTCAGAACTCGAGAAACAAATTAAACTACGTACAGAAGATTTAGTAGAACAGAAAAATGAACTCTATCATAATCAACAAATGTTTAAATCTTTATACGAGCATCATCCAGATCCAATTTTCACATTAGATTTGTACGGTAATTTTCTCAAAGTAAATAACGCTGGTACTACTTTACTCGGTTATCAAACGAATGAATTATTAAACCAGCCTTACTATTCACTCATATACGAAGAAGATTTAGAAGAAATGATTAACGCCTTTCATCGCGTGAAAAAGGGATATTCGATTTCTTTAGAAATACGGGCTTACCATAAAAACAGAGATATTTACTACTTGCACGTTACCGCCGTACCGATCTTTTTAAAGGAGAAAATTTCTGGGGTTTATTTAATGATTAAAGATATTACGGAAAGCAAACAACAACAAGAACAAATCAACTTCCTAGCATACCATGATACTTTAACAGAGCTTGCAAATCGTCGTGCATTTCATCAACATTTAGAACAGGCAATTGCGCGAGCAAAAATATCGAAAAAGCCTTTTGCTGTTATGTTTCTCGACCTAGACCGTTTTAAAGTTATTAATGATACCCTCGGTCATCGAGTAGGAGACTTATTGCTCATCGCAGTAGCAAAAAGGCTCGAAAGAATAGCAACATCAAATATGAAACTCGCGCGGCTAGCTGGGGATGAGTTCACAATCCTTATCGAGAATTACAAAAAAAAGCCAGATGTCCAAAAAATAGCTGATAGGATTGTAGCGGCCATGAATGAGCCATTTGAAATCGAAAATCAACATTTACAAATCTCACCGAGCATCGGAATTGCAATATATCCTGAAGCAGGTGAAGATGCGCTATCCATTTTGCAGCATGCTGATATGGCCATGTACGAAGCAAAGAATAAAGGAAAAAACGGTAGCTCTCTTTACACGAAAGAACTATATAAAAAAATGGAACGAAAAGCTCGAATTGAAAAAGATTTGCCAATCGCTTTAGTAAACAAAGAATTTTATCTCGTTTATCAACCACAAATTGATACGACAACAAATAAAATTATCGGTGCTGAAGCTTTAATACGATGGAAACACCCGCTATTAGGTGACATTTCACCATGTGAGTTTATTCCAATTGTAGAAGAGACGCCACAAGTAGTCCCACTTGGACATTGGGTATTACAAGAAGCTTGTCTTCAATTAAAAATATGGCATACCTTTGGCTACCAAAATTTAAAAATAAGTGTTAATTTATCCGCAAAAGAATTCCGGCAAGATCAATTAATCGAAAACATTTCACAAATATTAAACGACGTGCAAGTCGACCCAAAATATGTAACCCTTGAGTTAACAGAAAGAATTGCAATGATTGACGAGAAAGAAACGTTATTGAGACTGAAGCAATTAAAAGAGTACGGTATCCAAACTTCCATTGATGACTTCGGTACTGGGTATTCTTCTCTTGCTTATTTATCAATTTTTCCAATCGACACATTAAAAGTACCGAGAGAATTTACACAATTAGCTGATCATCGTCCTGAAGAACGAGCCATCGTTTCTACAATACTTTCCCTCGCAAATACTTTAAATCTTTCAGTCGTTGCCGAAGGAATTGAAACCGAAAAACAGCTTAAGTTTCTGCAAAAACATAACTGTAAATATATGCAAGGTTACTATTTCAGTAAACCACTTACTAGTAATCAATTTATAAAATTTCTACAAAAAACCCCCAGTATGAACAAATAATTCATACTGGGGGTTTTATAGTGCTAAATTTTTTTCTCATAATATTCTTCTGCAATCTCTTCGTAAAAAGCTGCAGATGTCGTATAGAAATATGGAATTAACCATAAGAATCCAATCCCTAACGTAATACAACTTAATATAAACCAGCCAATAAAACTTAAACATAAAATGAAATACTCCATCTTATGTCCATCCATCATACGACGACTTTCTGTAATAGCTTGGTTCAGTGAATACTCAGGATGATCGTTTATAATAAAGTATGTCATCGCATAAGAAAATGATTTAATAATACCTGGAATAATGAACAATAACGTCCATAAGAAAAGATAAAGATTTACTAATAAATATAATAAAAATGATTTTAGAAATCTCTTTCCCTCTGAAAACCAAATGAATACATTACCAATACTAGCTTGCTTTTCACGAAGGATATTTAAACCAAGGTAATATCCACCTAAAGTTAACGGTCCAGTTACAAAAAATGAAAGAATATTCGTTGAAAGTGAACCATTTGTTTTTTGCCAACCGAAAATTAAAGAAAATCCCCAATCAACACTAAAACTAAAAGCCGTGATAAGAATTGAAATGAGTAGTGTAGCTCCAACAGCTAATCCCCATTTCCCTTCTAATGAATCTAGTGCTTCTCCTTTTAAATCACTAATCATGCGTAGCCTCGCCTCCTATACACAATAATTCTATTAGTATAGCATGTTCCTATTGAAATTCACCTTTTGAAATGTAGCGATAAAAGTGTGCTGTCGTCGTACTCATATACGGACTAAGCCAAAGAAATCCTATTCCAAAAGTAAGCAGCGCTAAAATAGCCCATCCTATGAAGCTCAGCCATAAAAGAAACAAATCTAACTTATGACCCTTCATAAGATTCTTACTTTCCTTCATCGCCTGCGAAACACTATATTCTGGATTTTCAATCATCACATAGTACGTCAGTGCATAAGAAAAATACATCACAATCATACCAACAATTGAAATTGCTAATAGTACGAAGAAAGCTATTGCAAATGACGTATTCCCTTCTTCACCTAACAATGCAAATAAGCCTATTAACAGCATCGGAATCCATGTACCTGTATATAACAAAATCGCAAGCATTGCCCACATTGTTTTCATCATTCTTTTAAAGCCACGAAATCCTTCGAATAAGTAATCTACTTTAGCATCTTCTCGTTTACTAATCTGTAAAAATACATTTGTATAACCATATGACGTAATCCCATACGATGCGTTACTCAAAATTATCATAATGCAATAAAAAATTCCAAAGGTAATACCTGCTCCAATTGACATCGTTTCCTCTTCAAATGATCCAGTTAAGCTTACAACTGAGAGAAATATAATAATTCCTGGAATTAATAGTATAAGCATTGCAGCCAGCGAAACAACATAACTTAAAATAAAATATAAAATTGTTGATCCAACACCTAGTCCCCATTTTCCCTTTAAAGAGTACAATGCTTCTCGCTTCATTTCACCAATCATTGATCCATCCCCTTTATGAAATATAAATTGTTGTACACTTCTACTTATACAAGCATCGATATAATTATACCAGTTTTGTAAAATTATCCATAAAATACACAAAAAAAAAATCCGTAAAGGCAAAGCCCTTACGGATTTTTTTACTTCATATCGGAAACGTTCAAACGGTTCACGGCACGTTGTAATGCCATTTCTGCACGTTTAAAGTCAACATGTGCTTGTTTATCTTGCAGACGTTGCTCAGCGCGACGCTTCGCTTCATTTGCGCGATGGATATCGATATGGTTTGCTTCTTCAGCAGATGATGATAATACAGTCACTTTATCTGGACGAACTTCGATAAAGCCACCACTTACTGCTACATAATCAGTGTGTCCACCATTTTTCAGACGAACTGCACTAATTTTTAATGGTGCAACAGTTGGAATGTGACCTGGTAAGATCCCCATTTCCCCACTCTCTGCTTTTACACTTACCATTTCTACTTCTTTTTCGTAAACCGGTCCATCAGGAGTTACAATACTGACTGGAAATGTCTTCATACTTCGTCCCTCCTAAGGCCTTACGCCATCATTTTCTTCGCGTTTTCAATAACTTCTTCAATGCCACCTACTAAGCGGAATGCATCTTCTGGAAGGTCATCATATTTTCCTTCTAGAATTTCTTTGAAACCACTAACTGTATTCTTTACAGGTACGTAAGAACCTTTTTGACCTGTAAACTGCTCAGCTACGTGGAAGTTTTGAGATAAGAAGAATTGAATACGACGAGCACGATGTACAACTAACTTATCTTCTTCAGATAACTCATCCATACCTAAGATAGCGATGATATCTTGAAGCTCTTTATAACGTTGTAAAGTTTGCTGTACTTGACGAGCTACTTCATAATGCTCTTCTCCTACGATTTCTGGAGAAAGTGCACGAGATGTAGATGCTAATGGATCTACGGCTGGGTAAATACCCATTTGCGTTAAACGACGCTCTAAGTTTGTTGTTGCATCTAAGTGAGCGAACGTTGTAGCTGGTGCTGGGTCAGTATAGTCATCGGCTGGTACATATACCGCTTGGATAGACGTGATAGACCCTTTATTTGTAGATGTAATACGCTCTTGTAATTGACCCATTTCTGTTGCAAGTGTTGGTTGGTAACCTACCGCAGATGGCATACGACCAAGAAGGGCAGATACTTCAGAACCCGCTTGCGTGAAACGGAAGATGTTATCGATGAACAGAAGTACGTCTTGTCCTTGCTCATCACGGAAATGCTCAGCCATTGTTAAACCTGTTAATGCAACACGTTGACGTGCTCCAGGTGGCTCGTTCATTTGTCCGAATACCATCGCAGTTTTCTTGATTACGCCAGAATCGCTCATTTCGTGGTATAAGTCATTACCCTCACGAGTACGCTCACCTACACCAGCGAATACAGAGATACCACCGTGCTCTTGTGCGATGTTATTGATTAATTCCTGAATTAATACTGTTTTACCTACGCCGGCACCACCGAATAGGCCGATCTTACCACCCTTAATGTAAGGAGCAAGTAAGTCTACTACTTTAATACCAGTTTCAAGAATTTCTACTTTAGTAGATAATTCTTCGAATGCAGGTGCTTGACGGTGAATTGGATCACGGTGTACATCCGCAGGAAGTTCACCATCTAAGTCAATTGCATCACCTAATACGTTGAATACACGTCCAAGTGTTGCATCACCAACTGGTACAGAGATTGCTTTACCAGTATCTTCTACTTCTGTGCCACGAACAAGTCCATCTGTGGAAGACATCGCAACTGTACGAACTGTATCATCACCTAAATGAAGTGCAACTTCAAATGTTAAGTTCATGCTTCCGTTTTCGTTGCTTTGTTTTACCGTAAGGGCATTGTAGATTTCTGGTAGCTTTCCGCCATCAAACTTAACGTCTACAACCGGACCCATGATTTGCGTAACGCGCCCTTTATTCATCGGGTTCCCTCCTAGCTTTCTTTTAATTAGCTACCTCTATCAGAGAAGTTAGCTTTTAATTTTTTATTAGTTTAGCTTACGCGACTCTCCTGAAAGAGCCGCTTCCGCTTTTTATTGAATCCAGCTCCAGCGGTTAGAATGTTCGGTGGCTTCGCTTTTTCCTACGAGGCACAAATCGCCTCTACGTCAAAAGGCTCCATCCCCCTCTCATTCTGAACGAACCGCTTCCGCTTTTTAATACTATTCTAACGCTGCTGCTCCACCAACGATTTCCGTAATTTCTTGCGTAATCGCTGCCTGACGCGCACGGTTGAATGAAAGTGTAAGTGAATCGATAACTTCCATTGCGTTGTCTGTAGCACTCTTCATTGCTGTCATACGCGCTGCGTGCTCACTTGCTTTACCGTCTAGTAATGCACCGTACACTAAGCTTTCTGCGTATTGTGGCAATAGTACTTTTAAAATTTCTTCTTCAGAAGGTTCGAATTCATAAGCTGTCGTCGGTTTGTCAGACGCCACATCAGTAAGCGGTAAAATTTTATTTTCCGTTACCTCTTGTGAAATTTTACTTACGTAATGGTTGTAGTAAATGTACAGCTCATCATAAGCACCATCTGCGAACATCGCAATTGCTCGAGAAGCAAGGTCTTTAATATCAGTAAATGATGGGTGGTCAGATAATCCAACTACTTCATCAATAATGTTAAAGCTGCGACGTTTTAAATAATCACGTCCTAGTCGTCCAAGCACAATAATAGAATATTGGTTTGAATCCATATTATGACGTTCACGAATTACGTTACTTACTGTACGTAATACGTTACTGTTATAACCACCTGCTAGTCCGCGATCAGACGTAATAACGATGTATCCTGTACGCTTTACAGGACGCGCATTTAGCATTGGATGATTAATCCCTTTGCTTCCTTGCGCAATGCTCGCTACTACTTCTTGAATCTTTTCCATATACGGAACGAAAGATTTAGCATTTTGCTCTGCACGGTTTAACTTAGATGCAGATACCATCTCCATCGCTTTCGTAATTTGACTCGTTTTCTTTGTCGAGTTAATCTTCGCTTTTATATCGCGTAAAGATGCCACAGGTTTTCACCACCTTTTTTCCGGAAGTTGGCACGATTAGTAAGAATCCTCTTCCTAATCTACGTTGCAAGATATTCTTGCTCATGATTGAAGGAAAAGAATAGGTGCACCTACTCTTTTCCTTTACATGACCTTTAGCAATCTCAGAGCCCGAGATGCCTTTTATATATACTATCTAGCTCCAGCGGTTTGAATGAGCCGCTTCCGCTTTTATTATTCAGAAGCTACGAATACTTTTTTAAATCCATTGATTGCTGCTGCAAATTTGTCGTCATCCGCAAGTTTCTTAGTTGTGCGGATTTCTTCTAATAAGTCAGTCGCATTAGAATCTAACCAAGCATGGAATTCTTCTTCAAAACGAGTGATATCTACTACTGGGATATCATCTAGGAATCCACGTGTTAAAGCGTAAAGAATGATAACTTGTTTCTCTACACGTAACGGTTTGTGTAATCCTTGTTTTAATACCTCAACAGTACGAGCACCACGGTTTAATTTCGCTTGAGTTGCTTTATCAAGGTCAGAACCGAACTGAGCGAACGCTTCTAACTCACGGTAAGATGCAAGGTCAAGACGAAGTGTACCTGATACTTTACTCATTGCTTTAATCTGAGCAGATCCACCTACACGAGATACAGAAGTACCCGCATCGATCGCTGGACGTACGCCAGAGAAGAATAGGTCAGATTGTAAGAAGATTTGTCCATCCGTAATAGAAATTACGTTTGTTGGGATGTATGCTGATACGTCCCCTGCTTGTGTTTCGATGAAAGGTAGTGCAGTTAAAGAACCGCCGCCTTTTGCATCACTTAATTTTGCTGCACGCTCTAATAAGCGAGAGTGTAAGTAGAATACATCCCCTGGGTAAGCTTCACGACCTGGAGGACGACGTAATAGTAATGACAGCTCACGGTAAGCCGCTGCTTGTTTTGATAAGTCATCATATACTACTAATACGTGTTTACCATTGTACATGAACTCTTCACCCATTGTTACACCAGCGTAAGGAGCTAGGTATAATAATGGAGCTGGTTGAGAAGCAGATGCAGTTACAACGATTGTGTAATCTAATGCACCGTGCTTACGTAGTGTTTCTACTACGTTACGTACAGTTGATTCTTTTTGTCCAATTGCTACGTAGATACAAATCATATCTTCATCTTTTTGGTTAATGATTGTATCAAGTGCAACTGCTGTTTTACCAGTTTGACGGTCACCAATGATTAACTCACGTTGACCACGGCCAATTGGTACAAGAGCATCGATCGCTTTAATACCTGTTTGAAGTGGCTCATGAACAGATTTACGATCCATTACACCTGGTGCTGGACTTTCGATTGGACGAGTGTTTGTTGTATTGATTGGGCCTAAACCATCAACTGGTTGACCTAATGGGTTTACAACACGACCAATTAGTTCTTTTCCTACTGGTACTTGCATGATGCGACCAGTACGACGAACTTCGTCACCTTCACGGATTTCTGTGTAAGGTCCTAAAATGATAATACCTACGTTGTTTTCCTCTAAGTTTTGTGCTAGTCCCATAACGCCGTTAGAGAACTCTACAAGTTCACCAGCCATAACGTTATCAAGACCATGAGCACGCGCGATACCGTCACCAACTTGGATAACTGTACCAACATCACTAACTTCGATTTCAGACTGATAGTTCTCGATTTGTTGCTTTATCAGTGCGCTAATTTCTTCAGCTCTGATGCTCATGTGCTTCACCCCTATCTATTCTTCATTAATTCACGCTGAATACGTGCTAATTTTCCTTGTAAACTTCCGTCATAAATGCGATTTCCAATACGTACTTTAATTCCGCCTAGTAAATCTTCATCTACAACATTTTTCACGCGAATTGCATCTTTTCCCGTTCTCTTTGCAAATGCTTCAGCAATGTTAAGCTTCTCTTCTTCTGATAGAAGACGAGTAGAATATACAGTTGCATCCGCTACGTTACGTTCTTCATTAGCAAGAACAACATATTCATCTGCAATTTCAGGTAAGATATCAATGCGTTTGTTATCAATTAAAATATATAACGTATTTAAAATAGATTCAGAAACAGATCCGAATACGTTTGCAAGAAACGTTTTCTTTTGTTCCTTTGAAATGTTCGGTTGCGTTAAAAAGCTATGTAGTTCTCCGTTCTTTACATAAACGTTTTGTACAAGGCGTAATTCCTCTTCAAACATTTCTAATACGTGTTTTTCTTTTGCAATTTTAAAAAGAGCGACAGCATAACGTTTTGCTACAATCCCATTGCTCATCGCGCTTCTCCTACTTCTTTAATATAATCGCGAATTAACTTCACTTGATCTTCTTCTTTTAATTCTTTTTCAATTACTTTAGAAGCAATTTGAACAGATAAAGAAGCGACTTGTTCTTGTAAAGCAGCAATTGCTTGCTCTTTTTCGCGTTGAATTTCTTGTACAGCAGATGCTTTAATTGATTCTGCTTCTTCTTTCGCAGCAGCAACAATAACATCCTTTTGATCTACAGCTTGCTTTTTCGCTCTTTCGATTAACTCTTGTGCTTCAACACGCGATTGTTTTAACATCTCACGTTGTTCTTCTACTAATTTCTTCGCTTCAGCATTATTTCTTTCTGCAGCGTCGATTTCATTAGCAACGTGCTCTTCACGTTCTTTCATAATTCCCATTAAAGGACCCCACGCAAATTTGCGTAGCATTACTAATAGAAGTAAGAAAATGAACAATGTATAAGCAATCGTTCCAAATGGAATGGAAGCTCCTAATAATAAAGTTGGCACAAGGATTCACTCCCTTCAAAATATCTAAATTGATCATATGAAAAAAAAAGACATACGTTTCGTTCATAAAGCAATGGCGAAGAAAGTTCGGAAAAACACTCTTCGCCATCTATGTAAGGGGAGTCTCCCTTATTTGTTCATTACGATGAATGCAATAACTACACCGATGATTGGAAGTGCCTCAACTAAAGCAACCCCGATGAACATAATTGTTTGAAGTGCGCCTTTTAATTCTGGTTGACGAGCAACACCTTCGATTGTACGTGATACGATAAGACCGTTACCAATACCTGCACCTAATGCTGATAAACCAATTGCAATTGCAGCTGCGATTACACCTAAACTCATTTAATTTGTCCTCCTTTGTATTATAAAAAAATAAATTTTTTCTTACTTAAATTATATTAATGGTCATGGCTTACTTTATGAGCCATATAAACCATCGTTAACATAACGAAAATAAATGCTTGGATTGATCCAACGAATACACTGAATCCCATCCATGCTAACATTGGTACAAGCGCACCTAATGCCCCAAGGACTGATGCTCCGCCCAACTTAGCAAGTAATCCTAATAAGATCTCACCTGCATAAATGTTACCAAATAAACGAAGACCTAACGTTAATGTGTTAGCAAACTCCTCAATAACCTTTAATGGGAATAAGAATTTCATAGGTTGGAAATAACCTTTTACGTACTCTTTCGTACCCTTCATCTTAATTCCATAATAATGGGTGAGGGTAACTACCATCACGGCTAATGTTAATGTAACTGCTGGATCAGACGTTGGTGATCTCCACCATGCAATATGTTCGCCAGCTTCAGTTGCTGAATACATGAATGGTAAACCAAGGAAGTTCGATACGATGATAAACATGATAAGCGTAACGCCAAGCGTTAAGAAACGTCCACCTGTTTTCCAGTCCATCGTACTATTGATAATCCCTTTCACGAAGTCAAACACCCATTCCATGAAGTTTTGCATCCCGGTTGGGCGAAGAGCTAAGCTGCGAGTTCCGATAACAGCGATTAAGAAAACAATAACTGCTGCTACAGTAACCATCATAACTGATGACAAATCGAACGTTAAACCTAGAAATTCAACTAATTTACCGTGTTCCACTAGTAATTCACCTCTCTTCCCTGCTCTTATACTCTAAATAAAGAAAATCTATGATCATGACAAGGTATCCTGTCAGCAATCCTACACCTAGGCCCCACATCGCGATTAACTCTTGATATTTGGCTGCAAATAAAATTAATAACCCAATCGTGGCGAATCTTGAATATGTACTTACCGCTGTTGCCTTGAACTTCACGTTTTCTCCATTTGTTACGCGATCTAGCAGCTTGTCTGTTCTACGTGCAATGATGCGCAAACTAAGAAAACTGAAAATCGTACCGATAATCAGTCCAAGAAATACATCCTTGTAAGAGGTAAATCCCCATCCTAGCACTAGAAGCGCAAGCAAGTAGTACATATATTTCTTTTGTCTTTGGACAAGTCCATGTACGTCTATCATCATTGCTCTCCCGAATAGTAATGTCGAATGAGTCGAATCATTGCGTATACCCCTGTTCCTAGTCCGAGTAATAACCCTATAATAAGAAACAACGGAAACGTTCCAACCTTATTATCAATCCACTGCCCACCAAAGATTCCAACAAGAATAGAACCGACTAACTGAGCGAGAATACCTGACATTAAAGCATAAGCTTTTATATGGCTGCGATCGTTTTTTTGCAAGGATTCATCCCTCCAATATGTAACCCTCATTCACGATGTGTTAATAATAACTCATTTTTTTGCATAAATCCTATACAAAACAAAAAGTTTACATTTTCGTCACGGAATAGATGTAATTTTGTCACTGAAAGCCCTACCATCTATCCCCGTTGTTAGCATACAATAGGGTATTAACAGTGTCAACGAGAAATCGTAAAAAATCTAAAAATTTGAGTATTAGGCATTTCCTCCCAAAAATGAAAACGTTCCCCTTCTAAATACTGGTTACATATATGCAATTTCTAACAGTTTTCTCTTTATAATAGAAGGAAATGTTCACAAGTTTGTCACTATTATATTTTCGAGATATAACGCTTTTCTTCCATAATATAGTGTTCCTCAGACGTAAGACTTCTATATTATATGTGAGGTGTATGCAACTTATGTTGTATATACGATGTATATTTATCCTCTCCCCCTCCCCTACTTGCTTACAACAAAAAAAGACGAGCTGGGGAATCTCCCTGCTCGTCAGTTGTCTTACTTCGTTCCGAATAAACGGTCACCAGCATCACCAAGACCTGGTACTACATATCCGTGGTCATTTAATTTCTCATCTAATGCTGCTACATAAATATCAACATCAGGATGTTCTTCTTGTACTACTTTTACCCCCTCTGGAGCTGCAACGATACACATTAATTTAATTTGTTTCGCACCGCGCTTTTTCAGAGAGTTAATTGCTTCAGCCGCAGAACCACCTGTTGCTAGCATCGGATCTAGTACGATAAAGTCACGCTCTTCTACATCCGTTGGAAGTTTCACATAGTATTCTACCGGTTGCAATGTTTTAGGGTCACGGTATAAACCAACGTGTCCTACTTTTGCTGCTGGAATTAATTTCAGAATTCCATCAACCATTCCTAAACCTGCACGTAAAATCGGAATTAAACCAAGTTTTTTACCAGCGATCACTTTTGTTGTCGCTTTGCTTACAGGTGTTTCAATTTCAATGTCCTTAAGTGGAAGGTCGCGAGTAATTTCGAAAGCCATTAAGCTTGCTACTTCGTCCACTAATTCACGAAAATCTTTCGTACCTGTATTCTTATCGCGAATATATGTAATCTTATGTTGAATTAACGGGTGATCAAATACATACAGTTTTCCCATGTGAATCTCTCCTTTAGATGATATTCATGCGTTTGCACGCTTTTTTACACTATTTACGATTGTAAAGAAAACGCTACTAATATTCAAGGGCAAATTTGGCAAAATCATGATTTTACAATGAATCTATCTAGTATCTTTACCAATTATGGGAGCTGTATCCTTCATTATATCGCCAAAATTTATTCATCATTTGTATACATACTTTAAAAATAATATATGTCCAAAAAAAAGACCGCCAAAACAATTAAGTCTCGGCAGTCTTCTTCAATCTATTATAGATTTGGATACATTGGGAATTTGCTAGTTAACGCTTCTACACGCTTACGTGCTTCTTCTAATGCAGCTTCATTTTCATGATTTTTTAATGTATAAGCAATAAGTGACGCAATTTCATCCATTTCTTCTAAACCAAAACCACGAGATGTTACAGCTGCTGTACCGATACGTACACCACTTGTTACAAATGGGCTTGCTGTTTCAAATGGAATTGTATTTTTGTTCACTGTAATACCAACTTCATCTAATACGTGCTCTGCTACTTTACCTGTGATTTCTAAGTTACGAACATCAATCAAGATTAAGTGATTGTCTGTTCCGCCAGAAACAAGTGTAAGTCCTTCTTTTTGAAGACCTTCAGCTAAGCGGTTCGCATTGTTAATGATATTTTGTGCATATGTTTTGAAATCATCTTGAAGTGCTTCACCAAATGCAACAGCTTTTGCAGCGATTACGTGCATAAGTGGACCACCTTGAATACCAGGGAAGATTGATTTATCAATTTGTTTTGCAAATTGCTCTTCACATAAAATCATACCACCACGCGGACCACGTAACGTTTTATGTGTTGTCGTTGTAACGAAATGTGCATGTGGTACTGGATTTGGATGTAAACCAGCAGCTACTAAACCTGCGATATGTGCCATATCAACCATTAAATAAGCGCCCACTTCATCTGCAATCTCACGGAATCGCTTGAAATCGATAACACGAGGGTATGCACTTGCACCTGCAACGATTAATTTTGGTTTATGTTCTTTCGCTTTTGCTAATACATCATCGTAATTAATACGGTGAGAGTCAGCATCCACGCCATATTCTACGAAATTATATTGTACTCCACTGAAGTTAACAGGGCTTCCGTGTGTTAAGTGACCACCATGAGATAAGTTCATACCAAGTACTGTATCGCCTTGCTCTAAAATCGTGAAGTATACTGCCATGTTCGCTTGTGCACCAGAGTGTGGTTGAACATTTACGTGCTCTGCGCCGAAAATTTCTTTCACGCGATCACGTGCGATATCTTCTACTACGTCTACGTGTTCACAGCCACCATAGTAACGTTTTCCAGGATATCCTTCAGCATACTTATTCGTTAAAACAGAACCTTGTGCCTCCATTACTGCTTCACTTACGAAGTTTTCCGAAGCAATTAACTCAATCTTTGAACGCTGTCTTCCTAGTTCTGCCTCAATTGCAGCAAATACCTTTTCATCTTGACGTTTTAAATGATCCACCAAAATCCCCCTTTTCTGAACGAATTACATCGATTCCCAACAGTTTTTTCTTATTTATTCAGAAAAAACGAAAATTCAGGTTGTAATTCTTTCGAACCTTCATGTTTTCAACTACATTCTAACATGACTTTCTATATCATAAAAGAAAAAAAAGACCGAAAATCGGTCTTTTCTTTCTTCTATTATAAAGTCAGACAACATACCTTTTATCTTATGATAAACAGGTACTATATGACTTTCTAATTTCTCATATTTAACGGCAAGTGGTAGTCTCTTCCACTGCCGCATAGACAGCACGTGCTCCACCAATTAGTTTTCCACGTGTTTTGGCCATCGTTACATGCGCACTTCCAATTTCCTTCACACTTGTACGAACCGGAACAGCTACATGCTTTAAATGCATACCGATAAATGTATCACCAATATCCATTCCTGCATCAGCTTTAATAAACTCAACTACTACCGGATCTTTCAAATTGTCATACGCGTATGTCCCCAATGCACCACCTGCTGATCTAACAGGCGTAACTGTTACAATTTCAAATTGATATTTTATCGCTACTTCTCTCTCAACCACTAAAGCACGGTTTAAATGCTCACAACATTGAAACGCTAATTCAATACCTGTTTGCTCTTGAAATTGTTTTAACTCAGAGAAAATCGCCTCTGCTACTTCCATCGTTCCTGATGTTCCAATTCTTTCGCCTAGCACTTCGCTCGTGCTACAACCCACTACAAAAACTTGACCGCTTTGTAATGAAGCTTGTTCTTGGAAATCAGAAAGCGACATTTGTAGCTGTTCTCTTACCTTTACGATTTCTGTCATTACGCCTCTTCCTTTCACAGGTTGGTTCACCAAATTATATTTCACACTACTGATAGTTAGAATCTATTACTTTGTTTCGTATGTTTTAATTTTTCCTACGCGGTTTTCGTGACGACCACCTTCATAATCAGTTGTTAACCAAATTTTCGCGATATCACGTGCTAGACCAGCACCAATTACACGCTCGCCCATTGCTAGCATGTTAGTGTCATTATGCTCTCTCGTCGCTTTCGCGCTGAAAGTATCATGAACTAACGCACAACGGATACCATTTACTTTGTTTGCTGCGATTGACATACCAATGCCTGTCCCACAAACTAAAATACCACGATCTACTTCACCATTCGCTACCATTTCAGCTGCTGGAAACGCAAAGTCAGGGTAATCAACAGAACCAGCTTCACATTCACAACCTAAATCAATATATTCAATATTTAACTCTTCTAATAAACTTACAAGTTCTTTGCGGATATTCATACCGCCGTGATCAGATGCTATTACTACTTTCATTTTTACCCCTCCAAAGTTTCAATCAATTATCTTCATTTCACACTCGCTACCTCATATAGGAAGAAGTGATCTCCAATATCGTATTATACACGAAACATCAACCTACTGAATGTTTTTTCAGTAAAGTTTGTACAAGTTTTTCCATCTCATCTAACGTTTCTTTATAAATAGAAAGCGAGCCTCCAAATGGATCTGAAATGTCCTTGCCTATACCTTCAGTTAATCCATATAACGTATTTAATTTCTTTTCAACGCTCGGATAATGCCCAAGTACAATTTGCTTATGGTTTTCTGTCATCGTTACGACAATATCAGCCCAATCAAGCAAAGTTTCATTTACTTGCTGCGCCGCATGATCAATTGAAATTCCTTTTTCAGCTAAAGCTTCCTTCGCATGTACCGATGCATCGCTCCCAGGATAGGCGAAAACACCAGCAGATTGCACTTCAAACTTATCTCCTCCGTGATGACGAAGCAACGCCTCAGCCATTGGACTACGACATGTATTGCCAGTACAAACAAATAACACTCGTTTCATTCAAACCCACCCCTATATTCAATTTCTTATCATTCATCATAACTTACATTAGAATAGAACAAAAGAAATGTGAATATACAAAAGGCGCATTTCTCTTATATTTTTTCTAAGAAAAATGCGCCTTATCCACATATATGTGAAACCCTATTTCCAAGTGCCTAGAGTATTTTAACATACATACTGAACACGCAACAAAAATAAGGAATCCATTTCATACGAAACGGATTCCTCTTATATTGCAATTATTTCATTGTAACTTTCATTACTTCTGTTGAACCTTTTGTAGCTGCTACGCCTACAGTTGTCTTAATAGACTCAGCTGCATCTGTGTTTGTAATAACAATTGGAGTAATTGTGCTTTTCGCTTTTTCACGGATTAATTCTAAGTCGAATGAGATTAATTTATCTCCAGCTTTTACAGCTTGGCCTTCAGAAACGTGAGCTTCGAAACCTTCACCTTCCATTTTTACAGTTTCTAATCCAACGTGGATTAAAATTTCTGTACCGTTTTTCGCTTTAATTCCGATAGCATGTTTTGTGTGGAATAATTGTACGATTTCACCATCAACTGGAGATACAACTACACCTTCAGTAGGATCAATTGCAACACCGTCACCCATCATACGACCAGCAAATACTGGATCTGGTACTTCTTCAATATTTTTCACTGCTCCAGTTAATGGAGCTACGATTGTTTCTTCATTTGTTTTTGAACCAAGACCGAATAATTTTTTAAACATAGGATAGTCCTCCTTATAATTTACCTAAAAGTTTATAGGGCAATCCCTAGTAAAACTCGGGATACATGTAAGACTTCATACTTCGAATATTATACTGTAAAAACGCTTTCGAAATAAATTATGTCATTACTAATAGACTCTTATTGTAGCGCTTCACAAAATTCCAGTCAATTCTGATTGTCTGAATAACAATTAGAAGTTAACTTCTATTTATATTTTCTCTTTTTTTGCTCAACTTGTCTAGAGGTCTTTACTACATTTTATTTTTTGTTGTTAATTTGTAAAATTTAATTCAAACTTTTTTAAAAATCCACTTGACTATAGTAAGTAACTATTTTATTATTACTTACGTAAGGTAAGTTAATAACTTTTAGGAGGTTTTTAAAATGATGGATTTCGGTCTACTTATTATTCGTCTTATTATAGGAATTACATTCATGGGTCATGGCGCTCAAAAATTATTTGGTTGGTTCGGCGGTTACGGTTTAAAAGGAACAGGTGGCTGGATGGAGTCAATCGGTTTACGTCCTGGTGTATTTATGGCATTTATGGCTGGCGCAACTGAATTACTAGGTGGTTTCTTATTCGCATCAGGTATTTTCATTGTAGTTGGTTCATTATTTATCGTTGGAACAATGTTAATGGCTATCTTCACTGTTCACGGAAAAAATGGTTACTGGGTAACACAAAACGGATATGAATATAACTTAATGTTAATCGCTGTCGCTGTTGGTGTAGCTTTAATCGGGCCTGGGGCATACGTTTTACTTTAATTTTTATCTCAAATTTGAGATTCTTGAAAAAGAACTTACTTCATTACAATTGAAGTAAGTTCTTTTTATGAAACAAAATATTATTTCCAGCAGGATTTTCTCATCGTTATCTTGTAAACAAACAATAAGTATTCATATTTAGAAAGGGGATTACAAGCATGTTATCCATTAATCCAAATGAACAAACTGAAAAAGATAATTACAAATTACTTACCGGAAGTATCATCCCTCGTCCTGTCGCATTCGTTACTTCTGTAACAAAAGAAGGTGTACTAAACGGAGCACCATATAGTTATTTCAATATTGTCGCTGCTAATCCACCACTTATCTCAGTATCTGTACAACGAAAAGCAGGAGAAAGAAAGGACACTTCCCGAAACGCAATTGAAAAAGGAGAATTTGTCGTACATATTTCTGACGAATCATATGTAGCAGCAATTAACGAAACAGCAGCTAACCTCCCGCCAAATGAAAGTGAAATTGAACTAGCAAAATTAACACCAATCGAAAGTGAAGTCATCTCTGTTCCAGGTGTAAAAGAAGCAAATATTCGAATGGAATGCGTATTAGAACGTGCAATTCCACTTGGCGGAACGGAAGACTCCCCAGCTTGTGATCTACTAATTGGACGCGTCGTTCGTTTCCACGTTGCCGAACATCTATATGAAAAAGGGCGCATTCACGCAGAAGGACTCAAACCAATAAGCCGCCTAGCAGGACACAACTATGCAAAATTAGGAGAACAATTTGAATTGGTTAGGCCAGTTTAAAAGTGGAAGTGGCCCGTTTAGCTCTGACCAGCTAAGGTTCTCTCGCACAAAAGGTGCTTTTTACCTTTCGTGCGGGAGGTTCTTAGATGCGAAGAGCTGGCCACTGGAACTGGATAATATCTAAAAGCGGAAGCGGCTCGTTCAGAATGGGAGGAGGATGGAGCTTCTGACGTAGAGGCGCTTTTTGCCTCACAGGAAGACGCGAAGCCACCGACCATTCTAGCAGCTGGAGCTGGATAACATCTAAAAGCGGAGGCAGCTAGATTCCTCCCATCACTCAAATATAAAATCCCCTGCTTTTTAGCAGGGGATTTTATCATTGTAATTCTTCCTTCTTTTCCTCTAAAGTAGGCATTTTCTCTTTTTTCGGCTTCCCTAGCTTAATTACGAAGAAGTATAGGGAAAGCAATGTAATAAGAAAAACAATTAAAAACGGGTACGGAGAGTAAAAGGCACGCGCCGCCTCAGTCTTTCCCGCAACAAATTTCAATGACTCAATATCTAAAAACTCAGCAAACATTTGTACACCGAGCATACTAAACCAAAAAACAAAAAAACTAATAATAATACCAAAAACTTGCTTCAATCTCGTCATTCATCTCATCCTTTCTATATCTGTAATTTTTAGCGTAATAAATATAGTACAAACAAAATATTCACAGAAAGGAACTATCTCACCATTCACGAATTAACTTAATCCAACCTAACATCGAAATTTGCAAAATAATACCCCAAATTATAAGTCTTCTTAGCCATCGAGGAAAGAAGGTTAAAAATTTAACATACCATTCCAATAGCTTGTTCATAATTCCCTCCTACATAAAATTATATAGGAAAAAGGATATATAATCCAAACCCAACCAAAATGATACCACCTACTATCTCACCGTATGTACCGAGCATATCTTTCGCATGTCTCCCAATTAATAAACCAATCCACGCTAATAACATGCTAACAAATCCAAAAAGTAAAATCGTAATAATTGTCTGTGCCCCATAAATACCAAGACTAAGCCCTACTGAGAAACTATCTATACTGACGCCAAATGCAAATACGAATAAACTAATTCCAATAGGAGCAGTTCTAGTCTCTTCATTTTGTAAAATGGTCGAATATACGATATAAAACCCTAGTCCGATTAATAAAATAGCACCCGCAAAATGTGCGATATCTCCATATTTCTCTGATAAAAAACGACCTAGTACCATTCCTATAAACGGCATAATAATATGAAATATCCCTATCGTCATACCAATATACAGGATTTGTCTTAACTTTAGGGGCATCATCCCCATACCAAGACTCACCGAGAACGCATCCATCCCTAAGGCGAATGCCATAATTATTAAAGGTATTAGCTGTTCAAACGTCATTCATGCCCCTCCTTGGACGTGCTACTTCACAATATGCTTATCCAAGGAGAAATATTCTGTTTGCTAATCTTACCTTATCATTCAATAATAATATGATGTCCTGCCGCTTTTGTTAAACGATTCATAATTGCATTCCCTATTCCTTCATTAGGGAATGACTCACTAAAAATAACATCCACTTCACTTGCATCAAATGTTCTAAGTACATCATATAATTTAGTCGCAACGCTAGCTAAGTCACTTCTAACACCACAAGATAATATAACATCTGCACTATATACATGCTGATACTCTTCTGTCGTTAATACGCCTACTTTAAATCCTTCTTTCTTTTTCTCATCCACAAGATGCTGAATAAACTCACGTGAGCCCTCGACAATACTAAGTGGTGCTTTCGGCGCATAATGTGTGTATTTCATTCCAGGCGATTTCGGTTTTTCCTTCTCATCCTTTAAAGCTGGATCTAAAGAAACAGTACCTATCACCGCTTCTAATTGTTCTTTCGTAATCCCACCTGGACGTAATATTGTTGGAACCGTGCTTGTACAATCAATTACAGTTGATTCAACGCCTACTCCAGTTGCACCACCATCAACAATACCTGCAATCTTCCCATTCAAATCTTCATATACGTGAGAAGCTAATGTTGGACTTGGACGCCCTGAACGATTCGCACTTGGTGCCGCAACAGGTACATTCGCCTCTTCAATAAGAGCAAGTGCAATTGGATGATCAGGCATTCTTACTCCAACCGTATTAAGTCCTGCCGTCACCTTCTCTGAAATTCCTTCTTTTCTCGGCAAAATAATTGTTAATGGTCCTGGCCAAAAATGCGCCATTAACTTCTCTGCAACTGGTGGAATTTCTTTCACAATCCCATCTAACTGAGATTTTGTACCTATGTGGACAATGAGTGGATTATCACTCGGTCTTCCTTTCGCTTCGAAAATTTTCGCGATTGCTTCATCATCCATCGCGTTTGCCCCTAACCCATATACTGTTTCCGTAGGGAAAGCAACCGCCTCATTTTCTCTTAATAATTTTGCTGCTTCTTGTAACTGTGGATAATATTTTTTTCTTTCCACAACATTATCCACAACCCACATATTTGTATGCATTTTTTTCCACGTCCTTTTCTAGCCTTAAATACTTGTCTATTTTTAGTTTACTATGAGATTTATCCAAAAGACAAACAAGGTTTATCCACAAAATGTGGATAAACCTAATTAATCCGTGGATAACTTTGTGAATAGCTGACAATTTAGTATTATTGCATTCTGCTCTTTTATATTTTTACAAAAATGTTCTAGCTGTTGAATTCCCTCTGGAACCTCATCCTTTTCTATAGTAAAAAAGTCAAAGAACTGAAAGATCGGTACAGATTGTGGATGATTTGTTAGTAAGTACAATTGTTGAACACTTTTTTCTTTCATATACTGCAAAAACATTTCAAAAAAATATAAGAAAGTCTGTTTATCCACATGAGGTGTGAATAAACAAGAACGAATAAGTACATCTTCCCCACTTTGTTCATAACCAATTACAGCTCGTATTTCTTCCGCCTCTTCCAAAATCATAAATTGTGCGTACAACTCATTTATTTTATCATCTTTTTTATTAGCTTGTCCGAAAAAAGAATGTAATCTTTCCACATCTGCTTTCGTAGCAAAATACACTTTCTTCATAATAAATCCCTCCTCATTTATATATATGAGGAGGGATTTATTAATAGTACTATTTAGAGAATAAAGATGTAAAAGCTTCTACAATAAACAATTTAACTTCTGGCTTTTCTTCTTCCTCTTCTACTTTTACATACTCATTTTGCTTTTCTTGTTTTTTCTCCACAGATTTCTCCACTTTTTCCACATTTTTTGTTTCTTCTTTACTTACAGGCTGCTCTTCGACTTTTGTTTCATTTTTCACTACTTTCTTTTCAGAAGCTGTTACTTTTTTTACTGCTTCCCGCTTTACAACTTTCGTTTCTTTTACCTCATCCTCTTTTTTCTCTTCTACATTTACTACTTCTTCATTATCTATTTGTTTTACTTGCTCCTCTTCAGGAGATTCAGCCTTCACAACATGTTCTTCTTTCCTTACAGCTGTACCACTTGAAAAATCTAAGAAACACATCGGTGGAAATAATACACACCACCAGTTTGCCCCTTCACCTTCCCCAATTGTAATTAAGACTGCTTCATATTCCCCTGCCGGATAAATAAAATTCCCATATACCTTTGTAGGAAACTTTACATTCTTACTAAATTTCACTTGAAATGATTCTTTACTTCCTTCTCTTTTTAACGTATTTTCCACCGTTTTCTCGATTTCTGGAATATGACTTTGAATTACTTTGCGCGCCTCTTCAAATGAAGTTAAATCCGCTACCCATCCATCAATTTGTGCTTTTACTTCATCACGCACTTTACGCTTTAATGCCTGGTCTTTATCTGAATCACTATTTGCTAAAATTCGTAATCGAACGGCCTCTTTCGGAATAACTGAAGGCCCTTTCGCATCAGCTTTCATATATCCAAACTGCACAAGTAACTGTGCACCAATTAATAGTATAAGAAGATAAGCAATAACTTGTTTTTTCATTTCCTCCACCGTCCCTTCTACAAACAGTGTGGACAGACTTTCATCTTTCTAAACTATTAAATTCAAAATCTATATGAATTTTTCCACAAAAAAATAGAGTAAGGTGTGAACCTTACTCCATCTCTGCAAATACCATACGATCTTTTCCGTTAATATCGAAAACAACCTCAACATGAGCATGTGGAAAAGCTTGTTGTAACAATCTTTTTACATCCTCACCTTGTCCTACTCCAATTTCAAACGCCACAATCGCTTTCTTCTGCAACACATTCGGCAATTCTTCCATAAAACGGCGATAGAAATCTAATCCGTCTTCACCACCAACAAGTGCTCTCTTCGGCTCATGCTCTTTCACAACAGGAGAAAGACCACGCCAATCCTCTTCCGGTATATATGGAGGATTTGAAACAACAACATCTAGCTTTTGACCCGTTTTATGAAATGGTGACAATAAATCACCGTGATAGAACGTTACTTCTGCACCTAAAGCTTTTGCATTTTCTTTTGCAACTTCAATCGACTCTTGTGCAATATCTACTGTATACACATGAAGATTTTTATTTTCTAAAGCAAGCGTAATAGAAATCGCTCCACTACCTGTACCTATATCTGCTACATGTAGTTTCTCATCACCAAAATGGCGCTCGATTCTTTCTAATACTCCCACTATAAGCTCTTCTGTTTCCGGCCTTGGTATTAATACTTCTTCATTCACAAAGAAAGACCGTCCATAAAATATTTCATAACCAATCATATATTGAATAGGAATACCTTCTACATGCTTATGGATAAACTCCGTAAAGCTTTTCTCTTGTTCCTCAGTTATTTCTTCACGCATATTCATAAGTAATCCTGTTCTGTTCACCTTTAATACATGACAAAGGACAATTTCTCCCGCATTTTCATCTCGTCCATTTTCCTGTAAAAAAGAAGAAGCCCATTTCAGGGCTTCATAGACACGCATTACTCAGCTGCCTCCATCTTTTGAGCCTGATCTTCCATCACTAAGGCATTGATGAAATCATCTAACTTACCTTGTAAGATTTGATCTAGCTTTTGAATCGTTAAACCGATTCGATGGTCTGTAACACGGTTTTGCGGGAAGTTATACGTACGAATACGCTCTGAACGATCTCCCGTACCAACAGCTTGTTTACGGTTTTGATCATACTCAGCTTGCGCTTCTTGTCTAAACTTATCATAAACACGTGCGCGTAATACTTTCATCGCTTTTTCTTTATTCTTGATCTGTGATTTCTCATCCTGACAAGATACAACTACACCAGTCGGTAAATGCGTTAAACGCACCGCTGACATCGTTGTATTAACGCTCTGTCCACCAGGTCCACTAGAAGCGAATGTATCAACACGAACATCTTTCTCATGAATATCAATTTCTACTTCTTCTGCCTCTGGTAATACAGCTACAGTTGCTGTAGATGTATGAATACGTCCACCAGATTCCGTTTCAGGAACACGTTGTACACGGTGAGCACCATTCTCGAATTTCAGCTTCGCGAAAGCACCTTTACCATTAATCATAAAGATAATCTCTTTATATCCACCTAACTCTGTATAACTAGCCTCAATAATCTCCGTTTTCCAGCCCTGTACCTCAGCGTAACGGCTATACATACGGTATAAGTCACCAGCAAATAAAGCTGCCTCGTCTCCACCAGCAGCTCCACGAACCTCAACGATAACGTTCTTATCATCATTAGGGTCTTTTGGAACAAGTAAAATTTTCAGACGCTCTGATAATGTTTTATCTTGTGATTCTAACTCAGAAACTTCTTCTTTTACCATTTCACGCATTTCTGCGTCTAACTTATCTTCTAACATTGCTTTCGCATCTTTTAATTGCTCACGAACATCCTTATACTCACGATACACCTCTACCGTTTCCTGTATATCAGACTGTTCCTTTGAATATTCACGAAGCTTATTTGAATCACTAATAATCGCTGGATCACTTAACAATTCATTTAACTTCTCATAACGATTTTCTACAGCTTGCAAACGATCTAACACATCATTCACCTCTACATCCTAGTATCTAATACAAATAGTATATGGTACTTACTCAAAAAAACGCAAATTATATTTAAAAGCGCAAGCGGCTCGCTCAGAATTGCAGGCCATTGGAGCTCTCGACCTTGAAGCGCTTTTTGCTTCGAGCGAGAGAGCGAAATGGCCGGAGATTCTAGCCGCTGGAGCTAGATAATATATTTAAAAGTGGCAGTGGCTCTTTCAGCTCTGACCAACTAAGGTTCTTTCGACCTAAAGGTGCTTTTTACCTTTCGGGCGGAAGGTTCTTAGATGCGAAGAGCTAGCCACCGGAACTAGATATATTTAAAAACGTAAGCGGCTCACACCGCTCATTCTCTCTATTTTGAAAAAAACCCGCCTTGCGCAGCGAGTTTTACTTATCTTTGTTTGCAGGTACTGCATGACAATGACGACAACGTGGTTCATACGATTCTGAAGCTCCAACTAAAATAATTGGATCATCAAATGCCGCTGGTTCTCCATCAATTAATCGTTGTGTACGACTTGCTGGAGATCCACATACAGAACATACTGCTTGTAGTTTTGTCACATGTTCAGCAATCGCCATCAGCTGAGGAACTTGTCCAAATGGTAGACCACGGAAATCTTGGTCTAAACCAGCTACAATGACACGATAGCCACGATTTGCCAATACTTGCACCACTTCCACAATGTCCCCATCAAAAAATTGCACCTCATCGATTGCAATAACATCCAGCTCTTCTGTAATATGTTCAAATATATCCTTTGAAGCTGAAACAGGAACTGCTTTTACCTTTAATCCGTTATGTGATACAACATCTTCTTCACTATATCGATTATCAATACATGGTTTAAATACAATTGCATGTTGTTTTGCAAATTGCGTACGGCGCACACGGCGGATTAGCTCTTCTGACTTGCCAGAAAACATACTACCGCAAATTACTTCAATCCAGCCATTTTGATTTATTAAGTACATGAAGCTCTCCTTTCATCTACTTTTCAGTTAAAAGTAGGGTAAAGGTATAATATTTTCGCAAAAAAAACAGACAAGCGAATACATACACTTGCCTGTTTTATGTTTTTATTACTTAAGACCGTATTTCTTATTGAAGCGGTCAACGCGTCCGTCTGCAGTAGCAAACTTCTGACGTCCAGTGTAGAATGGGTGAGAATCAGAACTGATCTCAACTTTTAGTAATGGATAAGTGTTACCATCTTCCCACTCAACAGTTTCGTTAGATCCTTTAGTAGATCCGCTTAAGAATTTGAAGCCTGTGTTTGTGTCCATGAATACAACTTTCTTGTAATCTGGGTGAATTCCTGCTTTCATTCTTTTCATCTCCTTCCGCCCTGAATCATTTTCGAAACAGAGTTTTTCATCTTCAGCTGCATACACAACTATATTGATGAAACACATATGATGAAATTATAACAAGGCTAACTTCATTTTGCAACTACCTGTTTTTGTCTTTTGAAATTAAAAGTGTAGACGGCTCGTTTAGCTCTGACCGGCTAAGGTTCTCTCGCACAAAAGGTGCTTTTTACCTTTAGTGTTGGAGGTTCTTAGACACGAAGAGCTAGCCGTCGGAACTAGATACAATTTAAAAGCAGAAGCGGCTCGTTCAGAATGGGAGGGGGATGGAGCTTCTGACGTAGAGGTGCTTTTTACCTTGTAGGAAGACGCGAAGCCACCGACCATTCTAGCCGCTGGAGGGAGCTCATCCAGCTCTGACTAGCTCAGGTTCTTTCACTTATTTCTCTCTTTAATATCACCTAAACAGCATAAAAAACTCGCTTACTATAAAATAAGCGAGTCCTGATTTTTTCCCTTTACTTAGTTGTTACATACCTTTTCGAGTCTGCAACAATGTTTTGTAAAAACTCTTCATTTGTCTTCGTTTGACGAAGCTTACGTAAGAAACTTTCAACAAAGTCTGGTGTATCACGCATTGTCTTACGAATGCCCCATAACTTGTCTAAATGTTCTTTTGGAATTAATAGATCTTCTTTACGTGTACCAGAACGACGAATATCAATCGCTGGGAAGATACGACGTTCAGCTAATGAACGATCTAAGTGAAGTTCCATATTTCCAGTTCCTTTAAATTCCTCGTAAATAACATCGTCCATACGTGATCCTGTATCAACAAGGGCTGTTGCTAAAATTGTTAAGCTACCGCCTTCTTCAATATTACGTGCAGCTCCAAAGAAACGCTTCGGTCTATGGAAGGCAGCTGGATCGATACCACCTGATAATGTTCTACCACTTGGTGGAATAACGAGGTTGTAAGCTCGAGCTAAACGGGTAATACTATCCATTAAAATGATAACATCTTTCTTGTGCTCTACAAGACGCATCGCACGTTCTAACACAAGCTCAGCTACTTTAATATGATTTTCTGGTACTTCATCAAAAGTAGAACTTACAACATCTCCTTTAACAGAACGTTCAATGTCTGTTACTTCCTCTGGACGCTCATCAATTAAAAGTACAATTAGTTCTGCTTCCGGATGATTTGTTGTAACACTGTGCGCGATTTCTTTTAATAGACTTGTTTTACCAGCCTTTGGAGGCGCAACAATTAAACCACGTTGTCCAAATCCAACTGGTGCGATTAAATCCATGATGCGTGTCGGTAACTTTTTCGGTTCCGTTTCCAATTTCATTTGGCGATCTGGGTATAATGGTGTTAATGCAGGGAAATGCACACGCTCTTTTGCTGAATCTGGATCATCTCCGTTTACAGCTTCAACTTGTAATAACCCAAAATAGCGTTCATTTTCTTTCGGAGGTCGTACTTTACCAGAAACCTTATCTCCATTACGTAAATCGAAACGACGAATTTGCGAAGCTGAGATATAAATATCTTCTGAGCTTGGAGAATAGTTGATAGGACGTAGGAATCCAAATCCTTCTGATTGAATAATTTCTAATACGCCTTCCATGAAAAAGAAACCTTCTTTTTCTGCTCGAGCTTTCAAAATAGAAAAAATCAGCTCTTTTTTCGTTAACTTGCTATAATACGAAATCTTAAATTCTTTCGCAAGCTCGTATAACTCTTTTAATTTCATGTTTTCTAATGCTGCAATTGACAAATTCATTCAGACACCACACTTTAACGTTATTCTCTTTTTTCATGGGTAAAGGGAAAAAATACGGAAGGCAAATAATTAATAATGAAAGGCAATAAGTTCAAGTAGGGTAATATTCACTATTGTAACCCTTTTATCTAGTTTTAATCAATACGTTGGAACACAAATACAAGAAGCGAAGACAAGAAAATTTGTCTTCGCTTCTTATTTAATTTAGTTCCAGCTCCGATAGTTAGAAAGATCGACCATTTTAACCTTTCTGAAGGAGCTGCTTACGCTTTTTATTTAATCTAGCTTCAGCAGCTAGAATGGTCGGTGGCTTCACTTCTTCCTGCGAGGCAAAAAGCACCTCTACGTCAGAAGCTCCATCCCCCTCCCATTCTGAACGAGCTGCTTACGCTTTTTACTTAAATCCAGTTCCAGCGGCTAGAATCTCCGGTCATTTCACTCTCTCACTCGAAGCAAAGAGCGCTTCAAGGTCGAGAGTTGAAAGTGTCCTGCGATTCTGAGCGAGCCGCTTCCACCTTTTACTTAATAACCAAGTTCGGTTTTTTATTTAAGCTATGACGACCATCTACGAAGCGAACTGTGCCTGATTTTGCGCGCATAACAAGGGATTGCGTTGTTCCTACGCTACCTTTAAATTGAACACCGCGTAATAGTTCTCCATCTGTTACGCCTGTTGCTGCAAAGATTGCATCGTCACCTTTTACTAAGTCCTCCATGCGAAGGATACGATTAATGTCTTCTATGCCCATTTTTTTACAACGTGCTAATTCAGCTTCGTTTTGTGGCAATAGTTTTCCGTGAATTTCTCCACCTAAACATTTTAAAGCAACTGCTGCTAATACACCTTCAGGTGCTCCACCAGATCCAAATAAAATATCTACACCTGTACGATCAAACGCTGTATTAATCGCTCCAGCTACATCTCCATCATTAATCAATTTAATGCGCGCACCAGCTTTACGAATTTCTTCAATAATTTCTTGATGACGTGGACGATTTAAAACTGTCGCTACAACATCTTCAATATCTTTATTTTTCGCTTTCGCAACTGCACGTAAGTTATCAATAATAGGCGCATCAATGTCGACCGCCCCAACTGCTTCTGGGCCAACCGCGATTTTATCCATGTACATGTCAGGGGCATGTAACAAATTACCGTGGTCTGCAATTGCAATGACAGCAAGAGCATTCCAGCCACCAGCTGCTACGATGTTTGTCCCTTCTAAAGGATCAACCGCAACGTCTACACGTGGTCCATATCCTGTACCTAATTTCTCTCCGATATATAGCATTGGTGCTTCATCCATCTCACCTTCACCAATTACAACTGTACCTTTCATCGGAATTGTATCAAATACATCACGCATAGCTGATGTTGCTGCACCGTCTGCCTCATCCTTTTTCCCGCGCCCCATCCAACGCGCTGATGATAAAGCTGCAGCCTCTGTTACACGTACTAACTCCATAGATAAACTTCTTTCCACGATAATCCCTCTCCTTTAAGCCTTTATATTTCTGCCGTATTTTGTGAACCGTGTTTTTCTATAAAGTGTACTTCCGCAAGTAGTGATGCTTCGCTTCCCCCTTGCGGAAGTATCACTTATGCGTTCTTCATTTCTTCAATTTCTTGCTTTGTCATTTGTTCTCGCCAAATGTTTGCACCAAGCCCTTTAAGCTTGTCCACTATATTCTCATAACCTCGATCAATATGCTCAAGTCCTGTTACTTCTGTAATTCCATCTGCCATTAACCCTGCAATAACAAGTGCCGCTCCTGCTCGTAAATCACTCGCCTTCACTTTTGCGCCTTGCAGTAACACAGGACCAGTTACAATTGCCGAACGACCCTCTACTTTAATTTGAGCATTCATACGACGTAATTCATCAATGTGTTTGAAACGGGCACCGTAAATTGTATCTGTTACAACTCCCGTCCCGTGTGCCTTTGTTAAAAGCGTCGTAAACGGCTGTTGTAAATCCGTTGGAAAACCTGGATATACAAGCGTTTTGATATCAACTACTTTTAACTTTCTATTACCGTTCACCGTAATTTGATCATCGTTCGTTTCAACTTGAACACCAGCTTCTCTTAGCTTTGCAGTAACTGATTCTAAATGCTGAGGAATAACGTTATCAACCGTTACTTCTCCTCCTGATGCAGCTCCTAGAATCATATACGTACCAGCTTCAATACGATCTGGGATGATAGTATGGTGACAACCATGTAAAGAGTCAACACCATCTATTCGGATTACGTCAGTACCAGCACCTTTAATACGTGCTCCCATGCTTGTTAACAATGTAGCTACATCAATGATCTCAGGCTCTTTCGCTGCATTTTCAATAACAGTTCTACCTTTCGCTCGTACAGCTGCTAGCATAATATTAATCGTAGCTCCTACACTAACAACATCTAAATAAATACGTGCCCCGCGTAGCTCATCTGCTCTTAAATAGATGGCACCTTGTTCATTCGTAACATGTGCACCTAGCGCTTCAAACCCTTTAATATGCTGATCAATCGGCCTCGGTCCTAAATGACATCCACCCGGAAGCCCAATAACAGCTTTTTTAAAACGGCCAAGCATTGCACCCATTAAATAATAAGAAGCGCGCAATTTTTTCACTTTTCCATTTGGCAAAGGCATTGCAACCATGTTAGAAGGATCGACTACCATCTCTTCCTCCTGTCCATAAGTTACTTTCCCTCCAATTTCCTCTAGTAAGTCTCCTAACATTTTCACGTCCGAAATATTAGGGACACCACCAATAGTTACTGGAGTATCTGCTAAAATTGTCGCTGGAATTAATGCAACGGCACTGTTCTTTGCACCACTTACTCGAATTGTTCCATTTAAAGCTCTTCCGCCTTCAATTAGCAATTTTTCCATATTGAGCTCCCTTCTTGTGAATGTATTTACTTTCTATCTTTTTATAGAAAGCTCCCCTTAAGAATCTCAATTACTCTTTCCATCCCAAAACTCAATAAATAGGAAACCATTATCTTCATTTCTCCTGTAGCACGAATAGATAAAGATCAACTATTCATCGAATTTACTTTATCAATTTAGATACGTTATCACATTTATTAATAGGACTATGCACATTATTTTCTATTTAAAAACCAAAAATGATAAAATCTTTAGACTTGTTCACGCTTTCATTATACAACGAAAGGAAACCGTCTAAAAGACTAGACGGTTTCCAAAACGGAATTTTATTCTTACGCTTTACCGTTAGAACCGAATTCGCGAATTTTACCAATAACAGTTGCTTTGATAGCGTCGCGGCCAGGTCCGATAAATTTACGAGGATCGTAAACTTCTTGGTCTTTATTTAATACTTCACGAACAGCTTTTGTAAACTCGATTTGGTTCTCAGTGTTTACGTTGATTTTTGAAGTACCTAAAGAGATAGCTTTTTCGATATCAGCAGTTGGGATACCAGTACCACCATGTAATACTAAAGGTACGCCAGTGAAGTCACGAACTTGTTCCATTTCAGCGAATCCTAAGTTAGGCTCACCTTTGTAAGGACCGTGTACAGAACCTAAAGCTGGAGCTAGGCAATCGATACCTGTTGCTTCAACAAGGTGCTTACACTCTGCTGGGTCAGCGTAAATTACGCCTTCAGCGATTACGTCGTCTTCTTGTCCGCCAACTGTTCCAAGCTCAGCTTCAACAGATACGTTACGAGCGTGTGCGTATTCTACTACTTGTTTAGTAGTTTCAACGTTTTCTTCGAATGGGTGGTGAGAAGCGTCGATCATTACAGATGTGAAACCTGCATCGATTGCTTCTTTACATTTTTCGAAGCTTGAACCATGGTCAAGGTGAATCGCTACAGGAACAGTGATGTTCATTTCTTCGATTAAAGCTTTAACCATAGCTACAACTGTTTTGAAACCAGTCATATGACGAGCTGCACCCTCAGATACACCTAGGATTACAGGAGATTTTTCTTCTTCCGCAGCAGCTAAGATAGCTTGAGTCCACTCTAAGTTGTTCATGTTGAATTGACCAACTGCGTATTTTCCTTCTAGTGCTTTGTTTAGCATTTCTTTCATAGAAACTAAAGGCATGGTGAATCCTCCTAAAAAACGTTTTTTGTATCCGATAAGTTCTTATCGCTGGTAGTATGACCAGAATAAGGTAAAATATGTATATCTACATACCGGACTTTTTTCTACACTCAATAGGATAACAACTTGTACTCAAAAACTCAACCGTATTCACCTGCACAATAGTCCATGTAAACGCTTTTTTCCATATTTTTTATAAAAAATTCATTTTTATGCCTCTACAGCGAGCTCATTTCTCACAGCTTGACGAATTTCATCAATATCAAATGGTTTAGCAAAATGCATTAAAGCTCCTAAATCTTTTGCTTCTTGGATCATATCAAGCTCTCCATAAGCAGTCATTAAAATTACTTTAATACTCTCATCAATTTCTTTTACATGCTTTAAAATCTCTATACCATCCATGCCTGGAATTTTCATATCTAACACTACTAAATCTGGATTATCTTTTTTCACGATATCTAAAGCTTGAAATCCATTCGCTGCTTGGAATGTCTGATAACCTTCTTTTTGGAACACTTCATGTAATAACACACGAATCCCATATTGATCATCAACGATTAAAATTTTACCTTCCATAATTCCCAACCTTTCTGTGTAAGTACAAGATTTAAAGCTTCTTATATCTTAACGATTTAATTTCGCTATTCTTTGGCAAATTCCTTCCTATTCTTTCTTATTTTACCGTTTCCTATTTTGTTATGCTACCCTACGATTTCACCTTTCTAAAAAAATAAATTATAATGAAAGCCGGCAAACACGTACGAAGGGAGTAACATTATGTTAAAAATTTTTTCAACTCAATTAAGTGGTTATTTCTCCAGAGTTTCTCAAAAAGAAGAAATGAATATAGAAGATAGCGCTCGTTTACTTGCTCAAGCATTAGTTGGCGATGGTTTCATTTATTTACATGGTACAAATGAAATGGAGGGCGTTGTTGCCGAGGCACTATTCGGTGCTGAACCAATGAAGCAAGCAAAACGCTTATTTGAAAATGGTAAAGAAGCAGAAGTAACCTCTGCGGATCGTGTACTTCTTATTAGCCGTTTTTCAACAGATGAAGCGGTTGTAGAAATTGCAAAAAAACTACAAGAAGAGGGACACTCTATTGTCGGCATTTCTGCTCTTCAAGAAGGTACGGAATCACTCGAACGATATACAGACGTACATATTGATACAAAACTGTTACAAGGTCTTATTCCAGACGATGAAGGTAATCGCTACGGATTCCCAAGTTTAATAGTAGCCTTATTTGCTTATCACGGGATCAAATTCACAATCGATGAAATGTTAAATGAATATTAAAAAAAGCGCCTTATTTCAGGCGCTTTTTTTATTACTTGCTCTCTTTATTCGTAATAGAAGCTCTTACGAAGTCATGGAACAATGGTTGTGGACGGTTTGGACGAGAAACAAGTTCTGGGTGGAACTGTGCTGCCACGAACCAAGGATGATCTTTTAATTCAATGATTTCAACTAGACGACCGTCTGGGCTTGTACCAGAGAATACAAATCCTTCTTTTTCCATATCCGGACGGAACTGGTTGTTGAACTCATAACGATGACGATGACGTTCATATACAACCGGCTCATTATAAGCATTGTAAGCATTTGTTTCTTCAGCAAGCTTACATGGGTATAGACCAAGACGAAGTGTACCACCTAGGTCCTCTACATCTTTTTGTTCTGGTAATAAGTCGATGATTGCATATGGTGTGTCAGGGTTGATTTCAGAAGAGTTAGCACCTTCTAAACCTAATACATTACGTGCAAATTCGATTGATGCAAGTTGCATACCTAAGCAAATTCCTAAGAATGGAACTTTGTTTTCACGAGCATATTGAATCGCAACGATTTTACCTTCTACACCACGATCACCGAAGCCACCTGGTACAAGGATACCATCTGTATCGCCAACTAATTCTTTTACGTTTTCTGCTGTTACGTGCTCAGCATTTACCCATTTTACTTCTACATCTGTGTCGAATGAGTAACCAGCATGACGAAGTGCTTCTACAACAGAAATATAAGCATCTTGAAGTTCTACATATTTACCAACAAGAGCGATTTTTGTTTTCTTAGAAAGATTACGCACTTTGTTAACTAGAGCAGTCCACTCTGTCATATCTGCAGCTGGATTGTCTAATTTTAAGTGGTCACAAACGATTTGGTCCATGTTTTGTTCTTGAAGAGATAATGGGACCGCATATAAAGTATCTGCATCGCGAGCTTCGATAACCGCTTTTGTATCGATGTCACAGAATAATGCAAGCTTGTCTTTCATATCTTGAGAAACAGGCATTTCTGTACGAACAACGATAATGTTTGGTTGAATACCTAAGCTACGAAGTTCTTTAACACTATGTTGTGTTGGTTTTGTCTTCATTTCACCCGCTGCTTTTAAGTACGGGATTAACGTACAGTGAATGTACATTACATTGTCACGACCGATGTCGCTCTTAATTTGACGGATTGCTTCTAAGAATGGTAGAGACTCGATGTCACCAACAGTTCCACCGATTTCTGTAATAACAACATCCGCATTTGTTTCACGACCAGAACGATATACGCGTTCTTTAATTTCGTTAGTAATGTGAGGAATAACTTGAACGGTTCCTCCTAAATATTCACCGCGACGCTCTTTTTGAAGAACTGAAGAGTAAATTTTACCTGTTGTTACGTTGCTGTATTTGTTTAAGTTAATGTCGATGAAACGCTCATAGTGACCAAGGTCTAAGTCAGTTTCTGCGCCATCATCTGTTACGAATACCTCACCGTGTTGATATGGGCTCATAGTCCCTGGGTCTACGTTAATGTATGGATCAAACTTTTGAATCGTTACGTTTAAACCACGATTTTTTAAAAGTCTTCCAAGAGATGCTGCTGTAATACCTTTTCCTAAAGACGATACTACACCGCCTGTTACAAAAATATACTTAGTCATGAAAAAGCTCCCTTCTATTTTGCTGTTATATAATCACCGTTGCAAAGCGCAACGTATGTAGATAACACTGTATCCATCTTATTGTTAGACTCTTTTTATTTTCTAAACAAAAAACAAAAAAGAAAATTGCTCCCCTCATCACAAAAAGTAATAAGTAGGGAGCAATTTTCTTTTATATTTACACTTTAAAAGTATTATCGTCCTTTTTTAAAGAGCCCAAAAATGATTCTACATGGACGATAATGAAAAGTCAAGAACTACAGTTCTTCCTCTTCTTCTTCTTCAGTTTCGTCATACTCAAGTTCTTCTTCAGCGAAGTCGTCGTCATCTTCGTCTAAATCATCAAGATCGTCGTCATCTCCGTCTTCTTCTTCAAGAACCTTGTCCAAATCTTCTACATCATCATCTTCGTCTTCACTTACGTCTGCATCGTCGAAGTCATCTTCATCTTCTTCAATGTAGTCGTCAAAACCGTCTTCTTCAACTTTACGTTTCTTCTTCGGTTTTGGTTGAGGCAAGATTTCTTCATCAATTTGCTCGTATGGGTACCAGCTGCGTAGCCCCCAACGATTTTCTCCTAAATTAATGAAACGTCCATCAATGTTTAAGTCTGTATAAAATTGTGCGATTTTCGCATTAACTTGCTCTTGAGATAGTCCCAGCACTTGAGCGATTTCTTGAACCAACTCGTTGAATGTCGTTGCTTGTTTTTTATCCCCTAAAACGCTATGTACAACTTCAATCATTGAACATTCTTTTAGCTCTTCTGGTGAATATTGCTTAAAATCCACTTATGCGGCACTTCCTTTCATCAAATATAACCTTATATATAACGGCCTGCTTAAAAAAATCCATACTATTCATTATAAACAAAAGTCGCACAAATATGCTACAAAAAAAAACGGGAAACTTTTATAGGGTAGTAAAATTATAATTTGTCTGTTCCTTATTTCGGAAGCATATGGGCCCCTTGCAATACATACCTAATTTGCATTTCTGTATATTCTTCGAGCGTATACAGTTTTTGCAGCGCCCAGCGTCTAAATCCCCACATCTGTCCTTGTATAAAAATATTATGGGCAAGAAGCTGTATTTCTTTTTTATTTAATGTAAATGTTCCATTTTCCGTACACTGTTCTAAAATATTCTCGAACATTCCTACCATTTGAAACTCCTTTTCTAATACATACGGAAGTGATTCTTTCGGTAAAAAGCGTACCTCTTGATACATTATCAATACTTCTTCCTGTAATTCATCCATCACTTTAAAATAATTCGTTATTGCTATCTTTAAACTTTCTACACTCCCTTTTTCTGTACAAACTACTTCCTCTAATCTTTCTTTTACATGTTCATAAATACTATCACAAACTAAATACAAAACATCATCTTTTGTACGAATGTACTCATAAAGTGTCCCTATACTAAATCCAGCCGCTTTTGCAATTTCTCTCGTTGTTGTACGCGGAAATCCTTTTTGTTTAAACAGTTGCACCGCACCTTTAATCATTTGCTCACGTCTTAACGCAACTAATTTTTCATCTTTCACCGATGCATGTACATTATGTTTAACCATTCCCTTCACCTCTCTCTATTATTTTTTGGAAGGAAAAAGCGTAGGAAAATACCTACGCTTTCGTTCCTACTTCGTTAACATACGAGAAATTACAAGCCTCTGAATCTCTTGTGTTCCTTCATATATTTGTGTAATTTTTGCATCTCGCATATAACGCTCTACTGGATAATCTTTCGTATAACCGTAACCACCAAATACTTGCACCGCTTCAGTCGTCACCCTCATCGCTGTATCTCCTGCAAATACTTTTGACATCGCTGACTCTTTTCCATACGGAAGCCCTTCTGATTCAAGCCAAGCCGCTTGATATGTTAATAGGCGTGCCGCTTCTACATCTGTTGCCATATCCGCAAGTTTAAAGCCAATCCCTTGCTGCGCCGCAATTGGTTTTCCAAATTGATGGCGCTCCCTTGCATATTCTACAGAAGCATCTAAAGCCCCTTGTGCAATACCAACAGCTTGCGCCGCAATACCGTTACGACCTCCATCTAATGTTTGCATCGCAACTTTAAACCCTTGCCCCTCTTCTCCAAGTAGATTCTCTACAGGAATACGGCAATCTTCAAACATAATTTCAGTCGTTGGTGAAGAGCGAATCCCTAGCTTACTCTCCTTCTTCCCAACTGAAAATCCCGGTGTATCACTTTCTACAATAAATGCACTCGTACCGCGCTGCTTTGATTCAGGATCAGTTAGCGCAAAAACAACGTAAATATCAGCAATACCACCATTTGTAATGAAAATTTTTGATCCATTTAAAATATAATGGTCTCCATCTCTCTTTGCGATTGTCTTCATTCCACCAGCATCCGATCCAGATCCTGGCTCCGTTAAGCCGTATGCACCAATTTTCTTTCCTTCAGCCATCGGTCGTAAAAACTTTTGCTTTTGCTCTTCCGTCCCAAATTTAAAAATTGGCCATCCTGCAAGTGAAGTATGCGCGGACAGTGTTACGCCTGTTGAAGCACAAACGCGGGATAATTCTTCAATAGCGATTACGTACGCTAAGTAATCGCTTCCAATTCCACCGTACTCTTCAGGCCACGGAATACCGGTTAAACCAAGCTCTGCCATTTGATCAAATAATTCTCGATCAAATCGCTCTTCCTCATCACGCTCAGCTGCTGTTGGTGCCACTTCATTTTTAGCAAAATCTCGAACCATTTTTCTTATCATTTCATGTTCTTCTGATAGTTTAAAATGCATCTCCGTCTCCCCCTCGCCCTTTTATAAAGCACGGCTAATAACAAGTTTCTGTATTTCACTTGTTCCTTCATATATTTGCGTGATTTTCGCATCACGGAAAAATCGTTCTACTGGATAGTCTTTCGTATAACCGTAACCACCAAACACTTGCACCGCCTCAATCGCGACTTCAACCGCTGTCTTAGAAGCAAATAATTTCGCAATAGATGCTTCTTTACCGCATGGTAAGCCCTGTGCCCTAAGAGATGCCGCTCTATATACGAGTAACCTTGCTGCTTCGACACTTGTTGCCATATCTGCAAGCTTGAAGCCAATCCCTTGCTGCGCCGCAATTGGCTTCCCGAATTGCTCTCTTTCTTTTGCATAATCAATTGCACAGCCAAGCGCCGCTTCAGCAATTCCTAACGCCTGCGCACCGATTCCAATTCGCCCAACATCTAAATTCGCCATTGCCACCTTAAATCCTTGTCCTTCTTCCCCAAGTAAATTCTCAGCTGGCACTTTCATATCTTCAAAAGTAAGTTGTACTGTACGAGAACCGAGAAGTCCCATCTTATGTTCATCTTTTCCAATGATTAAACCAGGTGTATCTTTCTCTACTATAAATGCAGAAATACCACTTTTTCCTGCCTCTGGATTTGTAGAAGCGAATACAATGTATGTACTTGCTTCACCACCATTTGTAATAAACACTTTCGATCCATTAATAATATAATGATCACCTTTTTTCACAGCTCTTGATTTCAAACTCCCTGCATCTGATCCTGCATTTGGCTCTGTTAAAGCAAATGCACCTAAATATTCCCCAGTTGCAAGTTTAGAAACATATTTTTTCTTCTGTTCTTCTGTTCCGAAATATAAAATCGGATTCATTCCAACTGACGTATGTACAGCTAAAATTACACCAACTGTTGCACTTACCTTTGAGATTTCCTCAATTGCTAGAATGTAAGATATAAAGTCCATTTCTGCCCCACCGTATTTTGCAGGCGCTGGAATACCCATTAATCCAAGCTCACCCATCTTTTGCAAAATCTCTTTCGGGAACACCCCTTGTTCCATACTAGGAACAAAGGGAGCTATTTCCTTCTGTGCAAAATCCCGAACCATTTTCCTCATCATTTGCTGCTCTTCATTAAAACGAAAGTTCATATATTCCGCCTCCATTTGCTATATATCCTTTAAATAATTTGGTAAGACCACTATGTTGTAACAAAGGGGGCATTTATTCGTAAACGTAGAATCCACGACCTGTTTTACGCCCTAACCATCCTGCATTCACATACTTACGTAATAACGGACATGGGCGATATTTACTATCTCCTAATCCTTCATGCAACACTTCCATAATGTATAAACACGTATCTAAACCGATAAAATCGGCGAGTGTCAAAGGCCCCATCGGATGGTTCATACCAAGCTTCATGACTTCATCAATTGCTTCTTTCGTCGCTACACCTTCATATAACGTATAAATTGCTTCGTTAATCATCGGTAGCAAAATACGATTTGATACAAAACCTGGGAAATCATTCACTTCAACTGGTACTTTCCCAATTTTTTTCGTAATATCTTCAATTGCTTCATATACCGCATCATCGGTAGCCAAACCACGAATAATCTCAACAAGCTTCATAACTGGAACTGGATTCATAAAGTGCATACCGATTACTTTTTCCGGACGCTTCGTTACCGCTGCAATTTCTGTAATTGGCAGAGATGACGTATTCGTTGCTAAAATTGCGTGTTCTGGAGCAATTTCATCTAGATTCGCAAAGATTTTCTTTTTAATATCCATTTTCTCAACAGCGGCTTCAATAATAAGATCCGCTTCTTTCACACAATCTAAATCAAGCGTTACTGTAAGACGATTTAATGTGGCTTCCTTCTCTTCTTCCTTCATACGTCCTTTTTCTACTTGCCGTGCTAAGTTTTTCGTAATGATAGCCAATCCTCTATCTAATTGCTCTTGCTTTAAATCTTGTACCTTCACGTCATATCCTGCCATTGCACATACTTGTGCAATTCCTGATCCCATTTGCCCTGCACCAATTACAACAATGTTTTGTACACCCATTTTTTCTTCCCCCTTAATTGTTAATAAATTTTATACCCTCGAACTTTAATTAGTGAACTTCAATCATCACTGCGTCCCCTTGACCGCCACCGCTACAAATCGAAGCAATTCCAATTCCGCCGCCGCGCTGCTTAAGTGCATGGATTAGTGTAACGATAATGCGCGCTCCGCTTGCTCCAATTGGATGTCCCATCGCTACCGCGCCGCCATTTACATTCAATTTTTCCGGATCAATTCCTGCGATTTCTGTACTTGCAATTGCTACCGCTGCAAAGGCTTCATTAATCTCGAATAAATCAATGTCTTCAATTGTCTTTCCTGTTTTTTCAAGCAATGCGTTAATTGCATAACCTGGAGTTCTTGGGAAATCTTTAGATTCCACTGCAATTGCTGTATGCGCCAAAATTGTCGCTAATGGCTTTCTTCCTTCTTGCTTCGCTCTGTCTTCGCTCATTAATACAAGTGCGGCACCACCATCGTTTAGTCCCGGCGCATTACCAGCTGTCACCGTCGCTGTCTTATCAAATACAGGTTTTAACTTTGCTAACTTTTCAATCGTTGTATCTTCACGTGGCGCCTCATCCTTTGCAACGACAATAGGATCGCCTTTTCTTTGCGGAATCGTTACTGGCACGATTTCCTCTTCAAAACGCCCTTCTTTATGCGCTGAAACCGCACGCTGATGGCTACGATATGCCCATTCATCTTGCGCTTCACGAGAAATTCCATCTTCCTTTGCAACTTCTCCGCCATAAACGCCCATGTGTGTACCTGAAAATGCGCATGTTAAACCGTCAGCAACGTTTAAATCAATAACTTCGTTGTTGCCCATTCTGTATCCCCATCTTGCTCCACGTAAAATGTAAGGACTGTTACTCATCGACTCCATACCGCCAGCTACAATCAGTGATTGATCGCCAGTACGAATAATCTGATCCGCTAACGTAACCGCACGAAGCCCTGATGCACAAACTTTATTCACTGTTTCCGTCTGCACTTCCCAAGGGATTCCAGCAGCCCTCGCAGCTTGGCGCGATGGAATTTGTCCCTGCCCACCTTGAATAACCGTTCCAAATATAACTTCTTCAACATCACTAGCCGCAACATTTGCTCTTTCAAGTGCTGCTTTAATTGCAATTCCTCCAAGTTCCGTCGCTTTTACATCCTTTAAAGATCCTCCAAATTTTCCAACTGGTGTTCTTGCGGCACTTAAAATAACTGTTTTACTCATGTTTCTTTCCCCCATTTCATTTTTTAACACTGAGCGCTCGCTCGGTATCCCTACGTTGAGAAGAGGTGCAATCATTGCACCTCTTTCTAAAGTTGTATACATTCTTACAAACTACATTGCTTCTTTTTTCTGCCCGATAACAGATCGTTCTAAAATCTCTGTCACATCAAGAGTTTGAACTTTCTCTTCTACCTCTTTCGCTTTCGTTCCATCACTGATCATCGTTAAGCAATATGGACAACCTGTACCGATAATGGATGGCTGTACAGCTAATGCTTGTTCTGTACGAGCAACGTTAATACGAGAACCTGTTGTTTCTTCCATCCACATTAAGCCACCACCTGCGCCACAGCACATTCCAGTTTCACGGTTACGTGCCATTTCTACAAGATTCACTCCAGGAATCGCTTTCAAAATGTCACGTGGCGCTTCGTACACTTCGTTGTATCTTCCTAAATAACAGGAATCATGGTACGTAACTGTTTCTTCAATAGCGTGAACAGGCTTTAAGCGCCCTTCTTTCACCCACTGAGCTAACAATTCTGTATGATGATAGACTTCTGCTTGCAAGCCAAAGTCCGGATACTCATTTTTAAATGTGTTATAAGCATGAGGATCAATCGTAACGATTTTCTTCACTCCTGCCTTTTCAAATTCTTCGATATTCTTTGTCGCCATCTCTTGGAATACAAATTCATTTCCGAGGCGGCGTGGTGTATCTCCAGAATTCTTTTCTTTATTACCGAGAATTGCGAATGAAATACCTGCTTCGTTCATTAACTTCGCAAACGATATCGCAATCTTCTGACTACGATTGTCGTATGATCCCATTGAACCAACCCAGAATAAATACTCGAATTCCTCCCCAGCTTTTGATTTTTCTTTTACAGTTGGAACTGTTACTTCGTCATCACCTTGGCGCCATGTTTCACGCTCTTTACGGTTCAGACCCCACGGATTCCCTTGACGCTCGATATTTGTCATCGCGCGTTGTGCTTCCGCGTCCATTTTTCCTTCTGTTAAAACGAGATATCGACGTAAATCAATAATTTTGTCAACATGCTCATTCATAACTGGGCATTGATCTTCACAGTTACGACACGTTGTACATGCCCAAATCTCTTCTTCTGTAATAACATCTCCGATTAAACTCGGATCGTAAGCGAGCGTTGTAGACGCTGATTCTTGTTGTCCTTTTCCAGCTGCCATCATCGCTAACTGATTTCCTTGTGTATTATTGAAGGCTACTACTGGAACCCACGGTGCTTTTGATGTTACCGCAGCTCCTTTATCAGTTAAATGATCGCGAAGTTTTAAAATTAAGTCCATCGGCGATAACATTTTTCCTGTTCCTGTTGCCGGACACATATTTGTACAACGGCCACACTCTACACAAGCGTATAAGTCAATAAGTTGATTTTGTCTAAAGTCTTCAATTTTACCAACACCAAATGTTTCTTGCGTTTCATCTTCAAAATCAATCTTTTCAAGCTTCCCTGGGTTTGAAAGACGACCGAAGAATACATTAGCTGGTCCTGCAATTAAATGCGCATGTTTTGATTGTGGAACATACACTAAAAACGTTAACAAAATTAGTAAATGCACCCACCAAGAAAAATAGAACACTGAAATGGCTACGGTTTCATTTATCCCGCTAAAAACGTAAGCGATTGCAGAAGCAATTGGTTCACTCCATGAAAGCTCCTCGCCATGCCATATAAGTCCCATACCGTTACCAAGTAGCACAGAAATCATTAAGCCACCGATAAAGATAAGAACAAGACCTGATTTGAAGTTACGTTTTAAACGAACAAGCTTTTCTACATAACGTCTATGAAAAGCCCAAAATACTGCAATTAAAATAACAAGTGTGACAATTTCCTGGAAGAATGTAAATGCAGGGTATAGTGGTCCAAGTGGAAGATGTGATCCTGGTGCGAGTCCTTTCCAAACGAAGTCAATTGCTCCAAATTGGACAAGAATAAATCCGTAAAAGAACATAACGTGAATGATGCCGCTTTTCTTATCTTTCAGCAGCTTTTTTTGACCGAAAACATTGACCTTAAGGAGATCCCAACGCTCTTTAAAACGACGGTCAAATTCAATTTTTTTTCCTAATTGTATGTAGGCCATTCTCGTCCGTATAAGATATACAAACAAATATCCTGCATAAGCAATAACAGCAATGGCAGCCAGCCAATTAATGATCAGTAAGCTATTCATTTTTATGCTACCCCTCTCTTTGTAAGCCCTCTTTCTTTTTTGAATCTTCAAAAATATATAATTTTCTGAATTATATCCCCTATCCCCATTATATAATGAGTGAGCATTCAGTCAACAGTTTTTTGTTATAGAACAACACATTTTTTCATAAAGCTGTTTATTTCGGTGAAACTATAAAGTGAACCTTTAATCAGTACAAGATCTATCCTCTAAAGAAATTTATAATAACAGCCGTGCTACCCGTATCATTTGTAACACACTGAAGGTGAAAAGAATGCGAAGGAGGGAATTCACTAATGCTCTACTTATCTCTTTTGTTAATATCCGTTGCTCTTTGGATTACAATTGACCTTTCATACGGGAGACTTCTTCATTTAAAACGAGTAAGCTCTCGCACTTTCCCTTTACGTCAAAGTGATTTTCACCTTTATACATACGGGAAAGATTTGTATGACGCTTTATTTACTGATATAAAACAAGCACAGCATCACATTCATATTTTATTCTTCATTGTAAAAAACGATAAAATCAGTCGTGAATTTTTAAAATTGCTGATTGATAAGGCTCAGGAAGGAATTGAAGTACGACTTTTACTTGATCGATTTGGCAGCCATTCTTTATCAAACGAAGCTATTCGCTCCCTGCAAAAACATGGTGTATCTTTTTCATTTTGTCATAAGGTAAAATTTCCTCTGCCTTTCTTTTCTGCCAATCAACGAAATCATAGGAAAATTACAGTGATTGATGGGAAAACCGGCTATATCGGGGGATTTAATATCGGTGAAGAGTATCTAGGGCATAATGAATATTTAGGATTATGGCGAGACTACCATTTACGTCTTACAGGAGAAGGGGTTCAAGATTTACAAAAGCAATTTTTGCATGACTGGTTTGATGATACGAAACAAAATTTATTAGATGCTTCTCTTTATTTTCCAAAACAAAACCCAGGTACCATCCTGCATCAATTTATTCCGACTGATGGGGCTTATTTACAGCATACTTTTTTACATTTAATTAACGCGGCAAAAAAAGAAATCTGTATCGGTACACCATATTTCATTCCTGGAAAAAAAATTATGAATGCCTTATTAAAAGCAAAAGAAAGAGGGGTTCAAATCACAATTCTTGTTCCAGAAAAAGCTGATCACCCTCTTGTTCGAGAAGCCAAATTTCCGTACTGCCGAAAATTAATACAGGCTGGTTGCAATATTTATGCATTTCAACAAGGTTTTTTTCACGCCAAAATTATTATAGTAGACGATGATATTTGCGATATCGGAACAGCAAACTTTGATATGAGAAGTTTATATATTAACCATGAAATAAACTGCCTGTTATATAATAAACATTTCATTCAAACAGTAAAAAAGAAATTCCATGAAGATCTAGAGAATGCATCTGTACTTTCCTATAGCGATGTAAACCCGCCTTCTCTTATCGATAGAGGAAAGGAATGGATTGGAACAATGTTTGCTTTCTTTTTATAGGAAAGACAATGAATAAAAGAGGTGTATCTCATATGCTTATACGGTTTGGATATGTCTCACATGCAATGGCACTCTGGGACTGTTCTCCTGCCAAAACAATGACGTTTACAAGCTTTAAGAAACTCAGCAAGCAAGAGCGAGAAGACAAACTGTACCATGTTATAAGGCAAAATTTAGAGCACACAATACGTATCCTTCATTACAATATAGCGCATGAAATCCCACTATATCGCCTATCGTCTTCCATCGTCCCACTTGCAACACATCCCGAAGTCGAGTTTGACTATATTGGGGTGTTCACACCACTTTGGCGTAAAATAGGGGCTTTAATTAAAGAACACAATTTACGAATAAGTTTTCATCCAAATCAATTTACGCTATTTACAAGCGACAAGCCACATATTACTACTAACGCTATTACGGATATGACTTATCATTATAAAATATTGGATGCTATAGGCATTGCAGATTCTTCTTACATTAATATTCATGTAGGTGGAGCCTATGGAAATAAAGAAAAGGCAATTGAGCGCTTCCATGAAAACATAAAAAAACTTCCTACACATATAAAAAAACAAATGACTCTTGAAAATGATGACAAAACCTATACAACCGCTGAAACTTTATCAATTTGCCAAAAAGAAAATATTCCATTTGTATTTGATTATCATCATCATATGGCCAATCTTTGCAAGGAACCACTAGAAGAGTTGCTTCCTGCAATTTTTGAAACTTGGTCACATACAAATATCTCTCCTAAAGTTCACATTTCCTCCCCGAGATCGGAAAAAGAATTTAGGGCTCATGCTGAATATATCGATTTAGAGTTTATTAAGCCTTTCTTACACATTGCAAAAAAACACAATCATAATTTCGATATTATGATTGAAAGTAAACAAAAAGACTTAGCATTATTCCAATTAATAGATGAACTTTCTGCTATAAGAGGAATTAAAAGAATAAGTGGTGCAATGTTACAGTGGTGAATTGTAACTTTGCACCATTTTTTCAAAAAAGTAATTTTTATAGTAAAAAACATCCTATTTTATATGCTATTATTTAAATTAGCATTCCCTCGAGATTCAACTTTATTGAAACGGAGTCATAATATGATTAATCAAAAAAAATATGTACAATTTGTCATAATATACATATCTATATTTGCTCTTTGGATACTCTTTATTCCAAATGAGTCGCATATAAAGGAAATTGGAATTCTTTTCTTATTCTGTTTCGCTGCACTTTTTTCTTGTCACTGTTTATATAAAGCTATTAAGAGAATGAAACGCAGTGATAAACTATTTTGGATTTTATTACTATGTACTTGCCTATGTGGATTAGTTATGGAGATAACCCTATTTCTTAGTTCACTTTCTATACATGATCAATCTATATTTTCATATAAAGCATTACCTTTTTTTATCATACAATATATTTTGCTCTTTGTTGGATTTGCTATAAAGTTTATAAAAAATTATTCTATTAAGGGGCTTTCTCAATTTTCATTCGATAGCATCTTTATTATTATTATGAACATTTATTTCACCTTAACTTTTATCTTAGACCTTTCAAGCTTCCGCATGTTAACAAAGGATACTTGGATTTTAATTGGGTATTTCATTGCACAATCATTAGTAATTTACGCCGTTATTAGCCTATATAGAAGAGAACAATATTCTTCTAGTAGAATTGCATTAATTATCGGTTTCACTATTATACTCGTATACGGTTATATTCATCTGTTTCAATTGAATTTTGGGATGAAAACTTCTGCTGAATTTAATTATTTAATACACACTGCTTCTATTTTATTAATTGGACTTTCTTCCATACTATATATTTTAGATAAACCAATGCAGCATGAAACGAAAACAAAATATTATCGATTCGATTATGTACGTTTTATACTACCTTATTTTAGTATAATTATTACTTTTTCTTTTATTATCATTCAACCTTGGGATGATAAATTCATGTTAATCGGTCTCGTATTATCACTTATTTTGTTATTCTTGCGGCAACTTTACATGTGGAAAGATAATCAAGCACTAATTCATACATATGAACAGTTGACTACACAACTAGAGGACGAAGTTGAAGAAGGTGCATTTGCATTATCAAAAAGTGAACAACGTTATAAATCTTTATTCGAGGACCATCCCGATGCCGTTTTCTCTTTAAATATGAATGGCATTTTTCAACAATCTAATAAGGCGTGCGAAAGCTTATTTACTGCCTATTATTGCGAAGTGGCAAGCTATTCTCTGGTACACTTCATTGATTCAAAAGACCACGAACTACTAAAGAAGGCTTTACAAATTACAAAGGAAGGTAGGCCACAAACGTTAGAAGTTCGTACAAAAGAACAAGAAGGCTATTATTATTATCTCCATATTACACTTATCCCTACTTTTATAAACAAAGAAGTGGTCGGAATGTTTGGGATAGCACGTGATATTACCACCTTATATGAAAAACAAAAACAAGTAGAACATTTAGCCTTTCACGATGCACTTACTGGATTACCAAATCGTCGAAAGTTCGAAAAAGATTTAAAAGCCATTTTAAATACAGCCCAAACTAACGCAAATGATGTCGCCGTCATATTCCTTGATTTAGATCGATTTAAAAAAATTAACGATAGACTTGGCCATGACGTTGGAGATTTATTATTAATTGAAGTAGCAAAAAGATTACGCGGTTGCTTGCGTTCAAAAGATATCGTCGCTCGCCAAGGTGGAGATGAGTTTACAATTCTATTACCAGAAATGTACTCAGAAAAAAGTGCAATTTTTATAGCTGAACAGATTTTAACTATTTTAAACAAACCATTCTTCATTCAAGGCGAAGAACTCTCTATTACACCAAGTATCGGAATTGCGATGTACCCTGATTATGGAACTGATGTAAATGAGTTAATGAAAAATGCTGATATGGCTATGTATCGTGCGAAAGCAAATGGAAAAAACAGATTTGTTTTCTTCTCAAAAGAAATGAGTATCGCTCAAAATGAAATTCAATTCTTAGAAGGTGAACTTTCAAAAGCATTACAACAAAATGAATTTTTCCTTGAATACCAGCCACAAGTAAGCACAAAAACAAAACAAATTATCGGTTTTGAAGCATTAATACGTTGGAAGCATCCAAAACTCGGTATCGTATCTCCTGCCCAATTTATCCCTCTAGCAGAGGAAACTGGTTTTATTATTGAACTTGGCAATTGGATTTTACGTACTGCTTGTTTAGAGGCAAAAAGATGGCATAATCAAGGTTTCTCTCACTTAAAAGTTGGTGTAAATCTATCTGTTGTTCAATTTAACCATGCAGATTTAATCCCAACTATTTCAAAGGTATTGGAAGAAACAGAACTGAAACCAGAAGCACTAGATATTGAAATTACGGAAAGCATCGCAATTAATCAAAATCAATCTGTAGTTGCAAAACTCGAACAACTTCAAAATCTCGGTATTCAAATTTCAATCGACGACTTTGGAACTGGTTATAGTTCTTTAGCTTATTTAACAAAATATCCAATCAACACATTAAAAATCGCTCGAGAGTTTATTTGTGGAATTACAACTAGCCCTTTAGAAGAAGCAATTGTCTCTTCCATTATTACACTATCAAAAGAACTAAATTTAAAAGTGATTGCAGAAGGTGTAGAAACGGAAGAAGAATGGGAATTTTTACATAAACAAAATTGTGATCACATTCAAGGATTCTTTATTAGCAAACCTGTCTCTAGTAAAGACGTTTGGATGTTACTCCATAAAAAAACAACCGTCTAAGTAAGACGGTTGTTTTTTAGAACTCAAAAGGTACTTCATTAGCTAATTGTACCTCTTGATTATTATGAGAAATTATTTGGTTTTTCTCTAATGCTGTATCTCCTAATGAAATACCCCATGCCATCGCTAACGTTAGTAAACTACCAATAAGTAGTTTTTTCATATTCCATCACCCGCATTTTTTTCTTTAAATATATCATGAAAAATTATCCAGACTTTATGCAATTATGCATATTTGTTCTTTATGTCTTTTTTATTTCTTCATTTTTTTTATAAGTGATTCTTTTAATTCATGGTTTCCTAATATATCAAAAAAGAAGCATGCTTTTTCGTAAGCATCTTCAATTTCTGCTCTATCACACCCAAGTTTTGCTAGGCATTCACCTTTTCGAAAGTATAACTGTCCAATCAATGTCATACTGTTAATTCGACACGATAGGTCAATGGCTTTATTTGCGTGACAAAGCGCTTCTTCGTATTGATTGTCTATGTATAATGCTTTTGCATGATTATGTCTCACCTTCACATCAAACTCTTTATTATCATGCAATGCCTCTAATTGTTTTAATATATTTTCAAACAAATCAATACCCTGCTTCAAATAGCCGTTTTCAGCATAAATGTTTGCAATTGCATTTTCAATATAAAGGTTCTGATATACATCTATTCCTACCAGTTGTTGATTGAGCAATTTCTTTAATTCTAAAATGCAATATTCGTAATCGATTTTTTTCAATACGTAAGCAGCTACATAATATTGCCATTGAAGAAATTGCTGAAGCTCGGGATGATATTCTTCCTTTTTCAATTCATTGCATACTCTATTATAAATTTCTTTATATTTTTTTTGCTTACAAAGTAGAATAATTTGATCTTTTAACTGCTTATTCCTCTCAATATCAGAATAAATGAGTACCTCATAAAAATGAATGATGGGAACTTGTAATTTTGCTGCAATACCTTGCAATATATCCATACTTGGGTATACCGCGCCCGATTCAATTCGACTTACTTCCGATTGATGACATATGTTCTCGGATAACTGTTTTTGTGTTAATCCTCTCATCACCCTAATTTTCTTAATTTCACTTCCTAATTTTTCTGCGTGCATACTTACTCACCATCCCATTATAACAATCTAGTTTTTTAAGTTGTCATACCACTACAATAATGTGAATTCGACAATTTTTGATATGAAATAATGCATACTATATATATAATTCGGCAAATTTTTCATACAATTCATCTCACATACAATAATAGATTAGGAGTGTTATAGATGAATTATAGAAAATTTGCTAGTGCTTTCGTTACGTTCGGTCTCCTTTGTCCTTTATCAACAAAAGCTATTCATGCCCAAGAATTAGATAAAAATGAAGTCAAAGTTGAAATTGCTCAGCCTGGTTTAACAATTGGAAAATTAACAGAACCTCAAAATGATACGAAAGAAAATATTGCGAAAAAGTATTTAAAAGGTGAGGTAAACGGGGCTAAAGCTCAACAAGAACAAGTCACTACTGAAAAAAATGTAGATTTCCAACCTACAAATAAAGAAACCAAAGAAAATCAAACCGAAGTTCGCCTTGCACAAACATATAAAAACTATAAAGTATATGGCCAAGATCTCATTGTAAAAGTAGATAAAAATGGAGTGATCACAACTGTTAGTGGTAAAGTTGTTCAAAATTTAAATCAACAACCTAATCTTACTATAACAAATTTTTTGTCGAAAAATGAAGTAAAATCTAAATTACGCGATATAGTTCAAATTCCAAGTGATGCAGTTGAGACAGAATTCTCTAGCGAAACCGTTGTTTATAAGAAAAAAGATGGCTATTATACATTCGCAACTGTTATTACATTTACTTATGAAAACAATGAACAAATTATAAACGGCAATGCTATCGTTGATTTAAAAACTGGCGAAGTACTTTTCCAAGAAAAATTCATTAAAAACAAAGAGAATAAGACTATAAATCAAGTAACATCACCTAGATTATCCCCTGCAAGTGAGCAAGGAACTGGGAAAAATGCACTTCAAGAAAACATCTCTTTCAATATTGCCAAAGGAACTGATGGGAAGTTTTATTTAGCAGATTTATCACGCGGAAATGGTATTTATATTTATAATGCAAACTACGCCGATTCTCTCGGAGGATATAGTCAAGCTGGTTATCCAGGGACACTAATTTCAAGTAGCAATCCTAATTTTGCAGATAAAGAAGCCGCGGGCGCTATGAAGAACATGAGTGATATTTACGATTACTTTAAGAAAGAACATAATCTAAAAAGTTACGACAATAAAGATTCAAAAGTTGTTGCTAGTGTACACGGTTTTGATTCTACTGAAGTTAGTGATGGTGTAAAAGAAGACTATGTAAATGCATTTTGGCATCCCGCTTGGAACCAAATGGTATTTGGTGATGGTTTAGACGGAAAACTAACATCCGCTCTTGATGTAACAGCTCATGAATTTGGACATGCTGTATTCAGTGGCACGACGAAAAATAAAGTCGTGAGATATCCAAGCGCTGAAACATCTGCACTAAACGAGGGATTAGCGGATTTCTGGGGTACACAAATCGAATATTACGTAAAGAAAGATAAAGGAAACTGGATTATGGGCGATACATTAGGTGGCCTAACAATTCGTGATATCCCAAGGGAAGTTGGTGACGGCGGTCATAAACTATATACAAATTTACAAGATTTCTATAACGATGGTAATAATCAAGAATCACACGTGAATTCTGGTATTATCAGTCACGTATTATATCAATTAGCTGAAGGTAAAACATATAACGATGTTGCTGTTCAAAAACAAGGAAATGAAAAAGTAAGTAAAGTTGTTATGCGTGCATTGCAAAATTATGCAACTTCCGCTGAAGACTTTGAATCACTTCAATCTCATATCGTACAAGCTGCAAAAGATTTATATGGCACTGCCGTATCAAATGAATTTGCAAAGGCATTTGAAGCACACGGTTACAAACCGTTACAAAAAGTAAATCAAGTAATAGAAGTACAATAATTATAAAAAGAAGGTTACCTCTCATAGGTAACCTTCTTTTTATATCCAACCCTTTTCTTCCGCAATTGTAATTGCCTCAATTCTATTTTTCGCATCAAGCTTCGCTAATACTTCAGAAATATAATTACGTACTGTACCCGGCGAAAGATAAAGTGCCTTCGCAATTTCGTTTGCCGTCTTTCCTTCTTTCGCAAGCAACAGTACTTCCTTTTCGCGATCTGACAACGGATTTTGCTCCTGCCATAAGCCAAACATTAAATCTTGGGAGACCTCTCGTTTCCCCTTCATTACATTACGAATTGCTGCCGCTAAATCTTCACTTGGGCTATCCTTTAATAAATAGCCGTGCACACCAGCTTTCATTGCTCTTTCAAAATATCCCGGCCGTGCAAATGTTGTTAAAATCATTACTTTGCATGATGATTTTTCTTTCTTTAAAGTCTCAGCGACATCCAATCCACTTTGAATCGGCATTTCAATATCCATAATACTTACATCTGGCTTTAACGATTCAATTAATTTTAACGCCTCTTCCCCGTTCGCAGCTTGCCCAATTACTTCGATATCATCTTCTAGATCAAGCAGGGCCCCTAATGCACCACGAAGCATCCGCTGGTCTTCTGCAATAATAATTCGAATCATGCCCTCACCTCATCTTTTCCTGTTCTAATAACAACTGGAACTTTTACCGTTAATAACGTCCCTGGATTGATTGTACCTAGTTCAACAAATCCATCAATAAGAGCAATTCGTTCTTTCATGCCGCGAATACCATTTCCATCATGATTTTGATCTGTTAAACCGATTCCGTTATCTTCTACTTTCAAAATCAGTTCACCTTGTGATTCTAATACAGAAACTGCGCACCGCGTTGCCTTACTATGTTTTACAACATTTGTAACGGCCTCACGTAAACACATCCCGACAATATTTTGTTCAATTGGTGATAACGAGCTCGATCTTGCTTCTTGCCTCACTTCTAATTCAATATTAGCTGCTTGTAAGATCGCTTTTATTTGCTCTAGCTCTTCTTCTACCGTAATCATACGCATATCAGAAATTAATTCTCTCAGCTGTTTTAAAGCTGTACGAGAAGTTTGTGTAATTTCCTTAGCTTCCGCACTTGCACGCTCTGGATTTTTCACAATTAACTTCTCAACGAGCTGGCTTTTTAAAGTAATAAGAGATAAGGTATGCCCTAATGTGTCATGAAGATCTCTTGCAATTCGCTGCCGTTCTTCACGTTTTACTAAATCTTTAATTTGCTCGTTCGCCTCATCTAATTGATTTCTTAACATCTTTTTCTGATTAAAATTACGCATACCAAATGGCGTAAGAAGCATTAAAATAAACATAGGAACGATATTTACTAAACTTGTAGTTGTTATTTGATTCATATTTACAAATAAAAATGCTCCAAGCATTATAACTAACGAGCATAACAGCACTCGAAATACTTTCTTATTTGGTGCAAACCCCATCGCACTTGCTGTGAAAAAGCCAAAAAATATCATAAAAGGATTATAAAATAAAGCAAATAAAAAGATGAGTATCATTTGAATGCATGCCCATAAAATAAACGTCTTCTGAACAAAATATAGCTGACGGTATGTGATAATAAAAAGTATCAACATACCGCTTCCTAGCACAAGCTTCCATCCTGATGCTTGTGCTAAATGATAAATTGGAAATAATAAATACACAAGCCACATGTACGGAAAAAATCCCATATGTTTCGGAAAAATCTCAATCCTCTTCTTCTCTATCATTTATACCGCTTCCTGTCTTTTTCTTATATATATTGATACTACAACAAATATAAGGAAATAACCTCCTAATACCGCGATATTTTCCCATCCAATTGATTTTCCAGCTACAATATCCCACGCACCACTTCCGAAATGGTATGTCGGTGTCCATTCACCAATCGTTCTTAATATTTTTGGGAATACTTCAATCGGCATCCACAACCCGCCAACTATAGCTAAACTCATATTTAAAATATTTGCTAAGCCAGCAGCTGCGTCCGCCTTCTTAATGGAACCTATTACTGTTCCTAACGCTAAAAATGGTGTTACCCCTAACAATAACCATAACCCCGCACCTATCCATTGCCCTACCGTTAACTCAACATGATTAATTAGTATCCCTGCAATAAAAATAACTAATATTGAAAAAGCATTTACTACTGTTTGAGCGATAATTTTTGCTGTTAAATATGCTCCCTCTGGAAGTGGTGTAATTTTTAGAAGATGTGTCCATCCTTGCCCTCTTTCCTGAGAAAGTCTCACACCAAAACTAAAGAGTGCAGTCCCTACAATACTGAAAGTTGCCATCGAAATTAAATAATGTGCTTTCCACGCATCTCCGTTTTGTGGTACTTGAACAACATTTGTGAAAATGTAGTAAAACATAACAGGCATTAATAATGAGAAAAAGATAAATAATTTATTGCGGAATGTACGTAAAATTTCTATTTTGCACTGCATCCATAACGCTCTCATGCGATTTCCTCCTTCTGATTTGCAACGAATTGTTCAAATGCCTCATCAAGACTTCCACGTTCAACTGAAACATCTGTTACAGGTAAACTCCTTTGATAAATGGCTTTTAAAGTTGCATCCGTATCCTCCGTTGTTAAAATGAAGCATCCTTCGTTTGACTTTACTTCTGTTACATTTGGTAATTCCTTTAGTAATTTTATAGGAATGCTTTCCTTTGAGTAAAATGTGATTGTTTTTCTTGAAATTGTTGCTTTCATTTCGTCTGGTGTACCATCTACGATAATCTTTCCGTTCGCAAATAATAAGATACGATTTGCTAAAGCATCTGCTTCTTCTAAATAATGCGTCGTTAAAATAATCGTTTTTCCTTCACTTGCTAACTTTCGAATCGTTTCCCAAAACGTTCTTCGAGACGTAATATCCATTCCGACTGTCGGCTCATCTAAAAATAACAAATCTGGATTTCCCGCAAGTGCAAGCGCAAAGTTTAACCTTCTTTTTTGCCCACCTGATAACTTCTCACATCTTTGCTTTCGCTCTGATTCTAAATTTGATAACTGCAGTAACGTTTCTTTCGCTATAGGATTCGTATAATAACTACGGAATAACTCAATTGCCTCTTCCACCGTAATACTATCAATGACACTTACTTCTTGCAGCATCGCACCGAGGCTATTACGAACATCTCTATGCTTTGGACTCTTTCCAAATATAAAGACCTTACCTTCTGTTGGGTCCTTTAATCCAAGCATCATCGACATCGTCGTTGTTTTCCCCGCACCATTCGGACCAAGTAACGCTACTATTTCCCCTTTATTTACATGAAATGAAACATTATTTACTGCGTTTTTATGTTTAATTGTTTTAGAAACACCATTTACTTCAATAATCTTTTCCATCTCTCCACCCCCGCTGTTTCTTATATTTACATTGTATTACTTGGAAAACTTAGGAAACAGTATGATGCGTCATGACATCGATATGACAATTGTCATGTATTCTTTATGAGGGGAATCAACCCGCATACCGCAAGCGAGTAGCAGGACGAAAATAAACATGATACAATCGGATAAGATATATATTCGAGGAAGGACAGTGGTTTTCATGATTATTCGTAATGAACAAGATTTAGAAGGCTTACGAAAAATCGGCCGCATCGTTGCGCTTGCACGTGAAGAAATGAAAAAACAAGCGAAGCCAGGTATGACAACGAAAGAGCTTGATTTGATCGGTAAAAAAGTATTAGATGAGCATGGTGCTATTTCTGCACCTGAAAAAGAATATGATTTCCCAGGTGTAACTTGCATTAGTGTAAATGAGGAAGTTGCTCATGGTATTCCAGGAGATCGCGTATTAAAAGAAGGCGACTTAGTAAACGTCGATGTATCTGCTGCACTTGATGGCTATTATGCAGATACAGGTATCTCATTTGTTCTTGGAGAAGACGAAGCAAAAGAAAAGCTTTGCCAAGCAGCGGTTGATGCATTTTGGGCAGCAATGAAAAAGGTTAGAGCTGGCTCAAAACAAAATCAAATTGGTCGTGCTGTTTCAAACTTCGCACATAAAAGTGGATACAATGTTATTCAAAACTTAACTGGTCACGGCATTGGTCTTAGCTTACATGAAGCACCAAATCACATTTTAAGTTACTATGATCCAATGGATAATGCGCTTCTAAAAGACGGTCTTGTTATCGCTGTAGAACCGTTCATCTCTATGAAAGCTGATCATATTATTGAACGTGGTGACGACGGTTGGACATTCGTTACACCTGATAAAAGTCTTGTTGCACAATGTGAACATACTGTTGTCGTAACACGCGGCGAGCCAATAATCTTAACAGAAATCTAATACCAAAAACGGCTGTTTTGTAGATTTATTCCACATAAAACAGCCGTTTTTATTTTTGGGAAAATATGTGAACCATTGTTGAACTCTTTATCATTTAAGTATATAATCTTTAGCAGAGGTTACTTAAGCTTATCTTTACTAAAAAGATATTGTAACTAAGGAGTAAAACACCTTCTTTCTTATTGTTTAAACAGGCTCAAAAATGACCGTAGTAACGTGTTAGTCGAATATTCTGTAATCCTTATATTTATCTAACAATGTAAGAAACTATCACCTTTCAACTTCGGTCCACTAGTCGCACAACTCTCTTTAGACAAAATAAATGACTATTTTCAAAGTACATATTGTCTTCATTCTGACCAAAACCAACCCTATCTAGATTTTTATTTCCACATAACTTTAAGGCAAAAATAAGCCTTCACAAAGGGATACACTACCTTGGTTAGTATGTATCGTAAAACTTACCTTTATAACCATTCTTTTTTACTAGATATACATGAAAACTATCTCACATATAAAGGTCTGATATCATTATTTATATCAGTATTTTTTTCGACATTTTTTGTCGAATTGTGTATATTTCCATAGAACTGTGTAAATATACATTTTGTTTTACGTTAAATAATATTGCTTTGAACATAATTCTGTTTGTCTGAGAACGCGTATAGAAACGGAGGGATAACAAAAATAAATAGCTTATAACAAATACTTTTAATATTCCATTTGTTCATGTGGAATAAGTCCCCAATGGACAAATGAATGTTCAGAGGAGGAAAAATGAAAAAACTTTTTAATGTATGTTTAATTGTATTCGTACTATTTTCGCAACTTGCTAGTTTTCCATACAATCAAGTAAGAGCGGAAACCTTAACAGGAGATTCCTTATTTGACACTGTTGAAATGAAAGATGCAACGAATCATATTATTGACGAATCAAAAAATCCTAACAATTTAATAAAGATAGGATCAACCATTCAAGTAGAATACGCTTGGTCAATAAAAGATCAACAAGTTGCACACGCAAATGATACAGCAGTAGTTCAAATACCACTTGCATTAAAAGTATCTAAAGATTTGCAAGGGGATTTAGTAACAGATCAAAAAAATATTGGTCAATATTTTATAACAGCTAAAGATAATAAATTAAAATTAATATTTAATGATCAAGTAGAAAATTTGAAAGACGCTAAAGGAAAAATTAAAGTTGATACCGTGTTTAACTCAACTTTAAAACCTGGGGAAAAATCAGTTCAAATCGCTTTTCCTTTAGGAACAATGGTTCAGCCTATATCAGTTCCTGTTCAAGTAGAAAACTCTAAAGAAGATGGCACCAAACAGGATACTAATAAACAAGCGCAAGATCCAGTAGCTAAACCTGTTACTGACAATCCGGAGCAAGATCCAGCAACTAAAACTGTTACTGATAATCCGGAACAAAACCCAGCAGCTAAAACTGCCACTGATAATCCGGAACAAAACCCAGCAACTAAAACTGTTACCGATAATCCGGAACAAAACCCAGCAGCTAAAACTGCCACTGATAATCCGGAACAAAACCCAGCAGCTAAAATTGCTACTGACAATCCAGAACAAAAGCTATCAAGCGACCCTGCTGAGAATACAAATTCAGGTCCAAAGCAAATAACAACAAACATTTTAACCAGTGTAAAGTTGACGGATAAAGACGGAAAACCATTTACAGAGGATAACCGTCCAAGTACAGATTCCCCTGCCAATATTGAGTTTACATGGGAACTTTTAAAATCAATGAATGTGAAAAATGGAGATTACTATATTTTTGATCTTCCTAAACATTTTAAGATTTACAATACAATTAACAGTCCTTTATATGATAGTGAAAACCATCAAATTGGTAATTTTACTGTTACAAAAGATGGAAAAGTCACGATGACATTCAACGATTATGTTGAAGAGCATCCAGATGTTGCTGGTAACCTACAATTAAAGACAGAATTTAATAAAGCTGAAATTAAAGGTACAACAACACAAGAAATTCCTTTCCCGATTAAAGATAAGGATGTTTCTATTACAGTTGACTTTAAGCCTAATGTACAAACAGCTACGAATAAAAAGGGTTTACCTGATAGACCAATTAATACAAATGAAATTAATTGGAAAGTAGAGATGAACAAAACGAAAGACCCCCTTAAAAACGCTGTTTTTAAAGATAACATTCCACAAGGTACAAGCTTAAATAAAGATTCTATTAAAGTTTATTATTTAGAAGTTGATGTTAATGGGAATGTAACGCGTGGTGCAGAAGCTGAGCCAACAGATTACAATATTATTTCATCAGATGGCTCAAAATTGGAGATTGCTTTCAAAGATTCTATCAATAAAGCATATCAAATCGAATATGCCACAAAAATTACTGATGAAAATATTAAAAGTTTCCGAAATAACGTTACGATAACGAGTGATAATCAAAAGCAACAAAACGCAAGTTCTACTGTAACGGTTTCTCGTGGTACACACTTAAATAAAACAAGTAAATATGATCCAAAGACGCAAACAATTGAGTGGACAATTACTTACAATGGTGATCAAAGAGAGATCAAAAAAGCTGATGCGATTTTAAAAGATATTTTTGACGATACACACGAACTAGATGCAAATTCTATTGTTGTAAAAAACGCTTCATATAATGAAAAAGGAACGCTTGTAACAGGAGACGCTGTTAATAATTACACTGTAAATAACAAGAAGAATGGATTCGATTTACAGTTTAATGATGATATTAATAGTGCTTATGTGATTACCTATAAAACCAAGCCAACTAATAAAGTTATAGAAGATGGAAAAGTAAAAAATAAAGTTACAGCTGATAATGATTCAAGTAAAGAAAATGAAGCTAGCTTCAAGCAGCAAAATATTATTAAATCTAATAATAAAGCTGAAACAAATTATAAAGACAAAACAACAACTTGGACAATTATAGTAAATAATAACAACTATCCATTAAGCAACGCGATTATTACGGACACCTTTGATCATGGTGGATTACAATTAAAAGATAAGAAACTAGAAATTAAAGACGGAAATTATACCCTTCAAGCTGGGACTGACTATGTTTTAGATGTAACAGATAAAGGCTTCAAAATTACTCTTATAGGTACGTATCAGTCTAATATGACAAAGACATTAGTCGTAAAATATACGACAGACTTTGATTATACAAAGCTAGAAAGTGGTAAAACTTCATTTAAAAATACAGGTAACCTTTCTTGGATAGATACGGATTCTAATCCACAATCAAATAAAGTTGAAGCTAATTTCGATCCTGATACTTTCACAAAGGCAAATGGTTATAAATACGGTTCTTATAACGCCCAAACGAAGGAAATTACTTGGATAATAGGCTTTAACTATAATAATGTTGAGATTAAAGATCCTTATGTTATAGACGTAATACAAGATAAACAAAAATTAGTGCCTGGATCCATTGAAGTGCGCGATATGATTCTAAATGGAAATCCTGATAATGCACAACCTGGTAATGCTGTACCAACTGAGAAATATGAACTTGAAGAACCTACAGAGAAAAATAAAAACACCCTAAAGGTTCATTTCAAACAATCAATTAATTCACCTTACTATATTATCTTTAAAACAAGCCTTGATGGTGAACTTATCCAAGGCACCTACAAAAACGAGGCAGATTTAAAAGATGGCTCTAAAATCGTAAACACCCTTACAGGTGACACTCAAGTAAATAAAGGTGGCAGCTTCGTTACTAAAAAAGCTGTGCAAGACGACAACTATATTAATTGGAGTATCGCAATTAACGAAAGCCAATCAACCATTGCAGATGCCGTTGTAACAGATGATCCAACCGAAAATCAGGTAATTGTGGAAGATTCATTCCACTTATATCCTACAACTGTTGATCCATATGGAAATTTAACAAAAGATACAGTAAACGAATTAAAAGAAGGAACAGACTATAAACTCAAAATAACAACAGACAATAATACCGGAAAGCAACATTTCGAAATTGCCTTCTTGAAAAAAATTGATCGAGCTTATATTTTAGAATATCGCTCACTTATTAATGCAGACGATAAAGAAAAAGTAAGTAATAAAGCGAAAATCACAGGCAATAAGTTGACAGTTAAAAACACAGAAACTACTGAAACGATTGAAGTGAGAATGTCTTCTGGTTCAGGCGGAGGATCTGCTACTAAAGGCCGTGGAAACCTTGAAATTATAAAGGTAGATAACGACAATAAGAACGCACTATTAGCTGGGGCAGAATTTACTTTATACGATCGTACAGGTAAAACTGTTATCCGTAAAATTACAACAGACAAAGACGGTATCGCTAAATTTAATAATTTAAAACGCGATAAATATTTATTAAAAGAAACAAAGGCTCCTGAAGGCTATGTAATTAGCTGGGATTTAAAACAAGGGAAAATTGTTGAACTTGGTACACAAGAGACTACAACATATAAACTTGCAAATAAGAAGTTTGTCGGTAAAGTAGTTTTAACAAAGTCTGATGACCTGAATAAAAACGTCACACTGCAAGGTGCCGTTTTCACACTACTTGATAAAGACAAAAAAATAATTTCAGAACACGAAAAATTAACAACAAATAATCAAGGACAAATTACTGTAGATAATTTAAAACCAGGAACTTACTACTTACAAGAAACAACTGCTCCTGAGCATTATAAATTAGACAGTACACCTATACAATTCACAATCAAAGAAGATCAAACAACAGTAATAAACCGAACTGCAACAAACAGTTTGATTCCAGGATCGGCCATTTTAACAAAATTCGATAAAGATGGAAAAACTTTAGCAGGTGCGGAGTTCAGTGTACGCGATCGATATAACAAAGTAATTCGTGGATATGAAAAATTAACGACAAATGATCAAGGACAAATCGAAGCAAAAGATTTACGCCCTGGAGACTATCAATTTGTCGAAGAAAAAGCACCTAAAGATTACGACATAGATAAAAAACCAATTGAGTTTACAATTATAAAAAGTCAAAAGAAAGCACTTACTGTTACAGCGACAAATCACCTCATTAAAGGTGGTGTCACTTTAACGAAAGTCGATGATGTCGATGGCACTGCCCTTGAAGGTGCTGTATTTAAAATTGTCGATGCGAATGACGAGAAACAAGTAATTCGTGAAAATATAAAAACAGGTTCAGATGGAAAAGTTACCGTTAAAGATTTAGAGCCTGGTGCTTATAAATTTATCGAAACAGAAGCTCCTAAGGATTATACGTTAAGTACAAACCCTATCGAGTTTACAATTGATAAAAGCCAACAAGCTCTTGCTACTGTTACGGCAAATAACAGCTTAAAAACGGGCGAGGTTGAATTATTAAAAGTTGATGAGTTTGGTGAGAAAAAACCACTAGAAGGTGCTGTATTCAAACTTGTCGATACAAATAATAATGACGTTTCCCCTCACACTAACTTAACTACTGATAAACACGGTAAAGTTAAAGTTAGTAACCTACGTCCTGGTACGTATAAATTTATTGAAATAGCTGCTCCTGAACATTACGTTTTACGAGCAGAACCTATTGAATTTACAATCGATAGAAGTCAGAAAGAAACTCTACTTGTGAAAGCTGAAAATGCTTTAAAACCAGGAGATGTTGAATTAACAAAAGTTGATGATATCGATGGTACAGCTCTTGAAGGTGCTGTATTTAAAATTGTTGATGCAAATGATGAAAAGAAAGTTATTCGCGAAAATGTAAAAACTGGTGCGGATGGTAAAGCTATCGCTACTGGCTTACGCCCTGGCGATTATAAATTTATCGAAGTAACAGCACCGAAGTATTACGACAAAAATACAAAACCAATTAAATTTACGATTACAGAAAGTCAAACAACTCAGGCTACTGTTACCGCTAAAAACAGCTTAACAAAAGGCGGTATTGAGTTAACAAAAGTGAATGCTGCAGATGAAAAGGAAACACTTGAAGGTGCAGTATTTAAAATCGTTAATAGAGATACTAATGAAGATGTTCGTACGGACCTTGTTACGAATAGTAAAGGAATGCTAGTTGTAGATGACTTACGTCCTGGTAACTATAAGCTTATCGAAACAAAGGCTCCAACTTATTACGATGTAAATGTAGAACCAATTGAATTTACAATCGAAAAAGGACAACAAAAACTCCTTCCACTTACATTTAAAAATAGTTTAACGAAAGGAAAAGTTAAACTTATTAAAGAAGATGATGTGGAAAGTAGTAAAGCTCTTGCCGGCGCTGTATTCACATTGCAAGATGCAACTGGCAAAGAAATTATGAAAGATTTAACAACAGATGATTACGGAGTATTAGTTATTCCTGATTTAGCACCAGGGGATTATCAATTTATCGAAACAAAAGCCCCTGAACATTATAAATTAGACAAAACACCTATTAAGTTCACAATTAAAAAAGGTAGTAAGGAAGATCTTCCTGTCCCTGTTACTGTAAAAAATAGTTTACTTACAGGTGGCGTCACTTTAACAAAAGTTGATGATGTTGATGGCACTATTCTTGAAGGTGCAGAATTTATAATCGTTGACGCTCATGATACTAAAAAGGTAATTCGCAAAGGTTTAACGACTGATAAAAACGGTAAAATTTCTGCTTCTGATTTACGTCCTGGAGACTATCAATTTATTGAAGTAAAAGCTCCAAAAGACTATACCTTAAGCAAAGACCCTATTCCGTTCACTATCGAAAAAAGTCAAAAAGAGAATATTACTGTTACTGCTACTAACAGTTTAAAGAAAGGTGCAGTAACATTAACAAAAATTGACGACATCGATCGTACGATGCTCGAAGGTGCAATCTTTAAGATTGTTAATATGAATGGTAAGGAAGTTCATACGAATCTTGTTACAGATAAAAACGGTAAAATTTCTGTTTCTGATTTACGCCCTGGAGACTATCAGTTCATTGAAACAAAAGCTCCTGAGCACTATGTATTAGATGAAACAACGATTCCATTTACAATTGAAAGAAGTCAAACGAAAGAAATCAATGTTACAGGCAAAAATGCTTTGAAAAACGGTAGCGTTGAACTAACAAAGATTGACGATATTGATATAAATACAAAACTTGCTAACGCCGTATTTAATTTATTAGATGCAGACGGAGAGCTAGTTAAAGAAGACTTAAAAACAAATGATGAAGGTAAAATTGTTGTTGAAAACCTACGTCCTGGTACGTATCAATTCGTTGAAACAATTGCTCCTGAACATTACGATTTAGATAAAAAACCTATCGTATTTACAATTAAAAAGAGCCAAACTGAAACTCTTCATGTCACTGCTACAAATGCTTTAACAAAGGGTGCAGTTAAACTTTCTAAAGTTGATGATTTTGATGGCACTGTTCTTAAAGATGCAGTATTTAAAATTGTTAATATGAATGGTGATGTAGTTCATAAAGACCTTGTTACAAATGAACAAGGAATAATCGAAATTAACGACCTACGTCCTGGTGATTACCAATTTATCGAAACGAAAGCTCCGAAGCATTACGTTTTAGATGAAACACCAATCAAATTCACTATTGAAAAAGGACAGAAGAAAGCTATTTCTTTAACTGCTACAAATAGCTTAAAACAAGGTAGTATCGAATTACTTAAAGTTGATGATTTAAACACTCAAACAAAACTTGCCGATGCGGTATTTAATTTACTAGATCAAGATGGCAAAGTACTTAAAACAGATTTAAAAACAAACAGTGAAGGTAAAATCGTTATCGAAAACTTACGTCCTGGTACGTACCAATTCGTTGAAATAACGGCTCCTGAACACTATGATTTAGACAAAAAACCAATTATATTTACAATTGAAAAAAGCCAAAAAGATATTGCTACCGTTACTATGAAAAATAGTTTAACAAAAGGCGGCGTGGAACTTTCTAAAGTGGATGACGTCGATGGCACTACTCTTGAAGGCGCAGTATTTAAAATTGTGGATATGAATGGTACTGTAATTCGCAAAAATCTTGTTACGAATCAACAAGGTAAAATTAGCGTTTCTGACCTACGTCCTGGTGATTATCAATTCATCGAGACAACGGCTCCGAAACACTACGATTTAAGCAAAGAGCCAATTCCATTCACAATTACAAAGAGCCAAGCTGATCCTATCTCCGTTACAGCTACAAATAGCTTAACGAAAGGCGCTGTGGAACTTTCTAAAGTGGATGATGTAGATGGTACTGCTCTTAAAGATGCGGTATTTAAAATTACTGATCTGAATGGTAAAGACATTCGTACTGAGCTTACAACAGATGTACACGGAAAAATTTCTGTTTCTGATTTACGTCCTGGGGACTATCAGTTTGTTGAAACGAAAGCTCCTGAACACTATAAATTAGATAGTACACCTATTAAGTTTACAATTAAGAAAAGCCAAAAAGAAAAGCTCCAAGTTACTGCTACAAATAGCTTAACTGAAGGTGCTGTAGAATTAGTAAAAGTGGATGATATAAATCCAGATACAAAACTTTCTGATGCAGTGTTTAACATCATCGATGCGAAAGGTAAAATTGTTCGCACTGATTTAACTACTGATAAAGATGGTAAGATTACTGCTACGAACTTACGCCCAGGAGACTATCAATTCATTGAAACGAAAGCTCCGAAAGATTACGATTTAAATAAAACACCTATTAGCTTCACTATCGAAAGAAGTCAACTAACTCACGCTTCTGTTACTGCTAAGAATGGCCTAACAAAAGGTGGCGTGGAATTAACGAAAGTTGACTCTATAGATAAGAAAGAAATGCTAGAAGGTGCGGTATTTAAAATTACTGATCTGAACGGTAACGACATTCGTACGAATTTAGTTACCAATAAAGACGGAAAAATCATCGCTAAAGACTTACAACCAGGAGACTATCAATTTATTGAAACAAAAGCTCCTAAACATTACGACTTAAATGAAGAACCAATTAAGTTCACAATCGAAAGAAGTCAAACAAAGCATGTCTTCGTTACAGCTATTAATACCTTAACGGAAGGTAGTGTTGAGTTAATTAAAGTTGATGATGCCAAGCAAAACACAACACTTGAAGGTGCAGTATTTAAAATTGTTAATAAGGATGGACACGATGTTCGTACCGATTTAACTACTGATAAAAACGGCCGTTTAGTTGTGGATGAATTACCGCCAGGAGACTATGAGTTTATCGAAACGAAAGCTCCTGAACACTATGACTTAAACAAAACACCTATTAAGTTCACAGTTAAAAAAGGACAAGAAAAAATCGCCTCTGTTACTGCTACTAACAGCTTAACTAAAGGCGCAGTTGAATTAACTAAAGTTGATGACATCGATGGTACTACTCTTGAAGGAGCAATCTTTAAAATTGTAGATATGGACGGCAAGGATGTTCGTTCTGATTTAACTACTGATAAAGATGGGAAGATTTCTGTTTCTGATTTACGTCCGGGAGATTATCAGTTCATTGAAACGAAAGCTCCAACTGGCTATGATTTAAACATTAAACCAATTCCTTTCACAATTACGAAAGGACAATCTCAGATTACCTCTGTTACAGCTTTAAATAGTTTAACAACAGGTTCAATTGAGTTAACTAAAGTTGATATTGATCACCATGGAACACTTGAAGGTGCCATTTTCAATATTTTAGACCAAGATGGAAAAATCATCCGAGAAGGTTTAAAAACAGACCAACACGGAAAAGTAATCGTAAATGATTTGAAACCTGGTAATTATCAATTAGTAGAAACACAGGCTCCTAAAGGCTATCAATTAGATGCATCACCAATAAACTTTACAATTGATAAAGCCCAAGCTACACCACTACAAATTACAGTTTCAAATAAAAAGATTGAATCTTCGTCAGGTGGAGATGACAAGCCAGTCACTCCTCCAAATAAAGAAGAAAACAAAGGCAATGAAACATCTGAGAAACACGAAAACGGAACTTCCGAAGAAACATCGAATAAAACAGATAACAAACAGCAAGATGATCGAAATACGGATAAACACCTTCCAAATACAGGTCATAAAGAAGACCCTACACAAACAGTAGGTATCCTTCTTCTACTAGCTGGATTATTAAGTATTTTGGCTACAAAACGCAAAAAAAATTATTAATAATTTTTTCACATCCAATCAATCTCTCAATTGATTGGATGTTTTTTTATACAAAAAGGACGATACATAAAGTATCGTCCTTTTAACGGGGTGAGGCTGCCCAAAAGTACGGAAAACCTTTGAACAGCCTCTTATTTTCATATGGATGCCTTACATATATCACTGATAATAATTATGAAATGCGGAAACATAATTACCATCAACTGATTCAAACATGAGAAATGAAACCCTACAGTGGTTCCATTTCTCTACATAATCTAAAGTTTGGGTACACTAGATTCATGCAATGTAGGAGCTTTCAGAGTAGAAAGCGAACCTTCGTTTAAAATGATAGCATACATATCTTCCTCAAAAATATGCAAATATGCATATATTGTTTTTATTTCTCAATGTCAGAATATTGAAAAACAAAAGACTCGAAGGTAAAATAAAGTCATTATCCGTCTTCTTTTGTCAGTCACAGAGAATAGAAGAATAGGAGAGGAAAAAATGAGAAAATCATTGAAACAAAAAATAGTAAGCTCTTTGCTTGCTGTATCACTCGCTGTTAGCTTAGCTCCAATTGGGCAAGCAAAAGCGGATTCCACGTCAGAGGTTACACAAACTCCATCTATTACAAAACAGATTGATCCAAACCGCGCGATTGAACATGTTCGTTTCTTATCTGAAACAATTGGTCCTCGCCCCGGTGGAACAAAATCCGAAGAATGGGCTTCTCGTTACATTGGTATGCAGCTTAAATCAATGGGCTATGACGTAGAATATCAACCATTTCAGGTGCCCGATCAATACGTTGGATTCATTGAATCACCACTATCAACAAAACGTAATTGGCAAGCTGGTGCTGCTCCTAATGCACTCATTTCTACAGAAGCTGTTACAGCTCCCCTTATCTTTGTTCAAGGTGGGACAAAATTAGAAGATATTCCAAATGAAGTAAACGGTAAAATTGTTTTATTTGAAAGAGGAACGACAGTTACAGACTATAATAAACAAGTTGAAAATGCTGTTAGCAAAGGTGCAAAAGGTGTTCTTTTATACAGTTTAATTGGCGGACGCGGAAATTATGGACAAACCTTCAATCCCCGCCTAACGAAAAAGCAGTCTATCCCTGTCTTTGGTCTTGCTTATGCGCAAGGAAATGCATTTAAAGAAGAAATCGCTAAAAAAGGGACAACAATTCTTTCCCTAAAAGCGAGACATGAATCTAAATTAACATCTCTAAATGTTATCGCCAAAAAGAAACCAAAAAAGAGTACAGGTAATGAGAAAGCAGTCGTTGTAAGCTCGCACTATGATAGTGTTGTCGGAGCACCTGGCGCAAATGATAATGCTTCTGGAACTGGATTAGTATTAGAACTAGCTCGTGCTTTTCAAAATGTAGAAACTGATAAAGAAATTCGCTTTATTACCTTTGGTTCTGAAGAAACTGGATTACTTGGTTCGGATTATTACGTGAATAGTCTATCCCAGAAAGAACGCGACCGTATTTTAGGTGTCTTTAACGCCGACATGGTTGCAACAAATTATGATAAAGCAAAGAATTTATACGCTATGACACCTGATGGCTCTACAAACTTTGTAACAGACGCTGCCTTGCAAGCAGGTAAACAACTAAATAATGACCTCGTCCTACAAGGTAAATTCGGTTCTAGTGATCATGTTCCATTTGCTGAAGCTGGTATTCCTGCTGCTCTATTCATTTGGATGGGTGTCGATAGTTGGAATCCATTAATCTATCATATTGAGAAGGTATACCATACACCTCAAGATAACGTATTAGAAAACATTTCACCTGAACGAATGAGAATGGCATTAGACGTTATCGGAACAGGAGTTTATAACTCGCTTCAAAAACCTGTTCTTCAAACTGAACAGAAAGCTGCTTAATCATTTAAAAGACCACTGATTTTATCAGTGGTCTTTTATTGAGAAAAAATATATATGCATAAAAGCATATTTTATCCTACCCATTATCGTATACAATATTAACTGTAACAACACTGATTACAACTAATAAGGAGGCTTTTTCTATTATGAAAAAAATGATTTTAGCAGGTGCATTAACTTTAGCAGGAATTACTGGAGCTACTGCGTTTATTCCTGAAACAAAAGTCGCTGCTGCCGCTCAAGAACAAAGCTTTACAAAATTTTATTCTTTGCAAACTGGAGGTAGTTCTGAACAAGAACCTATTTTCCTTCAAAAAGGACAAGAACTAACAATTCATCCTAACAGCAAAACTCCTAGTTACAGTGTTTATGACTCAAATCATAACCTAATTGGACGTTATTCTGATGGTTACGGCCGAATTTTTACTGCAAAAACAGATGGAAATATGTATGTTCAATTTCATGCACCTTACGTTTACTATAGTCCTGTTAGTTTTTCTGTTACTTATACTATTCAATAAAAAAGAGGTCCTTTATAGGGCCCCTTTTATTTCTCTTGCCAATTCACTTTTACGAATCCATCTTTCACTTTTAATCCACTTATATTCAATACATACTCTTCATTTGCTTTTAAAGTAACTGTAAAACTACCTTTTTTCGATTCACAGATTTCCTTTAACTCCTTTATCCACATAAGAAAGTTGGTGACTTGATGAAAAAACCTTTATCCACGTCTCTTGAAAAATATCTTCCGCATCTTCTTTCGTTTTCGCTAACTTATAGCATAAGGAATATATTTGCTTCTTATATATATATCAATTAATTCTTCTACCTTTTCTTCCATCATAAGCCTCCTGTCATTTATATAAGACGACGCAAATTCCCTTTTTGTTTGATAAAATTTTATTTTTTTATTATCTCCACATAAAAAGGCAATCACAACATCGTGTGATTGCCTTTTATTTAAAAACGAAAGTCCGCTTCCGCTTTTCTTTATTGTCCAGCTCCAGCGGCTAGAATACTCGGTGGCTTCGCGCCTTCCTCCGAGGCAAAGTACGCCTCTCTGTCAGGAGCTCCATCCCCCTCCTATTCTAAACGAGCCGCTTCCGCTTTTCTTTATTACATTTTTTCTGGTGCAGATACTCCTACGATTGCTAATGCATTTTGAAGTGTAGTGCGTACTGCTTTCATTAACTCGTAACGAGCTTTACTTAATTCTAAATTATCTTGGTTTAATACTTTTTCTGCATTGTAGAAGCTGTGTAATGTTGCTGCTAATTCAAATGCATAGTTTGTAATACGGTGTGGTAGACGTTTTTGTGCTGCATCCGCAACTACCGCTGGGAATTCACCAAGTTTTTTCAGTAACTCTACTTCTTTTTCAGAAGTAACAAGTTTGTAGTTCACATCTCCGCCTGTAGCTAATCCTAATTCTTCACCTTGGCGAAGGATGCTGCATACGCGAGCGTGAGCGTATTGTGCATAGTATACTGGGTTTTCATTAGATTTTGATACAGCTAAGTCCATATCGAAGTCTAAATGAGAGTCACCGCTACGCATTGCGAAGAAGTAACGCATTGCGTCCACGCCTACTTCTTCCATAAGCTCACGAAGTGTAACTGCTTTACCCGTACGCTTACTCATCTTCATTTTTTCACCATTTTGGTATAGTTGTACCATTTGGATGATTTCTACTTCAAGCGTGTCTTTATCGTAACCAAGTGCTTGAATAGCAGCTTTCATACGTGGAATATAACCGTGATGGTCAGCACCCCAAATGTTAATTAACTTATCGAAACCACGCTCTAATTTATCACGATGATACGCGATATCTGGCGTTAAGTATGTGTAAGAACCATCATTTTTAATTAATACACGGTTTTTATCGTCACCGTAAGTCATTGAACGGAACCAAGTTGCACCGTCTTCTTCAAAGATCTCGTCGCGCTCTTTTAATACAGCAAGTGCTTGATCAATTTTCCCGTTTTTGTATAATGATGTTTCTGAGAACCATACATCAAATTTAACGCGGAAGCTTTCTAAGTCTTTTTGAAGTTTTGCTAATTCATATTTTAAACCGTACTCACGGTAGAATTCATAGCTTTCTTTTTCATCAGCTTTCGCATAACGATCACCGAATTCTTCTGCTAAACGTTTACCAATTCCAATGATATCCGCACCATGGTATCCGTCTTCTGGCATTTCTTTTTCTAAGCCTAAAGCTTGCATGTAACGAGCTTCAACAGAAAGAGCTAAGTTATGAATTTGGTTACCAGCGTCATTAATGTAGTACTCACGAGATACATCGTATCCTGCTTTTGCTAATAGGTTACATAAAGTGTCACCTACTGCCGCACCTCGTGCATGTCCTAAGTGAAGGTCACCTGTTGGATTCGCAGATACGAACTCAACTTGTACTTTTTCACCTTTACCAGTATTCGTTTCACCGTAAGCTTCACCAGCGTTTACGATTGTTGGAATTAAATCTGTTAAGTAGCTATTATCCATATAGAAGTTAATAAAACCAGGACCAGCGATTTCGATTTTTTCAATAGAAGCTTTTGCTTTATCGAAGTTTGCAACTAGTTCTTCTGCAATCATACGAGGTGCTTTTTTCGCAACGCGTGCAAGTTGCATTGCCATATTTGTAGAGAAGTCACCATTTGTTTTATCTTTTGGAGATTCTAATACAACGTTTGGAATCTGTTCTTCTGTCGCTAATTCTGCCTTTAATACAGCAGCCTGAATTTCTTCTTTAATCAATCCTTTTACCTGTTCTAAGGAATTCATTATTTTGCCTCCTTCAAATTAATTGTAATAGTATATCTGCCAGCTTCTTGTTCACTTAGAAGCAATGCGTACGTTAAGAAGAGTTGTCCTTTTTTCTTTTCATCCGACCATTTAAAAAGAACGTTATCAGTCTTTGTTTGCAATGCAAACGTACCAAGTTCACTCGTATACGTACCAGTTGTCCATTCACCTTTCACATGCGTCTGACGCATAGAAACAGCACCTGAACGCATAATGAGAACTTGTTCATCTTGAATTTTAATAATTGTTTTCACTTCGCCTTGTTCGTTCGGCTCCTGGAATGTTACATATGTACCTTGACCTTTTACATAGTATTGACCATTTGCTTCAAAAGCAACGGTTTCCTTCCTCGCCCCTTCACGGATTTCTGTTACGAAATGAACGTGTACCGGCAAGCCTGCAAGTTGTTTCTCCACGTCTTGCACACCTTTCAAATGTTATAGATATTAAATACTACTTATAATAAATCACTTTTCCTATCATATCAAAAAAAGACTCTGTCTGTCTGCTGAAAAATCAGGAAAACTCCATTTCAAAAAATAATTCACTTCTACTTTATTTCATATGATAAAATATTTTTTAAATCTAAATATTCTTTCAATTAAAGAGGTGAATGTAGTGATACCAACAAAGTTAAAAAAGGGTGCTGAAATACGAGTGATTTCACCATCGTGTAGTTTAAGTATTGTTTCAAATGAAAATAGAAAACTTGCTATAAAAAGATTAACTGACATGGGCTTTCAAGTTACATTCTCAAAATATGCTGATGAGATAGATCGATTTGCTTCCTCCTCTATTTCTTCCCGCATTCAAGACCTCCATGAAGCATTTCGAGACTCTAATGTAAAAGCTATTTTGACTACACTTGGCGGATACAACTCAAATGGTTTATTGAAACATCTCGATTATGATTTAATTCGTGAAAACCCGAAATTTTTCTGTGGTTATTCTGATATTACTGCCTTAAATAATGCAATTTACGCAAAAACAGGGCTTGTTACATATTCAGGACCCCATTTCTCTTCGTTTGGAATGGAGAAAGGGCTCGGGTATACAACCGATTACTTTTTAAAGTGCTTAACTTCTAATGAGCCTATTGAAGTCCTTCCATCTGAAACATGGAGCGATGATTCTTGGTATATAGATCAGGAAAATCGAGAATTTATTAAAAATGAAGGATATGTTTCAATTCAAGAAGGAGAAGCTACGGGAGATATTATCGGTGGCAATATGAGCACATTTAACTTACTGCAAGGTACACCATATATGCCAAATTTAAAGGAGAAAATTTTATTTATTGAAGAAGATAGTTTAACTGGAACATCTACTCTTAAAACTTTTGATCGTTATTTACATTCCCTTATGCAGCAGCAAGGTTTTGAATACATAAAGGGAATCGTTATAGGAAAGATGCAAAAAGGTGCAGAATGTACGATAGAAGACATTCAAGAAATGATTGCTTCAAAACCTGAACTTGCACATATCCCTATCATTGCAAACGCAAGTTTCGGGCATACAACCCCGATTTTCACTTTTCCAATTGGTGGACGTGCAAAAATTATTTCTCACAAAGAGAAGACATCTATCACTATTTTAACGTACTAAAAAAGGAGCGAATGAGTCGCTCCTTTTATGGTTTTTCTATTTTTTCCAACGCTTTTTGCGGAATGGATTCTTTCGGGATTTCAGCCCATCCTTTTCCTTGCATACCTTTTGCATAAATTTTTATAAACGCCCCCGTATGCAATTCACGGTTCATCATTCTTTTAATAACCTGTAACTTTCCATCTTCTGTATACCCTTTAAAAGTATACAAGTATTCTCCGTCTTTTTTCTCACCTTTATCTATAACCGCATAATAATCTTGTATTTCTTTATTTGAAAAGAAGTTGTCTACAAAAGCATGTACACCTTCTGTTTTTGTGTTCAAATAATACGCTGTTCCACCTAGAATAATGGCGAATACAGCTAAAACTTTAATTACCAATTTCATACATGAACCTCCTGTTTGCACTTCTTTCTCGCTAGTATTATATCTATACTTGTATTATACGGAAAAGAGCATACTATACTCTATCTAAAAGTCTTACACTTTCCTTACATTATTGTAAGGGATTTTTTCTTACAACCAGTTCCCAAGAAAAAATTTTTCCGTTTCATACACTTTTATATTATTATTGAATGATACGAATTTTTATTACAAAAATCAAAGGAGACAGTTTTCAAATGGCTATCTTGCAAGGTTTAGCACTATTACTTGTTGTACTTTGTCTATTTACACTTTTCAGTTACCGTGCGCCTTACGGAATGAAGGCGATGGGCGCTTTAGCTAATGCAGCAATTGCAAGTTTTCTTATTGAAGCATTTCACCGTTATATAGGTGGAGAAATGTTTCATAATGACTTTTTACAATCAGTAGGAGAAGCTTCCGGTAGTATGAGCGGTGTCGCAGCAGCGATTTTAGTCGCATTAGCAATCGGTGTTTCCCCCGTATATGCTGTTTTAATTGGTATCGCTACTAGTGGATTTGGTATTTTACCAGGATTTTTCGCTGGATACGTTTGTGCCTTCGTCGTGAAATTTCTCGAAAAGAAATTACCAGCTGGTGTGGAATTTTTAGCAATCCTATTTATCGCTGCACCAATCTCACGCGGAATGGCAATGCTTATGGATCCGCTCGTTAACGCCACACTTGGTAAAATCGGTTCTATGATTTCAGTTGCAACTACAGAAAGTCCTATCATTATGGGTATTATGCTTGGTGGATTAATAACAGTTATTTCTACCTCTCCACTGAGTTCTATGGCACTAACTGCAATGCTTGGATTAACAGGTTTACCAATGGCAATTGGTAGTCTGGCTGTAGCAGCTTCAGCCCCAATGAACTTTATTTTCTTTAAACGCTTAAAAATTTGTTCAAAGAAAGATACAATTGCTGTAGCAATCGAGCCTTTAACACAAGCCGATGTTGTTTCAGCAAATCCGATTCCAATTTATGCGACAAACTTCGTTGGCGGTGCACTTGCTGGTATTATTACCTCTCTGTTCCAGCTCGTTAATAATGCACCAGGAACAGCATCACCAATCCCAGGACTTCTTGTCTTATTCGGATTTAATGACGTTGTAAAAGTAACAATTGCTGCTATATTATGTGGAATCGTTACCACTATTGTCGGATACATCGGATCTATTGTGTTCCGTAAATATCCAATCCGCTCTGCTGATGAAATTCGCGGAGTTACTTCGGAAGAGAAGGTTGCATAAGAAAAAGAGCTATTCCCATCGTTTAGGAATAGCTCTTTTTTGTGTCGCGTAACAGTAAATGAAATTATATCGGCGGTTTTTTAATATATCAGCGCAACTCGAATTATATCGGCGATTTTTTTAATATATCGGCGCAACTCGAATTATATCAGCGATTTTTTTAATATATCGACTTACCGACACATAACAAAAAAATAAGAGCCCTCTAATCATATAGAGAGCTTTTAATTTATCTAGCTGCAGCGGCTAGAATGATCGGTGGCTTCGCTTCTTCCTTCGAGGCAAAAAGCGCCTTTTGCAGGAAAGAACCTTAGCCACCGGGCCTAAACAGTCGGCTTCACTTTTATTTCACCCAACCGAGCAGCATTTCCCGCACGAATTTGCTTGCTGCGACTGGTGTTTGATCACTATGGTCGTAGACTGGAGCTACTTCTACCAAGTCTGCTCCAACTACATTTATATTTGAATTTGCAATTGCTACGATGGAATCTAATAATTCTTTAGATGTGATACCGCCAGCTTCTAACGTTCCTGTTCCTGGAGCGTGAGCTGGGTCTAATACATCAATGTCGATTGTGACATAGACTGGGCGGCCAGCAAGTTTCGGTAATACTTCTTTTAACGGTTCTAATACGTCAAATTTGTATAAGTTCATACCTACTTCTTTCGCCCATTCAAATTCTTCCTTCATTCCAGAACGAATTCCGAAAGAATATACGTTTTCCGGACCAATTAAATCACACACTTTACGAATTGGTGTAGAGTGGGATAAAGGCTCCCCTTCATACGATTCACGTAAATCAGTATGAGCATCCATGTGGATGATTGCTAAATCCGGATATTTTTTTGCCATTGCCTTAAAAATTGGCCAAGACACTAGGTGCTCACCGCCGAGACCTAGTGGAAACTTATCGGCATCTAAAAGTTTTGATACATACTCTTCAATCATGTCTAAGCTGCGTTGTGCGTTTCCGAATGGTAATGGGATATCACCCGCATCAAAATATTTTACCTCTTCTAGTTCACGATCTAAATACGGGCTATATTCTTCAAGACCGATTGATACTTCACGAATACGTGCAGGGCCAAAACGAGATCCCGGACGGTAACTTACTGTCCAATCCATAGGCATCCCATAAATAACTACCTTTGACTCTTCAAAACTTGGATGACTTTTAATAAATACTTTACCTGAATAAGCTTCATCAAAACGCATATTCTTTTCCTCCTTATGTGGAACTTAAGGTATCCCAACCTTTCACTATTTCTCAAATTTGGAGCGAATTGCTCCTCTTTCTCGATTTACCGGGTCTTCTTTTTAACAACAAGAAGACGATTTTCTCTACAGAAGTGTAAGTAGCTAGCATGTTCAAGTCTTCTGGACAAACACCTTAAATGAGCTACTTACACTTTATTTGTTTGATACAATTCTCTTACTTAATTAAATCGCCAACAAATTTCGGTAATGCGAATGCTGCATTGTGTAATTCTTTTGTGTAGTATTTCGTTTCGATTTCGTGGAAACGCTCTTCACTTACTTCTAATGGATCATGTTTTTTAGATCCAATTGTGAACGTCCAAAGACCACTTGGGTAAGTTGGAATGTTTGCTGTGTATAAACGAGTGATTGGGAAGATCTCTTTTACGTCTTTAAACACAGTTGTAATTAACTCTGGTGTGAACCAAGGGTTGTCCGTTTGTGCAACGAAAATACCATCTTCTTTTAACGCTTTTGAAATTCCAGCGTAGAAGCCTTTTGTAAATAGGTTTACTGCTGGTCCTACTGGCTCAGTAGAATCTACCATAATTACATCGTATTCATTTTCGCTTTCTGCGATATGTAGGAAACCGTCTCCTACTTTTACTTCTACACGCTCATTATCTAATGCGCCTGCAATTGATGGTAAGTATTGTTTAGAGTACTCAATTACTTTTCCATCGATTTCAACAAGAGTTGCTTTCTTTACACTTGGGTGTTTTAACACTTCACGAATAACACCACCATCACCGCCACCAACAACTAATACGTTTTCAGGGTTTGGATGTGTAAATAAAGGTACGTGCGCTACCATTTCGTGATAAACGAACTCGTCCTTTTCTGTTGTCATAACCATGCCATCTAAAATAAGCATGTTTCCGAACTCTTCCGTTTCAACCATATCAAGTTTTTGGAATTCTGTTTGCTCCGTATGTAATGTGCGGTTAATACGCGCCGTAATCCCAAAATGTTTTGTTTGTTTTTCAGTGAACCATAGTTCCATCGTACAATCACGCCTTTCAATGCAAATTTATAATAGGGACATCATTAATGTCCCCTAACAAAAATAAAACAAAACATCCAAAATGTATAGTTAAAAGTACAAAAATACCGAAAATATATTTTAGTCAGAGGGTTCTAACATATGTGCGGAAAGGGTTTGCACCGTAAAAGGAAAGAAAACCCTTTCTTAAGAAAGGGCTTTTGTCTCTATTTCTACTGGTTTACGAATTGGAATTAGGATCATAATACAACCAACTAACACCACAATTCCACCTACTAAAAACGGACTTTGTGGTGAAACAGTATGACCGATAATTCCTGATAAAATCGGAGCAATCGCACCACCTAACCAACGAACAAAGTTATAAACACCTGACGTAACAGATCTTTCATAAGGTGAAATATCCATTACATAACTTGTGTATAATGCATTGTTTAAGCCAGACGCCAATCCTGATAAAACGATAAGAGTAATTTGTAACCACATAATTTTCACAAAGAATAGTGCAATTAAGAAAATCGCAAATACGAGTAAACTACCCTTCAATAATGTTTTTGGTTCATATTTCCCTTCTAGCTTATGTGCTAAAATTGCAGAACCGTAAGCTAACGCGAGTCCCCATCCGCAAAATACAAAGCCTAATTGAATAGCTGATAAATGCATAATAAGTGGTGAATATGCTAACACGACAAAAAATCCGTAGTAGTATAGCATCCCTGAAATGGCACCTTGCATAAATGGTTTATACTTCACCAGGTTAAGTAATTCCCCTACGCCAGCAGCCTTACGCTTCACTTTTCGTTCTGGTTCTTTTACAAAAAAGAATACTAAAATAAATGCTAAGAAAATTAAAATACTCGTCGCGAAAAACGGATAACGCCAAGAATGACCACCTAATATCCCGCCTAATAACGGTCCGCCAGCCATACCTAAGCCGATAGCTGCTTCGTATAATCCTACTGCTTCATGAACTTCTTTACTTAATGCAATCAATAAAGTCATCGCCGTCGCGAAGAACATCGCATTCCCTAATCCCCATCCAGCGCGGAAAAGAGATAATTGAGCAATCGTTTGTGACATACCACATATAAACGCAAATACAGTCACAATCGCAAGACCGATTGTCATCATCCGTTTATCACCAAATCTCGATGCAAATATACCAGCTGGTAACATCATAATTGCCATCGTTAAAATATAAGCGGTAAATAACATTTCAACTTGCCAATGCGATGCACCAATTTTCTCTGCAATAATCGGCAAAATTGGGTCGACTACTCCTATACCCGAAAAGGCAAGGAAGGTAGCCACCACTGTAATCAATCTCCCTAGTTTTTGTTTGCTCTCCATTTTGATTACTCTCCTTTTGTGCTCTCTAAAAATGTTACTGCACGATGTAAACTATCTTCTAGTTCTGCCTTTACACGTTGCATTTGCTCCATTTTTTCGTCTAACGTTTGCACTTGTTTTTCAAGCATATCTTTAATTTCTTGAATCACTTCACGATCACGAGGATTTTCGCTATTTCTTCTTTGCTCCATTCTTTCTTTTAGTGATAAGAAATGCTGCATTTCTTGAAGTGTGATTCCTAGCACTTCTTTCGCTTCTACAATTCTTTTAATTCTGGAAATATCCTCATCCGTATACAGACGGATATTTCCCTCACTACGTTCTGGGGGATGAATTAAACCAATTTCCTCATAATAACGAAGTGTACGTTTTGTTAAACCGACTTGCTTTGTTACTTCATCAATTTTATACATGTTTCTTCCTCCCTTCACTTGATTATTACATTTTACGTTAACGTTAACTTTTCTGCAACTGTTAGACTTTTGTAAATGTTTGTCATATTCAATTGTATTTTCCCTAAAGCAGTTTCATAATAAAAGAAAAGAGATAATAAGGAGAATTTCACATGAGTAAACCACTTATTTTCGCTCACCGCGGAGTAAAAGGAACACATCCCGAAAATACGATGATTGCCTTCCAAGAAGCAGAACGCATTGGTGCTCACGGAATTGAACTCGATGTCCACTTATCAAAAGATGGTGAACTTGTCGTAATTCACGATGAAACCGTCGATCGTACAACAAATGGCGTTGGACTTGTTTCTGAAAAAACGGTAGAGGAACTACAATTATTGGACGCTGGTAGCTATAAAGACCCTTCTTTCCATGAAGCAAAAATCCCAACGTTACGTGAGGTTTTCATTTGGCTTTCCACAACGAACTTACAACTAAATATTGAATTAAAGACAGATGTTATTCATTACCCAAATATTGAGGAAAAAGCTGTTGCACTTGTGCGTGAATATCATCTTTCTAATCAAATTGTATTTTCATCATTTAACCATGACTCTGTTTCATTATTAGCAGAAATTGCTCCTGAAATCCCAAGAGCAATTTTATATGATACACCACTTGCTGATCCAATTTCCGAAGCGAAACATAGAGAAGCAAGTGGATTACATCCAAACTTCCAGTTATTAACGAAAGAATTTGTGCAGTTAGCACAAGAGCAAGGATATGTTTTCCGTCCATATACAATTAACGAATACAAAGATTTACAAACTATGATTGATTATGGTGTAGATGTCATCATTACCGATTGGCCAGTACGTGCCTTTGAGCTCCTTTCTTAATGGAAGGAGCTTTTTATTTTCGAAATTTCATTGTTTAAAATAAACGAAAACCCTCAATACTAATACAATAACGCTTGTATTAATGAGGGGCTGAAAAAAGATGGATCAGACTATGAATCCAAAACTTAAAAAATATAAACGTCTTTTCTTCACCGCAATGTTTTCGTGCGTCCTTTTCTTCGTTTTTTCTTTTTTTGTTATTATTATAGTTGCAAAAATTATGGGACCTCCTCCTGTTGCGGTCCCGCAAACAAGCGTCTTTTACGCAAACGATGATACTGTTATTGGACAAAGTAACGAAATTCAAAAACGTTACAATGTCTCTCTTAATGAAATTTCACCTTATGTAAAAGAAGCGACCCTTTCTATTGAAGATCAAAGATTTTATAAACATCACGGCTTCGATGTGAAACGGATTGCAGGTGCAATTGTTGCTGATTTAAAAGCGATGGCAAAGGTACAAGGAGCTAGTACAATTACACAACAATACGCGCGTAATCTGTATTTAGATCATGATAAAACGTGGAAACGAAAATTATTAGAGGCAATGTACACTATCCGCCTTGAAGTAAACTATAATAAAAATCATATTTTAGAAGGATATTTAAATACAATTTATTACGGACATGGCGCTTATGGCATCGAAGCTGCGTCCCGTCTATATTTCGATAAAACGGCAAAAGAGTTAACATTAGCAGAAGCTAGTATGCTGGCAGGTATCCCGAAAGGGCCAAGTGTCTATTCTCCCTTTTTGAAAGAGGATCGCGCTAAAGGACGACAAGCTCTCATATTAGATGAAATGGTGAAGCAAGGATATATTACGAAGCAACAAGCAACCTTAGCGAAGAAAGAGACACTAACTTTTGCCTCATTAGATACGAAAAAAGTAGCAGAGGTCGCACCATATTTCCAAGATGCTGTACAAGCTTCGCTTCTTCGTGATGTTGGATTAGACGAACAAGCTTTACAACGAGGTGGCTTACGAATTTATACAACGCTAGACCCTAAACTACAAGCTGTAGCAGAACAAGCTGTAAAGGATCATATACCTGACACAACAAACATACAAACTGCTCTCGTCTCTATGAATCCAACGACAGGTGAAGTGGCTGCTCTTGTTGGCGGAACCGATTATACTACGAGTCAATTTAACAGGGCTACACAGGCCATTCGTCAGCCTGGTTCTACATTTAAGCCATTTCTATATTATGCGGCATTAGAACGAGGATTCACGCCTGCTACGCGCTTAAAAAGCGAATATACTGTATTCACCTTAGGTGACGGCGTTTCAAAGTATAAACCGAAGAACTATAAAGATTATTATGCCGATGATTTCGTAACGATGGCACAAGCTCTCGCAGTCTCTGATAACATTTATGCTGTGAAAACGAATTTGTTTTTAGGAGATGACACGCTAGCAAAAACAGCGAAACAATTTGGAATTAAAAGTGCATTAAAAGATGTGCCTTCTCTAGCTCTCGGTACATCACCAGTAAAACCAATTGAAATGGTTAACGCTTATAGCATGTTCGCAAACGGTGGAAAAGAAGTAAAACCTACTTTTATTCGCCGCATTATGGATCATGAAGGAAATATATTATACGATGCTCATTTAGAGAGTAAACAAGTTCTCGACAAGAGTAAAGCGTTTGTAATGGAAGAAATGATGACTGGTATGTTTAATAAGAAACTAAGCAGTTATGCTGCTGTAACTGGCCAATCGATGTTATCCAAACTATCAAGAACATATGCCGGCAAATCTGGTTCTACTGAAACGGATAGTTGGATGATCGGATTTACTCCGCAAATCGTAACAGGGGTATGGGTCGGATATGATCAACCTAAATCTATTTCAAACGTAGCAGAACAGGGGTATGCGAAGAAAATATGGACTGATACGATGGAGAAGGGCTTAGATGGACAGCCTAAAAAAGAATTTAAACAACCAAGTGACGTCGTAGCGGTTAATATCAATCCAGAGAACGGTAAAATTGCTACAAAAAATTGTCCTATTTCTGTGAAAATGTATTTCGCTAAAGGTACCGAACCGACTGAATATTGTATGGATCACGTCGATGATAAAGAAGAATTTGAAAAAACGACTGAAGAAAAGAAAAAAACAAGTTGGTGGAAAAAATATCTTCCTTGGTAAAAAAAATAGCTGACGGGCATCCGTCAGCTATTTTTTATTCACTTAATAATGCACGGCGCAATTCTTCACTAGATTCGTTCCAAATCGCTTCATTATGTTCTTTCAAGAACGTACCAAGTACCTTTTTAGATGATTCATCCATATGGTCAACCATAATGTGACGCTTCAATGATTTATCCATTTTATTTACGTGTTCTGGAAGTGATTTATATCCGCGGCGAATCTCACGGTCAACTGTCATTTCACAAGCTGTTACACCTGCGTAATACGCACCTGTCGCAGTTCTTTCAATTGTTACCCAAACAAGCCAAAATGGTTTTCCATTTGGAACTTCATCTTTATTTGTTAAAAACTTAATACCTTTTTCTACTGTACTACGCGCATGCATCGCACCGATATCAACGAATGCAGTCTTCTCTAGTACATCAACAAATACGGGTGAAATGTTTTCTAAGCTTAATGCTCCAACACCAAATCCACCATGTCCATCTGTTGAATCATTTTTCACGATATTAAAACCGATTTTTTTCTTTTTCTCTGTCATATGTAAAATCCTCCTCACTTAAAAATTATAAAAGGCCAAAAATAGGCGCAATGATGCTGTCTAAAAATACAAATACATGCGGAATAACTACCTGGAAAATAGGTTGAATTGTGTAATTACTAAGCGGTGTAATAACGAGAATTAATAACGCAATTGCCCCGTATTTTTCATACTGTGTCATTTTCGCGCGAATATTTGCTGGCGCTAAATCTTCCACTACGCGATACCCATCAAGTGGCGGGATTGGTAATAAGTTAAATACAAGTAAAACGATATTCAGCATAATAAAAATCTGGAAAAATTGAGCTAACGTATCTGCCACTGCAGATGGAATTGAGTATAATACACCAAATTTTAATAAGCTATACCAAATAATTAAACCAATTGCACTTAAAATTAAGTTACTAATCGGCCCTGCAATTGACACTAATATACCTGCCAGACGCGGTCTTTTAAAGTTATATGGATTAACAGGAACTGGTCTTGCCCAACCGAATCCAAGAATTAATACTGCAATCAAACCGATAGGGTCTAAATGGGCCATCGGTGATAACGTTAAACGCCCTTGTCTCTTTGCTGTATCGTCCCCAAATTTATATGCAACATATGCATGTGCAAATTCATGAACGGATAGTGCAATAATAATTGCCATTGCTACTAACGGAATTTCGTGCAATGGATATCTAAATAACTGATCCATACTTCATCTCCTCTTCCATATGTCAAAAAAAGAAATTATTTGTTTTTTCGATTGTTCTTCCCCATAATCCGCTATAATAAGAGTGTAACTTACATAAAAGGAGCGATTGTACATGCCATACGTAACAGTGAAAATGCTAGAAGGACGCACAGAAGAACAAAAGAAAGCTCTTGCTGAGAAAGTAACAGCAGCAGTAAGCGAAACAACTGGTGCTCCTGAAGAAAACATCGTTGTTTTCATCGAAGAAATGTCTAAAAACCATTATGCAGTTGGCGGAAAACGCTTAAGCGACAAATAATTTCAAGTTTTTTCATAAGAGGCAGCCATTAGCTGCTTCTTATTTCTTTCCTTCTAACAACTCAATAATTCTCTCTTTATATTTTCCTTTTCTTCCATCTTCATAGATTAAATCATGTGGATAGAATAGCTTTTGATCCGTTCTTTTCTTACCTGTAATCGCCTCAACAATATCCGACTCACGTGAAAGCTCTCTAAGCTCTCCGTTTGGCATAAGAAGTAGGATTGGTAGACGCTCTTCTTCTTCTCCTGCACGATAAAAGTCATACGGTAAGTCTGATGTTGAATCAACTACTAAATAATACTCCGGATCAAGTCCAATCTTTTTAAATAAACTACTTAATTCCATCCAATTATCTAAACCGTGTTTATCTGTAAACTCTACATATTTAAATAGATTTCGATTCATAAAACGGCGGCATAAATCGCTTAAAATTGGATCTTCTTCTTCCTGCCATACTTGGAAGTAGTAATACATAACGTTCTCGTCTAACTTTAAATAATCCTCTACTGTTACTTCTTCTTCAAATAAAGAATAGAAATGAACAGGATGATTTTTAAATGTATAATACTTCTCGTGCAGTGATTTCGCACGGTGTAAAATCTTCGTTAAAATAACTTCTGCACTTCGCGTTACCGGGTGGAAATATACTTGCCAATACATTTGATAACGACTCATAATGTAATGCTCAACAGCATGCATACCACTATTTTTAATGACTACTTGATTCCCATACGGACGCATTACACGCAGTATACGTTCCATATCGAAGTTTCCGTACTTTACGCCTGTAAAATAAGCATCTCTTAATAAATAATCCATACGATCCGCATCAATTTGACTCGAAATCATACTAATCGCTAATTTATTAGTAGACGTTTTTGCAATTACATCTGCTACCTTTTGTGGAAACTCCTTATCAACACGACTTAATACATCATTAATCTCCGTATCGCCAACGATAATCTTTTGCGTAAATTTCTCATGATCTAATGAAAATACTTTTTCAAACGAGTGAGAAAATGGGCCGTGGCCGACATCATGAAGTAATGCCGCACATAAACATAACAATCTATCTTCAGCATTCCAATTTGGTCTGCCATCAAACACATCATCAATCATACGACGAATAATTTCGTATACACCTAACGAATGAGTAAAGCGACTATGCTCTGCACCGTGAAATGTAAAAAATGTCGTTCCAAGCTGCTTAATACGGCGCAAGCGTTGAAATTCTTTCGTTCCGATTAAATCCCAAATAACACGATCACGCACGTGCACATATTTATGTACTGGGTCTTTAAACACTTTTGTTTCGCTGAGTTTGTCGTTTAAATATACCACTTTCCGACATCCCCCTTTCTTTACTACATTCTTACTTTATATTATAAACGAAATGAGAAACAGAAAGAAATGAAAGACTGTATTAATTCCCTTTATAAAAAGAAAAAATCACCTTTACCGAAGTAAAAGTGATTTCCTTTATACATTATTTACCTAAAACGAATTCAGCAACTTCGTCTAAGATCATATCTTTCCCAAGTGGGAAGTAACCTTTGTTTAAGTCTTCATTTTTAATTGTAAATACGTGGTTGTTTTTAACAGCGTTCATGTTTTTCCAAATTGATTCTTCTTGGAATTCTTTCAAGCGCTGAGAACCGTCACCAGTTGTAAACACGAATAAGTAATCTGGGTTGTAATCAATTAAAGCTTCTTTTTGTACTTGTACTAACGGTTTATCAGTTGGTGTACCTTTAACTGCTGGTAGTTTTAAATCATTAAAGATTACGCTACCGTAACCGTAGTCACCGTATACACGGAAAGCATTTGGATATGCAGCCATTTTCATAAATGTTGCTTCACCAGTTTTAGCGACGATTTTGTCATGTAATTTGCTTGCTTTTTCATCATACTTTTTGAACCATTCTTTTGTTTCTTTTTCTTTACCAAAGATTTGACCTACTTCTTCAAATTTTGGACGCCATTGATCTAATGGAGTGTTTAACATAACTGTTGGTGCAATTTTAGATAATTGATCATAAATCTTTTCTTGACGATTATTTACAAGAATTAAATCTGGTTTTGCAGCAGCTACTGCTTCGATGTTAATTTTATCGCCCCAAGCAGAACCAACTGGTTTAACGTCTTTTAGTTTCTTTTCAATATGTGCATCAATTTTTTCTTGAGATGTATTAGCAGTAATAACCGGTTTCATACCGAAAATTAATAATTCTTCTGTTGAACCACTAAGGTCAGCAATTTTCTTTGGGTTTGCAGGAATTTTAATTTCCCCTTTTGCATGTTTTACAGTGCGCTCTTCAGTCTTTGCATCTGATTTCTTTTCTTCTTCTTCTTTGTTAGAACAAGCTGCAAATAGTACAGAAGTCACAACTAGTACCATTGCTAATAGTGCCATTTTAAAATTCTTCATGTTCCCACTCCTTCTAGCTGTATTTATCTTATAAGTTACAACGAACTATAAGAAACAAAGATAACAATTAATTAATATATATTTATTAATTGTTGTTAATAACCCATTCTAACGGGCGTTCAACTTCCCATTCTTATATAAGAAGCTCAACGTCCATTAGAAGTCCCCCTCTTCACGAGGGGGTTCTACTTATGCTTTTTTACGCAATTGATTACTAATCATCGCTAAATCATATGTTAAACAAATTGGCTTACAGTTTACTGGACATGGAACGATTTGAGCTTCAATCTCAAATACGTTACGAAGTGTTTCACTTGTCATAACTTCATCTGGCGTTCCTTGTTTCATTAACTTACCTGCTTTTAATGCAATCATATGATCGGAGAAACGGGAAGCGTGATTTAAGTCATGGATAACCATAACAATCGTTCTACCTTCTTCTTCATTTAACTTTTTCAATAAGTTTAATACTTCTAATTGATGAGCCATATCTAAGTACGTCGTTGGTTCATCCAATACAAGTAATTCTGTTCCTTGTGCAAGAGCCATTGCAATCCAAACACGTTGACGTTGACCGCCTGATAGCGCTTCTGCTGGACGATTCGCAAATTCTTTCATTCCTGTCACTTCAAGTGCCCAGTTAATGTAGCGATAATCCTCTTCTTTCAACGTGCCAAACCCTTTTTGATGAGGGAATCTTCCATATGACACAAGCTCAAATACAGTAAGACCCGTTGGCACTTCTGCAGTTTGTGGTAAAATCGCCATTTTCTTTGCAATTTCTTTCGTTGGCTGTTTCTCAATTGCTTTTCCGTCAAGATAAACAGTACCTTGCTTTGCCTTCAAAATACGAGACGCCGTTTTTAATAATGTGGACTTCCCACAACCATTTGGTCCAATAATTGTTGTAATTTTCCCTTCCGGAATTTCAACTGTTAATCCATCAATAATTAAACCTTCATTATAGCCAACCGATACCGCATCCACCGCTAAAGTTGCCATACGAAAAGCCTCCCTTTATTTTGTCCTCATAAGTAAATAAATAAAATACGGTGCACCAATTACAGAAATAACAAGACCGACTGGTATTTCTGAAGTTGTTAGTACACTTCTTGAAATTACGTCTGCGAATAAAAGTAAAAACGTTCCTATTAGCGCAGCTGTGGGCAACATAATTTGATGTTTACCACCAACAAGGCGCCTTGCTAAATGCGGGGCCATTAAACCGATAAAGCCAATTCCGCCGGCAACAGCAACAGATGCCCCCGCTAAACAAACTGCAATAAATAATAATTTACGTCTTTCTTTTTCTACGTTTACACCAAGGCCAACTGCTGTAGAATCGCCTAGGTTCATTACATTTAATATGTGTGCTTTACTTATAGCAAGCGGTAAGAAAATAACCATCCATGGAAGTACACTTAATACGAATTTCCAATCTGTACCCCATAGACTTCCCGCCAGCCAAATCGTAGCAAAACGAAAATCGTTAGATGACATCTTCATAGAGAAAATTAAACTAACAGCTCCAAATCCAGCTGCAACGGCAATACCGACTAGTATTAATCGAGTCGATGAAACGCCGTCTTTCCATGCTAGTAAATAAATAATTACCGCTGCTAATATCGCTCCAACTAGTGCGAAGAATGGGAGAATGAATACAGATAAAAATGTACCAGTCCCTACTTTCCCGAAGAAGAAGTAGACGAATATAACAACTGTTAATCCCGCTCCAGCATTAATACCTATAATACCTGGATCAGCAAGCGGATTTCGTGATAAACCTTGCAAAATCGCGCCTGACATAGCTAAAGCAGATCCGACTAGTATAGCAATTACCATACGCGGCATACGGAATTCAAATAAAATAACAGACTGATCTTCAGCCCCTAGTCCAACCAATGACTTTAATACGTCCATTGGCGGGATTTTAAAAGTTCCTGTATTTAAACTAATAAGAAATATAGAAACGATTAGTCCTACTAAAATCGTTAATATAGAAATGTTCTTTTTTGTTAAGACACTCGTCCTCACATCTTTCCTCTCCCTTCATTACGTGCTAAGTAGAGGAAGAATGGAACCCCAATTAGCGCTGTAATTGCTCCAATTGGCGTTTCAAATGGCGGGTTAATAACGCGAGATAACATATCTGCACATTCAATTAACAGCCCACCTAAGACCGCAGAACATGGAATAACCCATCTATAGTCCGAGCCTACGAGGAAACGAGTCATATGCGGAATTACAAGACCAACAAATCCAACTGATCCTGCCATGGAAACTGCGGAACCCGTTAAAACAAGAACAAGTACTGTTCCGATAAATTTAATCAATGTCGTATTTTGACCAAGTCCAATCGCAATTTCTTCACCGAAGCTCAAAATTGTAATATATCTCGACATCATAATTGCGATAAAAAGACAAATAAGGCCAATTGGCACTAACATATTAATACTTTGCCATTTCACTCCAGCGACTCCGCCTGCATTCCACATACTCACCTCTTGGGCAAGATTGAAATACAATGCGATTCCAGATGAAATTGCCCCTAATAAAGCACTAATAGCTGCACCTGCTAAAGCTAATTTCACAGGTGTTAATCCACCTGGTGAAGAAGATCCAATTCCATATACAATGCTTGCACCAAACGCAGCTCCAATAAAAGATGCGATAACAAACATTAAATAAGGTGAATTAGGGAAAAATGCATACATAATTGCAATTCCAAATACAGCTCCATCTGTAATCCCCATTAACGATGGTGAAGCAAGTGGATTTCGCGTCATACCTTGCATAATTGCTCCTGATACCGCTAAAAAGGCACCTGCAACTACGCCCCCTATTGCTCTAGGCATGCGAAGCTCTTGAATTACGTTATGATGTGTAATAGACCCATCAAACTGAAATACAGCTTGCCATACAGTCTTTAAACTAATATCTGCAGCCCCAAAAGAAATAGAAACTGCCATGCTTAAAGCTAACAAAATTGTACCCGCTACTAAAATAATAGAAGCGATGAGCGGTCTGCTCTTAATCTCTTTAACATTCTCTTCTTGCTGTTCTATACTGCTTGCGCTCGCTTCCATCCCTCAACCATCCTAACCAACAACATATATTTATTGAAATGAAATTTATTCTCAAATAGTAATAAAAAAATTAGGTGAATTGTTATTTCCCTGATAATGATTCTCAGAATCAGACACTTCTATTCTACCTATCGCTTTAAAAGACTGTCAACCATTATTTTGAAATATAAATTTATACAAATTGGTATTTTAATACAAAAGTTATGTTCATCCTTTAGAAAATGTTCGTCCACACAAGAGTACTTTCGCAGAATAAATCATTCCTCTTATGGGCATAAAAAAAGAAGAGTAATCTTTTCACTCTTCTTTTTCTTACTTATTTAACTTTGCTTCAATTTTCACGATTAACTCATCTTCTGTTGGAGCCGCAACTGGACGGTTATTTACAAATGCGAATGATTTTTTACGACCAGGACCACAGTAAGACTGACATCCAACTTCAATCGTTGCACATGAATCTACTTTTTTTAACTTCGGAACTAACGTTTTAATGTTCGTTGCCTGACAGTCATCGCACACGCGAAACTCGTTTCCCATTACATAACACTTCCTCTATTTTAAACTTTTCTCAAGTACATTTAAAAATAAACACTAAATGGTATTTTACCGCTCTTTGAAGCTCGTTGCAAGTTTCCCTACAAAGCCTATTCTCTACATAATGATACATATTTATATGCTCTCCTACAGAAGCGCTCACCATTCATGGGAAAATTTTTACCTTTCATCGAAATCTACCATATTTTTAAAAGCTTTGTATAAAAGTTTATTTTTTTGCCCATTATAAAAATAGGAAGTTCATAAAAAGAAAGGGAGTTGAATCTATGAAAGTAAGACAAGATGCTTGGACAGATGAGGATGATTTATTACTTGCTGAAACGGTACTTCGTCATGTTAGAGAAGGAAGTACGCAATTAAATGCATTTGAGGAAGTAGGGGATCAGTTAAATCGTACATCTGCTGCTTGTGGTTTCCGCTGGAATGCTGTTGTTCGCTATAGCTATGAACAAGCTCTTCAACTAGCAAAAAAACATCGTAAAGATAAAATGCGTGCTGCAAGCGGTGAACAAGCGAAAAAACGTTTACTTTATACACCACCAGCTTCAGATTCGATAACTGATTATGAAGAATTAGTACAAGAAGAATCAATCGTACAATATAAAGAAGCTATTCCATATCAAGAATCTACTGCTCCTGCTGCAAGAAGCTCTATGACAATGCAAGATGTTATTTATTTTTTACAAACAGTCGGATCTTCAAATATAAAAGTGACAGCTCTTGAAAACGAGAATACGAGATTGAAACAAGAAATTAAAGCACAAATCCTTCGGAATGAGGAACTAGAAAAGAAACTAGAAAAATTAGAAAAGCAATCTCATACTGTACAAGAAGATTACGAAACACTTATGAACATTATGAACCGTGCTCGTAAATTGGCAGTCATGGATGACGAAGAACGTTCTCAAACATCTTTCCGAATGGACCGAAACGGTAATTTAGAAAAAATTGCAGAATAAAAAGGATGCATGTAATGCATCCTTTTTATTCTTTCACCTTTAAGCTCCCCCTTTATATGTGAGAAAACTCCATTCTTCATTTTTTGCTATAATAGAGATTGTCATTTTAAAGATAAGGGGTTAGTTATATGAGCAATTCCCGTTCCATTTTATCTCAGCCAGAGTGGCGCATTGTAGATCAGTCTAGTTTGGGACCAACATTCCATGCACTTCAGTCATTCGCAATGGATGACACATTATGCACAAGCATTGGAAATGGCAAGTCAGCCGCAACAATGCGTTCTTGGGTTCATCACAATACAATTGTCCTTGGCATTCAAGATTCACGCCTTCCGCATTTAGAAGAAGGTATTTCTTTTTTAAAACAACACAACTTCAATGTTATTGTTCGTAATTCTGGCGGGCTTGCAGTCGTGCTTGATGAAGGTGTTTTAAACGTATCACTTTTATTCCAAGAAACAGAAAAAGGTATCGATATTGATCTTGGATACGATACGATGTGGCATTTAATTAAGGAGATGTTAAAGGATTACAACGTTACTATCGAGGCAAAAGAAATTGTTGGCTCTTACTGTCCTGGTAGTTATGACTTAAGTATTCGCGATCAAAAATTCGCTGGTATTTCACAACGTCGTATTCGCGGCGGTGTCGCTGTCCAAATTTATCTCTGTGCTACCGGAAGTGGCTCTGAGCGTGCCGCACTCGTTCGTGATTTCTACAACCTAGCAATTCAAGGGGAAGAAACACGCTTTACGTACCCTGAAATTGTACCAAGTACGATGGCCTCACTCTCAGAATTACTTGGCGAAACCATTACAGTACAAGATTTAATGATGCGTCTTTTAAAAACATTGCAGCAATTCGCTCCAAAGTTAACACCATCTCAATTAACAATAGATGAGATTCCTTTATATGAGACGAATTTACAACGTATTATTGATCGTAATAATAAAGCACTTGGCTTAGAAAAATAAAGACCGTCGCTATTATAGCGACGGTCTTTATTTCAATTCATTATAGAATTAAAGTGCTTGAGCTGCTGTAATTAAAGCTAACTTGTACACTTCTTCTTCGTTACATCCACGAGACAGATCATTTACAGGCATGTTTAAGCCTTGTAAGATTGGTCCTACTGCTTCGAAGTTACCTAAACGTTGAGCGATTTTGTAGCCAATATTACCAGCTTCTAAGCTTGGGAATACGAATACGTTAGCATCACCTTTAATTGTAGAACCTGGAGCTTTTTTCTCAGCTACAGATGGTACGAATGCAGCATCGAATTGGAATTCTCCATCTAAAGTTAACTCAGGAGCCATTTCTTTTGCAATGCGAGTTGCTTCTACAACTTTTTCTGTTTCTGGAGATTTCGCAGAACCTTTTGTAGAGAAGCTTAACATAGCAACGCGTGGATCAATGCCGAATAACTCAGCAGTTTTCGCACTTTCGATACCGATTTCAGCTAAATCTTGGCTGTTTGGTGCAATGTTAATTGCGCAATCAGCGAATACATATTTCTCCTCTTCACGTACCATGATGAATACGCCAGAAGTTTTTGTAACGCCTGGTTTTGTTTTAATAATTTGAAGTGCTGGACGAACTGTATCAGCTGTAGAGTGAGCTGCACCACTTACTAAACCGTGTGCTTTGCCCATGTATACAAGCATTGTACCGAAGTAGTTTTCGTCTTTAAGGATTTTGCGAGCGTCTTCTTCAGTTGCTTTACCTTTACGGCGTTCAACGAAAGATGCTACCATTGCATCCATTTCTTCGTATGTAGCTGGGTCGTAAATATCAACGCCTGCTAATGTTAAATTCATGCTAGCAGCTTTTGCGCTAATTTCTTCCTTATTACCAACTAAGATTGGTTTTACTAACTCTTCTTTTGCTAAACGCTCTGCAGCGCCTAAAATTCTTTCATCAGTTCCTTCAGGAAGTACGATAGAAATGCCTTTTCCTTGAACTTTTTCTTTTACTGTTGTAAATAAGTTGCTCACGAATAAACCCTCCTACATATGTTAAAAAAACTCTATCTTTAAGAATACTGCTTTTCTTCTATATTTTAAACTTATAGCTCCCAAAAAATAGATAAAATAAAAATGATTATATTTTCATAAAATTCAGCCGTTAAATTCACCTTGCTTAAACACTTAAATGTGACAATTTTATGCGCCAAGGTTTTATATAGATGATTTTAAAACTATATATGCTATAGTTAACGTGTAAAACTATCATTAACTGAGGTGAATAGAATGAGTGAAGCAACAACAACGTTAGATGGCTGGTATTGTTTACATGATTTACGTTCTATTGATTGGGCTGCATGGAAAACATTATCTAGCGACGAACGCGGACAAGCAGTGTCTGAATTTTTAAATGTCGTTGAAAAATGGAACGAAGTAGCTACTGCGAAAAAAGGTAGTCACGCAATGTATACAGTTGTTGGCCAAAAAGCTGATATTATGCTTATGATTTTACGTCCAACAATGGAAGAGTTAAATGAAATTGAGACAGAATTGAATAAAACAACTTTAGCTGAATATATGGTTCCTGCATATTCTTACGTATCTGTTGTTGAATTAAGCAACTACCTTCCAGCTGATGAGGATCCATACCAAAACCCGCAAATTTTAGCTCGTTTATATCCTGAATTACCGAAAGCAAATCATATTTGCTTCTATCCAATGGATAAGCGTCGCCAAGGTGATGACAACTGGTACATGCTTCCTATGGAAGAACGTAAAAAAATGATGTACAGCCATAGTAAAATTGGTCGTCAATACGCAGGTAAAGTACGCCAAGTGATTTCAGGATCTGTTGGATTCGACGATTTCGAATGGGGCGTAACATTATTCGCTGACGATGTTCTTCAATTTAAGAAACTTATATACGAAATGCGCTTCGATGAAGTAAGTGCTCGTTATGGTGAATTTGGAACATTCTTCGTTGGAAACATTTTACCAGACGAAAAAGTAGAGAAATTTTTACACATATAAATGGTGAAAAGGAACGAAATTCGTTCCTTTTTTTATTCTTCTCTATATTTATCCTCAAAAATCTCCTTTTTTCTGCACTTTTGAAGAAAAACCAACATTTTTTCAAATTTCTTGTAAAATTGTAACCTTTTTATATGTAAAGATATGCTAAAATGATACGAGCTATATGCTAAATAACGATGCGAAGGTGATAATCTATATGAAAAAAATCTTGTCTATTTTACTATTGCTTGTATTGTCAATTTCTTCCTTAGGAGTAACAACATCCCATGCGGAAGAAAAAATACATATTGAGGCGGCGGCTGCACTTTTATTTGATGCAGATACAGGAAAAATACTTCACGAGCAAAATCCAGATGAATTGCTAGCTATTGCTAGTATGTCAAAATTAATTGTTGTTTACGCTGTTTTAGAAGCAATTAAAGAAGGAAAAATCACATGGGATACGAAAGTAAATATTTCTGATTACGCTTATGAAGTCTCTCGTAATAATGAATTCTCTAATGTACCGTTCGAAAAAGGACGTCAATATACTGTAAAAGAATTATATCATTCTATTGTTATATTCTCTGCAAATGGATCTAGTATTGCTTTAGCAGAACTTCTTGCAGGAAGTGAGAAAAACTTCTTAAATCTTGCAAATGAACATGCTAAAAAGCTAGGATTAAAGAAATATAAATTTGTAAACGCTACTGGCTTAAATAACGCTGACTTAAAAGGAAAACATCCTGAGGGTACTGATCCAAATGCAGAAAACTCTATGTCAGCTCGTGATATGGGTATGCTTTCAAAAGCAATGATTACAAAGTATCCAGAAATGCTAGAGGATACAAAACAAAGATTTAGAAACTTCCCAGACAATCACCCAAAACCAATTCGTATGGAAAACTGGAATTGGATGTTACCAGGAGCTGCTTTCGCTTATGAAGGTACTGATGGTTTAAAAACCGGAAGTTCTGATACAGCTGGATACGGATTTACCATTACTGCTAAACGTGGTGATGTACGTCTTATCTCGGTTATTATTAAAACAAAATCAATGGATGAACGTTTCACGGAATCTCGTGAATTAATCGAATATGGATTTAATAACTTTGAAAAACAAAAACTAAAAGTTAATAAAAACAATACAATCTCTGTAGTAAAAGGAAAAGAAGACCAAGTAACTGTTGCACCCGAAAAAGAAATAACAGTAATTGCGAAAAAAGGTAGCAAAGAGCCTTATAAAATTGGAACTGAATTAGATAAATCTCTTTCTGAAGATGGACATTTAGTTGCACCTATTAAGAAAGATACCAAAGTAGGCTCAATTACTTTAGAATCAACTGATAAATATGGTTTCTTAGACGGTAGTAAAAGTATGAAAGTTACTGCAAAAACGACAGAGGAAGTTGAAAAAGCAAATTGGTTTGTGTTAACAATGCGCTCTATTGGTGATTTCTTCTCAAACTTATGGTCTAAAATTTTTTAATAAAAAAGCTGGCTCACGCTAGCTTTTTTTATTTTCCACTCTCAATGTAAAACTTCGTTTGGTTGTCATATCTGAGTCCTTTTTCTCATACGTATGAACTAGTAATTGTTACACACTTCATCTAGAGATAAAGTGAAACTTTAATCAGTGGGGGAATCCCCCGCTGATTATTAGTTGAACCAATCGGGCGTTTACGGGCAGTTTGATCTCCCATCTAATTTCTTTACTTCAACCAAATTTTAGGGCAGGAGTCTTACTGCCCGTTAATGCGGGATAAACCTCTTTCCAAAAGGTATTACAAAAAGAGAGGTGACACATAATGGGCGTTATTGCTTATAACGAAGAAGATGTAAAGTTGTTGGCTAGACTGATGCGTGCTGAAGCCGAAGGAGAAGGGCAACAAGGAATGTTAATGGTCGGAAACGTTGGAGTAAATCGTGTCCGCGGAAATTGTTTAGATTTTAGAAAAATACGTAATTTACGTCAAATGGTTTATCAAAATCCTGGTGGTTTTGAGGCAACACAAAAAGGGTATTTTTATCAAAGAGCCAGGGAACAAGATATCGCCTTAGCAAGGCGAACTATTCAAGGACAACGTTTTTGGCCCGCTAACTTTGCCTTATGGTTCTTTAGACCTGAAGGTCCTTGTCCGCCAACTTGGTATAACCAACAAAACTCTGGTCGCTTCAAAAAGCACTGCTTCTTCCAACCATCTGGCGAAGACTGCCCTAGCGTATATTAAGAGATGAAAATGAGGAGGGATTTTTGAATGGCACAGCAACAAAATCCGTACTATGGAACAGGTTTTTATCAACCATCTGGAACTTATGTACAACCGCAACAAATGACTCAACAACAGCAGCAAGCGATGCAACAACAAACAGCTCAAGCTGCGCAAGCTCAATATGCAATTTCTCAAGGCATGTTACCTCTAGAGCAATCCTATATTGAAAATATCCTTCGTTTAAACAAAGGTAAGCAAGCTACAGTTGTAATGACTTATGAACGTGGCAGTTCCCTTGGTACACAATCTTATACAGGTATTATTGAAGCAGCTGGCCGTGACCATATCGTTATTAGTGAACCGCAATCAGGAAAACGCTATTTACTATTAATGATCTACTTAGATTACGTAGAATTTCCAGAAGAAATTACGTATTTACCTAGTCAACAAGCAACTTATACTCCAAGACCATAAAAAAAGCTGGCAAATGCCAGCTTTTGTTTTTTATAATCCTTTTACAACTGCAGTCCCTACTAGAATCCACGCCACAATAAACGCTACACCACCAAGAGGTGTAATTGGGCCAAAGAACTTAATGCCTGTCGTACTTAATGCATACAAACTACCTGAGAACATAATAATCCCAGCTACCATTAGCCAACCAGCAGTAGTTAAAAGTGATGATTGAACCTTATCCATCAATAAAGCAACTACGAATAATCCACCTGCATGAAACATCTGATATGTAACGCCTGTTTTCCAAACTTCTAACATTTTCGCAGAAATTTTATTTTCTAAACCGTGTGCTCCAAAGGCCCCTAACGCAACAGATAGCCCCGCTGCAATACAACCTAGTAAAAAGAAAATTTTCATCTTAATTCCCCTTTTTTACCTTTATCATAAGCAATTTTTTCATATAAGCCAAACGATTTATCTTCTAAAAATCAAATAAAGAATTACCGTTTGCATCACTTTCTTTTATATATACCGGCTCCCCAGAAACAGGTGCAATTGGTTGCATAGTTGTTACTGGTTGTGATCCAATTACTTGCGATGGAATTTGCGGTTCTCTATATATAGATGTTTCAACTTGTTCATCTAATAATAAGTCACATAAAGCACGCACAACTAATAAATGTTCTTTTGACTTTTGTCCTTCACTACTTTTTGCCTTCGCAATTTCATTCGCCATTTTATTTAAAATCTTGTCGCTAGATATTTGCATTCCTTATCACCTCGTACTTTGTAATTCTTTCTCGAATTGTCCCAATTTCTCTACTGAACCAAATACTATTATCATATCACGTTCTTTCAATTTTTCCTGCCCTGCTGGATTATGTATAATATCCCCATTTCTTGAAATCGCTAGTATTGTTACATCAAACTGATTCCTTACATTACTCTCTAGTAACGATTTACCAACTAATATTGAATCTTTTCCAACTAGAATTTCTTCAATGACAAATGACTGTTCTATTCCATACAACACTGTATCAATATAATGAACGGTTAATGGATTTGCAATACCTTTTGCGATATGAACACCTGCCATACTAGATGGATTAATAACCTTATTTGCACCGGCGCGCCTTAATTTCTCTTCAGTTTCTGGCTTTTCAGATCTCGCCACAATTTTAATCGTATCGTTTAACCCTCTTGCTGTTAATGTAATAAATACATTTTCGGCATCATTTGCAACAATAGCAACTAAACCAGCTGCTTTTAAAATTCCGGCATTATGTAATACTTGATCTTCCGTTGCATCTCCATGTACAAATAAAAGCTTTTCCTGCTCCAATATACTTTCATCTTTATCAACAACGACAAATGGAATATTCTTTTCTTGCAATTCATGTACAACTTGAAGCCCCACTCTACCGCAACCACATACTATAATATGATTTTTCAACTGCGCTATTTGTTTATCCATCTTCTTCCTCCGTACTGCATGAAATAAATTCCCTTCAATAATCATAGCTGCCACTACCCCAATTGCATACGTAACAATACCTACGCCAACAGGAATAATAAGAAGCGCAAATACTTTCCCCGCTTGCGTTACAGGAACAGCATCTCCGTATCCAACAGTCAATACAGTAATCATTGTCATCCAAAATGCTTGAAACAAACTAATCTCTTCAATCGTCATAAATCCTATCGTTCCTAGAATTACAACAAAAGTCATACATATAACTGCTATCCATAATTGCTTACGTGCATTCATACCGTGTTTCAACTCTTTTCTCTATCTACAATCTTTGCCAGTGGAAATAAAATACGTATATACTAGATACGGAATCTATGAAAGAGGTTGATATAATGAAGACATTTCTTTCCGCCTTACAATGGGCACTATTTATTTTAGCTGGAAGCCTTATTGTACCAATTAGTGTCGCAACTAGTTATGGTCTTGATGGCGCTGAAGCCATTGCATTCGTACAAAGAACATTATTTGTTCTAGGCTTTGCTGGTCTCTTGCAAGCTATATTTGGGCATAAACTTCCTATTCAAGAAGGTCCTGCTGGCCTTTGGTGGGGAATTTTCTCCCTTTATGCGAGTTTAGGCGTCGTATTATTTGGATCAAGCAATGAGACACTTAAAGTTCTTCAATATGCTTTCTTATTAAGCGGTATTATTTGTATTATTCTTAGCGTTTTTGGACTTATTGATAAACTCGTTCGCTATTTTACACCGACAGTCATTGGAACATATTTATTTCTTCTTGTCGCGCAGCTTAGTGGCTCCTTCTTAAAGGGAATGTTTGGCCTTGATGGAAAACATACAGAAGTACAACCTAACGTATTTATTCTTTCACTCATTGTTATTTTACTATCCTTTTTCATCATGAAGCTACCTATTATTGGACAATATTCCGTTCTTTTCAGTATCGTATGCGGCTGGATATTATTCGCATGTTTCGGATTATCTAATCCAATAACACCAGTGACAGACATAATCCGTTTTCCATCCTTATTTGTTTTCGGAATGCCTCGTGTTGAATGGAACATGGTAATTACGGTCATTTTCGTTACACTCTTACTTCTAACAAATATGTTAGCAAGTATTCGCGTTGTACAAAAGGTTGTCTCTAAATATGAAGAAAACGCTGCATCAGATCGTTTTAAACAAGCTGGCATTATAACAGGAATCAACCAATTGCTAGGCGGCCTATTTTCAGCTATTGGGCCTGTCGCTATTTCTGGATCAGCAGGTTTTATTGCAACGACTAATATTTATAAACGTCTCCCGTTTATATTAGGGTCAAGCTTTATTATTGTCGTTAGTATATTTCCAAAGATTACTTCATTCTTTGCAGCAATCCCTGTTGCAGTTGGTTATGCCGCTATTTATCCTGTATTCGCAAGCATGATTGGTCTCGCCTTTCGAGAATACGAAACTGTCCAGGATAAAGAACGATTATTTAAAGTAGCCGGTCTTTCAATCTTTACAGGAGTCGGAGTTATGTTTGTTCCAGCAGGAGCATATTCCACACTTCCACCATTTCTAGCATCGTTTTTAAGTAATGGTCTCGTTCTTGGATCTGTAATGGCAATCTTGCTAGAAATACTATTTTCTCGTTCCGCTGCAAAACAAATATCTTAAATTGGAAAACTTCCATTATTGCACTCTACCTTTAGAGTTGTTACGATAAAATCAAACTTTAATCATTGGGGTTTTATTCTTCCCCAATGATTATTAACCAATATTATGAGCAACAACTCATAATAATTTATCTACTTCTTTTCAAAGAGGTTTGATGTCTTACTATTATTCCTCAACATCTTCATGAACATGTATTTTGATTTCAATTAAAGAAAGGAATTTTCTATATGACTTATAAAATGATTGTTTTAGATTTAGATGATACTTTATTACGTGATGACCATACTATTTCACCTCGTACGAAAGAAGCGTTAATGACTGCACAAGAGCAAGGTGTAAAGGTTGTACTTGCTTCTGGACGTCCAACGTTTGGTATGCGCAATGTAGCCAAAGAACTTCGTTTAGAAGAATACGGCAGTTTCATTCTATCTTTTAATGGTGCAAAAATTATTAACTGTAAAACAAACGAAGAAATCTTTAGTAGTACGCTATCTCCTGAAATCGTTCACAACCTATTTGAAATTAGTCAAACTGAAGATGTATGGATTCATACTTATATGGGCGATGATATCGTAACGGAAGAAAATAATCCTTATACTGAAATTGAGGGCGATATTACCGGTATGCCAATTGTTGTAGTAGATGACTTTAAAGCCGCAGTTAAAGAGCCTGTAGTAAAAGTATTAATGAATAAAGAGGCTGAACGCCTTGTTGAAGTTGAAAAGAAACTACAAAAACAACTAGAAGGCCAATTAAGCGTGATGCGTTCGAAACCATTCTTCTTAGAATTTACAGAAGCCGGTGTTACAAAAGGAACGAGCTTAAACAAACTGATTCAAAAGCTTGGCATTAAGCGTGAAGAAGTTATCGCAATGGGCGATAGCTATAACGACCAAGCAATGATTGAATTTGCTGGTCTTGGCGTTGCAATGGGAAATGCACCTGAGGATATTAAAGAAATTGCAAACTACGTAACAGATACAAATATGAACGATGGTGTTGCAAAAGTTGTAGAGAAATTCGTTTTAAAAACGGATGTACTTGTTTAATATTTTCATTCACAAAACCTATTTGAAGTCAAATACTTCAAATAGGTTTTTATTTAAATTCTCATGCTTTTGTGACTATATTTTGAACTTTGCACTATTCTCGTAGTGTAAACTTTCTTTTTGTATATAATGAAACAAAATAGACTATTTTATTTTGAAAAAGAATACAAATTTACTATATACAAGCATACGTTAAAGGAGGCTACTTTATGTTATCTACACCAATCGGACGATTAAGAGCAATTGGACTAGTTGAAGGTATTTCTTTCCTATTACTATTATTTGTAGCAATGCCATTGAAATATTTCGCAGGATTTGCAACAGCTGTTAAAATTACAGGCATGGCTCATGGTGTTCTATTTATTCTATTCATCTTTGCAGTAATTCAAGTAACAATCGTACACCGTAAATCAATTTTATGGGCACTTGGAGCATTCGTTTCATCAGTTATCCCATTTGGTACTTTTGTACTAGATGCAAAATTAAAGAACGAGCAACAATGATAATAAAAAGGTAGTTAACAACTGTTAACTACCTTTTCTATTTATAAATTTGGAATTTCCCAATCAATTTCTCTTTCGCCCATATTAGCTAAAATCGTATTTATTTTAGAATATGGCTTACTACCAAAGAAACCACGTCTTGCCGATAATGGGCTTGGATGTACAGATTCGATAATATGATGATTCGGATTCGTAATTAATTTCTTCTTCGCCTGCGCATGGCGCCCCCACAATATGAAAATAACTGGCTTTTCACGTTCGTTCAACAGTTCAATTACACGATCTGTGAAGTGCTCCCATCCTTTTCCCTTATGAGAATTTGCTTCGCCTTGACGAACTGTTAATACGGTATTTAGTAATAATACTCCTTGTTCCGCCCATTTTACTAAATAACCGTTATTCGGGATTTCATAACCATATTCATCTCGAAGTTCTTTATACATATTTAACAATGACGGTGGTGTTTTAACACCAGGTTGCACAGAAAAGCTTAAACCATGCGCTTGATTCGGTCCATGATATGGATCTTGCCCTAAAATGACAACCTTTGTATTTTCATAACTTGTATACTGAAGAGCGTTAAAAATATCTTCTACCTTCGGATAAACAACATGCGTGCTGTATTCTTCTGTCAAAAAACTGGATAGAGTAAGATAATACTCTTTCTCGAATTCTGGTGCCAATAGTGGCTCCCAATCATTCTTTAAAACATTTTCCATACTGTCACTTCCTGTCTAATTAATTCACCATATCCTGTCTTGTAAATACTACGAACGAAATAACAAGAGAAACAACTGCCCAAACAGTTAAATTCATCAAAGAAAATCCCATCGATAAACCTTGTAATGCAGGTAATTTTCCTGATAAATAATCCGTTAATGATAAATTCACACTAAAAATATATTTGGCGCCTTCCCAAGATGTTGCGAACGAGCTTAAAATACCGCCTGCAATTAATGCAGCTAGCATAACGCCCATACCAGCTGGTGTATTACGAATTAAAACAGAGACCATAAATGATATAGTTCCGACAACGATAGCAACAAACCAGGCTAGTCCATACGCCATTAAGATGTATTGCCACTGCGGAATAAGATGCACAAAGTTCGTATTTAACGTTTCCTTATCAATGACGAATCCTGTTAAAACAGGTAAATTCCATCCCGAGTACCCAAATACAAGCCCTGATAATATGTAAGCAAACAAACCTACAAGAAACAGTATGAGCGAAATGAAAAATAACATCGTCACGTATTTACTAAGGAGTATTTTCCAGCGCCGAATCGGCCGCGTAAGTAACATCTTCATCGTCCCATCACTTCGTTCTCCTGAAACGATATCAATGGCGACAATCATTACGAGAAGCGGAATAAATAATGTAATTCCTTGTTCAATAAATGCTCTGACAAAAGTCGGTGCACCCGGTGCCATCGGATTAATATCATGATCTAAATAATATTGTTGTTGCTCAACTCTTACCTTTAACCAATCACGCCATTCTTCTGGCAACCTAGAATTGTTCAACCGGTTCTGAGAATCAACAATTTGCTGTTGCAATGAAACCTTCCAATCAGTTGTACCGAGTCTTTTTTGTGTCGTTTCTATTTCACGATACTGCGCATACACAAAAAGCGGGATCAAGATTGCTAAAATAAGCATGACAACAAAAATACGTTTCTTGCGGTAAATCTTTTCTGATTCATTTAAAACTAGATTCGCAAATTCACGCATGCTGCTCACCCCTTGTGAGTTCAATAAATAAATCTTCTAGCGTAAATACAAGCTCCTTAACGCTATGTACATCTATTTCATTTGCGACAAAGTGTTTATTCCAACTACTTATAGATGCAATATCCATGCGGCATAGTAATCGATCGCCTTCTACACTCACTTCCCTTACTTCTTCGGCCGCTTCTAGCATATCTTTCGCCTTAGAAATCGGTGTAACAATCCATTCTACACGATCACTTGCTGTTTTAATTAATTCTTCAACCTTGGCAACTGTTATCATCTTTCCTTTATGAATAATAGCAACGCGATCGCATATCATTTGCACTTCACTTAGCAAGTGGCTTGAAATAAACACGCTCATATTTTCTTCTTTTACAAGCTTATGTATAAATTCCCTAAGTTCTCTAATCCCTGCTGGATCTAAACCATTCGTTGGTTCATCTAATATGAGCAATTTCGGATTTCCAAGGAGCGCCTGCGCAATTCCAAGGCGTTGTTTCATACCAAGTGAGTACGTTTTTACCTTGTCATGAATTCTTTCATCTAAATGAACCATTTCAGCAATTTCAATAATACGTTCATCTGATATATCACCTAACATACGACCAAATTGCTTTAAATTTTCCCATCCCGTTAAATATGTATACAACTCTGGGTTTTCAACGATACTCCCAATTTGACGCATCGCTTTTCTGAAATTTTCCTTAATCGAATAACCACCGATAGAAATCTTACCTTCTGTCGCCTTAATCAATCCGACTAACATTCGAATGGTAGTCGTCTTTCCAGCACCATTTGGTCCTAAGAACCCGAATACTTCTCCTTGCTTTACATCAAAGGAAATATTCTCTACAAGAGTCTTCTTTCCAATTACCTTCTTCAAGTCTCGTACGGAAAGTATCGTCGTCATTTTACCCCTCCTTGTTCTAGTTTTAATTTACTTACAACATTTTGAACTAAACGTTCTGCCATATACGTATAACCTACTTCGTTCGGATGAAAATGATCAGAGTATAATAAATCTTTCCCGCGGTTTTGGAATAAATCAAATGTCGGTGTAATATACACATTTTTATCGTTTAGCGCTAATTTCTCTAAAGATGCATTCCAGTCCACAACAATGTTTGAAGACCCTTTTAAATCTTCTACATCTTCAAAAGGATTGTATAAACCAAGCCAAAAAATCGGACTATCTGTATTTAATTTACGAATTTCTTCTATAATTTTCTTTGCTTCATTTTGAAACGTCTCTGTGTCAGGACGATACGTCTCTAAATCTATTTTCCCAAGTGATTCCCAGCCTGGGAACAAATCATTTCCACCAATCGTTAACACAATTACATCTGCTTGCTTAATTGAATATTGAGCGCCATTACTTTCAATTTGTTTTAATAAATCGGGCATTTTTGCACCACTAACTGCTAAATTTGTTAATGCAATTTTTTGCTTATAATCTTTTTGTAAATCCTCTTTCATTCGCCCAACATAGCCAATTCCTTCTTTATCACCAACGCCACGCGTTAATGAATCACCTAAACTAACGATTTGTAACGTTCCCGTTTTCTTTTTCTCTTTTGCCACTACATCGGTCTTTTTAATTAAATTTGAAGCTTTCGGATTTAATACATCATTTACACCTGAAACAAAGCCATATGCAAATAAACAGAAAGATGCAATTGTAATGAGTAGAATTACTTTTACTACTTTTGATCTCATATCAAAACCCCTTTTAGCCCTCATAGATTGTCCATAATTATACCAAACGAAATTTTGAAAAGCGATTTTCACACCTTCTCAATTATGTCGTTTCTCTATCTACTAACTCTGGTAATAACTCTATATGCTTCACATCTAATTTCTCTTCATTAATCTTTTCATATAATAATTCAAACGCTTTCACTCCAACGTTTTTACTAGAATGCGAAATCGTCGTTATACCCAATATATCTGCCACCTCTTGATCATCACACCCGATAATCGTAATATCCTCTGGAATACGAACTCCTTGTTTTTTTGCTTCTGTAACCATCCCCGCTGCAATATGGTTACAAGATACAAGGAACGCCGTCGGTTTTACTGACATATGAGCCCATTCTCTAATTACATTGCGTCCATCTTCCACTGTAAAACATCCCTCAAATTTCCAGGTCTCTAACGATGTTACGATACTCTGTTGAAGCGAATCTTCGTACGCCTTCTTTCGTCTTTGGCTATTAACGCTATTACTTCTTCCAATACAATATCCAATACGTGTATGACCGGCATCTATTAAGCTTTTCATCCCACGTGAAAATACTTTGTAGTAATCGATATGGACACTTGAAATATACTTCGAATCTATTTCTTCACACATAACAATCGGGCCGAATTTCGTATATTCTTCAAGCTTCTCCTTACTATTTATCCGAGAACAAATAATAACCCCATCAAGCTTTTTCATTTTTAACATATTCAAAATTTCTAGTTCTCTTTCTTCACTATAATTCGTCTGGCAAAGCATCATATTATAATTATTCTTTGCTGTCTCTTTTGATATCCCCTCGATAATAGCGCTATAATATTGATCATTTACGTGTGGCAATAAAACGCCAATTACATTCGTTTTTCCTTTCACTAAATGAATTGCATTCACGTTTTGCGTGTAATTTAATTCTTCTATAATCGCTAAAATTTCTTTTCGTTTCTGTTCATTTACGTACGGATGATTATTTAGTACACGTGAAACAGTTGAAACAGATACTCCAGCAAGTTCAGCAATCTTTCTTATATTTGTCATCTCATTTTCCCCTTCTCACAAAAATTCTTCCTTGACCTGGTAAGCTTTCCACAATATATCCTTTCCTAGCAAATACATTTAGAAAGGATATACAACTATGCTTCGATTCAAATTAGAATATATATTTTTCATTGGCGGTTTACTCATTCTTGCCATCGGTATTAATATGATGACGACAATTACTTCCTTTGGACTTAGCCCTTATGATTCCTTCTTTATTGCACTATATCAAAATTTTGGGATAAGTATTGGTTTTTGGATTTTCATGATTAACTTTGCCTTTACACTTATCGTACTCTTTTGGAATAGAAAACAAATTACAATCGGTACAATTGTAACGATGGTTATTATTTCTCTTTTTGTTGATTGGATTGGTTCCATTACAACTATTATGGACGCTATCCGCTCTCTTCCAAAATATATAACACTTATTTGCGGAAATCTATTCGTTGGAGCTGGAATTGGTCTTTACGTCTCTACAAACCTTTGTGCAGCGCCTCAAGAAGCTTTCGTTTTAACGGTTGCCGAGAAGAAAAAATGGACGTTTAGAAGAACAGAGATTTCATTAGCCTTTTTATTTTTAACGTTAAGCTTTTTATTAGATGGACCTATCTATTTTGGAACAATCATCTTATCCTTTACAACAGGCTGGATTATCCAAGCATTTATTCAAGTTGGTACGCAGATTTTAAATAGAAAAGAGCCTATTGAGCAAGCTGCTTAATAGGCTCTTTCTGTTTTATGGTAAGAGATACTACTTAGCATCCCCTTCAATTCGATAGTTCGCTTTCAAACAATCTATTTCTTCATACCCTTGCAACGTATGTAGAATATAATCATAATCAGCAAGAGACGCACGATGCGTTACAATTACAATTTCAGCCTTTCCTTTCTCTTCAAGCGGCATTTGAATAATTTTCTCAAAGCTAACTCCGCGCTCAGAGAACAATGAAGTAATTTTTGCAAATACACCAATTTCGTCTTTTACATGCAGTCTTAAAAACTTTTTCACGACAATTTCGTCTGGCTCTTTTAATACTTTTTGATATTGTGGGACTACAGCACTATTTCCTGTTACCCCTAATCTAATATTTTGCATTACAGCAACTAAATCCGAAACAACAGCTGTAGCTGTCGGTAAACTTCCTGCGCCTGGTCCATAAAACATCGTTTCCCCAACTGCTTCACCGTACACATACACAGCGTTATATTCATTTTGTACTGCTGCAAGAGGATGTGTATTTGGAAGTAAAGTTGGTTCAACTGTAACCTCCAATTTTTCACCATCTCGTTTTGCAAGACCGATTAATTTAATTGTATAACCTAAGCTCTTACTGTATTCAATATCTTCCTCTGTAATAGAGGTAATCCCTTTTACTTTCACATCTCCAAGCTCTACATTTGTAGAGAAACCGAGGGTAGCTAAAATCGTCATTTTTCTTGCTGCATCTAAACCTTCTACATCTGATGTTGGATCTGCTTCTGCAAATCCAAGTTGTTGGGCTTCTTTTAACACGTCGTTATATGCTCTCCCTTCGTCTGACATTTTCGTCAAAATAAAATTTGTTGTTCCATTTACAATTCCCATTACTTTCGTAATAAGATCTGAAGAAAGTCCTTCTACGATACTGCGTAAAATTGGAATTCCCCCTGCCACACTCGCCTCATAGAATAAATCAGCCTTATTATCTTTTGCTGTTGCTAATAATTCAGCTCCATGTAATGCCATTAAGTCTTTATTTGCAGTTACAACATGCTTTCCGCTTTTTAAAGCTTGTAAAATATATGATTTTGCATCATCAATGCCACCCATCACTTCAATAACAACATCAATATTTGGATTATCTAAAATTTCATTTGCATCTTGTGTTAATAGAGTAGAAGGTACCTCTACCTCTCTCTCTTTCTCAATGTTTTGCACTAATACTTTCGTTACCTTCACTGGGCAACCTACTTGGTGTATGAGTCGTTCTTGATGATCCGTAATAATACGAACCACACCACTGCCAACTGTCCCAAGACCTAATAACCCAACTTGAATTTCTTTCATAGTACTGTCCACCCCTCAAAAATTGTGTTTAGATGAAATTATATGAGTAAAAAATCTGAAAAACAATGTATTTTGAACATTCGGAAAAATAAAGGTTAATCTTTACAAGGAAAACGTTGCCACGTGTTACACAATCTTTCTTTACAATATATAAGGGGTTTCTTGATACACGTAATAATTCAACCAATTAGAAAACAATAAATTACCATGACTCCTCCATCTAACAAGCGGCTTTTCATCTGGATTATTATGTTTAAAATAGTTTTTTGGCACATCAATATTTAATCCCTTGTCACGATCTCGTTCGTATTCTTGTTTTAACGTCTCACAACTATATTCGCTATGTCCAAGAGCAAACACTTGCCTTCCTTCTGGCCCAATAACAAGGTGAACACCTGCTTCTTCAGAGTTTGCTAACAATGTTAATTCTTTCACTCCTCTAATATCATTCTCTCGTACTTCTGTATGACGAGAATGCGGAGCAAAAAACAATTCATCAAATCCTTGTAATAATTTCACATGTTGCTCGCAAACTTCATGTTCAAATACACCGAACACTTTTTCCTTAAGGGGATACTTTGGAACATCATAATGATAGTACAAGCCAGCCTGTGCCCCCCAGCAAATATGGAGCGTAGATGTTACATTCGTTTTTGAATACTCCATAATATGTTTAAGCTCTTCCCAATAATCTACCTCTTCAAAAGCAAGGGTCTCCACTGGCGCTCCTGTAATAATGAGCCCATCAAACTTTTCATTTTCAATATCACGAAACGTTTTATAAAAGCTTGTTAAATGTTCTTGCGTTACATTACGCGATAGATGTGATTCCATATGAAGCAAATGAACATCTAATTGTAACGGTGTGTTTCCAATTAAGCGAAGTAATTGCGCCTCTGTATCTTGTTTCGTTGGCATTAAATTTAATATAGCAATTTTTAAAGCACGTATATCTTGTGTTTCTGCCCGCTCCTTCGTCATTACAAAAATATTTTCTTTTTGCAACACTTTGCGAGCCGGTAAATCTTTATCAATTATGATCGGCATGTGTTTTGCCTCCAACTAGAGCTGCTTCCAAATCTGCAATAATATCAGAAACATCTTCTATACCAACCGATAAACGAATTAAATCAGATGTAACACCCGCTAAACGCTGATCTTCAGCATTTAATTGTCTATGCGTCGTACTAGCAGGATGTATAACGCAAGTTCGTGCATCAGCTACGTGCGTTACAAGAGTTGCTAGTTTTACATTTGCGATAAATTCTTTTGCTGCTTCTAATCCGCCTTTAATACCGAAAGTTAAAACACCACTAGCACCTTTTTTCAAGTACTGTTGTGCTAATGAGTAATTTTCATTACTATCTAAGCCTGGATAATTCACCCATTCAATACGTTCATGATTAGCAAGCCACTTAGCAACTGCAAGAGCATTTTCACTATGACGTTCCATTCGTAAATGCAATGTTTCTAAGCCAATATTGCTAATATATGCATTGAATGGGCTCATACAATTTCCATAATCTCTTAATAGCTGAACACGTGCTTTCACAATATACGCTGCTGTACCAAAGTTTTGAACGTAACTTACACCGTGATAACTTGGATCTGGTTCAACAAGTTCAGGATACCTTCCATTTGTCCAATCAAAGTTTCCACCGTCAATTACAATACCGCCTAAGGAGCTCGCATGCCCATCGATATATTTAGTCGTAGAATGAACAATAATATTTGCCCCATGTTCAAACGCCTGGCATAAATAAGGAGTTGCTAATGTATTATCAACGATAAAAGGTACCTCTAATTCTTTAGCGGCAGCTGAAAATTCTTTAAAATTTAAAACATTCATCGCTGGATTTCCTAACGATTCTGCATAGATAAGTTTCGTCTTGTCATTAGCAAGCGCCGTAATTTCATCTGCCGTTAAATTTGGATTAAAGAACGTAACATCAATGCCAAGCTTACGTAAACTCACCCCAAATAAATTAAACGTTCCCCCGTAAACAGTTGAAGAGCAAAGTAAATGGTCTCCACTACTACAAATATTTAAAACTGCGAGCATAATAGCTGCTTGCCCAGAAGCCGTTGCAACAGCTCCTACACCGCCTTCTAAATCTGATAACTTCTGCTCAAATGCTGCTAGAGTAGGGTTTCCAATACGTGTATAAATATATCCTTCTGCCTCTAAGTTAAATAGAGCTGCTAAATCATCCGAAGTATCGTATTTATACGTTGTGCTTTGATAAAGTGGTAAAACACGTGGTTCACCATTCTTTGGCGTATAGCCACCTTGCACACAAATTGTTCCTTTTCCCCATGATTCTCCCATCTCTCATTCTCCTTTCTTTTATACAAAATAAAAAACTGCCCCTTTCCTGAAAACAAGAAAGGAGCAGTTTGAAAACACGCTCTAAAGGCTCTTTCTTATCTCTCAGGATTACTACCTGCAGGATTTGGCACAATTCCGTTATACGGCTGTTGCCAAGGTTTCATCGGGCCTGTCCCTCCACCTTTTCTTGATAAGACTATGCAATTACCGTTGATTTTATAGCAATAATTTCCTAATGTCAAACAGTTTTTCTGAATGTTCTAAAATAAATGTTAACAGTTTCATATAAAGCAACAAAAGAAATATATTCTAGTCTATTTCAAAAAAGACCTTTAAAAACCTCAAATCAGTCTATAAAATTAAATAAGTAATTTAACCTATAAATTCAAATTCCCCAAAAGTTAGCCTATATATTGAATAGGCCATCTTCTCAAAAAGATACTATATATATTCAATCCATTTTTCACTAGTATATTTCACTTTTTTCCCTACTAAGATTTACATAACGGAGGTATAACATGACAAATAAAAAAGATATGCATTACATACTTGCTCTATATGGCATTCTTCTAGGATCTATAGTAGGAGCTACAGTCTGGTTATTTTTAGTCACAATAAATATTGGAATCCACTTTATTTGGGGATACTTGCCTGAAGTTCTCTCTTTTCCCTCTTATTACACCCTTTGCGTAACAATAATTGGCGGGGGCCTTGTTGGTCTATCACAAAAATATTTCGGTACATACCCACGCCTTATGCCTGAAGTAATGGCTGAATATAAAAAAACTGGTCAAATCGAATATCGCTTTGTCCATCGGGCTACTTTAACAGCGATTATTGTTTTAATTTTCGGTGCTAGTCTTGGTCCAGAAGCCGCACTAGTTGGAATTATAGGCGGACTGTGCACATGGGTAGGGGATCGCTTTAAATTTGCCTTAAAGGGTATGAATGAGCTAACCGAGATCGGAATTGGCGCTACTTTAAGTGTCATTTTTAACGCACCATTATTCGGTTATTTAGCACCAAATGAAAATGAGGGGGAAGAAATTGCTGCTTTTTCTAAAGGAAAAAAAGCGATTGTATACTTAGCTACTACTTTCGCAGGTTTTTCTGTTTATTTACTACTGAGTAAACTTGATAATCGTGGATCCTTTATTGTTGATTTCGGAGAAGGTACACTTTCTTTCAATGAATGGATTGCATTTCTTCCACTTGCTAGTATCGGTGCTATAGTTGGTTTCTTTTATTTCAAGTTAGAATTCACATTAGAAAAGTTAATTCACCCTTTTAGAGAATACAAGCTGACACTCGGAATTATCGGTGGTATTTTATTAGGAATTGCGGGAACCTTTCTTCCGTACACATTATTTTCAGGGGAACATCAATTAAAAGAATTAGTTGTTGAATGGAGCCATTTATCTTTTTGGATACTACTTCTTTCAGGGATTTTAAAGTTGTGCATTACTGCCGTTTGTTTGAACACAGGGTGGCGAGGTGGACATATCTTCCCAATTATATTTTCTGGGTCAAGTATCGGATACGCTGTAGCATCTATTCTTCCTATAGATCCAGTAGCATCTGTTGCCATCGTAACAACAGCAATTTCAAGCTATGCGTTACGAAAGCCAATAGCTATAACATTACTATTACTTATGTTTTTCCCGCTTAATTTACTATTGCCCATGCTTGGTGCAGCTGCTATCGGGAATGCCTTTCCCCTCCCAAAACATAACGAAAATAAAAATTAATAAAAATAGGCAGTGGGGACGAAAGCTCCACTGCCTATTTTTTTATTACACATGCTGCTTTAATAACGCTTCTAACTCCTCAAAATTATGCACTTCATATGTCGGTATAATCCCACTATCATTTAATTTCCTTTCTGGATTAAACCAACAAGTATCAATTCCCGCTACATATCCACCTTTAATATCAGCGCTTAATGAATCACCAATAATCAGCCCTTCTTCAGGTGCAAAGTTAGGAATCCGTTCAAAAACATAATCAAAATACTCTTTCATCGGTTTTTGAAAACCTGTATCTTCCGAAACAAAGACATCTTTAAATAATGAATGTAACCCTGCATTGCGCAAACGTTTATCTTGCGTCTTAGAAACACCATTTGTCACTATATACAATTCATACTCCCCTTGAATTTGATTTATAAATTCAAATGCACCTTGCATGAGTTGATTTCCTTCTTCTAAGTAGTTACGATAATTATTTTCGAATAATATTCCATTTACTTCTTCTCCATACTCTTTAAACAACAGAGAGAATCGTGTATTTACAACTTCATTGCGTGATAGTTCACCTTTTTCAAAAGCATCCCAAAGACCTTTATTTATTTTTTTATAACGAGCCTCTATCTCGTCTGTTAAAGGGATTCCCTTCTCTTCAAAAAGTACCCGTAAAGCCACTTTTTCAGCCTTTTGGAAGTCTAGTAATGTATCATCTACATCAAATAACAATGTTTTATATTTTTTCATAAATTCATCACACTCTCTTTTCTATAAAAACAAATTTACATAAATCGTATCATTCCTTCTTGTAAAGATAATAGGAGATATCTCATACTATACATAGGGGTGAAAATATGAAAATCAGCAAAAATGAGGAAGAAATTTATCAATACATGCGAATCCATCAATTCCATACCCTATTTTCATTTCATGTCTTGCCATATGTAGAGCTGCATTCTTTTCAAACGAAAGAGATGATATGTAGTGAAGGAAATGCTCTCCCTTATCTCTATTACTTGATTTCTGGGAGAGCCAAAATATATATGAGTCATAAAAACGGGAAGGTTTCATTAATTAATTTTATTCAAGCACCATCTTTTATCGGGGAATTAGGATTAATAGGGGTAGAAAATATTACTAAGTCCGTTGAAGTACTAGAAGATTGTGTGTGTTTGGCACTTCCTCTTAAAGATTGTCAGCAACTTTTATTACAAGATGCAACATTTTTACAGCACTTATGCAAATTTATTGGAGAAAAGACAATTACTCGCACTGAAAATTACGCAAAAAACTATAGTTATCCTTTTGAAAATCGATTAGCTGCTTTTATTTTATTAACAGAACAAAATAATTGTTATATAGAAAAGCATACCGAGGCCTCGGAATATTTAAATGTCAGCTACCGTCATCTTTTATATGTATTAAATCAGTTTTGCCAACAAAATTATTTAAGAAAAGAAGGCCGAACATATTATATAAAAGATCGAAATACATTAGAAAAACTTGCTGATGAACTAAAAATATAAAAAAACAGCATTAACATATAAACGTTAATGCTGTTTTTTCGAGTGACGAGTATAATTTTAATTAAAATTTACTTGCTACTTTAGCTGCTTCTTCAAGACCTGCAGCAATAATTTCTTCTGCTTTATCTGGGAATTGGTTATGTCCTTCAATAACTACTGTTTCCATGTTTGTTGCGCCGAAGAAGCCCATCATACTTGCTACATATTTAACAGCCATTTCTACCTCAGCTGCTGGACCTTCTGAATATACGCCGCCTCTTGCATTTAATAATGCAATCTTCTTATCTCCAATTAGGCCAACTGGACCCTCTGGCGTATATTTGAACGTTTTACCAGCACGGTTTAAATAATCAATATATGTGTGCAATACTGCTGGAATCGTTAAGTTCCATAATGGGAAGCCGAAAACAACTTTATCAGCTTCTAGGAATTGATTTAAATACTTATCAGCAACTGCTACTGCTTTTGCTTCTTCTTCTGTTAAATCAAATCCTTTACCTACCTTGAATGTACCATTGATCATGTCTACGCCTACGTATGGTAATTCTTCTTTATATAAATCAAGTTCTACTACTGTATCATTTGGGTGTGCTTCTTTATAGTTTGCTAAAAATGCCTCATATAATTTTACACTAACTGCTTGTTCCGCTGGACGGTTATTTGCTTTAACGAATAAAACTGTTGCCATTATTTATTCCTCCTAGTACTCACTCTTATGTTGTTATATGCTTTCAAAAAAGGTATCCCTTGTAATTGTTGTTTTGTTGCTTACAAACATATTTTATCTTTATATAAAGACAATTTCGTCCTCACATAGACGTATTTTTCCATAAAAAAAGTCCACCTTCTAAAGGCGAACTTGGTCTTACGACTTTCGTCTTATACAATTCCATTTTTAACTGCATATAATGCCGCTTGCGTACGATCAGATAAATTCAACTTACTCAAAATACTACTTACATGCGCCTTAACCGTCTTTTCTGTAATAACTAAAACAGATGCAATTTCCTTATTGCTCATCCCTTTCGCTAATAGCTGCAATACTTCATTTTCTCTCGCTGTTAGCACATCCACTTGAATAGAAGATTCTTCTTCCTTTTCTTCTACAGGTAATGTTTGAGAGAGAAGAGCATTTGCTATATCCGGATGTAATTGAATATTACCTTTATATGCGCTTCGAATAGCCTCAACAAGCTGATCTGGTTCTACATCTTTTAAAATATACCCACTTGCTCCAGCCCTTAATGCAGGTAACACATGCGCCTGATCAGAAAAGCTAGTTAATACAATTACTTTCACATTTGGATACTCTTTTTTTATATATGCCGTCGCCTCAACACCATCCATTTCAGGCATATATAAATCCATTAATATAACATCGGGATTTGTTTCTCCTACTTTCACTAACGCTTCTTTCCCATTATTCGCTTCTCCAACTAACTCTAAATCTTCCTGTGTACTTAAGAAAAATGCTAATCCTTTTAAAACGACTGTATGATCATCAACTAACAATACTTTTATTTTCACAAACTTCCCTCATTTTCACATCATAATGGTACATTTACTTTTACGCTCGTTCGTTTATTACTACTTACAATTTTAATTGTTCCACCAACTAATTCTACTCTTTCACGCATCGTAGTCATACCTAGTGATTTCTTTTCTTTTATATTCTTTTCCACAAAGCCCTTTCCTTGATCAACTATTTCTAATGATACATTTTTCTCATTCACTGTAAAATAAATCGTCGCTTCTTTTACACCTGCATGCTTACTTACATTGTTCAGTGCTTCTTGGCCTATGCGCCACAAAGCTTCTTCTACTACACGAGGTAAATCACGAACACCCGTAACTTGCTCCCTAATTTTCAGTCCCAAATTTTCACCGTACTGCTTTAGAGCTGGCAATAATCCTTTTTCTAATCCTGCCGGACGAAGCTGCCAAATTAATGTCCTCATTTCTTTCAAAGCTCCTTGCGCAAGTTCACGCATCTCATGCAAAGATTGATCTACCTTTTCATTTTTACCTTTTAAAACTGCCTCGGCGCCTTTTGTCATGAAGGTTAATGAAAATAATTTTTGCGAAACAGAATCATGTAAATCTCTTGCTAACCGATTTCTTTCTTCCATTCGTACAAGTTCACGGCGCTGCTCGTTTAACCTCAAATTCTCTATTATTAACGAAACATGGTTCGATAATGCTTGAATTACATCTATTGTATTAGCATCAAACTCTCCATTATTCAAACTAACACATAAAACACCAAATATATGGTTTTGAATATGTATTGGTGTAGCAATAACAGCTCGATTTAGATGTACATTATGTCCTATTTGATGTTTTATTAGAACTGGTTCATCTTGTTCTAACGCCTTCTTGGCCGCCTCTTTTACATCCTCTTGTAACTCTTCCTGAACGTAAGACGCTCGCAGAGATAATTCTTTTTCCTCCCTAATAAAAAGCGCTACTTGATTCCATTGAAATACTTCACCTACGTGATTTACCACCTTTTCAGGTAGTACATTAAACTTATGAATCATTTTTAAATCTTGAATGAAACGCTCTAATTTCACATAATAATGTGCTCTTCTCTTTTCATTTTCATATAATTTTGTTCGCTTTAAAGCCGTACCAATTTGGAAGGCAACCGATTGGAGTAATACTAATTCTTCTTCTGAAAAATGTGTTTTACCCGGACTTGCAACATTTAACACCCCAAATTTTTCTCCCCCAGCTTTTAAAGGAACCGTAGCATGATGAAGAATGCCCTCCGTATCCCCCCAATTATATTCAATTGCATTATTAATTCTTTTACATTCAATAATATTAACGGCTCTCTCTAATTTTCCATCTACAAAACCTCGTAAACACCAACATTCACCTTCGCACATCGGGCGTTTATTTTCATATGTAAGTGCCTCTGGTAATTGATAATCAATTAACTTCGTATACTTCCCATTTTCATCCGCAAGAAAAATCCATCCTGTCGTTAAACCTGTTACACTTAGCAATTTCTCGAGGACAGCTTGCAATACATGATATGTATCATTTGATGTATTTAATGTTTCTGCAATTTCCTTTAATATAACTAATTCATTCGTACGATTATCTCGAAACATACTCATTCTCCTGCATACAAGATTTTAAATAGCTCTTAAAATAAATCATCTACTTTTCACTTTGTACTTATTCGTAACATTGATATAATGGTGAAAACATAGTTTTCATTATATCACTCGAGGGGGCTTTCATAATGACATTAAATAAAGCACTTACTATCGCTGGTTCTGACACAAGTGGCGGTGCTGGTATACAAGCAGATTTAAAAACATTCCAAGAACTGGGCGTATACGGAATGACATCTCTTACAACAATCGTAACGATGGATCCACATAACGGTTGGGCACATAACGTATTTCCAATCCCAGCTTCTACATTAAAACCACAATTAGAAACAACAATTGAAGGTGTTGGCGTAGACGCTTTAAAAACAGGTATGCTTGGATCAGTAGAAATTATTGAAATGGTTGCAGAAACAATCGAAAAGCACAATTTCAAAAATGTAGTAGTTGACCCTGTTATGGTATGTAAAGGTGCAGATGAAGCATTACACCCTGAAACGAACGATTGCTTACGTGACGTTCTTGTGCCAAAGGCATTAGTTGTAACGCCAAACTTATTTGAAGCTTACCAATTAAGCGGTGTGAAAATTAATTCTCTTGAGGACATGAAAGAAGCAGCGAAGAAAATCCACGCTTTAGGTCCCAAATACGTACTAATTAAAGGCGGAAGCAAACTTGGTACGGAAACTGCAATCGACGTCCTATATGATGGAGAAACATTCGAACTTCTAGAATCAGAAAAAATCGATACAACCAATACACACGGTGCAGGTTGTACATATTCTGCTGCAATTACAGCAGAACTTGCAAAAGGAAAACCTGTGAAAGAAGCAGTAAAAACTGCTAAAGAATTCATCACAGCTGCTATTCGTTACTCATTCAAAATTAACGAATACGTAGGTCCAACTCACCATGGTGCATATCGTAAATTCGTTGTATCAAAAGAACTTGTCTAATATATAAATAAAAACACTCACAAGGTTCATACATTGCCTCTGTGAGTGTTTTTATAAGCTTTATGTCTTCCGGTCATCTTATCTTTAAGATGCAGAGCTGACCTTATTTCTACCATTTCGTTTCGAGTAGTATAACGCATCATCCGCCGCTTGAATAAATTGCTCTGATGCCCCTTCATACTCTGAAACCCCTACCGAAACTGTAATTTTTATTTTTGTTCCATCTAACAATTCAAATGAATGTTTTTCAACAGCTATACGAGTTTGTTCCCCAACATGAATTCCATAAGCTATTCCTTTCCTTGGTATCAAAAGCGCAAACTCCTCTCCACCCTTTCGAAAAACCAAATCCGGAAATGCTGACATTTCTCGCAAAATATGCCCTACTTGTTTTAACACTTCGTCTCCCGCTGGGTGCCCATACGTATCATTTACATGCTTAAAATGGTCAATATCTATAAGTAGTAAACAAAGTGAATCGTTTTTCAAGTGTTTATTACTAATATGACGATTCATCTCTAAATCAAACTGTCTTACGTTTCCTAGACCTGTCAATGCATCTATCGTTGCGTATTGCTTCATCGTTTGAAATAGCTCATTGGATTGTAAAACATAATTTGCACTTATGAATGTTATGTAACCTGTAATAATACTAGAAATTAAATATAATCCCACTATGTGGATCTCTTTAATTAACCATATATATAACGCTGGGATTAGAATAGATAAAATATATGCGTGTAACCATACCCACTTTTCCCCTAAAGAAAGCTTCATACGCGAAATAAAGATACTCCCTATTCCTATCGCAATGATTGTATAAAAGGCCACTTGAGAAGCTAATGAATAATCCATAAACAACAGTCTAGTTACTAAAATCATAATAATTGTTATGGTACTCGCTATCGGCCCTCCAATAATAACAGCTAGAATAACAGCTAAGTAGCGTAAATCCAATAGGATGGTACCAACACGAACACCGAAATACATTAGTAATATACCTAGTATCCCAGTAAAAATGCCTACTACACATTTCTGCCCAAAAGAGAATCCTTCTTTTAACGGCTTATCTCTTAAAAGCTGACCTCCAACAAAAATAAAGGAAAGAATAATTGTTGTATTTACAAATAAGTCCCTTAACATAAAATGATCTCCTTACTTTTCTATCTATCCCTTTCCTTACTTTATTGTATACGAAATCCCTATAATTCCCAAAGTTTTTATTTATTTTTTGCTGTTCCACGTGAAACAGCAAAAAATAAAAAGGGCGAAAACTCGCCCTTTTTCATTAACAACAGCGTGATATTTTTCCACCCTTTGCGTTAAATCTTGCTTCTTGTGCCTCAGCAAAAAATTGCTTTTGACATAAAACCTCTTCTTCAGGATGATGCTTTTTCATATGCTCCACATATACTTCATAACTTGGTACCCCAACGAGCAAACTAATAAAGCGCTTCCTTTCCCCCCATACTTGCCACAGCTTTTTAAGCATAGTTCCTCGACTCACTTTCACCTCTAGGAATATATGGTGCCTCTTTTAACGGCATTGGCTTATTTCTTAATACTTGTATCCAAATTCGAAGTGCTGAAATTAACACAGCGATTACAACTATCATAAAAATCCCACAAAGCGCTGCATCAATATAATCATTGAAAATAATTTGCTTCATTTGAGCGACATTTTTAGCTGGCGCTAACACTTTTCCCTCATCTAATGCTCTCTGAAATACCTTTGCATGCGATAGAAATCCAATTTTAGGATTTTCATGAAATAGCTTTTGATACCCCGCCGTCATTGTTACAATCAGCAACCCGACAGTTGGAATAAGTGTTACCCAAACGTACGCCTTTTTTCCCATTTTGAACAAAATTGTCGTTCCAAGTAATAATGCAATACCTGCTAGCATTTGATTTGCAATACCGAAAAGTGGCCATAATGTATTAATTCCACCGAGCGGATCTATTACCCCTTGGTATAAGAAATATCCCCACCCTAATACACATAATGTTGTAGCGATTACATTCGCTAATGTAGAATCCGTTTTCCCAAATGGCTTATATACATGCCCTAAAATATCTTGAATCATAAATCGGCCGACACGCGTTCCGGCATCAATCGTTGTTAAAATAAATAGGGCTTCAAAGAGAATCGCAAAATGATACCAAAATGCCATCATGGCCGTTCCACCTATTACTTGTGAGAAAATATATGCCATACCTATCGCTAATGTTGGCGCACCACCTGTACGTGATAAAATCGTTTGCTCTCCAACATTTACAGCGAGATCTTTTAGTTCATTTGGTGTAATAGCAAATCCCCATGAGGAAATAACTTGAGCTGCCTGCGAGACATCTGTACCGATAAGTGCTGCGGGACTATTAATTGCAAAATACGTTCCCGGTGTTAATACACAAGCTGCAATCATCGCCATCGCTGCTACAAACGACTCCATTAACATTGCTCCATAACCGATTGGCTGTGCGTGTCCCTCTTGCTCAATCATCTTCGGCGTCGTACCTGATGAAACAAGAGCATGGAATCCAGACACTGCACCACAAGCAATAGTAATAAATAAGAAAGGGAATAGGTTTCCAGAGAACACAGGACCAGTTCCATCAATAAATTTCGAAACTGCTGGCATTTGTAAATCTGGTGCTACAATTAAGATACCGATTGCTAACCCTACAATTGTTCCGACTTTTAAAAATGTACTTAAATAATCACGTGGTGCTAAAAGCATCCAAACTGGTAATGCAGATGCAATAAATCCATATACAATAAGCATAATAGCAATTGTTTCACCACTAAATGTGAACATACTTGCAAGTGTTGGATTTTCTGCTACATACTGTCCTCCAACAAGAGATAAAATAAGTAGGATAATACCAATTACTGATCCTTCTCCAACACGACCAGGCCTAATATAGCGCATATAAACTCCCATTAAAATAGCGATAGGAATCGTTGCTGCTATCGTAAACATTCCCCAAGGACTTCCGATTAGTGCCTTTACTACGACCAACGCTAATACTGCTAATAAAATAATCATAATTCCTAAAATACCTATCATTGCAATTAGTCCTGTAACAGGTCCAATCTCATCTTTAATCATTTCTCCTAACGATTTACCATTACGTCTCATTGAAGCAAATAAAATAACAAAATCTTGGACAGCCCCCGCAACAACTACCCCAACAATAATCCAAATGGTCCCTGGTAAATACCCCATTTGTGCCGCTAAAATCGGTCCTACTAAAGGTCCCGCTCCAGCAATCGCTGCAAAGTGATGTCCAAACAATACCCACTTATTTGTTGGAACATAGTCTTTCCCATCATTTAATGTATGGGCTGGTGTTTGCCGATTATCATCTAAATTAAAAACCTTTCTCGCTATAAATCTACTATAAAAGCGATAAGCAACTGCATATACACATACGGCAGCTACTAAGAGCCATACAGCATTAATGGTTTCACCTTGTGATAAAGCTATTACCCCAAAAGCACCTGCTCCTACTGCTGTAATAACGCCCCAAAGTAAAATCGATTTCAATGTCTTCACATACAATTCCCCCAATACTATTTCTTAGTGGAGATTGTACTAAATTTTCTGAATATTTAACTTGAATCCTCCCTATCATGAAGGATTTTCAGTTTATCATGTTAAAATACTCTCATTATCTACTATAATTCAATGTTATTTCGAAGGCGTTTTACATAATTACGACTGACTGGAATCGGTTGCTCATCATACCTATCTAAATACAAATTATACGTGCCATTATAATAAGGTTTCAGTTCTTTTACATATGACATATTAATTAAATAGCTTTTATGTACACGTAAAAAATCATATGCATTTAGCTTATTTTCTAATTCCTGAAGTGTATATGTTGAAATATACTGATTATTCGTTGTGTAAATTGAAACAGTTTTATTTTCTTTATTTTTACTTACATATACGATATCTTCTGGAAGAATATATCGTATGCCCTCTTGACTTTCTATCGGTAGTTTTCGCAAATAACTCTTTGCTTTCTCACCTTGTTCTTTACCTATTTTATATAAAAGAAATTGTAAATCTTCTTCACGAAATGGTCGCAATAAATAATAAAATGCTTGAAAACGAAAAGCTGTAATAGATTCTTCTATGTTTTCACCTACAAAAATAAATTTTGTATAGCAATTTATTTCTCGTAATAAACTTGCATATTCAAAACCAGTACCATCTAGTAATTTGGAACTTAAAAAAACAAAGTCTGGTATATGTTTTTTCATCATAAATAAAGATTCTGTTCCTGTCTTTGCTTCAAAACATTCTACATTTCTCATATTTTCAGTGAAATTTTCAGCTAACTCTCTTCTCTCTTCTGCCTCTTCCATAATCAGTAAAATTTTCATTTCTTCAACCACCTAATTCTTTGTCCATATGTCCTGTTGTATACATTCGCTTTTATAAGAAATAATCCCTTTTTCTTACTATACCATTATTTATCTAAAAAAACAGAAAAAAGGAAACCACTTCGGTTTCCTCTCCCCCTTTATCCCGTACTAACTGCCTATAAAGAGACAAGTAGTGTAGGATGATAAACGATCCAGGATACGTTTAAATTTTCACTTTATACTAATTCTCGTTGCTTCGTTTCCTGTCCAAGTATTATTACAGCGAATACACCAATTAAAATTGATCCACAGAAAATCGTAAATATTAATGATAGTGAAGCTTCTGAGGCAACTAAATATCCCACTAATAGTGGCCCAAGGATACCACCGATACGACCAAATGCTGCTGCCATTCCTGCACCTGTACCACGAATAACCGTTGGATACTGCTCAGGTGTATAGGCGTATAATGCTCCCCAAGCACCTAAGTTAAAGAAGGATAGTAGCATACCTGCCACAATTAATACTGTTAATGAATCCGCAACCCCAAACAAATAAGCACTGCAAGCTGTCCCAATTAAATACGTAACCAAAACAAATTTACGACCGAGACGTTCAATAAACCAAGCAGCGGTGAAATATCCTGGAAGTTGAGCTAATGTCATAATAAGTACGTATTGGAAACTTTTTATTAAACTAAACCCTTTTAGCACCATTACACTCGGTAACCAAAGGAACATTCCATAATAGGAAAAGACAACACAAAACCATAGAATCCATAGCATAATTGTTGCTTTACGATATTCCCCCGACCAAACTGATTTTATATTTTCAATAACAGATGGCCTTTTTTCAACTTTTTGGAACCTTGGGGAATCCGGTAAATTCCATCTTAAATATAAAGCATATAGTGCTGGAATTGCACTCAATACCATCGCAACTTCCCAACCATATTTAGGAATAACAAAATACGAGATAAGAGCTGCAATTAGCCATCCACCTGCCCAAAAACTTTCTAATAACACAACAATTTTCCCACGCTCATGCGCTTCAACACTCTCTGATACTAGTGTAGAGGCAACTGGAAGCTCTCCGCCAAGCCCCATACCAATTAAAAAGCGTAAAACGAGAAACATTGCAAGTGTTGTTGTTAATGCAGTTAAACCACTACCGATAGAAAATAACAATAATGTAATAATAAAGACTGATTTCCGCCCTATTTTATCTGATAGTATCCCAAAAATAAGCGCTCCTACCGCCATACCGATTGAGTTAATACTGCCTATCCAGCCCATTTCTTGCGTACTTAATCCCCAATCCTTTTGCAAGGCTACCATTACAAATGAAAGCATTCCAACATCCATTGCATCAAATAGCCATCCAAGCCCAGCTATACCAAGTAGTTTGCGCTTCGAAATTTCTTTTACCTTGCCCACTAGAAGTCCTCCTCACACAGGTGTCTTTACACATCATTTTACATGTGTGAATTGTATAAGTAAAATACTTTTGTGTAAAAAATTCTCCTTCATCATTCCCAAAAAGTAAAACGTCTATCCCGATTGGTGAGAGCTAATAATCAGTGGGGATGCCTCACTAATTAAAGTTTCAATTTATTAAAAATGAACAAATAAAAAAAGCAGCGATATTTCGCTACTTTTTCGAACGCATTACTTCTTTTAAAAATTCCGCTAATACTAACTGACGACGCCAGCGTGTTGGATTACTGCATAATCTATAAAACCACTCTAAATGAATCGCTTGAATCCATTTTGGTGCACGTTTTACCTCTCCAGCCCATACGTCTAAACTTCCACCCACTCCAACAGCCATTTTCGTTTCTAAACGATACTTATTGTTTTGGATAAAGTTCTCTTGTTTCGGGAAACCAAGTGCAACAAGTAATAAATCTGGTTTTGCTTCTTGAATGCGAGAAATAATATTCTCTTCGTCTTCTTGTTTAAAATAACCATCTTGTATACCGGCGATGGATACAGCTGAATATGTCTTTGTTAAATGATCTGCTGCAGCTTGTACAACATGCGGCTTTGCACCTAATAAGAAAACAGATACCGGCTTACTATCTTCAGATAACTTCGCAAGTAAATTACACATTAAATCAAAACCTGCTACACGTTCTTTTAAAGGTGTACCAAGCATCCCGCTTGCCTTTACAACCCCAATACCATCAGGTGTAATTAAATCTGTATTCAATAATGTTTGATAGAACTTTTCATCCTTTTTTGCGCACATAACAATTTCAGGGTTTGCTGTTACTACCTGAAACGTATGAGTTCGCTCCGCTTCTAGTTGTTCTTTTAAATATTGGACCGTTTCATCCATTGTCATTGTAGAAAAAGGAACGCCTAGAATATCAACTGTTTGTACTGCCATAGTTAACTATCCTCTCTATCATTACAAGTTTTTCGCTATTAATTGCTTATATGTTTCCTTTGTATCTTCATATAGTTTTTGAAGTGAGAAGTTCATAGTAGCATGCTCATAAATATGTTTACCCATTGCTGCTAACTCTCCAGTTTTCCACTTATCATACGCTTCTTCTAAAGCTAATGCTAATGCCTTTCCATCACCTGTTGGCACAATCCATCCGTAAGTTTCATCTACGATTAATGGTTCAATTTCTCCAGCCCTAGTCACAATTGATGGTACGCGTTGATTTGCCGCTTCTAATAAAACTAGTGGGAACCCTTCACTATGGGAAGTTAATAAATTTACATGTGACGACGCAAATAATTGTTTTACATCTTGACGATGTCCTAAAAACTCTACTTTATCGTTAATCCCTTTTTCAGTAGCTAATGACTTTAGATTTTCTTCTAATGGGCCATCGCCAACTAATAATACTTTAATTTTCTCTAATTTTGTTTGTTGTAACGCATCGAATAAAACTTCATGTCCTTTGACAGGATGTAATCGTGCTACTTGGATTGCCGTAAATACATCTTCATCAATATTGAACATTTCTTTTTTATTATAGCCTTCTGCTTTTTCCTTATCGTATTCAATTCCATTATAAATAACATGCATCTTTTCATTTGAAATACCTAATGCTGCCAGGCTTTTTTTCAATCTATTTGTTACAACGAAAAATAAGTCTATATTTTTTAAGGCTTTCAAATTTAATTTCGTAAAAATCCAACCTTTTAAGCCCTGTTTAGTAAAGTCTTGAAATGGATCACTATGAATAGTCGTTACCCATTTTGCCTTTATTCTCTTTTTCATTAAAGAAACATAGAAATTAGCCCTAGGGCCATGTGTATGAACTACATCAAATTTTTCTTTATTAATAAATTCACTTATATTCTTTAAAATGGATAAATCATAGCGCGATTTTTGTGAAAACACATGGACTTTTATCCCTAACTCCCTTGCTTCCTTCGCAACAATTCCATCTTCAAATACTGCTAATTCTACTTCACCAGTTGGAAACTGATCGAGAAGTGAAATAATATGTGTTTTCCCTCCCCCATCTTCTGCTCCTGCATTCATATGCAATATTCTCATATTTTTTCCTCCTTTAAATCCTCGCTACGTTTCCATCTATTTTTATTTTACTGTACTAAAAAATAAAAGCTAACAAAAGTTAGCTTTTATTTTTATCATTCAATTTCTAGGTCTACTATTAGATAAGCTAACACCACTACAAAGTAAATCCCAACTCCTGGTGCTGTTAAAATATGTCCTGCAATATAAGCAATACCTAACGCTAACAATAAGCTTGCTGAAATCATTCCATATTTTATATTGAATATGTCCTTAAATCTCGTAGCAAATGCTAGTAAAATTCTTAGCCCGTAATAAATAAATGGAATCATTAGTAATACAAAGCCAATAATCCCGAAATCATAAAACCAATCATGGAAGTCCATTTCAATTAGTTTTGGATCTGGCTGCTTTTGTTCATTGTATTTAAAGTTACCTGCATAACCCATTCCTAATAACTTTTGTGACATTGGCGCTTCTTTAAAGAACTGCTTATGTCTTTCTTCATATACTTGACGTCCACTGAAAATAAGATTTTCTTGATTTTCTTTCTTTTGCTCTTTCTCAAGCTCTTTCTTAACTTCCTCTTCTATCTTCGCCTTTTCTTCTGGCTTTTCAACTTTATGATGATTTTCTTCTTTTGCTTTAAGTTCTTGCTCTTTTTTCAGCTTCTCTTTAATTTCTTTTTCTTTTTGACCTTGCTGTGCCACATTTTGCTCTGATAAATAATTATTGTGAATACCCATATTTTGTGCTAATGGTGTTTGTTTAAACGTCCCAACTACACCAGCTAATAGGACCATAGCAATTACTGCATTAAGCGCAAGGGATTTTTTGTTCGGATTTTTTCTATCAAATAATAATTGTAGTACAATGATTCCGATTGCTGCCCCTAACGTAGCACCAATTGAGCCCATTCCAACTTTTGTACCGACTTGAATTAGCGAATAAATCATTAAAAGTGATGGAATCCAATATAAAATGTGTTTCCAGCTCTTTGTTTTTTGAATAGAATATAGTACCACAATAGGGAAAATAATAGCTAAGATTGAACCTAGTTCATTCCCTGCATAGAACCAACCTCGAGAACCAACCTTCATCCATTCATAACTACCAAAGTCAGTAGATGTTGAAATAGAAATAACCATAATTGCGTTAATGATTAATGTAGAATATACAATACTATTTCGAACCTTATCACTAATATTAACTGTCTTTTTCAATGATTTTAAAGCTAAAATGTATGATCCCAGCATGATATATATATACAATGCTTTCGCAACGAATTTAACCTCTTCACCAAGTACAATAGGATTTTTAACTAGTTTGTTATTAATAAACCCTATCCCTAAAACTCCGGCTAATAATATAAGATAAATTAAAAACTTTCTATTTTCCTTCTCTTTTGCCTGAATTAAAATGTAAATACCACCAACAGCCATAATAAGGAATCTTACTAAAATTCCAACGGTAGCATTTGACTTTAATAAAGTGATGCTAAGAGACGTTAATAAATCTAAAACAGGCTGTAAAATAATAAAAAAGAGCAAAAAATGCTCAAATCTAACCCTAGCTTGATTTGCTAACATTCCAAGACCTCCATACAAAATCTTAACATTATCTTTTAATCATAATTTTTTATCATTCAAACACACCTAGCAATTATAACATAACTCATATTCAAATCGAGAACTATTTTTCCAGCTAAAACTAGCCAGGACAAGTATTAATAAGTAATAAAAATCATCGTCCTTTAGCTATACTCCCCTATTTTTACAAAATCTATCTAACAACCATCCCCTTATTTTTGTCAGTATATACATATTTTTTTATCATTTTATACAAATATAAATATCTCACCTCTAATTGTAATATTTCCTAAATTAACAACATCAAAAAATGTAAAATTAATCTTTTCATATCTTTTTCAGATTACTTTATAGTTATTTTCCAAACATTTTCAAACGCTTTCTTTATGAATTTTATCCGTTTTTCTACATGTAGCGAAAAGTAATTGTTATTTCCAATACTTTAGTGTATATTTTTTCTCTGGAACATCTTTAAGAGGAAGGGATTAAGGCCATGTTATTAATCGATATATTTACGTTTCTTGGCATTATCGCCGCTGCCATTTCTGGTACATTAGTTGGTTTAAAAAAAGATTTAGATTTATTTGGTGTCCTTTGTTTAGCTGTAGCCACTGCGCTCGGCGGCGGTATTATTCGTGATATCATGATTGGTAACCTGCCCCCTGTCGCATTTGTAAAACCCATTTACTTTTTCGTAAGTGTGTTATCAGCATTATTTACTTGTATGTTTTTTGAGCGTATCAATAAACTTCAAGTCGTTATTATGCTTTCTGATGCTGTTGGCTTAGGCGTTTTTACAGCTATTGGTGCAAATGCGGCAATGTCACATCATGTTGACGCCTCATTTCTAGTTGTTTCAATGGGAGTCATTACAGGTATTGGAGGCGGTATTTTGCGTGACATTTGTGCTCAAGATATCCCTTACGTATTCCGAAAAGAGATTTACGCAATCGCTTCTATCTTAGGAGCAATTAGCTTCCTAATTACACACGCTATGGGGGCGCACGTATTAGCTTTCTATGTTTGTTTATTAGTAACATTCGTTATTCGTGTCGTCACTGTAATATATAATGTGCATTTCCCTGTCTTCTTTAAAACACATGCTAAAATTAATAAAGGCCATTAAGAGAATTCTAGATAGAATTCTCTTAATTTATATACTATTCAACGAACTAATATAGAGTAATTATATATAAGCATATATAATTACTCTATATTAGTTTTAAAATTGAAAACGTTTTATATACAGGGGGAAGAATGATGCTTGGGGTTTTCAAAAAAAATATTAATAAAACAAATGCCAGTATAATCGAATTAAGTAAGAACCAACAAATAACTTTTAATGTACCTACTAATTCTGAATTAAAAATTCAAATGGATATGCTACATATTTCAAAAGAAGATTTACAAGTTGTAAAAGTGCTACAGCCTTTTATTTATGCAGAAATTGATTGGATTACTGAAAAATTCTATGCCAACATTACAAAACAACCTAATTTAATTACTATTATTGAGCGTTACAGCTCTATTCCAAAACTAAAACAAACTTTAAAAACACATATTAAAGAATTATTCAGCGGCAATATGCATGAAGATTTTATTGAACAGCGTGTTAGGATTGCCAAAAGGCATGTACAAATTGGTTTACATCGAAAATGGTATACTGCTGCTTATCAAGAATTATTCCGCTCTATCATGAAGATTTTGCAAACAAAAATAACGACAATCGATGATTTTTCATATTCTATAAATGTTATAAATAAATTATTCACTCTTGAACAAGAACTTGTTCTTGCAGCTTATGAATCTGAATATGAAAGAATGCAAAAAGAGCATGAGAAAGAAAAAGAATTAACTGCTATGACAATTACGCATATCGCAACAGAACTAGCTGCTGTATCTGAAAAAACAAGCTCTTCTATTCAAAAACTAACCGCCAAATCTGAAACTATTGTAGAGATTGCTAAAACAGGTACATCATTAGCTACAACATCTGAAGAAAAAGCGAATAAAGGGAAAGAACAATTAAACCAGCAAAACAAACGAATGGGATCTATTCAAATGAATATGGAAACGATTATTACAGATACTCATGAACTTCTCAATATTTCTAACAAAATTAATGAAATCATAGATATTGTTAAATCGATTGCGGAGCAAACAAATTTACTCGCACTAAATGCTGCTATTGAGTCGGCACGTGCTGGAGAATTTGGGAAAGGGTTTTCTGTTGTTGCTGGCGAAATCCGAAAATTATCAGAGCAAACGAAAGAATCTATATTTAACGTTACAAAGCTCGTCGAAAAAACAAATGAACAAATTACTCGTGTCTCGTCTTCTGTGAAACAAATTAGCTCTCTCGTATCGGAAGGAACAGATAGTATGTCGGCAACAGATCGATACTTCCAAGAAATCGTAAAAGATATGTCTAACTCAAAAGAACAGAATAAGAAAATTGAACACGAACTACAAGCTATTTCACAAGTAATGAAAGGAATTCAAGATGATTCCTCACAAATGGCTCTAACAGCCGATAATTTGCAACTAGAACTAAATCGATAAGATGAAATTTAGTAGTCAAGCATACTTTTCATCTGTACTAACTACTAAATTTCATCTTCCATCAAAAAAAAGAATCCAGAATGGATTCTTTTTATTTTCTGAAAAATATTTTTTGACAATACACATAACTCATATAAACACCAAAGCTCTGCAAAATAAACAATGCTGGCATAATTACATTGTAATATGCCATATCTACTTGGAAGAGCTTTAACAATACGTATCCACTAATTAAAAATAAGAACAACATATATCCCTCATTTTGTTGTTTCTTAATAAGGAAGTGTAATAGAGCTATAGTCATAAACAATGTTACGGCTATATATATCAGTTTTTCATATTTGAAAAGAATAGAATTTATCCCCTCATCTGAAAACTGATTTATCATCGGTTCTAAAAGTTTAAATCTTTCTCCCTCAATCTCTTTTAACTTTTGATCAATATGCTCTGTTACACTTTGATTTTTCGATATTTTTTCTTCATGTTGCGTTTTTCCAATTAAAACAGATTGAACATACGTCTCATTCGCAATCGTATATTGTGACATTCCCATTGTCTTAATTCCATAATTCACACCAAAATGGGCACTATAAAATAGAATAAGTATCCCTATCATCTTTAGTAACACCTTTTGTTTCGTTGCTGATTGAAATACTTCGATTAATAATACATATACCGTGATAAAAATAGGAAGAAATAATCCCATTGGGAAAATCATATTACTAAATGCAAATAAAATCGCTGAAAATACCCACATATAAGGATGATCTAATCCTTTATATAAAAGTATGTAACAAGCAAAATAAAATAAAAATATTGCAAGTGACTCAGGAGTTAATACGGAACTCATGAATATATTTGGAATATACAGAGCATAAAAGATAGAAGCAATACGACCGCATTCTTCTCCAAAAACCATTGCTGCAATACGATAAATAAAAAATGCGGTTCCTGCGCAAAATAACACATTAAATAGTTGTAAAGCGAATAATGTATCACCAAATATACGAATAATTACTGACTCATATATAATAAAAGGTAAATGAGTTACAGTCTCTATATTATTACCAATTGCAATCTGCTTTGCAGACTCATAGATCACTTTCATATCACCAATTATTGGAGCGTCTACAAATAACAGCATACTAAGTCTCACAACTATAGATATACTTATAAGAAAAATAAGAAATTGTTTATCTGTAAAACGATATTGTAGAATTGATGCCACTAACAAAATGAGTATGATAAAAATTGCTAATATGATTGTTACACTTGTTGTACTTCCTCCAAAAAATTGCTTACTTGTCTCAAATGCTGCCCAACAACTATAAACAAAAAATGCGAGCATCGCACCGATTGTAATTTTATTGAAGAAAGATGAAAAATTTGTTTGTATATGATTCATATGTCCATTGCACCTCTATTTCCATTCATAACAAAACGATTCTATCATGAATGAGTACACGGCTGATAGAGAATTTCTATGACAAATACATAGCCATTACTTTTTACTTGCAATGTAAGCGAATCCTCTTTTACACTACATTTTAGATAAAATAAATTTTCTTTCAGTTACATGAATACAAATACAGAAGTTTAAATAATCCTCTTTTGGAATACACTTTACTTCATTAAATATCTAATATGAGTAATCCGCTTACACATATTATTCTGATTGAAAACAGACTATAGGGGCTGAATATATGGAAAAGAAATTCATGCGAGAATCTAAAGCAATTAAGACAACACGTGTTTTTCCTAACGATTTAAATAATCACCAAACACTTTTTGGAGGGAAATTATTAGCAGAAATTGATAGTATTGCTTCGATTGCGGCTGCAAGACATAGTCGTAAACATTGCGTAACAGCATCTATTGATTCAGTTGATTTTTTAACTCCAATTCACCAAGCTGATTCTGTTTGTTATGAAGCATTTGTATGTTATACAGGGAAATCTTCAATGGAAGTTTTCGTAAAAGTAATCGCAGAAAATTTATTAGCAGGCGAGCGTAGAATTGCTGCTACTTGCTTCATTACATTTGTGGCTATAAAAGATGGAAAACCTTCGTCCGTACCACAAGTACTCCCTGAAACTCAGGAAGAACATTGGTTACACACAACCGGTTTAGAACGCGCGGAAAACCGAAAAAAGGGACGTTTAAAAAGTAAAGAGATGGCTGAAGTTTTAACTTTAAGTAAGCCATGGAATATATAATACGATACTCTCACTTCATACATGCACAGGTTTATTTCATCCTTGCATGTATTTTTTATTGTAAAAAATTCTAGCTCTTATCTTTTCTTTACTGTGCGTCTCCTAAAATAACCCACCAGTTTTTCCTTTATTTTGCTATACTATTAATGGTATATTAGATAAGGTTCGTTTAAAAATAACTATAATATAATTAAGTATATAAGGGATGGTGCGATAATGTCTATTGAGGTACCAATTTCAATACCAAAAACGTTAATTATTATTCCTGCGTATAACGAGGAAGAAGCAATTGCAGATACATTAACAAGATTATTAAAACTAAAACAGCATTTTACAGAATTAAGCATTTGCGTTATTAATGATGGATCACATGATAAAACAGCTCAAATCGTAAATGATTTTCCTGTTCACCTTGTGAACTTACCATATAACCTAGGTATTGGCTCAGCTGTACAAACTGGTTATAAATACGCTTATGAGAATGGATATGATATTGCGATTCAGTTCGATGCTGATGGGCAACATAATCCTGATGATTTGTACAAAATTATAAAACCTATTGCTGAAGACCAATGCGATATGGTGCTAGGTTCACGTTTTACAGAGAAAACAGCCTATAAAGGTAGTATTTCTAGAAGAATTGGTATTTTTTATTTTACTGCTCTACTGAAAGTACTAACAAAACAAACCTTTATGGATCCAACTTCTGGGTATCGTGCTATCAATAGAGAAGTAATTAAGATTTTTGCACATAATTATCCAAAAGATTATCCAGAACCAGAAGTCCTTATTCATTTAAAAAAGAAAAAATTACGCATTAATGAAATATCCGTAAATATGCAAGAGCGTCAAGGTGGACAATCTTCTATCACACCTCTTAAATCTGCATATTACATGATTAAAGTAAGCCTTGCTATATTGATGCAAAAAATTGTGAAAGGTTGATAATAAATGCCTATAATTACCTTTTCATTTATCTTCATTCTATTATTATTTTTATTAATTATTAATTCCATTCGTCGTGGAGCTTTAGAAACTAAATATGCCATTTTATGGATTTTTGTTTGTGTTGCAATGGCTATTTTAAGTTCTACTGAAAAAATTATAAATTGGATTGGCCAACTATTACACGTAGAATATCCTCCATCTGTCTTATTCTTATTTGGACTATTATTCTGTTTCATATTAATTTTTGACTTAACAAGAAAAATTTCTAAATTACATCATCAACTTGTAACGTTAACGCAAGATTATGCGTTATTAAAGCAAAAATTAAAAGTAACGCAGCCTGAAACCGATAACGAATAGTTTTCTATTTAAATATGAATATATACAAAAAAACATCTTAATTTTTTTAAAAAATTAAGATGTTTTTTATTGCAAACTATTTTTTTCTAATTAATAATTTACTAATTTTCATAACAGTTGCCACGGTCCCAACTCCAATTATAATAAATAAGAATGGTATTAACGGTAATGCATATCGTTCATATGCAACATAAAAACATGTTAAAGCTGTTTGCAATAAAAGGATTGACCATAAAAATGTAGTCTCTCTCCACCTTTTTAAAAGGAAAATAAATGAAAGTACTGTACATATTAAAAACGTCGTCTTAATAAAATTATATATTTCATTCATATCCTTTGCAGAAACATTGAATACTTCAATATTATGTTCTATAGAATAATACGGTTTTTTCCAAAGAATTTCTGGCTTCAAAACTAAATAACTCTCTATCATAGATTCCTTATCAGTTTTCCACCATTCCTTCATTTTATCAATCGCTATTTTTTCTTCTAATTCCATAAATTCATGTGCTTCAAGATTAGGGTATTTTGCATGTAACTCTATTTCAAGTTCCCCCATATCCTTACCTTCTGGGTAACCTTTCCCTTGATACGTTCCAAGTAATAACGGATTCCCTGCCCCAGCAGTTAGTGGGATAAATTTATCAAATTGAATGTAATTGCGAGCCCACCATGGTCCAAGTACGATAAGTCCTATTCCTATGCTTATAATCGCTTGCTTCATCATAATACGGAATGGGTAGCGTTTCATTAAAAGATACCCAAATAGTAAGATTGGATATAAGGCAATTTGTACACGGAGGTACAGTGCTAAAAAGTAGAAAATTAATACAATCAGAAGATGTTTCGTTTTATGAGTATCAGCTAATTTTAAACTCCAATATACTAATCCTAATGAAAGGAATAGAAACGGCCCTTCTGTTAAAGTTAAATTTTCCATAACAATCTCTGGAGGATACACAGCTAATAAGAAAGCACCTATTAATCCTGCAGCAGAATTTAATAAATAAGTACCAATCTTATAAGTTAGCAAAATACTAAGTACCCCTAATAGGATAATAATTAATTTTGCTACAAAAAGACCTTCACTTCCATTTCCAAAAAAATAAAATACAACAGCTAATAAAGCTGGAAAACCCGGCATAATATGAATCGTTGGTTTATCTGGTTCATGATATGTTAACATCCCTGTTTCCAATAAAATATTTGCCGTTTTTTGATAACCTATATCATCGCTAGCTATAGATAGATCTGCACCATGTGTTTGTAAAGTTGCAAAACGAAGTGCAAAACCGACTATCATAATAATCCCTAAAAGGATTATATTAGATTTGCGAGTAAATCGCCCTAACATCTCATCTTCTCCCTTCAGATACATAATTTTCAAAATATATTTCTATATTTTTACAACACAATACGTTCTATAATAAATACTTTTTATACAAAGTACAACAATAGAAAGTTGATTTACAAAGTTTATATGCGTTAAACTTATACAGATGTTCTTGTAATCTTCTTCCTTCCAAAAGGCTTGTATATATGATGCAAGACATAAAAAACTTGAGGAGATAAAAATTCTATGATGGAACAAAAGCAACTTGTTTCTGTTGTCATACCCCTGTATAACACGGAAAAATATATTGAAGAAACGATGCAGTCAATACTAGATCAAACATATAAAAACATTGAAATTGTAATTGTAGATGATGGAAGTAAAGATCAATCACCTTCTATTGTGAAAAACCTTGCTGAAAAATACCCAGGGCAAGTAAAATACGTTCATCAAAAAAACCAAGGTGTTTCGGTAGCACGTAATACAGGTATCGAAAATGCTAGCGGAGAATATATCGCTTTTCTTGATAGTGATGACTTATGGCATCCAACTAAAATTGAGAAGCAAGTCGAAAGTATGCATAAAAACGAAATGGACGCGTGCTATTGTGGTTATATGAATTTCTACGAAGAAACAGGCGAGAAGGTTGAACATACAACAAACTTTATTAAAGGTGATATGGCAAAAGCATTCCTAACACATCAAGTTGTGGCTCAAACAAGTACTTGGATTTTCAAACGATCCATCGTAATGAATCATAACATTCGTTTTACACCAGGATGTAGTTGGGGCGAAGATTTAGAGTTTTTATTTAAACTTATGAGTGTGACAAATGTATGTTATGTCGATGAATACTTAACTTATTATAGAATCTTATCAGAAGGAAATCTTTCTTCTAAGTATAAAGATTATGAATTAAAAACGACAAAAGAGCTAGAAGTATTCAATCGTATGAAAGATTGGGTACATAACAAATCTCAAGATTTCATTACAAAAGACCCTCAGTCACTGATTGAGATTCTTGAGACTTATTTATTCCCTTATACAGTCATCAATAACGCTTGTATATATATTAAAGAAAACTCTCGATTAGATAAATCACAAGTTCAATTAATCAAAAAAGATATAAGGAAATATTGCCGTAAAATCTATTCAAAGAATGGAAAGCGTAGTAAAAAACTATATGCAATGCTTTGGTTTGTACGAATTAAATCTCTGTTTTCTTAAACTGAAAATATAACGATACTCTCTCTTTCTGTGAACAAATCAAATTTACAAATAGGACAAGCTAACCGGGTCCTAAAGAATAGAAAGGTCTTTTCTCATGAAAACAAATAAAATTCTAAAAAACGCATCCTACCTGTTTGTAGGAAACATTACTGTCCGTTTTGTACTGGCTATTGCAACAATTTTCTTTGCAAGGTATGTTTCTCCAAGTGATTACGGTATGTTTACAACTGCGTTAGCAGTTTCAGCTGTTATTTGTTACTTTACAGATGCAGGTTTAACACATACGTTTATGCGTGAAGGAACGAGAAGCGATGCTAATATTAGCGTGCTAATAAGTAGTTACTTACGTATTCGTTTAATATTAGCTATCATAATTTCTGTACTTTTCGCTATTTTTGCCCAGTTCTTCTATCCCGATGCTTACTTACGCACGATGGTATATTGGGTTGTTCTACCAACAATGTTCGGAGCAACCTTACAAGGTGTTGGAATGGCTTACTTCCAAGTAACAGAACGCATGCAATTTACAGCTATTATTTCTGTACTACAAGGTGTAACTGCTGCTGCTGCCCTATTACTAGGGATGTCTTTCCAATGGTCACTTATGATGGTTGCTGCCATGTACGGGGTATCTAGTCTTGTAACAGGTGTTATCGCCTTTATAATGACAATACGTTATACGAAGGTCCATAAGGGTTGGGATAAAGGCATTTTAGATCAACTACTTATTTTTACAATCAATGGCATCATCATTATGCTCTTACCACAATTGGGCCCTATTATATTAGAAAAGGTTTCAACGTATAATCAAGTTGGATTCTTTGGTGCTGCATCTAAAATACCTGCTGTACTATATCAAATACCTGGAGTAATTGCAGCGGCCTTTTATCCAAGGCTTTTTGCTTTTGGTAATGAGAAAAATATTGAAGAACATAGAAAATTATCAAGTTTTGAATTAAAACTTATGTCTTTTTTAGGAATGGGAATTTCTATCCCCTTTATTGCGGATCCAAGTTTCTGGATTGTTAGTTTATTAGGAGAAGAATACGCTCCCGCCGGTGACGCTCTTGCTATTCTAGCGTTTATGGTTATTTTACAATCAATTAACTATCCACTAGCCGATAATTTAACAACGATTGGCCAGCAATGGAAACGTGCAACAACAATGACTATTGGATTAGTTGTTGCCATCATAGGTTATATTGTATTAGGTAGTAAATATGGAATGATGGGAGCAGCTGCCGCAGCTATCCTTACCGAAATTACACTATTAATCGGATTTACCCTCTTTATTCGTAAAGGCATGCAATTATTAGTTAAAGGAATTATATTTAATTCCTTAGCCTTTATTATTAGTTACGGTATATACCGAATTGCATTAATCAACTTACCGCCACTAATTGCTTTAACTCTTACTGGTATACTATACGGTATAATTGGAATTGGAATTGATCCTCAAATACGTGGATTTGTTTTAGGGTTTATAAAACAAAAGCTCATTCGCAAACATGCTTAAAAGCAAAAAGCTTTTCCTATTTAAAAATGGAAAAGCTTTTTGCTTTTTTTATATACCATCATTTTTCTTCAGTAAAAAAATGCTATATATTCCAGCTCAAATTGACTTACTTTCTGAAAATGCCTTATACTAAATTACATGTAAACTATGAACTTCAACGCTTGTAAAAATATATATGCTTCAACAAAAATATATATTTTCTCATGTTAAAACTAAAGAACACACCTTTAAAAATTGGTGTGTTTTTATATGCTACCTAAAAACTAGTTGCTACATGTAACGACTTTCAAAGGAGGATTATCAATTTTTATGAGCATAAAGCCGAATAATAAATTCTTTTCCAAGAAAACAATGATAATTATGCCAATATTATTATTGTGCGCTTTTGCTTTTCATTATTTCTTTTTAACATCTAATCAAGCCTTTTCTGGTACAGGGGATGCGTTACGTCAATTTGGCTTTTTTACGTTTCTTCTACAACATGCCTTTAAAGATGGCAACCTTTTTTGGTCTTTTGATTATGGATTAGGTGGAGATTTATTTGGAGAGTTTAGTTATTATTACAGCACATCACCGTTTTTCTGGATTACACTGTTACTACCTAAACTAAGTCTTGAGCAAGTATATGACGTGAAATTATACATGAGTATTTTAAAAAACTTTTTAGCTATGGTATTCATGTATGGTTCTTTACGTTACCATAATAAAACAGCATTCTCATCTTTTGTTGCTGCTATTATATATGGTGGCTGTATTACTTTCATCCGCCACTCTTTACTATGGGATTTCATGGCTGATGCCATTGTATTTTTACCATTAGTAATATGGGGACTTGATAAATATATTATTGAAAAGAAGCACGGCCTTTTCCTAATCGCTGCTACTTTAATGTTAGCATCAAACTTTTATTTTGCTTTTATCACAAGTATTTTCATATTTATTTATGCATTATTCCAATACTTTGCGACACAACAAAATAAAACGATTGTCTCTTTTCTAACTTATTATATTAGAATCGGTTTATTGTACGGATTATCACTCGGTTTAGCCGCCGTTTGCTTCCTCCCATCAGTTAATGCCGTATTTAGTGCTGATCGACTATCAAAAAAGTTTGAGATACCATTATTATTTGAAGATAAATTTTATAAAGATTTAATGGAAAATATTTTCTTCATGTATAATGCTGAAAATCATCAATTAGCTTTACCAGCTTTAATTTTATTCTTAATCGTATTTGGAATGTTTATACGTGATAAACTCGTTAAGAATAAAGTATTCTTTACGTTATTCATGTTCATTCTGTTTATGCTTCCATATACATATTCTATGTTTAATGGTTTTTCAGCAATGCAATCTAGATGGTTTTATTTATTTGTATTTGTAATTGCCCAAACAATTGCATACATTCTAGATTGGATGATTATTCATAAGAAAGACTACAAATTACCTTATTTAATAAGTTTATTAGTGTCTATTGGATTATTCATTTATGCATTTTATAGAAAGGCAAATATAAATGTAACTGATAAACCTTTACAAGACGTTGATAACATTTTACTCGGAACTGTCGTTCTTTCTGTTATTACAGTATGTTTATGGCGTTATATTTCTAAACCTTTCATACAATTTTTAGTTGTATTGAATGTACTCGTTAGCACAATTTCTATGAATTATATGTATGCGAATAATATACTTAGCACAGTTTACGGACAGAGCCAGATTTCAACTGAAAAGTTACACGAACCAGGCTATGATAATCAAGAAGAAATTGCTGCAATTCGCTACATACAAGAAAATGATAAAGACTTTTATCGTATTCTTAATCCATATAGCGAATATAACACACCAATGCTACAAGGATATCATGGCGTAAGTACGTATCAAAGCTTGGTTAATTATTATGTCCATGACTTTATGAAAAATAAATATGGCGTATTCCAAATGTACGATACACCTTCAATGTTTTATCAAGCTGATAGTCGACTACTACTCGAAAATATGCTAGGTATAAAATATCGCGTATTAAGTGCTGATACAGATTCAAAGAATGTACCTTATGGATATAAACTATTACAGCAAGTAGGACCATATAATATTTACAAAAATGACTATGCTTTACCGTTAGGATATGTATATGATTCGGCTATAAGTGAAGAAGAATTTTCTAAATTAAACTTCGCTCAGCGTGATCAATTATTATTACATGCTGTTGTCGTTAATAATACAAAAGAATTTTCATTAAACCATTTTAATAAACAAGACCTCAAATCAAAGGCAGTATCTATTAAAACGGAAAAAGCAAAATTCGAAAACATGGAAAAACAAGAAAATAAACTAATTGTTCATGGCTTTGGAAATATGATTGTACCTATCAATTATCCTGATACACCTGGTGATCTACTGATAGAATTAAAATTAAAAAATGCAGGCACATTCAATGCAACTGTTAATGGAAAAACGATAGGAAAAGGGGACGATGCTGGTGCATACTCTTATCCGTTAGAAAGGTTTGTTTACAATTTGGGCAATGAGCGTCCAGAAAACCTAACTATCTCTATTGATATGGCAGGTGAGTATGAATTAGGTGACTTGCAAGCAAATATTGTAAACTATGAAAGTATACAAAAAGAAACAAAAAAACTAACTGAAAATAGGCTTGAAAATATTTATTATAAGAACAATTATTTAAAAGGGGATATCAAATCAAATAAAGACGGGCTCTTATATTTATCTGTCCCATATAGTAAAGGCTGGACTATAAAAATTGATGGAAAAGAAACAGAATTTACGAAAGCGAATTCTGCCTTTATCGGTGTTCCAATTACAAAAGGTTCACATGTAATCGAAATGACTTACGTTACACCTTACTTCAAATTAGGTATGACTATATCAATCATCTCACTAATTATCTGTATAGCTTTACTAATTTTCAAAAATCCAAAAGCACGACGAAAATTTTCTTTTAAAAAGCAATAATAAGCAATCAATGAATCATGAATCTATCCAATTGGATAGATTCATATAAAAACGCATAACATTGTTTTAACCCACTACAAACAAGGAGTGTCAAAAATGACCCTTTCAATAGTTGTACCATGCTACAATGAAGAAAAGGTGCTTCGTGCCTTTTATTCAGAGACTTCTCTTGAAATTCATAAATTAACTACCGATTATGAATTTGTTTTTGTTAATGATGGTAGTAAAGATGATACATTAAATATTTTACGTGATTTAGCTAGTGCAGATTCATCGGTACACTACATATCATTTAGTCGAAACTTCGGAAAAGAAGCTGCAATGTTAGCTGGTTTAAAATATGCTACAGGCGATGCAATTGTTATTATGGATGCTGACTTACAACACCCTCCTACGTTAATAAAAGAATTGTTAGAAGGATATAACGAAGGCTACGACCAAGTCATTGCAAAAAGAACAAGAACTGGTGATTCACCTGTTCGCTCTTTCGTCTCTCGTCTTTACTATAAGGTGATGAATAAGTTTGTAGATATTGAATTAGTAGATGGTATTGGTGACTTTAGACTTTTAAGTCGAAGAGCAGTGGATTCTTTAGTGTCTTTAAGTGAATACAACCGATTTTCAAAGGGTTTATTCTCTTGGATTGGTTATAACGAATTAATCATTGAATATGAAAATGTATTACGTTCTGATGGAGAAAGTAAATGGACCTTCTCGAAATTATTAAATTACGGAATTGATGGTGTAATTTCATTCAATAATAAACCGTTACGTCTATCTATATATCTCGGATTACTAACAACCATTTTAGGACTTTTATACGTAATCACTACGTTCGTTCAAATCATCCTTGGTGGTGTGGAAGTTCCTGGTTACTTTACTCTCATTTCCGCTATACTATTTATTGGCGGTATTCAACTCATATTCCTAGGTGTGATTGGTGAATATATCGGTCGTATTTATTATGAAACAAAACGTAGACCGCATTTTATTGTAGCTGAAAAGAAAGTTAGTGAAGTTAAACAAAAGGCATAACCAAAAAGTTACTTCTGTAGGTAGAAGTAACTTTTTTATATACTAACATTTACAAACACTTCTTTTGAAAAAATATACATTTTGAAATGATAGCATTATATGAAAGAATTTAGTATCATGATTCAAGGTACTATTTCAAGTTGGACGGAGGATACTATGAGCTTATTAACAGTTGAAAAATTAGGACATACATTTGGCGATCGTACATTATTTAAAGATGTATCTATGCGATTATTAGCAGGTGAACACGTTGGATTAGTTGGTGCAAACGGTGTTGGTAAATCAACATTCATGAATATCATTACTGGTCAGCTTATTCATGACCAAGGTCGCGTAGAATGGACACCGGGCACACATTATGGCTACTTAGATCAGCATACTGTTTTAACGCCTGGGCGTACAATCCGTGACGTACTAGCGGATGCATTTTTACCGTTATTCGAAAAGGAAAAAGCTTTAAATGAAGTTACAGAAAAAATGGGAACTGCTACACCAGAAGAACTAGAAGAACTTCTTGAGCAAATGGCAGAAATACAAGATGCACTTGAAGCAGGTGGTTTCTATTTACTAGATATGAAAATTGAAGAGGCTGCACGTGGTCTTGGAATTGATGCAATTGGTTTAGATCGTGATGTTTCAGCATTAAGTGGTGGACAACGTACAAAAGTATTGCTTGCAAAGCTATTACTTGAACAGCCAGAAGTGTTATTGCTTGATGAACCTACTAACTATTTAGACGTTGAACATATTCATTGGTTAACAAATTATTTGAAAGAATATCCACATGCATTCTTATTAATTTCTCATGATACGGAATTTATGAACAAATGTGTTGATGTTATTTTCCATCTAGAATTCACAAAAATGACACGCTATACAGCGACATATGAAAAATTCCTAGAACTAGCAGAAATCAATAAAAATCAACATATAAACGCTTATGAAAAACAGCGCGAGTTTATCAAAAAGCAAGAAGACTTCATTGCAAAGAACAAAGCTCGTTATTCAACGACAGGTCGTGCAAAGAGTCGTCAAAAACAACTTGATCGCATGGAGCTTATTGATCGTCCGGAAACAGCAATTAAACCGGAATTCTCATTTAAAGAAAGTCGTGCAAGTAGTCGCTTCGTCTTTGAAGGTGAAAATGTAGAAATCGGATATACACATCCGCTACTACCAAAGCTATCAATGACGATTGAACGTGGTGAAAAAATTGCTATTGTTGGATGTAACGGTGTTGGTAAATCAACGTTGCTAAAAACAATCTTAGGTAAAATTAAACCTTTAAGCGGTAAAACAAGTCTTGGTGACTTCTTAGAGCCTGCATACTTTGAACAAGAAGTTAAAGCTGATAATATAACACCAATTGATGATGTATGGAATACATTCCCTGGCCTAGACCAGCATCAAATTCGTGCGATGTTAGCAAAATGCGGATTAAAAAATGAACATATTTCTCGCCCATTAAGTCAATTAAGTGGTGGAGAACAAGCAAAAGTTCGTTTATGTAAGCTAATGGGTGAGGAAAGTAACTGGCTATTATTTGATGAGCCGACAAACCATCTTGATGTTACAGCAAAAGCGGAACTTAAGAAGGCTATGAAAGCATATAAAGGAACAATTCTCCTTGTATGTCACGAACCGGACTTCTATGAAGATTGGATCACAAAAGTTTGGGATGTTGAAGAATGGTCTCAAAATAGTAAGTAGTCTTTAAGAAAAAACTCCTTGTGTAGACAAGGAGTTTTTTACTTATTTTTATTAAGAATTTTTTATATTGTAGTATCCTATAAGGCGTAATCGAAATTCTTTTAATTCCGGATACGCCTCTAAATTTGCTAACATACCTCTAATTACCGGAATTCTTGGATTAAGCAATCGTATTTCCGCCTCTAAAACATCTAATGTAACCAACAGCTCATCATCCTCTAATTGATCAGCTAAAGTGCGCTTAAATACAATAATCTCTTTTAAAAAATGTTCTTTAACTTGTTCCTTAATAAGCTCTGATTTACAAAGGAATTCTCCAAGCTTTTCTTCATGTAAAATAGGTTCTTCCGAAGATTCTACTAAGCCATCTACTAAATTATCTACTCTTTTTAAAATAAAAGCAGCTACATACGATAAATCAATTTCTGGTGCTTGTAAAATAATTAATTCTAAATACCCACGGCATATGCCTTCTACCATAATTACTAAATCCAATAAATATGGCATAACCTTTTCACCATAAATGGACAATAAACTATTCCGATAAAATGCATGAGACTCTAACTTCATCCGCATCATAAATTCTTCTACTTCTTTATTAAACGGAATCGCATTTTCTCTCGCATGCATAATAATAAATTCTTTATGCTTTTGTATATCATTAAACTGACAATGTAATTGTTTTGCAAATTTTTCACGTGGTAATAAAGACTCTTGTTCAATATCCAGCATTTTCTTTTGGATTTTGTCATAATAATATCGAAGTGTCGCTAATAAAAGCTCATCTTTCGATTTAAAATATAAGTAAAAAGCTCCCTTAGATATACCACTAGCTGTCACAATTTCCTGCACTGATGTCGCATTTACACCCTTAGTAGCAAATAACTTCATAGCCGATTCTATAATTAAACGCTCTTTTTCTTTCATATCTTCTCTCCTAAATTTAATCTCGCATCTTATTATAAATGTATTATACCATCTCTTTTTATTGACGATTGACCGAACGGTCAGTTATATTATGTATTAGACTGACCAGTTGGTCAATATAATAAAAAGGGAGCGCAAACATGAACAAAATCATCAATTTCTCGTTAAAAAATAAGTTCGCAGTTTGGCTACTAACCATTATTGTTACTATTGCGGGGATCTACTCTGGACTCAATATGAAGCTGGAAACAATCCCTGATATTACAACACCGATTGTGACAGTAACTACGGTCTATCCTGGTGCTACACCAGAAGAAGTAGCTGATAAAGTTTCAAAGCCGATGGAAGAACAACTACAAAATTTAAGCGGTGTTAACGTTGTGAGTTCATCATCTTTTCAAAACGCATCTTCTATTCAAGTAGAATACGATTTTGATAAAAATATGGAAAAAGCAGAAACAGAAATTAAAGAAGCTCTCACAAATGTAAAACTCCCAGAAGGTGTTAAAGATCCTAAAGTTTCACGAGTAAACTTCAATGCCTTTCCAGTTATTTCGTTAAGCGTGGCAAGTAAGAATGAATCTTTAGCTACCTTAACTGAAAATGTAGAAAAAAATGTTGTACCAGGATTAAAAGGACTTGATGGTGTTGCATCTGTTCAAATTGCTGGCCAACAAGTAGATGAAGTACAGCTTGTCTTCAAGAAAGATAAAATGAAAGAACTAGGACTAAGTGAAGATACCGTAAAAAATGTGATTAAGGGATCGGATGTATCTTTACCACTTGGCTTATACACATTTAAAGACACGGAAAAATCAGTTGTTGTAGATGGCAATATTACAACGATTAAAGCGTTAAAAGAACTTAAAATCCCAGCTATACCTTCCTCACCTAACGGTCAAGGTAGTCAAAATGCTGGCGCTGGTGCACAAACGCCGCAAATGAATCCAGCTGCTATGAACGGGATTCCAACAGTTACATTAGACGAAATTGCTGACATTAAAGAAGTTGGGAAAGCAGAATCTATTTCTCGAACAAATGGAAAAGAAGCAATTGGAATTCAAATTGTGAAGGCCTCTGATGCAAATACAGTTGATGTTGTAAATGCAGTAAAAGATAAAGTAAAAGATCTTGAGAAAAAATATAAAGATTTAGAGATCATTTCAACATTCGACCAAGGTGCACCTATTGAAAAATCAGTTGAAACAATGCTGAGCAAAGCAATTTTCGGCGCTATCTTTGCGATTGTTATTATTATGCTGTTCCTACGAAATATTCGAACAACGTTAATTTCTGTCGTTTCAATACCACTTTCTTTATTAATTGCTGTTTTAGTCATAAAGCAAATGGATATTACGCTTAACATTATGACACTTGGAGCAATGACCGTTGCTATAGGCCGCGTTGTCGATGACTCAATTGTTGTTATTGAAAATATTTACCGACGTATGTCGTTATCAGAAGAGAAATTACGTGGAAAAGATTTAATTCGTGAAGCTACGAAAGAAATGTTTATCCCAATTATGTCTTCCACCATTGTAACAATTGCTGTATTTTTACCGCTTGGACTAGTAAAAGGTATGATTGGTGAAATGTTCTTACCATTCGCCTTAACTATCGTCTTCGCTTTATTAGCATCATTACTAGTAGCAGTTACAATCGTACCGATGCTAGCTCATTCCTTATTTAAGAAAGAGAGCATGAGGGAAAAAGAAGTACATCATGAAGAAAAACCAAGTAAATTAGCAAATGGATATAAACGCATACTTGCATGGGCTTTAAATCACAAAATTATTACATCAAGTATCGCTGTCCTTCTATTAGTTGGTAGCCTTGCACTTGTACCAGTTATCGGTGTAAGTTTCTTACCTTCTGAAGAAGAAAAAATGATTATTGCAACATATAATCCTGAACCAGGTCAAACGTTAGAAGACGTTGAAAAAATTGCAACAAAAGCTGAGAAGCACTTCCAAGATAATAAAGACGTCAAAACAATTCAGTTCTCATTAGGTGGAGAGAATCCAATGAGTCCTGGTCAATCAAACCAAGCAATGTTCTTCGTGCAATATGATAACGACACGAAAAACTTTGAAAAAGAGAAAGAACAAGTCGTTAAAGATTTACAGAAGATGTCTGGCAAAGGCGAATGGAAAAACCAAGACTTCGGAGCAAGTGGCGGTAGTAACGAAATTAAACTATACGTTTATGGAGATAGCTCAGAAGACATTAAGCCTGTCGTAAAAGATATTCAAAATATCATGAAGAAAAATAAAGACTTAAAAGATATAGATTCTAGTATTGCAAAAACATATGCAGAGTACACTTTAGTCGCAGATCAAGAAAAGCTGAGTAAAATGGGCTTAACGGCTGCTCAAATTGGAATGGGACTTTCTAATCAACATGATCGCCCTGTTCTGACAACAATTAAAAAAGACGGTAAAGATATCAATGTATATGTAGAAGCTGAAAAACAAAATTATGAAACAATCGATGACTTAACAAATCGCAAAATTACAACACCACTTGGTAATGAAGTAGCTGTGAAAGATGTTATGACTGTAAAAGAAGGTGAAACATCGAATACAGTAACACACCGAGATGGACGTGTTTATGCAGAGGTTAGTGCCAAATTAACATCTGATGACGTTTCAAAAGCATCTGCTGCAGTACAAAAAGAAGTAGATAAAATGGATCTTCCTTCTGGTGTAGATGTTTCTATGGGCGGTGTTACTAAAGATATTCAAGAATCATTCAAGCAACTTGGCCTAGCGATGTTAGCTGCGATTGCCATTGTATACTTCGTTCTTGTCGTTACATTTGGTGGTGCCCTAGCACCATTCGCAATTTTATTCTCGCTACCATTTACAATTATTGGGGCTCTTGTTGCCTTATTAATCTCTGGTGAAACATTAAGTGTATCTGCAATGATTGGTGCGCTTATGTTAATCGGTATCGTTGTAACAAACGCAATCGTGCTTATCGACCGCGTTATTCATAAGGAAAATGAAGGACTATCAACACGTGAAGCTTTATTAGAAGCTGGTGCAACACGCCTTCGTCCAATTTTAATGACTGCAATTGCAACAATCGGTGCTCTTATTCCGCTTGCATTAGGATTTGAAGGTAGTGGCTTAATTTCTAAAGGACTTGGCGTAACGGTAATTGGTGGATTAACAAGTTCAACGTTATTAACACTTCTTATTGTTCCAATCGTTTATGAAGTATTAAGCAAATTTAAAAAGAAAAAAACAAAATAACAAAAAAATAACCTCGCTAACTGCGAGGTTATTTTTTATTTCCAAACAAGATTAGGAAATCGCCATAGCCTTCTTTCTCTAATTCCTCTTTTGAAATAAATCGAAGAGCTGCGGAATTAATACAGTAACGAAGGCCATTTGGTCCTGGACCATCTGGAAATACGTGCCCAAGATGTGAATCTCCTTCTTTACTTCTCACTTCTGTACGTGTCATATTATGACTCACATCCATCTTTTCTTTCACACTTGCTGACATCACTGGTTTTGTAAAACTAGGCCATCCACATCCACTATCAAATTTATCTAGAGAAGTAAACAACGGCTCACCTGAAACGATGTCGACATAAAGACCTTCCTCTTTATGGTTCCAATACTCATTTCGAAATGGTGGTTCTGTACCATTTTCCTGTGTTACATAATACTGCATCTCATTGAGTTTTTCTTTTAAATGAGCATTATCCTTTGGCCAATGTTGCTTAATAAAAGCATCTCGTCCTGAGCCTTTACGATATAACTCATAGCGGAATGTATTTTTCTTATGGTATCCTTGGTGATATTCTTCAGCTGGATAAAATGTAGCTGCTGGTAGTATTTTTGTCGCAATTGGTTTTGAAAAGCGTCCACTCTGCTCCAGCTCTTCTTTTGAGGCCTCTGCTTTTTTATGTTGTTCTTCATTATGATAAAAAATCACCGTTTCATAAGACTGTCCGCGGTCGTGGAATTGTCCACCAATATCGGTCGGATCAATTTGTCTCCAATATATATTTAACAATTCCTCATACGGCATTTTATTTGCATCAAATGTAATTTGTACTGCCTCATAATGTCCCGTCGTTTCTGAACATACTTCTTTATACGTTGGATTCTCTTTATGACCACCTGTGTAGCCAGAAACAACCTTTATAATCCCTTCCATCTCTTCAAATGGTGAAACCATACACCAGAAGCACCCTCCAGCAAATGTAGCCAATTCTACCTTTTCATTTACAGCCATTACTTCACCCCTATTCTATGTTCTGCTTACAGTATGGCATAAGAAACATCATATTATAAAAGAAAAAGCACCGAACATCGATGCTTTTTCTTTACTTCACTTTATTTTTTCCAACATCCTTCTCCATTTCATCACTTGTCACATCTAAAACATCTAATAAGAAGATGAAGATTGGAATACCGATAATTAATCCCCATACACCTAAGAAGTGTTCTGAGAAGATTAATACCATAAATGTATAAAAAATCGGTAAATTTGTTTTTTGCGACATAAACTTCGGGTTTAATACGTAACTTTCAAGCGCATGAATCACTGTTACGATAACCAAAATATAAACAACGTACATGATACCGCCAATATTGTAAGCAATCATACAAAGTGGGAATAACGAAATGATAACCCCCGCTACTGGAATTAAGCCAAGCAAGAAAATCATTAACGCTAAACCTAATAATTGCGGGAATCCTAATATCCATAATGCGATAACTGAAAGAACGCAGTTAACAACAGCAATTAAAAATTGCGCCTCGATTACCTTTCCAAATGAACGTGCAAATTTCTTTCCGAAGTACTCAATTTCAGTATAGAAAATTGCAAGCCTGCTTTCTTTAAACTTTGCAGTAAAACCGACAATACGAGATTTTTCTAATAAGAAAAACAAACTCAAAATTAAAGAAAGTAAAACTTGAAGGCCAAATTTACCAACATTCGTAATCGATTTATACAAAATGTCTACGCCTTGTCCTACATATTTAGAAAGCTCCATATGATTGACAGCATTAACTGCATACTTAATTAGTTCACTATCTGGTGGGTTTCTTAAAAATACATTGAATTGGTAAATCAGTTGTGAAATTTGTATCGTCAATACTGGTAAATATTTAAATAGCGTAATAGCAATTCCACCAATTAACATTACATATAGAAACGCTATAATAATTTTTCGATTAATAGGCATGAAATGATCTAATTTGCGTGAAATAAACTTTTGGAATCGATCCATTAAATACGTGAGAATAAACGTAATTAATATTAAATTCAACATACTTTGCAGCCCGTATAACACGAGAGCAAGTATTACTAATACGAGTAACCTCTGGAATCCTTTGCTTTGAAACAGGTTTTTTATTTGCATAATCGACGAATACTCTCTCCTGTCCTATAAACTAAAACGTTAATAAGTAGATTTCTCTCTCTTTTCTACTTTTAATTATTCATTCATATTAAGATTTTTATAAACTCATTATATGCCTACCTTACCAGGTATATAGTAGCCTACTTCTTATTTTACAATACAATGACCTAATTCAAAACGTATTCTACATAGTATTAATGAAGATTTAAGGAAACTTACATTTTTTAATAGGTCTTACCACTACTGTAACATAAAAAGCAAGCTATCAGTAGAAATCTGTCCTACAAATAGCTTGCTTTTCTTATTTTTTAAGTAAGTTTTACTATCCAATGAATGGCATGAACATTGGAATGACAACTACTGTTACAACCCCAACTACCGTTACAGCAATACTTGCCATCGCTGCCTCTACCTCACCCATTTCAATTCCTACTGCAACTCCTAATGCATGACCCGCTGTTCCAAGTGCTAAACCTTTTGCAATCGGATGTTTCACTCTAAATGTTTTTAAGAATAATGCTCCTAATGCGTATACGATAACTGCGTTGAAAATAACTGCAAACGATGTAATTGCTGGAATACCACCAATACTTTCTGAAATTGGTAACGCAATTGCTGTTGTTGCTGCTTGTGGTAGCATTGAATTCATTACTGCTGTATCTAAACCGATTGCTTTTGCAACAATGAACACGACAATTACTGAGCAAATAGATCCAACCACGATAGCTGATAAAATTTGCCACCAATATTTTTTCAACTTATCAACTTGTTTATATAGTGGGATAGCGAATGCAATTGTTGCTGGCTCTAAGAAGAAACTAATCATTTTTCCGCCAGTATTATATTCTTCAAAAGTAAAGTTACCTACCTTTAGAAATACAATCCCTAATACCATCGCCACGAATAATGGTGTAAATAGGAAGAACCCTTTTGAATGCTTGAATAATAATGTTCCGATTCCGTATGCGATTAATGAAACGACGATTCCGAAATATGGAGTCATTGTGCTTGCCATGTTCATTACCTCCCAACAATATATAAATACAATGGTTACGCAACCTTTCCGTGCTTGCGTCCTTTATTTACTACTTTCAATTCTTTTGTATCTTCTGTTTCTTTTTCATCTTTTCCTAAAATAAATTGTGCAAATAATCCTGTTACAGCGAGTAAAATAACTGTTGCTACAACAATTACAGTTAAAATTTGTACAAAGTATTGTCCCATTACACCAAGAGAATTAATAACTGAAATACCTGATGGGACGAATAAGAATCCAATAATACCTGTTAAAGCTGTTCCGAGTGATTCAACTTGCTCCAATTTAATAACTTTTAAACATAATAGACTAAATAAAATAACTAACCCGATTACCGATGAAGGCATTGGAATTGGTAAATGTGTTGCAATAATATTAGAAATTAACATAATAGATGAGAATATGAATGCTTGTGATAAGAAACTATATACTTTTTTCGTACTCATTTTGGCCACCTCTTTCGATTTGGTACCTTTATTGTATAGAATATAACCGCCTAAGTAAGCGTTTACATAACGGAATGTCAAATATACAGAATCAGTTACAAATATAAAAGGATGAAATACAAAAGCTGCTTCTTAAATACGAAGCAGCTTCTTGAGTTCTTTTGCATATGTACGACTAACAGGTACTTTTGATCCTTCTTTCATAATTAAATTATAAGTAGAGTTAAACCATGGCTGAATTTCAGTAATATGATTAATATTTGCAATAAAGCTACGATGAACACGCATGAAACTTACTTGCGGCAACTTCTTTTCCAAAATCACAAGTGTATCGTGTGTTACATATGTTTCCCTCATTGTTTTTACTGTCACTTTTCCGTCCACAAGTCCTACATATACAATATCTTCAATATTAACAAGTACGATTGATTCTTCAATTGGTAATGCTAATTTATGCATCTCTACTGTTACATCTGTCCCCTTTATTTCGTGCTTCGTTTCTATTTGCGATTGTTTTTGTTTTTTATACTTCTTTAATGTCTGCACAATACGCTCTTCATCAAATGGTTTTAAAATGTAGTCTAACGCATCTACTTCAAATGCTTGCAGTGCATATTGATCATAGGCAGTAGCAAATACAATTGCAGGTGGATTTTTCATCTTCTTTAATATATTGGCGATTTCAAATCCGTTATCATCGGATAATTGAATATCTAAAAACACAATATCTGGTCTACTTTGCATTAGTTCTTCTAATGCGTCTTCCACACAATCAGCCTCACCAATTATCTCAACTTCTTTCGTTCTCTCTAATAAATACTTTAGTTCATCACGTGCTAACATTTCATCGTCAACTACTAATACTTTTAACAATCTGCTCTTCCTCCCCTACTTTTTTTGGAATAACAAAAGTAATCTCTGTCCCCTCATTTAATTCACTTTCGATATGAAGCATCGTTTCTTTTCCAAATAATCCAATAAGACGTTCATTAATATTATATAAAGCTGTTCCAGTCCCTTTCTTTGACGAAACTACCATCTTTCCTAATTGTTCTAAACGTTCTTCCTCAATTCCCTGCCCATTATCTTTTACTTCAAAATGAACCATACCCTCTTTTTCAAAAACATGCACTTCTACTTCACATACTGGTTGCTTCTTCGGAAAAGCGTGTCGCAATGCATTTTCAACCAATAGTTGAAGAACAAATGGTGGTACTAAAGTTGTCTTTAGCTCGTCCTCAATATACATCTTTACCTCATACTTATTTGGGAACCTTGCTTGTTCTAAGGATAAATATGCCTGTACATGGTTTAATTCTTGTTCTAGTGGAATCAATAACTGACGTGCCCCTTGCAAATTACATCGGAAATATACGCTAAGCTGTAATAATAACTTCCTTGCTTTTTCTACATCTGTTCGGCATAAAGCTGATACTGTATTAATCGCATTAAATAAAAAATGCGGGTTAATTTGTGCTTGTAATGCCTTTATTTCCGCATCTTGCAATAATTTACTTTGCAACTCAGCTTCACCTAATTCAAGTTGTGTAGAGAATATTTTTGCTAATCCTTCTGCTAATTCCTCTTCCACACGACTTAACTGGTTAGGATTTTTGAAATACAGTTTTAATGTCCCTATTGTATTTCCATGTGAAGTTAGTGGAATAACAATCGCCGCTTGCAAAGGGCAGCCTTCATGTTGACAATTAATAACCTCACGTGATTTTGCTTTCATTATTTTCCCTGTGTGTAACACTTCTTTCGACAAACCAGTTATTAAACTATGTGACGGAATATGGTGATCTGATGCTAATCCAACATGAGCTAATATTTTCTCTGTATCTGTTAAGGATACCGCATCTGTTCCTGTAAAGCGGTGAATAATTTGTGCCACATGCTTACACGATTCTTCTGTTAAGCCTTGGCGAAAATATGGTAACGTTTTATCTGCAATACGTAATACCTTATGAGTCTGAAGTGCCTTTGCGTTCTCTTCCTGACGCAAAATAGCTTGTATCATAGAAAGTAAAATAAAACTTCCAAAACTATTTACAAGGATCATTGGTATCGCAATTGTTTTCACAATGCTCATTCCATCCTCTACAATTAATAGGATCATAATCATTTCTAAAGAAACGATAAAAACACTTAAAATCGCTGAAAACTTAGGGGTAATTGTACGGTTATATTTTTTAAAAATGTATCCGATATAACCAGTTATAACGCCTGCTAAAATTGAAGAGATTGCACAACTTAGAGCTGTCGTCCCTCCAAGCATATAACGGTGAATACCAGCAATTGATCCTACCCCAATTCCGACGATAGGACCACCAAGCAATCCACTAATTCCAACACCCATAATACGTGTATTTGCAATGGTACTCGATGATGAAACACCTTGTAACCAATTTTCATTCATAATCGTATTTCCTGCTATTTCAATCCCAGTGTAATTGCTTACAATTGTAAATACCGAAAAAATACAAATAAGCTTAAGCTTATCTACATAGCCATCCTGTTTATGAAGGAGGCGTCTGAAAGTTTTAATATGAGAGAGTAAAAATCCTAAAATAACTATAAGTCCGACTCGTTCAATCATCATGAGTACTAAATTTAGCATCTTTGATTCATTCCTTTTTATTTAGTTAGTTTTATTATGGGAAAATAATGAAGTCGGCGTCAAGAAGAACGAAATGTTTTTTGAAATATTTTACACATAATAACTTCCTCTTTATTTGACAATACATATAGAAGAGTGCTAAAAATAAAGTAATATAATACAGTCCTTTAACCCAACCCCGTGAGGTTGAGAAGGAAGTCGGAATACAATATACGTATGTTCTTTTCTTGGGGATACGTATGCTTTTTTGGCCTTCTCATCATATCAGGTGAGAAGGCCTTTTGTTATTCTTCCATAGCGACTGTAGAAAATAAGGAGGAGTAATAATGAACGTCACTACTGATGTACAACAAACAACAGAGGAGACAAAAGCGAAAAGATATAAAACATTATTTGGTTCTGCGCTAGGATATGCAGCAGAAGGTTTAGATATGTTGCTATTATCTTTCGTACTTGTCTATATTTTAAAAGAGTTTCACTTAAGTCCTGTTGAAGGTGGAAACTTAACTTTAGCTACCACAATAGGAATGTTAATTGGTTCTTATTTATTTGGATTTATTGCTGATTTATTTGGCCGTATTCGTACAATGGCCTTCACAATCTTACTGTTTTCACTAGCAACCGCACTCATTTATTTCGCAACAGACTACTGGCAATTATTAATTCTGCGCTTTTTAGTTGGAATGGGAGTTGGTGGTGAATTCGGAATCGGAATGGCCATCGTAACAGAAACATGGTCTAAAGAAATGCGCGCTAAAGCGACATCTGTTGTTGCACTTGGATGGCAATTTGGTGTACTGATTGCTTCACTCCTTCCAGCATTTATTGTCCCACACTTTGGATGGAGAGCCGTTTTCTTATTTGGATTAATTCCAGCTTTACTAGCTGTCTATGTCCGTAAAAGTTTAAGTGAACCGAAAATATGGGAGCAAAAACAACGCTACAAAAAGGAACTATTGCAAAAAGAAGCTGCAGGTAAATTAACAACTACTGAAGCAGAACAACTAAAACATATAAAAAAATTTCCACTTCGAAAGTTATTTACCAATAAAAAAGTAACAATTACAACAATTGGTCTTATTATTATGTCGTTCATCCAAAACTTCGGATATTACGGAATCTTCACATGGATGCCCACTATTTTAGCAAATAAATATAACTATACATTAGCAAAAGCAAGTGGCTGGATGTTCATTTCTACCATCGGTATGCTAATTGGAATTGCAATCTTTGGTATTCTAGCTGATAAAATTGGTCGCCGTAAAACTTTTGCAATCTATTATATTGGCGGTACAGTATACTGTCTCATTTACTTCTTCTTATTCACAGATTCAACATTATTATTATGGGGAAGTGCATTGCTTGGATTCTTTGCAAATGGAATGATGGGAGGATTTGGAGCAATTTTAGCTGAAAACTATCCTGCTGAAGCTCGCTCTACCGCCGAAAACTTTATTTTCGGTACAGGACGTGGGTTAGCTGGATTTGGGCCTGTTATTATTGGCTTACTTGCTACAGGTGGCAACCTACTTGGAGCATTGTCCTTGATTTTTATCATCTACCCAATCGGGTTAATTACAATGCTACTATGTGTACCAGAAACAAAGGGAAAAGTATTAGATTAAACGTAAAAGAGGAAGCATCTCATTTAAGATGCTTCCTCTTTTACGTTTTTATTTATTTTGATTTACTAGCCTTCTGAAATAAGAATGCAGTTTTATCTTCTTCTTTTACAATACCTTGTTTTAATGCTAATTCTCCCGCAACTTTAGGCGCTAACCATAGCATTGGGAATAACAAAATTGATACCGGAACTGCCGTCACCACGATAAACGATTGTAGCGCATTAATACTTCCTTCACCCATATATAAAAGAATTGCTGCAACTGCGCCCATAATAAGCGACCAAAAAATTCGCAAACTAATTCTAGGATCTCCGTCTCCAGTCACTGCCATTGAAATAGAATACGCCATTGAATCTCCTGTTGTCACTACAAATAAAATTGTTAATAAAAGAAATGCTGGTCCAATAATATTAGAAAGTGGCAATTGCCCTGTAATTGCAATCATAGCTGCCGGCATACCAGATTCACTTAATGCGTCCGAGATAGATCCAGGATTCATCAACTCATAAAACACGCCTGATCCACCTAATATAGTAAACCAAAATGTTGTAATAATAGGTGCGATAATTCCAATTGCAACGATGATTTCTCGAATCGTTCTCCCTCTTGAAATTCGACTCACTAAAATTGCCATCATTGGTCCGTATCCAATAAACCATCCCCAGAAAAAGATTGTCCAAGATCCTAACCAACTTGTATCACCACGGTATGTGCTCATCGGTATAAACTCATTTACATAAAATCCAAACGAAGAAACAAACGAATCAATAATAAATCCACCTGGCCCAAATAGTAATATGAATGCCATTAACACAATTGCTAATCTAACATTTAAATTACTTATAATTTGAATCCCTTTATCAATACCTGTTACTGCCGATATGGTAGACACGGCCACCACACAAACAATAATTGCTAATTGAGTAGTAAACACATCAAAAACTCCAAATAATTCTTGTAATCCATAACTTGCTTGTAAACCTAAAAATCCAATTGGGCCAATTGTACCTGCAGCTACTGCAATAATTGCAGCTGCATCAATTATCGTTCCAAGCAGGCTCTTTCTTAATTTTTCCCCAAAAATAGGATATAAAAGTGTTCGAGGTTTTAGCGGCATATCTTTATGATAATGTCCATACATCATAACTACCGCACTAATTGTACCTAAAATCGTCCATGCTAAAAATCCCCAATGCATATAACTTTGTGCTAAAGCAGGCATGACTGCTTCTTTCGTTCCAGCAGATATACCATCATGTATTGGTGGCACCGTCATCAAATGATACATTGGCTCTGCTGCTGCCCAAAAAACGCCACCTCCAGCAAGTAATGTAGACATAATAATAGCAAGCCATTTTGCCGTACTAATCTCAGGTTTTTCTAATCCCCCAAGCTTAACTCTCCCATATTTGGAGAAAGCCATACACATCGCAACAATAAATGTACCTAATAATAAAACTTGCCAGAAGGCACCGAAATATTTAATTGAAAAAGCGAAACTTTTATTAATCGCACTCTCTACATAATCCTTGTTCAAAAAAACTGCAATTACAAATAATAAAAGTGAACCACCACTAATAATAAATACAGGCCAATCAGTTTTTCGACTCTTCATCCTCATTTATACTTCCTCCTTCCTCAGCAATCTAAAAAAACAACTTTATTATGTTTTATTGTTTAAACCTAAAACATAATAATTATATATGCATAACATTTTATCGACTTCCCACATACTTATGTTGTCCCTAAAAATATGCCAAATCCCTTATTAAAAAGAAAAATTCTCTTCCTCTTACATAAAAAAGCAAAACAAAAGACCTTATATTTCTATAAGGTCTTCGAAACAGAAATTTGATTATAACATAAGGTACTCCTTGGTTCAAAAAGCCTCTTCCAAAAATAACCGAGAGTAAAGGCTTCCATTTGCTACATAACAGTAATTAAAAAAAATATATTTTGCAGAAAAAAACTGCACTAAATATTATTTATGAAAGAAATTTGGCTTCAAAATTTCATTCGGATACGGTTTATGATAAATGTGAGTGGTAGCTGGAGATAATGGCGGAATAAGCCATACCCAATTACCTGTTACAACACGACCACAAGCAGCTTCTTGCTTCTCAAATTGCTGAAATTGTTGTGCAGCAGTATGGTGATCAACAATACTAACTCCTTGTTTTTTAAAGGAGTGTAGTACGGCAATATTCAACTCAATTAGCGCCTTATCTTTCCATAAGGTACCGTTTCTCGATGTATCTAAATCCATCATCTCCGCAACAGCCGGAAGTAAATTATAACGATCATGATCTGCTAAGTTGCGCGCCCCAATTTCTGTTCCCATATACCATCCATTGAACGGAGCGGCTGTATAAGAAATACCGCCAATTTCTAAACGCATATCTGAAATCATTGGAACACCATACCATTTCACTCCAAGTGATGAAATAGGGTATTCTGGGTGTTCAATTGGCACTTCTTTTACTTCTTCTCTCGGAATTTCTTTATATGTAGGTGCCTTCCCGTTTATAGAGAACACAAGTGGCAATACATCGAAATTCGTACCTTCTCCTTGCCAACCAAGCCCCTGACAAAAGTCCGTAAATGTAGCGGAATGAGAATCACCAATCACTCCCGTTTCTGTTTTATATCCTGCATATCGAATCAATTGGTGATTATAAATTCTTATATTATTTTCTTCACCTTGATATTGCTTAAAAATCGTAATGGTTGGTTTAACTTTCCCGTCGTTCGTTGCATATTTAATATGATGAATTAATGCATTATATACACCCTCTTCATCATTTACTTCGCGCGCATCTAATATGTGCATCTTACTCCAAAATAGTCTTCCAATACATCTATTACTGTTACGCCATGCCATTCGTGAACCATGAACAAGTTCTTCAAATGTATGCTCATATGTCCCTGTCTTCTCTATCTCAATTTGAATTTCTTTTATACGTTCTTCTATCAATTGTTCTTTATGAAGCTCCTTATAACAAATCGTAATAAAATTACTTGCTTCTTCTATTAATTGTTTCGTTTTACTCATAAACAATCTCCTTCTATTTCAACAAAACCCTGCTACTTTACAGTATAAGCAAAAAGGATAGGAGTCACAAATGAAAGTGAGAGTGTTACTTTTATTGTAATATTTTTCAGAAAATTAATGGACTTACTATTGACTTATATGGAAAATGGGTGTATTTTTGACTCAGGTAAAGTATTTTTACCTAGACCAACTTTTCAAATAGAAAGGAGGTAATGTTATGTCTTCATTTCAATTGCCAAAGCTTTCATATGACTATGATGAACTAGAGCCACATATTGATAGCAATACACTTTCCATTCATCATGGAAAGCACCATGCGACATACGTAAACAATTTAAATGCTACTTTAGAAAATTATACTGAATTACATAATAAATCTTTAGAAGAATTGCTATGTAATTTAGATACTTTACCGAAGGAAATTGTTACAGCTGTACGAAATAACGGTGGCGGTCACTATTGTCATAGTCTTTTTTGGGAAGTGATGAGCCCACGAGGTGGCGGTGAGCCTAATGGAGACGTTGCAAAAGTAATTGATTATTATTTCAATACCTTTGACAACTTAAAAGATCAACTTTCCAAAGCAGCTATTAGTCGTTTTGGAAGTGGCTATGGATGGCTTGTTCTTGACGGTGAGGAACTCTCTGTTATGAGTACACCAAATCAAGATACGCCTTTGCAAGAAGGGAAAATCCCCTTACTCGTAATTGATGTATGGGAACATGCTTATTATTTAAAGTATCAAAATAGGCGCCCAGAGTTTGTTACCAACTGGTGGCATACAGTAAACTGGGACCAAGTAAACGAGAAGTATTTACAAGCAATTCAATCACAAAAACATTAGTCGTACGTATAAGGTAAATTTGGTAATGTAAAATCAGTATTGTCGAAATCCTCCAGAATCCCCCGGATTGCCACCGGGGGATTTATGATTACTTCATTGTATTTATATAATGTTTTAAAACATTTTTCATTTCTAGTTTCAGCTCTCGGAACAAAAATCCGAATTCACGAGCCTTTCCATTATGTAATGTACAGTTAGTTACCTCATTATAAGGAGCTATATTTTCCCCAGCTTTCTGAATGAGTGCTTTTATTCCTGTCTTCTCTTCTATGAAATGAATAATTTCTTCCGTAGAAACTACCCCGTTACTACAGGCGTTAATTGGCCCTTTCACATTTTCCATTCCGCACCAAGCTAGAAACTCTCCTGCCTCTTTTTCATGTATAAATGACAAAGTTCCATCTACATGATCCACAACGATAGGTTTTTGGTTCACAATACATTCAACGTAAAATTGTAACCTTTTCGTATAATCGTTTTCTCCAATAACAACTGGAAAACGAACTGCAACAACTGGGAATGTTGCTTGTTGAAATACAACGGCTTCAGCTAATCTCTTTCCTTCACCATAATTGAAGTCATTCCTATCTCCATACGCGATTGCATAATCGTACGGATTAAAGTCTTCTTCTGATAAGCTTAGGGCAGGTTCATAGACGGCCATTGAAGATGTCATAACATATTTCTTCGTTTTCCCTCGTAACACTTCACATGTTATCTTCGCTGCATTCGAGCTATAGCATAAATTATCGTATACAATATCATAACTTTTTCCTTCTAGACACTTTTCTAGTAGCTTTCCATCTTCTCTATCAATAATTATTCTTTTTACTGCGCTACCAAAAGAATCTTCAGTAACTCCCCTCGTCGCAATCGTTACATCGTGCCCCTCTTGCAAAAGTGCTTCTACTAAATGTTTACCAAAAAATCTTGTTCCCCCTAGCACCAATACTTTTTTCAACTTCATCATCCCCATTTTAGCAAATTGTAAAATACTACCTCTCTATTATAAGTGCCAACATATAAAAAGCATGGAATTCGTTTAACGATTCCATGCTTTTCTACAGAAAATATATTAACGTACTCGATATTTATAAATACAATAACAGAAGTACAAAATAGAAATTACTGATACATAAACCCATAGTTCATATACAAATCCCTCTCCCCACACTCCCATAAAATAAAAGAGTGAAGGTAAAGTCAATGTTACCCATGATTGTACGAAGGCAATCCTTCCAAGATATTGATTAATGTTCTTCTTTTGTGTATTTAATACAAAGAATAAATACCAAAGTAATGCCCACATAAACCACGTTAACGCATTAACAACATCATGGAATTGAACAAATGAAACAACCATATAGAATAAGGCTATAATTGCTACCCAAATACAAAACCATCCTAGACCACTACTATCCATTCCTTTTATAAAAGTAACACCTACATATAAATAAGTTAATCCAAATAAGAAAGTAGCCGCATATGAATACACTGTCCAATTGCTTTGGTCAGAAATCATGATCAAATAAAACGGAATAATAATTTGTAGTGCACCCACAAATAAATTAAAAACACCCGCACTTTTCATCTCTGCTTTCCCTAATATAACAAGACTATTTAAAAATAAAGCTGCCCCTGAAAGTAATAATCCTACATAACCCATATATATTCGTGTGAAAATCTTTACCTTTCACACTTTTAACCTCCCCACACTATAAAGTGATACTTATATTATTTTTCTTCCCATTTAAAACTACATACATAATTTTTCATTCAAATAAGTCAGACCTCCTACCTCAAAAAGGAGCGAACTTAAAACGCTTTCAATAATAAATAATCCTATCAAAACATGAACTAGGATTCCTTGATTATAAACGGACTCTATCAATGATACAAGTGTTGGAATACTTTTCAATAATACGCTTTCAATTTCTATAAAAAATTAATAAAATAATACATTCCTCTATCTCATTCTACTACCTTCTAGCATAAGATATTGTAAAATCACATCATTTAAAACAGCGAACGTTCTTTTCTAGGTTCGCTAATAAAATTAATAAAAAATGACCTCTTGCTTTTATGCAAAGGTCATTTTTTTATATTCATCATTAAACTTTTAAATAGCCATTTTTATTATTTGATTGCCATTTCCAAGAATCTGCACACATTTCTTCTAATCCGCGTGTTGCCTCCCAGCCTAATTCACGCTTTGCTTTCGATGCATCAGCAAAACATACTGCTACATCACCTGGGCGACGCTCTGTAATTTTATAAGGAACTTTCTTACCCGAAACTTTTTCAAACGCTTCAACCATCTCTAGTACACTATAGCCCATACCTGTTCCCAGGTTATAAGCATCTACTCCCGTTGTACTCAGTACTTTCTCAAGCGCCTTTACGTGACCATTTGCTAAGTCCACAACATGGATGTAATCACGGACTCCTGTTCCATCTTTCGTTGGATAGTCATTTCCGAATACGCTTAATTCTTTTAACTTACCTACCGCTACTTGCGTTACATATGGCATTAAGTTATTTGGGATTCCATTTGGATCTTCTCCGATACGCCCACTTTCGTGTGCACCAAATGGATTGAAATAGCGAAGTAATGCGATACTCCATTCTGCATCTGCAAATGCTACATCACGCATAATTTGCTCAATCATTAATTTCGTTTGACCATATGGATTTGTTGCACTTAATGGAAACTCCTCCGTAATCGGTGACGTTTCCGGGATACCATATACAGTTGCAGATGAACTAAAGATTATCTTCTTTACATTATGTTTCTGCATTACTTCACATAGCACTAACGTGCTTGTAATGTTGTTATGATAATATGTTAATGGAATCGCTACTGACTCCCCTACAGCTTTAAATCCTGCAAAGTGAATAACTGCTTCAATTGCATTTTCTTCAAAAATTGCGTCAAGCGCTTCGCGATTTAAAACATCTTCTTTATAAAACTTAAATTGTTTTCCTGTTATTTCTTTCACTCGATTTATAGATTCTACCGAGCTATTCGAAAGATTATCCACTACTATAACTTCGTAACCGCTATTTAGTAATTCTACACATGTATGACTACCAATATATCCTGCTCCACCTGTTACAAGTATTGCCATAATTATAGTCCTCCATATTTCATTCATTATAAACTTCTCAAAGTATATCACATATTTCTTATCCTATGTTTAACATGCGAACACAGAAACTTACATTTTATCCCATAATAAATTTATAACATATACGATTCTAATCAGGTAATAAAAAAACGCCACATAATTTTTATTATGTGGCGTTTTTTTATTAAATTACATAACAATATACACTTAGAAAATGCGCAAGACTACCTAATAATACAAAAACATGAAAAATTTCATGATGCCCCATATATTTAAACTCTAACCATTTTGGCTTTGTTCCATAAATAAATCCACCAATTGTATAAAAAATGCCCCCAAGTACTAAGAAAATAATGCCTCCTGTACTTAAATTCTCAGCTAACGGTGCAAAGAATAACACAATTAACCAACCCATCGTAATATAAATTGCTGTCGATAACCATCTTGGACAATTAAACCAAAACATTTTAAATACAATGCCACAAATCGCAGTTGCATAGACTAAACAAAATAATAGTAAACCACTTGCTGAATTTAATGTAATTAAGCAAAAGGGTGCATATGTACCTGCAATTAATATAAAAATCATAGAATGATCTAGCTTCCTAAAGAAGTAAATAACACGTTCATTGGCCACAACACTATGATACACAGCTGACGCCGTATAAAGGACCATCATTCCAATACCAAACAAAATAACAGCTGTAATTGCAGCAAATGATGGCATCTTGATAGAAACTTTCACAAGCATAGCTAATAAGGCAATAAATGATAATATTGCTCCACCTAAGTGAGTAAATGCATTAACCGGTTCCCTTACATAAGCATTCATAATAACACCCCTCATATAATTACATGTAGTTTTGATAACTACATGTAATTATATACACATTTCTTTTTAAGGTCAACATTTACAATTCATTTGTTTCGTAATACCATATTTAAAGATATATTAAACATTAAGTTCCACTAAGTTATAAAAGTGAGGGATTCTACGTGGAAAATATAAATGAATTACTTGAGACATTGCATTTAGAAAAAAACATTAAACTTGAGGATATTCCAAATGTTGACTTATATGTAGATCAAGTTGTTCAACTATTTGAGAATACTTATGCAGATACAACGAGAACTGATGATGAAAAAGTATTAACTAAAACCATGATTAATAATTACGCAAAAGGAAAACTATTCATCCCCATCAAAAATAAAAAGTATTCAAAAGAGCATATGATTTTAATTAGCCTAATTTATCAATTAAAGGGAGCTCTCTCCATTAACGATATAAAAAGTTCATTAGAAACTATAAATGACTCCTTATTAAATGATGATTCATTCGAATTAAATACGTTATACAAAAATTATCTTGCTCTTACTGAAAGCAATGTCGAAAGCTTTAAACAAGACGTAAATAACCGTGTTACAGAAGTAAATGAGATTTCTTCCTTAGAAGATACAAAGCTAGAAAAATTTCTACTACTAACATCCTTCGTGACTATGAGTAATATGTATAGACGTTTAGCGGAGCAACTAGTGGATGATTTAAAAGAATCATAAATAAAAAACTATCCACCTATTAAAGTGGATAGTTTTTTATTTACTTAATTGCTTCATGAACTTTTAGTTGTTTCCCTTTAATCGTTGTAGTCTTCATGACTTTCAAGACGAGTGGTCCTTTTCCATTTAATATTTCAACATAAGAAACATTATCTTGTATCGTAATAATACCTATATCTTCTGCTGTAACACCTTTAATTTTAGCAATTGTACCGACGAAATCTACCGCCCTAATTTTCTTTTTCTTCCCGCCATTAAAGTACAGCTTCATAATGCCTTTGTTGATGTCTGCATTTTTATCTTTCTTTATAATTGGTTTAGCATGTATCTTTTCTTCAAATGCAGCTTTCTCTTTCATAACTTCTTCTTTTGAAGGTCCAATTGCCTTTGGAATTTCAAATCCAATATACTCCTCAATCTCTTCTAAAAATCTATTTTCATATGGTGTTATAAATGTAATAGCTTTTCCACTATTTCCAGCTCGTCCCGTTCTTCCAGTACGATGTACATAGCTTTCTTTTTCAAGTGGAATATCATAATTAATAACATGTGTAATATTATCAATATCAATTCCTCTCGCAGCTACATCTGTTGCTACTAAATAGCGGAATTTTCCTTTTCTAAAATCATCCATGACTTCAAAACGATCTTCTTGTACCATACCACCATGTATTTTGTCACAGGGATAGTTAGCTCGTTTTAATTGTCTATATACATGATCTACATTTTCTTGTGTACGGCAAAAAATAATACAGCTATCAGGATTCTCAATCGTTGTTACATCTTTAAGTAGTGAAAGCTTCTCGTCTTCTATCACCTCAAAAAGAGTATGTTCAATTTTATCCGTCGTAATCCCAGCCGCTTTAATTTCAATATGAGTTGGTGAATTCATATATGTACGAGACAATTTCTCAACATCTTCTGGAAGTGTTGCTGAAAATAACATCGTCATTCTTTTTGTAGGTAATTCATCAATAATTGCCTCTACTTGATCGATAAAGCCCATATTTAGCATCTCATCTGCTTCATCAATAACTAAATACTTCAAACACTCTAAAGAAAGGGTACCCTTCTCAATATGATCCAACACACGACCAGGAGTCCCAACTACAATATGTGTCTTTTGCTTTAATTCTAATTTTTGACGTGCAAATGGAGATTTCCCATAAACTGCCGCAGCCTTAATCCTTTTGAATCGACCTATATTTGTAATATCTTCTTTTACCTGTACCGCAAGCTCTCTCGTTGGTGTTAAAACTAATGCTTGTGGTTTATTCTCTTCCCACTCCACCATTTCACAAAGTGGAATACCAAATGAAGCTGTTTTTCCACTTCCAGTCTGGGACTTCACAACAAGATCCTTCTTTTGTAATGCAACTGGAATAACCTCACCTTGTACTTCTGTTGGATGATCATACCCTAACCCAGTAAGTGCCCTTACAATTTCCTTACTTAATTTATAATCAGAAAAACTTTTTTTACTCATATATTAACCTCATTTTATTCTGTATTATTTTCTTTTTTATCTTTTGTATACGTTACTATCACCCTACTTATTATACTTGAAACCTCACATAAAAGGTGAATCATGCCAGATTCATCTTTTTATATAGAAATAAACCTTTTCATTTCATATATTGTTCAACTACTTGATAACATCTTTTGCTCGTATTGTTAGCATTAACCTTTTTATAGTATCCTACATCCAATCAAAAAAATAAAAAGAATACATACAACCTTGTATAATTATCTTAATTTTTCAACCCTTCCCATAAACGAACAATAAAAACAAAAAAATGTTTTAAATTCGTTTTTAACGTTTTTTTTCAGATGTAAAATCTACTTTTTTAAAAAATGTTAAGAAATCCTTTGACTTCTTAATAAAAATAATGTAAATTATCCTATGGACGAACATTTTTGATTAATAAAAATAAAATATTCGTATTTTAGGGGTGTAAATGATGGAAAACGTATTTGACTATGAAGATATTCAATTAATTCCTGCAAAATGTATTGTAAATAGCCGCTCTGAATGTGATACAACTGTCACTTTAGGAAAACATAAATTTAAATTACCTGTCGTGCCTGCAAATATGCAAACGATTATTGATGAAAGAATTGCAACTTATTTAGCTGAGAACAACTACTTTTATATCATGCATCGTTTCCAACCAGAGAAACGAATCTCATTCATTAGAGATATGCAATCACGTGGATTAATCGCTTCTATCAGCGTTGGTGTAAAAGAGGACGAATATGAATTCGTACAACAATTAGCTGCTGAGCAACTTACACCTGAATATATCACGATTGATATCGCACACGGTCATTCTAATGCTGTGATCAACATGATTCAACATATTAAAAAACATTTACCAGAGAGCTTCGTTATCGCTGGAAACGTTGGAACTCCAGAAGCGGTAAGAGAATTAGAAAATGCTGGTGCCGATGCAACAAAAGTTGGTATTGGACCTGGTAAAGTTTGTATTACTAAAATTAAAACAGGCTTCGGAACTGGTGGTTGGCAGCTAGCTGCACTTCGCTGGTGTGCAAAAGCTGCAAGTAAGCCAATTATCGCTGATGGTGGTATTCGTACACACGGCGACGTAGCTAAATCTATTCGCTTTGGGGCAACTATGGTCATGATCGGTTCTCTATTTGCTGGTCACGAAGAGTCTCCAGGGGAAACAATTGAAAGAGATGGAAAACTTTATAAAGAATACTTCGGTTCTGCTTCTGAATTCCAAAAGGGTGAGAAGAAAAACGTTGAAGGTAAGAAAATGTTCGTTGAGCATAAAGGTTCTTTAGAAGATACGTTAATCGAAATGGAACAAGATCTTCAATCTTCTATCTCTTACGCTGGCGGAACAAAATTAGACGCTATTCGTACTGTAGATTATGTTGTCGTGAAAAACTCGATTTTCAATGGTGACAAAGTATATTAATTCTTAAATTAACTCGAAGGACAAGCATTTTCATGCTTGTCCTTCTTTTTTGTATATGAAAATGTAAAATATTTTAATTTAACTGAATTTTCTAGTATTATGTGTTTAGATAGTCTTAATAAGGGGGAGATACGACTTGAAAAATGTAATAGAAAATCGTCTTAATCGCGCAGAGGTACCCGCTGAACTAACATGGGATTTATCCGATTTGTATAATTCTGATGCCGAATGGCATACTGCATTAAACGCATTGGAAAATGATATACAGAAACTTGATTCATTTAAAGGGCATTTACATACTAGCTCCCACACTTTATTAAATTGCCTACTTTTAGAAGAAGAGCTTTTAATGACGTTAACAAAACTGTACTCATATGCAAATTTAAAAGAAGCTACTGATCGTACAAATCCAAGTATTCAAGCGAACTCTTCCAAAATTTCTGCTTTATGGACGAAAGTACATACTGCACTATCCTTTATTCATAATGAAATCCTCTCATTCGACGAAGGAACAATTGAAAGATGTTTAACTGAAGAAACAAAACTCGAACCTTTCCGTAAATCTTTACTAGAAATACTACAAAAAAGACAGCACACACTCTCTCCTGAAACAGAAGAAGCACTTGCTGCACTTGGCGAAGTTCATAGTTCTCCATACAAAATTTACGGCATGACTAAATTGGCCGATATGGATTTCACTTCTATACAAGACGAACAAGGAAACGAACTTCCTGTTTCATTCTCATTATTTGAAAGCAAATATGAATTTTCTCCAAGCACATATATACGTCGAAAAGCATATTCATCATTTGTTTCCACACTGAAACGATATAAAAATACAATTGCCACAACATATGCTACTGAAGTAAAAAAACAAGTAACACTTTCTCGTTTACGTAAATATGAATCCGTTACTCATATGCTATTAGAACCACAAAAGGTTCCACTTGAAATGTATAACAACCAACTTGATATTATTTATAAAGAACTAGCACCTCATATGCGCCGTTTTGCAGATTTAAAAAAGAGAGTATTAGGACTCGATCAAATGCTTTTCTGTGACTTACATGCACCTTTAGATCCCGAATTTAATCCGGCGATTACTTATGAAGAAGCAGGCACGCTCATTCAAGATTCTTTAAAAGTATTAGGCGATGAATATAGTTCCATAATCCAAAAAGGATTCAAAGAAAGATGGGTAGATCTTGCAGATAACGTAGGCAAATCAACAGGGGCATTTTGCTCAAGTCCATACGGCTCTCATCCCTATATTTTAATTACATGGCAAAATACGATGCGTGGATGCTTTACATTAGCACATGAATTTGGACATGCTGGTCATTTCTATTTAGCAAATAAAAACCAACGTATCATGAACGTACGCCCATCTATGTACTTTGTTGAAGCACCATCAACCATGAATGAATTACTATTAGCTCAGCATTTACTAGCGACTACTGACGATAAGAGAATGCGCAGATGGGTCATTCTACAACTACTTGGCACATATTATCACAACTTTGTTACTCATTTACTTGAGGGTGAATATCAACGTAGAGTATATGCTCTAGCAGAAAAAGGACAGGCCCTTACAGCTACAACTTTAACTGAAATTAAAACAAATGTCCTTTCGACATTCTGGGGAGATTCTGTAGAAATCGATGAAGGTGCGGGCTTAACTTGGATGCGTCAGCCTCATTATTATATGGGTCTATATGCTTATACATATTCCGCAGGCCTCACTGCATCCACTGCAGTAGCTCAAATGATTAAAGAGGAAGGACAACCTGCTATTGATCGCTGGTTAGATGTGCTTCGTGCTGGTGGTACAATGAAACCACTTGAACTAATGAAACATGCCGGAGTAGATATGTCAAAACCAGATGCAATCCGTAAAGCTGTTTCTTACGTTGGTTCATTAATTGATGAATTAGAGCATTCTTATCAAGAATAAAAAAATAAGCCCTCGCTTTAATGAGGGCTTATTTCATATTTACTTCCCAAAACGTTTGCGATATCCACATTTCCTGCAAAGTTCTTCAACCGCAACTCTTTTCGAAAATCCATCGACAATGTTTGTTGCCCTTTCACCTTCAATAATGTTAGAAAATGAATCATTATTAATATTCCCAAGGTTAATAATCCCTTCACCATCTAAACAACAAGGAATAACTGTTCCATTCGCTAAAATACCCGCTTGATTACGAAGTCCATGACAGAATCCTTTCCCATCATCCTCTTCCTCATGTAATGCTGGCCACTGGAATTCATAGTCTTGATTAATAAAGACACGTTCTGCAATTTTTATACCTTTTCCTGGTGTAAGCTTCTCTTCAATTTGATAAGCTAGATCAAATTCATTTTCAATTATAGATAATAACTCTCTATTTTTCTGGATTTCAGCATTTGTTTTATTATCCTGAGTTAAATTCCATAACCTTAACGATACAATTAAATCTGATTGACTTGTCGCTTCCCTAATGAAGGAAAGTATACTCCTTACATAGCCCTCTTTATCTTGCGAACCTGGATGTCCATCAAAACTATGCAGTGAAAAATTCATTTGTCTTAACGCAGGCTTATTTAACAGCCTATGTCTTCTCTTATTAATTAACGTTCCGTTCGTTGTAATATTAACTTTAAATCCTTTTTCATGACTTAAGTCTAATAGTTGATCTATTTTCGGATGGAGCAACGGCTCACCCTTCACGTGCAAATAAATGTAGTCTGTGTGAGGTTTAATTTGGTCTAATCTTTTAGCAAAATCCTCCACAGAAATGAATTGCTTCTGCCTTTCCGTCGGCGGACAAAAGCTACACGCAAGATTACATACACTCGTAATCTCCAAGTAAAACTTCTTAAACTTCTTCACCTTTAATTCCTCACTTCTCTAACTACTTATACTTTTTCCTCTTCATATTACAGCATATTTTTATGGAAATAGAAACATACTTATTTTAGGAAATCTACACACCATCTAATAATATTTAAAAGACCATCGGTAATTTTTGTCCAATGGTCTTTTTATCCTTTTATATACAAAGAATAAATTTATTTATGATACGGCTCATCGTAACTATTCTAAATAAGGTTATTTTTTATTATTTTCATAATTAAATTTAACAAAAAAGGTAGTGCCTTCCGATCCTGTTTGAATTTCTATTTTTGCATTATGGCGGGCAGCAATGGCATAACATACACCTAACCCCAATCCAGTTCCATTATCTTTGGTCGTGTAAAACGGCGTACCCAGTTTCTCTAATACTTCAGGCCTGATACCTTTTCCTTGATCCCGCACTGCAAGCACCACACAATTTTGACCTTCCTTGTAAGTGCTAATGGTTAGAACTTTCCCTGTATTCATCGCTTCTAAGCCATTACGATATAGATTCATTAATAATTGCCGTATCTCATTACGATTTAAAAGTAATTCTGGAATGTCATTTGTATCGACTTGAATATATTTATTTTGATTGTACGTATCAATCTTTATTAAAGGAATAATATCGCGGATAATTGAATTTAAATCTAACATCTGCAAATCCAATTTCCTTGTATTACCCATTGAGAGAAATTCAGTAATAATAGAATTGGCACGGTTAAGTTCTTCAATCATTAAATGAAAGTACTTATTATGTTTCTCATAGGTATTCTCTTCTTTTAATAACTGTAAAAATCCCAGTACTGTTGTCATTGGATTTCTAATTTCATGGCTGATACCTGCTGCCATTTGCCCTATTAAATCTATATTGGATAATCTTTTCAATTCCTGTTCATATTTCTTTTTTTCCGTTATGTTTTTAAAAATACAACAAATACCATCATCATATGGGTATGCAATAACTTCGTGCCAATATTCATCTGCAGTAGAAAGAAATTCGAAATGAACTGTAGTTCGCTCTGACATCGCACGATGAAATTCCTTATACATAACTGTTTCAATTTCACTCGGGAAAACATTCCATATATTCTTTCCTAATACATCTTTTGCTGTTTTTCTTTTCGGAAAATATTGGTGCTTATTTACGTACGTAAATTCCCATTTATTATTTAAAATAAAAAATCCATCCGTAATACATTCAATCACACTTGTAACTTTTTCATTAGCAGCAGCTAGCTCTCTCGTTCGCTCTTCCACTATGCTCTCTAGTTGATCCATATACAACAAATTCGAAAACGTAGGGGCTGTGGCATCAACGATAGATTTTGCTAGTTGAAGTTGGGAATCATCATAATTGTGAGCTTTTCCTTCTTTGCCAACGATGATTACCCCTAATACTTCTCCCATTGAAACCAATGGAATCATCAATAGACCCTTACTATCTATATTTTTTGTTTGAATAACCTCTTGGATCTTGGCTTCATAGCTTTTCTCTGTCCAATCCGCTTCTGTCCAATGACAGTCCTTACTTAATTTCGTTGTTTTAATTGTTGTTTTGTCTAGCGGATCTAGAAGATGAGCAGTCATATTTTTACTCTCTAAAATCTGTTCTAGGTAAAAAAAGCATTTATCAAAACTCTCCTGTATCGAGGAACACATCGATAAATCACGTGTAACATTTAGTAACAGTTGTTTCTCAGCAATAAGGTTTTCCTTTTGTTTTAAATTATTTGCGTTTTGAATTGCAACCGCAGCCATATTTACATAAGCTTCAACACTTTGAATTTCTGAATCTGTTAAGTTCATCGGAATTCCATAATCAAATAAAAAAACCAGACCAAATAACTCTTGCCCAAATGAGATAGGCAGAGCTAATAAGGACTTAATTTTGAATGCATTAACCGGTCTCGGATCTGGTCGATGATCCTTTGAGGTATCAGGAATATAGATGGTTCTTTTCGTTTCAATAACTTCTTTTGCCAGTAAGTCTATTTCAGGATCAATTACTTGAGTATCGAGCGTTACACCATTTATAGTCTCTGGTTTTCCTGCAAACCCTCTAAATGTTCCATCTTCCTGGGGTAAATAAATTCCAACAGCGTCGCACCTAACAATCTCCTCTGATATCGCCATTGTCACACGCTGCAATACGTCACGTAGTTCTAATTTCGTATTTATTATTTTTGTTATATTCGCGAGCCTAGAATATCTCGTCTGATCACTTACCATTCACATAGCCTCCAGTTATAGGCATAATAAAATAAATATGATAATATCAGTGTTTTATATAGAATACATTACTTATGATACGGTTCCCCACGATTAATCCGAAACGCTCTATACACTTGCTCAAGCAACACTAATCGCATTAATTGGTGTGGTAATGTCATCTTTGAAAAAGAAAGTGATTCATTTGAACGCTTCATCACTTCTGAGCTTAGTCCAAGTGATCCACCAATTACAAATGCGACTTTACTCTTTCCGTATGTAGCAAGGCGATCTAGACTTATCGCGAATTCTTCTGATGACTTTTGCTTTCCTTCTATAGCTAATGCAATCACATGTGTGTCATCAGAAATTTTATCCAGTATACGTATACCTTCTTTTTCCTTTACAATTAACATTTCTGCTTCACTTAAATTTTCTGGCGCCTTTTCATCAGGCAATTCAATTACTTCTACTTTTGCGTATGCAGATAATCGTTTTAAGTATTCTGCTATACCTTGTTTCAAATATTTTTCTTTTAATTTCCCAATTGAAATAATCGAGATATTCACACGTATCCTCCACCTTACAAACATGTTATCCACAAAACTTATCCACATATCCACAAATACTACCCACATATTGTGTGAGAATCTGTGTTCGATACAACATATGTCGCCTCATTTTGACAAAATTCACATGTTTTTTTCTCTTTTTCCGAGTTATCCACATTGTTGATAACTGGCGCAACTTCACACTCATCCACAATAATATCTAACGCTAATTCAACATGCTCTAAACAACAAGGTAAATTCATTTTCTTCACCTCACTTTTCTACAATAGAAAACAGGAGGTAGGCCCTCCTGTTTTTAATACTTTTGAATGCCTAATTTCACTGTTGTTGTTACTCTTTTTGTGCCACGATAAAACGTAAGAGTCATTTTATCATTAATTTCCTTATCATATAAGGCCGTACGGAATCCAATAATATCGCGAATCGGTTTTCCATCTACCGCCACAATAACATCATGTTCTCTTAAACCAGCATCCGCACCTGGCGAAGGACTTTTCACATCCAAAATACAAACTCCCTCTGTTACAGTACCTGGTAAATGTAATGTTTTTGACCAATAATAGTTTGGAATTTCATTTAATGACCTAAGTTCAATCCCAACATATGGTCTTCTTACTTTTCCATACTTCTCAAGTTCATTCATAATCGGAACAGCTCTAGTCACCGGAATAGCAAGGCCGATTCCTTCTACTTCTTTTGCAGCAATTTTCATTGAATTAATACCAATTAATTGTCCTGCTGCATTTACAAGCGCACCGCCACTATTCCCCGGATTAATCGCTGCATCTGTTTGTAACACTTCTACTTGCCAATCATAATGTCCATCTTGATCTAAATCTACAGGGACAATACGTTCATTAGCTGAAATAATACCTTGTGTAACTGTTCCAGAAAATTGCAGTCCAAGCGGGTTTCCAATCGCAATAACTGGCTCTCCTCTGCGAACAGTATTAGAATCGCCAATTTCAATTATTTTTTTCACATGCTTTGCATCTATTTCTAATACAGCTAAGTCTGTGACTACATCGGTTCCTAATACTTTTCCAGGAACCTTCTTACCGTCACTTAGACTTACTTCAATACGATTCGCTCCAGCTACAACATGATTATTCGTTACAATATAAGCTTGACCATCTGTCTTTTTATAAATTACTCCTGATCCTGTACCGGCCTCTGAATCTGCCTCTGAAAAGTTATCTCGTTGAATGTTAATAACACCCACAACAGCTTCAGATGCACGATCAACAGCATCTACAAAGCTAATCTGTTTAATCCCTTGAGTTTCGGCCATATTACTTCCGCTTGCTTCAGCTTGCGGAAGCGTATCAGCAGAATTTGAAAATAAAGGCGCTCCAAACGCGAATAAAGAAGCTCCTACAATTGTTCCCGCTATACTAGAAAGAACTATACCTTTGTGCTTCTTTTTTCCTGCACGTTTCATACGATAATTTTCTTCATCAATAAAGGACATATTTGTTCACCTATCTTCCTGAAAACAACTATATTCACCTTTATTGTTTACTAAAATGAAGAATTATACGTATTGAATTTTTGTAGGCATTTTTGGATCTGTATCGTGAATTTCAAAGGATTCACCCACTCCAAATCCTTTTTCCTCTAGTACTTGTGATACTGACATACGCGCTAGTTCTTTCATGTTATTATCTAAGCTTAAATGGGCTAAATAAATATGCTTTGTCTCATCTGTAATTACATCTGCCATCGCTAATGCAGCATCCTCATTACAAACATGCCCAACGTCACTTAAAATACGTCGTTTAATGCTCCATGGATAACGTCCCATACGAAGCATTTCTACATCATGATTACTTTCAAATACGAAAGCATTAGCTCCCTTAATAACGCCTTTCATACGGTCACTTACGTATCCCGTATCTGTAATAAGCGCTAACTTCCTATTATTGTTATGGAAAGCATAAAACATCGGTTCTGCCGCATCATGAGAAACTCCAAATGACTCGACTTCAATATCACCAAAGGTTTTCACATCACCAACTGAGAAAATAAACTTTTGTTCAGTTGGGATATTTCCTATTAAATGTTCCATTGCATTCCATGTTTTCTCATTCGCATAAACAGGTAAATCATATTTACGTGCCAGTACACCTAAACCTTTAATATGATCACTATGCTCATGCGTTACAAGAATACCTGATACATCATTTATATTCAGTTCTGCTTGTTTAAATAAAGCCTCTGTTGCTTTACCACTTAAACCTGCGTCGACTAGTAATTTTTTTTCATCGGTTCCTACGTATAGCATATTTCCTGTACTTCCACTTGCAAGTACGCTAAAATGCAACCCCATTCTTTCTCACTCCAGTATGTTCATCAACCACTTGATTTTCCTTTTCTCCTAATTCCATAACTTGTCCTTCAATTGCATTCACAAAGAAGTCCTGCTTCTGCTCCGTTTTCAAATTCCACGTTGGAGCCAGTACTTGGTTATTAGAAGTAGATGCGGTAAGAGTGGCATAACCAATTTGCGCTTCTTTAACATGCGTATTTCCATGAATTTTATTTTTTAAATACAAATTTTCTAAAGCTGTTTGAGCCGTAATAATTTCTTGCTCTTTCGTTTTTTCACCTTCGCCCATTTCTTTTAAATCAGTTAGCATTGTCTGCGTATATGAAACAAGTTCATTTTTTTCATTTAATTCCACAACAATCATCGCCTGATTATTATAGAAAATAGGCTTATCTTTATATTTTTGGAAGAAATAAATTTTAGAGTCTTTCACCGCTCCAAATTCATACTTTTGTCCATCCAATACATAGTTCTTCAAAAATTCATTATACTTATCTTTTGATAATGATTTCGTATTTAAAAAAGGCTCTTTTAGCTTACTTTCTATCTTGTACATATTTTGTATATGCACCGTTTGATTTTTCAAAGACTGTATATCTTCTTCTTTAAAAGCTTTATTTTCTGCTCTAATAAATGACTCTTTTTTCGGTTCTTTAGGGATATTTCCCATCGTAATTTTGTTTGCTTTTAATTCTTGATCTATCTTTGTTTCTGCAATAAGCTCCAATTGATTACTATCTTGCTTTTGAATGAATTGGAAAATGAGAAAGAGGTCCAAAACAAAAAAGGTCACAATAAATATGGTTTTAATCCGATCCCAATCCATTTAGTCCTCCCTCACTCCACTCATAGATTTTCTGTTTACCTGTTTCATCTTCAACAAGCTTTACATACCAAATTGGTTGTAATCGAACTACTTGTCCATCTAGTGATAACTTGTATCCAATACCAATATCCTTAATTACTTGTTTCTTTATCTCTGGATTATTTTCTAGGGATGCTATTACAACATGCCCTGACGGAAGAGTAACCTTCTGTTCTATACCTTTAGTATTTAAAGACAGCAACGGTCTTTCATATTCCATTACTTCTTCTGATCCCCATATTTGTCTCAATTCAGCTAATCCATCTTCATTGAATACTGAATATCCATCTTCATTTAAACGAAATACTGTCTCTCCTTTATTCATATAGTCCAAACGATATGAATCCAAACTTCCACTGTGACCACTTACGAATTCAAAGCTTTTTTGTAAAAGCATTAAATTATCTATCGTTTTCTCAGTTAAGACAGAAGAGTTTTTATACTTTAGCATGTGACGATCGTTTTCAATTTCCATGGATCTAATACCATCTGTAAATGTTTCTTTCGACATCTCGGTAATCGGACTTAAATAACGAGGATCACTAAACAGAGCATTCTTAAACGTATCAACTGCTAAATTAGATGAAATATATGTTATATTGTTTAACTCTGTCGTTCCATCTGGTAAAAATAACTTTTTCATATCATTAAGTTGATAATCAAAATAAGGCTTTGCTGATACTATAAATTGATTTTGGGCATTTACAATATCTTTTAAATACACGCCACTTAATTTTGCCTCGTATATTTTAAAGTTATCACCATCAGAAACAAAGTTAATTTTAATTTCTTGATCCTTACTTCGAGAAGGATCGAGGAGAATACGGTTAAAATGTTTAGGCTTATCTGTACTCTTCTCTTTCATGTTAAACATGGATTTTACTGCATCAAATGGGATATCGGTAGGGAAAACAAGTTCAACTTTCCCTTCACCATGCACATATGAAAGGAAATCACCCTTAGTGATTGATATCTCTTTAAAATCATGTAGTTCCCCTACTTCCAGAGGCTTATAGATTGATTCTATATCTGCCTCTCTTCTGCTCCCATAATGATTTTTATCTTTATGCACGATGATAGAAGTAGGACGGACAACATCGGAAATTTTAGTTTGGTTCATTCCTTCATTTCCCTGCACAAATTTCGCGTTTTGCATGGATGTAGAATCTGGCACATACGTCCATAGGTTAAAAGTAAGAAATAGGCTAATTACAACTAGGTTAATTAAAACTATTGTTTTAAAGTTTTCCATACTCATTCCCAATCGTCCTCTTCATCTGCTGCCATTGGTAACGTGAAATAAATAGTTGTCCCTTTTCCTTCTTCACTCTTCGCCCAAATAGAGCCACCATGTGCCTCAATCATTTCTTTTGCAATTGCTAATCCAAGCCCAGTACCACCCATTTGTCTTGAACGAGCTTTATCTACGCGATAAAAACGTTCAAAGATTTTATCAACGTTTTCTTTTGGAATACCCATTCCTTGGTCACTTACACTAATTTCTAATAAATCACCGCGATCACGTAAACGATATGTTACTGTTCCACCTTCTGGTGAATACTTTAATGCGTTAGAAATAATGTTATACAGCACTTGAGTAATTTTGTCAGTATCCATATCAATAAATCTAGATTTCTTAGAGAAAGATCGTTTGAAACTTACATTTTGCTCTTTAGACATTTCAAAGCGATCAATAATATTATTAAAGAAATCAGTAAAGTCGACCCATTCTTTCATTAAACGATGCTCTGTACTATCAAGTTTAGATAGCTGTAACAACGCATTTACAAGTCTAATCATTCTTTCTGTTTCTTCTTGTGTAACCGTTAAAAATTGTGGTGCAATATTTGGATCCTGCCATGCTCCATCTGTAAGTGCCTCTAAATAACTGCGCATCGTCGTTAATGGCGTCCTTAATTCATGAGAGACATTCGCCACAAACTCACGGCGTTCCCGTTCTATACGCTCCTGCTCTGTTACATCATATAGTACAGCAATTAAGCCGTTTGCCTTCCCTGTTTCTTTTTGAATAACAGAGAAACTAGCACGTAAAATATATGGTTCGTTTCTCGTACTAAAATCTAATAAAACAGAATCTGGCTCTTCATATAAATGATCGAGCGTAAATTCTTCCTGTATCCCTAATACCTCTAAAACAGATTGATCGAGCGCTGTTTCACGAGAAACATTTAACATCTTTTCCGCAGGATCATTTAGTAAAATAATATCCCCTTTTCGGTCAGTAGCAATTACTCCATCTGTCATATGTGATAAAACAGATGATAATTTACGCCTTTCACTTTCTGTAGAAGAACGAGCTTGTTGTAATTTTTTTGATAAATTATTGAAGGATAATGCCAGTTGTCCAATTTCATCATGGCTATGCACTTTTACTTTTCTCGAATAATTTCCTTTTGCCATTTCGATTGCTTGTCTCCGCATATCTGAAATTGGTCTTGTAATTGTTTGAGCCAATAAAATCCCAAGTACGGCCGTTACTAATAAAGCAATTACTGTTCCCGTAGCAAAAATTTGATTTATATCCTTCATTTGTTTATATACATCTTCCATAGATGCCACAATGTAAATAACACCAAGCGCATCCTTACCGTTATCATCTAGAATCGGAGTAAGCATAACTTGAACACGATGACCTGTACTACCATCCTTCTCAATTTTCACTTCCGGCTTTTTTTGTACTAACACTCGCTGAACAGCTATATCAGTTGATGTTCGATTCACCTTATTCTGCTTTGATTCATCTGAAATAGCCAGTAACTTTCTGTGCGAATCAAATACACTTACCTCTTGTATAACTTTCTTCTGATCAGAGGCAAATTTTCGAATTGAAGTTTTAATCGTTTCATCTGTTGACTCTGTTTCTGCTTTTGTATAACTTTTTTTAAACTCTTGCTTCAAATTATATGATAATAAGTTTGTTTGCTGCGTTAAAGAATCCCTAAAACCTTGTACTAAGCTCTTCTCTAATTCCCTTACGAAATATACTCCAATAACTTGCATCGCTATTAATATTAATAGCATATATATAAGCACAAATTTTAAATGAATAGATTGAAAAAAACCAACTTTCTTCATATACTATTCCTGCTCTGGGTCACGCAAGTAATACCCTACTCCACGTCTAGTTACAATTAAAGTAGGATGGCTTGGATTATCTTCAATTTTTTCACGCAAACGACGTACTGTAACGTCTACTGTGCGCACATCTCCAAAATAGTCATAACCCCAAACTGTTTGTAATAAATGTTCGCGTGTCATAACTTGTCCTAAATGTTTCGCTAAATAATGTAGCAACTCAAATTCACGATGTGTAAGCTCGATATTTTCCTCGCGCTTCGTTACACTATATGCATTTGGATTGATCACAATTGGTCCAATAACCATTTCTGTATTTTCTTCTTTTTCCGCAGCACCACCTTGTTGATGGCGGCGTAAATTCGCCTTCACACGAGCAAGTAATTCCCTCGTACTAAATGGCTTCGTTACATAATCATCTGCCCCAAGCTCGAGCCCTAATACTTTATCAATCTCAGAGTCCTTTGCTGTAAGCATAATAATCGGCATTTCTGAGCTTTTACGTATTTCACGGCAAACCTCTAAGCCATCTTTACCTGGTAGCATAATATCTAATAAAACCATATCTGGTTGCTCTTCATTAGCCTTTTCAATTGCTTCATCACCATCATGCGCCATTACTATTTCAAAACCTTCTTTTTCTAGGTTAAACTTCAAAATATCTGCAATCGGCTTTTCATCATCAACTACTAAAATTTTCTTTCCCATCATCGTCTATTTCCTCCTTATAAAAATATGGTCAATAATCCCTAAACATATTGATGTTTACATAGTATGTCCTATATGACCGCATCCTTTGTTTAAGTATTTTCTCCTCTATTCTCATAGACTCATGTATGATCCACTTTTACACGGCATCCTATACGATCTATAGAAAAACCTCTAGCTTCAACTGCTAGAGGCTCCTCGTTCTATTTTAAAATAACTACTCAGTTTTGTAAAATTACATAAATAAAAAGGATATTAAGTGGGCCCACTTAATATCCTGAGAGTGGCTCGGGACGGAATCGAACCGCCGACACGAGGATTTTCAGTCCTCTGCTCTACCGACTGAGCTACCGAGCCAAAACTATATATAAAACCACTAATGGTGGTATAAACAAAAGTGGCGGTCCCGACCGGGGTCGAACCGGCGATCTCCTGCGTGACAGGCAGGCATGTTAACCACTACACCACGGGACCAAAAATAAGCAAAAAAAAAACATGACCCGTACGGGATTCGAACCCGTGTTACCGCCGTGAAAGGGCGGTGTCTTAACCACTTGACCAACGGGCCACGAAAAATAAAATGGTGAGCCATGAAGGACTCGAACCTTCGACCCTCTGATTAAAAGTCAGATGCTCTACCAACTGAGCTAATGGCTCATACTCACCAACGTCATATTTTCGTGACGACAAGATGTATCATAACATGTATTCTGTATTTATTGCAATACTTTTTTTTGTTTTTTTATAAAAGAATAAGAAAAAAACTCATGCAGACATGAGTTTTTTTTCAAAAAATGTTAATTAAGCTTCGTATACGTTACGTACAATATTTGTTTGGTTACGATCTGGTCCAACTGAGAACATAGATATTTGAATTCCTGTTAACTCAGAAACACGTTCTACGTATTTTCGTGCATTTTCAGGAAGTTCATCTAATGATTTTACACCAGTAATATCTTCTTCCCAACCTGGAAGCTCTTCATATACAGGCTCACATTTCGCTAAAATGTTTAAGTTAGCTGGAACTTCATCAATAACTTCGCCATTGTATTTGTAAGCTACACAAATTTTAAGAGTTGGAATACCTGTTAAAACGTCGATAGAATTTAATGATAGATCCGTTAAACCACTAACACGACGTGCATGTCTTACAACAACGCTATCGAACCAACCTACGCGGCGTGGACGACCAGTTGTCGTTCCATACTCGCGACCAACTTCACGAATTTGATGACCAATTTCATCATGAAGCTCAGTAGGGAATGGACCATCACCAACGCGGCTTGTATATGCTTTACATACACCTACAACGCGAGTAACTTTCGCAGGACCAACTCCAGTTCCAACTGTTACACCACCAGCAATTGGGTTAGAAGATGTAACGAACGGGTACGTACCGTGGTCAATATCAAGCATAACACCTTGCGCACCTTCAAATAATACACGGTGATTATTATCTAATGCATCATTTAATACAACAGACGTATCACATACATATTGCGCGATTTGTTGCCCGTACTCGAAGTACTCTTCGAAAATTTCTTCTACAGTGAAACCTTCTGTATCGTACATTTTTTCAAATAAACGATTTTTTTCTACTAAATTGCGCTCAAGCTTCTCTTTAAATGCTTCACGGTCTAAAAGATCAGCCATACGAATACCAATACGAGCAGCTTTATCCATATATGCAGGACCGATACCTTTTTTCGTTGTACCGATTTTGTTATCACCTTTACTTGCTTCTTCTAACTCATCTTGTTTTAAGTGGTAAGGTAAAATAACATGTGCACGGTTACTTACACGTAAATTATCAGTACTTACACCACGATCGTGTAAGTATTTTAACTCTTCAAGTAATGCTTTTGGATCTACTACTAATCCGTTTCCGATTACACAAATTTTCTCTTTATAGAAAATACCAGATGGAATTAAGTGTAATTTATATTTAACTCCGCCGAAAACAATTGTATGTCCCGCGTTATTTCCACCTTGATATCTTGCAACTACTTCCGCATGCTCAGAAAGAAAATCAGTGATTTTACCTTTTCCTTCGTCGCCCCATTGTGTTCCTACAACTACTACTGAAGACATTATTAAAGCACCTCCGCAATTTTCAAACGATCTATTCAAACAATATAATTGTACCAAAACCGAAAGAGAAGTCAACCGAAAAGCGAACATTTTTTCACAAAAAAACATTTTCGTTCGTAAGAATTATATATTTAACTTATGAAAGCCTTATCTTTCTTATAAAAAAAAAGAAACACATCTTATTATAAGAAATGTGTTTCTTTTTTATACTGCCTTTATGCCGGTGGAGCATGTCCATCCTCAAAACGACGTTCTAAGTTAACGAACTTATTGAACTCTTTGACGAATGCAAGTTCCACTGAACCTACTGGACCGTTACGTTGTTTTGCAATAATAATTTCAATTGTATTTTTGTTTTCCGTTTCTCGATCATAGTAGTCTTCACGATATAGGAAAGCTACAATATCAGCATCCTGCTCAATACTTCCAGATTCACGAATATCAGACATCATCGGGCGTTTATCTTGACGAGATTCTACACCACGAGATAACTGTGATAAAGCAATAACAGGCACTTGCAATTCACGCGCAATCCCTTTTAAGGTACGAGAAATCTCAGATACTTCCTGCTGACGGTTTTCTCCTGATTTCCCACTTCCTTGAATAAGCTGCAAATAGTCAATCAAAATCATACCAAGACCTTGTTCTTGCTTTAATCTACGGCATTTTGCTCGAATCTCATTTACTTTAATACCTGGCGTATCATCAATATATATACCAGCATTTGAGAGACTCCCCATTGCCATTGTTAATTTTGCCCAATCATCGGAAGTTAATGAACCAGTACGAAGTCTTTGTGCATCAATATTCCCTTCTGCACAAAGCATACGCATAACAAGCTGATCAGCACCCATCTCCAAACTAAAAATCGCTACATTTTCATCCGTTTTCGTCGCTACGTTTTGTGCAATATTTAATGAAAATGCCGTTTTCCCTACTGATGGACGTGCTGCCACGATAATTAAATCATTTCGTTGGAAACCTGCTGTCATCTTATCTAATTCAGTAAACCCAGTTGGTATCCCAGTAACTTCACCCTTTTGATTATGCAAAAGTTCAATTTTGTCATAAGCATCTACAAGAACATCTTTAATGTTTTGGAATGCTTTTGCATTCGTTTGATGGGATACTTCTAATATTTTTTTCTCAGCCTCGTTTAAAAGACCATCCACATCATCTTCTCTCTCGTATCCATCCGATACAATATGAGTCGCCGTGCGAATTAAACGACGTAAAAGCGCCTTTTCAGCGATGATGCGTGCGTAATATTCTACGTTAGCTGCAGTTGGCACAACTTCTGCTAACTCTGCTAAGTAAGAAACCCCACCAACCTCTTCTAGTAATCCTTGATCAGCCATTGCTGATGTCATCATTACTAAGTCGATCGGCTCTCCCTTATCAGATAGCCCAAGCATGACTTCAAAAATCTTTTGATGTTTCGTTCGATAGAACGAATCAGGTACCAATAACTCTGATGCTGAAGTTAACGCATCTTGATCAATCAATATGGCCCCTAAAACCGCCTGCTCAGCCTCTATATTATGCGGAGGGGTACGATCAGCAAGTACATCACTCATACGCAATCCTCCTTGCTTAATTTATTTTTATTGTTCACTAACATGAACTTTTACTGTTGCTGTTACTTGTGGATGCAATTTCACAGTAACGTTTGTATAACCTAACGCGCGGATTGCATCGTCCATTTCAAATTTACGTTTATCAAGTTTAATCTTGTGTGATTTTTGCATTGCATCTACGATTTGTTTGCTTGTGATAGAACCAAATAAACGGCCACCTTCTCCAGATTTCGCCTTTAATTCTACAGTTAATTTCTCTAAAGTCTCTTTTAACTCTTTTGCATTTTCAAGCTCTGCTGCTGCATCTTTTTCTTCTTTACGCTTTTGAGCTTCTAAAGTTTTCATACTGCTATTTGTTGCTTCAGCAGCTAATCCTTGTTTTAGTAAGAAGTTGTTTGCATAGCCATCTGGTACGTTTTTTACTTCTCCTTTTTTACCTTTACCTTTTACGTCTTTTAGAAAAATTACTTTCATGATTGTGTGCCTCCCTGTAAATAGTCATCAATAACAAATCGAAGCTTCTCCTCAGCTTCATCTACTGTAACATTTTTCATCTGTGTGGCTGCATTCGTCAAATGCCCGCCACCGCCTAAGTTTTCCATAATTAGCTGCACATTCACTTCACCTAAAGACCTGCTGCTAATTCCAATGAGATTCTCGCCACGTTTCGCAACAACAAATGATGCAATAATCCCTGTCATCGTTAATAACGTGTCTGCCGATTGCGCAATAAGCACTTGATCGTAGTAATCATCACTATCAACTTTAGCAATCGCAATTCCATTTTTATAAATGTACGCATTTTTTATAGCTTTTGCAACCCGTAAATACTGATCCATATCTTCCTTTAAAAGTTCTTGTACAAGTACAGTATCTGCACCATGTGAGCGTAAATAAGAAGCAGCATCAAATGTACGAGCCCCTGTCCGGAATGTGAAACTTTTCGTGTCGACAATAATACCCGCTAACAATGCCGTCGCTTCTAACATTGTCATCTTTAAATTTTTAGGTTGATACTCAAGTAATTCTGTAACCAATTCTGCCGTTGAAGAAGCATATGGTTCCATATAAACTAGCAATGGGTCTTCAATAAAATCTTCTCCACGGCGATGATGATCAATAACTACTACATTTTCAATTTTATGTAACAGTTTTTGCTCCATCACCATAGAAGGTTTATGCGTATCGACAACAACAAGTAACGACTCATCATTTGCAAATTCCATCGCTTGCTCTGGAGTAATAAAATGAGACCATAACTCCTCATTTTGTTTCACTTTGTCCATCAAACGCTTAATTCCTTTATCGGAATCATTTTCATCTAACACAATATATCCTTTACGCTCATTTAATTGAGCCACTTTTAAAATACCAATCGCAGCACCAATTGCGTCCATATCGGGAGCCCTATGCCCCATAATAATGACATTACTACTTTCTAATACTAAATCCTTTAACGCATGCGAAATGACCCTGGCGCGTACACGGGTACGTTTTTCAACCGGATTTGTCTTACCTCCATAGAACTTAACTTTACCTGTCGCTTGTTTAATAGCTACTTGGTCTCCCCCACGCCCAAGCGCAAGATCTAAACCAGATTGAGCCATTGCTCCAAGCTCTGATAAAGGTAAATCACCTGATCCGACACCCACACTTAATGTAAGTGGTATATTCCTTTTAGATGTTTCTTCACGCACCTGATCTAAAATGCTAAATTTCCCTTTCTCCATCTGCGTCAAAATACTTTCATTTAGCACAACGAAGAATCTTTCTGAAGATGCACGTTTTAAATAAGCACCATACTTAAGTGCCCATTCATTTAGTCGCGATGTCACAAGACTTGTTATATTCGTACGTAATTGATCATCTAATCCTTGTGTAACTTCATCATAATTATCCAAATAGATGACAGCTAAAACAGTCCTTTGATCCTCGTACATCTTTTCGATTTCTGTTTGTTCCGTTACATCAAAGAAATAAATTAACTTTTCTTCTTTCCTTACAAAAACGCGAAACTTTCGATTATTTAAAGAGACTATATCATCAGAAGTTTCTCCTTTAATGAAAAGAAGTAATGTTTCTGATACATCGTAAAGGTGCCATCCAGCTAATGCGTGCTGTCCCAGACATGAAGATAAATAAGGATTTGCCCAATCAATCCCATAATCCTTATTGTATAACAAAATACCAATCGGCATTTGGTTAAATGCTTCATTACTTACTTTCTTTACTCTTGTAATCATATCTGTCGTATGCTTTTCGAAATTCCTTTGAAAATTAAGTTCAAATCGTATAACGATAAAGAATACGATACAAAAAATGACAAAAGCAGCTATACCCATAATTAAATGAAAATAACAGAGAATTGAAATGAGCACAAACACAAAAAATGCCAATACATAAACAGGATATAAAAACCACTGTTTCTTATCAAATTCAGGCATGTATACAACTCCTATAAAGTAAAACTAACTTACCTTCCAGTTAGTTAAACAGATTAAAATAGTATAAGGAATATTATTTTATCCCCCTATTTTAGAACGCAATGAAATCCCTAAGTCAATTATACCTAAGATTGTCACAAGAGGAAACAGCATCGGAATAAACATGCATGCAATAAAACTAATAATAGGAACCCCTTTAGTAAAACCTTTTCTATACGCTAAAAAGGCGATAAATGTCAGACCTTGCAGTACAAGCAATAGTGCAAATATGACATTTAGGTTAGAAAATACCATATGTAAATATGATGTTGGTTCTACTTTTATAAAAGTTGCTAACAAAATAAATATAACGTAATACCAAATGATACTCTTTGGTAATTGTATATCTTTAAATTTAGGCCAAGATATAACTTCATGTTTTAACTTTTTCAAAACACTACCTGATATTATCACTGTAATCCAAGAAAAACATACTGAAACTAGCACAAGTATACTTGGAAGTAACGATTGTAATATATCATTCATTTGTGCAAGTAGCTCTTTTTGTTCCTTACTAATCGGCATACCTGTAGCACTTACTATCTTTTCGCTTTTCGCCATACTTTCACTAAACATACTTTGCATTTGCTTCATTATATCTATGTTGAAAAACTTTATACTCGCAACATAAATAAGTACAAAACCAATTAAGTATGCAAGCGTCCCCGCTATTAAGATTTCAACTGGCTTTTTTCTTGTTTTATACATATATCCTAAAACAATCCCTATCAATCCAAACATAATTGTCTTCACTAAATTCAGCGGTTGACTCACAATAATAGTAACAAAAAGTGCTGCTACAAAAACCACGAGCACATTAGATAGTTTATGTCTTATCATTAATAGTATAAATGGTAACGGCAACGCAAAAGTTACAACTGTACCCAAAATCGGAACATACATAGATATAAGCAATAAAATTGCATATATAGCTAATAATGCTGCACCTTCTGTAATAAACTTTGTTTGTTTCACATTTTAACCTCTCTTTCAAAAAGAAAAGCATAGCAAAATGCACAGTAGAGTCCGACTCTACTGTGCATTTCATACGCTATTATTCACCAACATATGGTAAAAGTGCCATTTGACGAGCACGTTTAATTGCAACTGTAAGTTTGCGTTGGTATTTTGCGCTTGTTCCTGTTACACGACGAGGTAAAATTTTACCACGCTCAGAAACGAAACGTTTTAATAAATCAACATCTTTATAGTCAATGCGAGTGATGCCGTTAGCTGTGAAGAAACACACCTTACGACGTTTCGCACGTCCACCTTTGCGTCCTGCCATGTCTATTTCCCTCCATTCTTTGTTAAAACTAACAAATTTACTGTATTAGAACGGTAAATCGTCGTCGGAAATGTCGATCGGTTGACCTACATTTGAAAATGGATCGTCATTCTTCGTAAATCCAGAGTTACCTTGGTTACCTGAATTACTAGATTGACCAAATGGGTTAGAGCCTTGGTTACCGAAACCAGCTCCTGATGGTTGCTGATTAAATGAACCACGTTGCTCCCCACCGCCATTACGCGGCTCTAAAAATTGCACGCTTTCCGCAAGAACTTCTGTTACGTATACACGTTTACCATCTTGTCCCTCGTAATTACGAGTTTGAAGACGCCCATCTACGCCTGCTAAGCTACCTTTTTTCAAATAATTTGCTACGTTTTCTGCTTGTTTACGCCATATTACACAATTAATAAAGTCAGCTTCACGCTCACCTTGCTGATTGGCAAATGCGCGATTCACAGCTAACGTAAAAGTAGCTACTGCGACACCATTGGGCGTGTAACGTAAGTCAGGGTCCTTAGTTAAACGACCAACGAGGATAACACGATTCATCAATCGAACCACTCTCCCTTATATATCAATTATTTTTCTTCTTCTTTAACAACGATATGACGAAGGATGTCTTCGTTGATCTTAGCTAAACGGTCGAATTCGTTAATCGCTTCTGCGTTAGATTTCACGTTTAAGATCATGTAGAAACCTTCACGTAAGTCGTTGATTTCGTAAGCTAAACGACGCTTACCCCACTCTTTCGTGTTAATGATTTCTGCACCATTGTTTGTTAAAACACCTGCAAAACGTTCAACTAAAGCTTTTTGAGCTTCTTCTTCAACGCCAGGACGAATGATGTACATAATTTCGTACTTTCTCATTACACTTTCACCTCCTTTTGGTCTAAACGGCCCGTAATGGGCAAGGAGCAATTAATTTATAGTAATTACTCACGAGTTTAGATTATATCATAGTAAGTTATATGAATCAACTCACCAATACATAAAAAACTTGGCAAACATATAATATATTTGCCAAGTTCATATCTTTATTTTTCCTAGGAAATATTAAATTAAACGTTAAAACGGAAGTGCATAACATCTCCGTCTTTTACGATATATTCTTTTCCTTCTAAACGTACTTTTCCAGCTTCTTTTGCAGCTGTCATAGAACCGTTTGTCATTAAATCATCGTAAGAAACTGTTTCTGCACGAATAAATCCACGCTCAAAGTCTGTATGAATAACACCAGCACATTGTGGTGCCTTCATTCCTTGTTTAAATGTCCAAGCACGTACTTCTTGAACGCCAGCTGTAAAGTACGTAGCAAGTCCTAATAGGTCATATGCTGCACGAATTAATTGATCTAAACCAGACTCTTCAATTCCTAATTCTTCAAGGAATACTTTTTTCTCTTCTTCGTCTAATTCAGCGATTTCTGATTCAATTTTTGCACATACAACGATTACTTGAGAATTTTCATTTGCTGCAAATTCTTTTACCATTTGTACGTATTTATTTTCCGAAGGATCAATAATATCGTCTTCACTTACATTCGCTACGTATAACATTTCTTTTGTTGTAAGTAAATGAAGGCCTTTAACAATCTTCATCTGCTCTTCTGTAAATTCAACAGTACGAGCTGGTTTTCCCTCTTCAAAAGCTTCTTTTAAACGAACTAAAATTTCATGCTCATATACCGCTTCTTTATCTTTTTGTCTTGCTAATTTCGCAACACGCTCGATACGCTTATCAACAGACTCTAAATCCGCTAAAATTAGCTCTAAATTGATTGTTTCAATATCATCAATTGGATCTACTTTCCCTGAAACGTGCGTAATATTTTCGTCTTCAAAACAACGAACAACTTGGCAAATTGCATCTACTTGACGAATGTGAGATAAGAATTTATTTCCTAAACCTTCACCTTTACTAGCACCTTTTACGATACCTGCAATATCAGTAAACTCGAATACAGTCGGAACAGTCTTTTTCGGTTCTACTAATTCCGTTAATTTATTTAAACGCTCATCTGGTACTTCTACAATCCCTACGTTTGGATCAATTGTACAGAATGGATAGTTCGCAGATTCTGCTCCTGCTTGTGTAATTGCATTAAATAAAGTGGACTTCCCTACGTTAGGTAATCCAACAATCCCAGCCGTTAATCCCATATTTTTCACTCCTATGTCTCAATCTTTCATCATTATAGATAGTAACGAAAAAAATGACAAGTTTCCGCCAAACGAAAAAAAGTAACAGTTACCTACTGTAACTGTTACTCTCCCTCTATTCTTCATGCTTCACAAGTATTTTTTTCACCTTACGATCAAACTCTCTTCGAGGAATCATTACTGAATGGTCACACCCCTCGCACTTAATGCGGATATCCATTCCCATACGAATAATTTTCCAACGATTCTCGCCACATGGATGGGCTTTCTTCATTTCCACAACATCATACAAGTTATATTCCTTTTGCTCCATTCTCCAAACTCCTCTCCATACTAAATTGCTTTTCCACTAACTAATTCTTCACGATTATATAAAACCATACGTGGATATGGAATTTCAATTCCATGTAAATCAAGACGATTTTTAATCTCTTTACGAAGTGCCCTTGCAATAACTGCATGTTGCATCGGTTCTACTTCAGCAATAACACGTAATATAACTTCTGATGCAGCTAATGTTTGCACACCTAATAATTGAGGCGTTGTTACCATTTTTTCGTACTTTGAAGGTAATTCTACTAATAAATCTTCAATAACTTGCTCTGCTTTCGCAATATCAGCCTCATATGAAATAGATACATCAACAAACGCTACACTATTACTAACTGAGTAGTTAGTAACTTGAATAATACTTCCATTTGGTAAAGTATGAATTTCACCTGTCCAACTCTTTACTTTCGTTGTACGAAGTCCAATTTCTAAAACGACTCCTTCAAATTGACCGATTTTAACATAATCGCCAACTGAAAACTGATCTTCTAACAAAATAAATAAACCTGTAATAACGTCTTTCACTAAACTTTGAGCACCAAATCCGACTGCTAAACCAATTACCCCAGCACCCGCTAATAAACCTGATGCATTAATATCAAATACACCTAAAATCGCAATTAGCATAATGAACATAACAACGTACGCTACAATATTTTCAAGTAATTTCGCTACTGTAACTGTACGACGTTCTGAAATTTGAATTGGAGAACGACTCCCCATACGAAACGCATTTCGTACAACCGCCCTTGCAATTCGCACAACAACTGCACCAATTGTTAAAATAATACATATTTTTAATGTCGCAACTCCAATATGAGCCCAACGATCAGCATCTAATAAATACTGTTTCATAGAATTAAACCACTTCGCTAATAAATCCATGTACCTCTACCTCTCTAGCTAAAATTTCTTTTTAGTTACCCTTATTATTGTATCAGAAGTCCCCTAATTGCTGAAAAAATTTTATGATTTTAATCCTATTTTATCCCCGACATCCAGGTATAAAATGGAACGAATATATATATACTAGTACTATTATTTCCGTTTTCATTCACATTTTGCAAAAATTACGCACTTATAACTTTCCATTTTCCTCACCATATAACATATATTGAAAATTTATTAAAAGGATGGGTGCTTCATGAATATTGGAAGTTTTCGCTTACCATTTTTTGAGAAAGAAACTCAAAACGTTATGCACCAAGATCTAGAAGCCTCTGAGATAATCAGTAATTTCTTACTTACCCATATTCCTATTAAAACTAATATACCACTCATTCTCGTTTGTATCGGCACAGATCGCTCTACAGGTGACGCACTCGGCCCATTAGTTGGTACAAAACTTGAACAAATAGACATCCAAAACCTCCAAGTATTCGGTACACTAGATGAGCCAGTACATGCGCTAAATTTAGAGGAGAAAATTCAGAATATACAGAAAGAATATCCTACTGCATTTATAATTGCTGTTGATGCATGTTTAGGAAAGTCCCAAAATATCGGATCAATCACTACTGGAAAGGGACCTAGTAAACCTGGAGCTGCTATGAATAAGAAATTACCTGCAGTTGGTGATTTGCACATACACGGTATCGTCAATCTAAATGGGTTTATGGAGTTTTTCGTTCTTCAAAATACAAGATTAAGTTTAGTCATGAAAATGGCTGATGTAATCGCAAAAAGTATAAAAGAGACGGATCAAAAATTATCCGCATTAAAAAAAGCAAACCATCTATAAATAATAAGATGGTTTGCTTTTTAATTTTTCTGTGCTAATAGTTCTAAAATACGATTTAAATCTTCTTTATTAAAAAATTCAATTTCGATTTTACCTTTTTCTTTTTTCGTCTCTTTAATTTTCACATCTGTGCCAAACTTTTCTCTTAAGAACGTTTCACGTTCTACGAAAAATATATTTCGCTCTTTTTTCACTTTTTTTGTTTCACGTGAAACGTGTTGATTAATCTCTTGGACGATTTTCTCTAATTGACGAACATTTAATCCTTCTTTTTCAATGCGTTTCAATAAGGACTTCAATTGTTCTTCATCTTTTATCGTAAGTAAAGTTCTCCCATGAGCCATTGAAAGTTGACCATTTGCAATCATATCTTGTACGAAAGAAGGTAGGCTTAATAACCGAGTATAATTTGCAATGTAAGGTCTGCTTTTACCAAGACGTTTCGCTAATTGTTCTTGCGTTACATTTAGCTCATTCATTAACATCTGGTATGCCATTGCCTCTTCCATAGGATTTAAATCTTCTCGTTGTAAGTTTTCTAACAAAGCAAATTCCATCATTTGCTGTTCAGTTAATTGTCTTACAACCGCAGGTACTTTTTCTAAACCAGCCTCTTTTGCAGCACGAAATCGTCTTTCACCTGCAACAATTTCATATCCTTTAATACTCTTCCTAGCAATTAATGGTTGTAGAATACCGTGTTCCTTAATCGAAATTGCTAATTCCTGAATCGCCTCTTTATTAAAGTGTTTACGCGGTTGATATGGATTCGGCCTTAATTCAGTTACAAGAATCTCCTGAATTGTTTCCTCTTCTTTCACATCTAAATCAGGAAAAAACACATTAATTCCTCTTCCTAATCCTTTAGCCACCTGCAATCACTTCCTCTGCTAAATCTATATACACTTCTGCTCCTCTTGATTTAGCGTCATACTGCATAATAGGTTTCCCATGACTTGGAGCCTCGCTCAAGCGTACATTACGCGGAATAATCGAGCGATATACTTTATCCCTAAAATACTTTTTCACTTCATCTATAACTTGAATCCCTAAATTTGTACGGGCATCCAACATTGTTAACAATACACCTTGAATTGCTAAATTTTTATTTAAATGTTTTTGTACAAGTCGAACTGTATTTAATAGCTGACTTAACCCTTCTAGTGCGTAATATTCACACTGTACAGGAATAATAACAGAATCTGCTGCTGTTAATGCATTAATCGTTAATAACCCTAAAGATGGGGGACAGTCGATAATAATATAGTCATATTCATCACGAACTGGCTGTAATGCTCTTTGCAAACGTACTTCCCGGGAAATAGTCGGTACCAATTCAATTTCAGCACCAGCCAATTGAATTGTAGCGGGTAGAACATCTAAGTTTTCAGTTGCGGTTTTCTGTATAACCCCTTGAACATCTGCATCTTCCACAAGAACGTTGTAAATACATTGATCTAATTCAGATTTTTCAATTCCCACACCAGTCGTTGCATTTCCTTGAGCATCAATATCTACAAGAAGGACTTTTTTACCTACTTGCGCCAATCCAGCCCCTAAATTAACAGATGTTGTTGTTTTTCCAACACCGCCTTTTTGATTAGCAATAGCAATGATTTTTCCCATGATGTCACCTACTTTCAACCTTTCTATCTTATTCTAGTAACAATTACGTTTATTGTAACATGAAATAAAACTTTTTCTTTTACGTCCTTTATTAAACTTCAAAATTTATTTCTAAACTCCTTCTTCATTTAACAAGAAAATATAGTAAAAGAGACCTCTCCAATAGGATAAGGTCTCTAGCACGTCATTATTATTTTTTCTTTGGAATTTTAATTGTAATTTGATAGTACTCATCAAATTCTTCTTCCTCAGAATTAACATTCAAACCACTTTCAGTAACCATTTGTAAAGATTGTCTAATTGTATTCATAGCAATCCTCGTATCTCGACTTACTGCTTTTTGCTTTGCCTTACGCTTCGGTTTCGCTTCCTCTAGTAACTTCGCAATTCGTTCTTCTGTTTGCTTTACATTTAGTTGTTTCTCAACAATTTCCTGTAAAACCTTCAGTTGTAATTCCTCATTTTTTAAAGGAATGAGAGCGCGGGCATGACGTTCTGTAATGCTTTTTTCTAATAATGCACTTTTTATTTCTTCAGGCAACTTTAACAAGCGCAACTTATTTGCGATTGTAGATTGTCCTTTTCCAAGTCGTTGTGCCAATGCTTCTTGTGTTAAATTATGTAACTCAATCAGCTTTTGATATGCCACAGCTTCCTCGATTGCCGTTAGTTCCTCACGTTGCAAGTTTTCAATTAAAGCTACAGAAGCTGTCTCTGTATCATTTAAATTCTTTATAATTGCAGGAACCTTTTCCCAACCTAACTTTGTTGCCGCGCGAAAACGTCTTTCTCCAGCAATAATCTCGTACTTATCATCCTCATATTGCCTTACAACAATCGGTTGAATAAGTCCATGTGTACGAATTGTTAATGCTAGCTCATCAATACGCGCATCATCAAAAACTGTTCTTGGTTGATAACGGTTAGGGGTAATATTTACTATCGGAATTTCTTGTATTTCTTCATATACCTTTTTATCTATCTCTTCATGGCTTTCGTCTTGTAATTCGAATTCGCTCTCTTTATCTCCAAAGCCAAATAAACGAGAAAACGTATTTTTCATACATATTCCACCACCTTTTAGGCCTATTGACTATTCTCCATAAAATGTTTCCTATGAAACATTTACGTTTTCATTTATATAATTTAATCTTACGTCTAATAAGATTTATTTTTCAATAGGTAATTTATTGGGTGTTCCCGGTTTGCGTGGATATTTCTTTGGTGTCTTGCGCTTTTTCTCGATTAATAAAATATTACGTTCACTCTCTTCAAACGGCAATTGGAACGTAGACATCTCTTTTAACTCTCCGCCTAGCACCTCTAAAGCATACTTGCCATTTTCAATTTCTTCGTTTGCTGCTGCACCTTTCATTGCAATGAATGTTCCTCCAACTTTTACAAGTGGTAAACATAGCTCACTTAATACAGAAAGACGCGCAACTGCACGTGCCATTACAATATCGTATGATTCACGTACACCTTCTTTTTTCCCAAATGTTTCAGCACGATCGTGACAAAATGCAACATCACTTAATTCTAACTTTTGGGCTAAGTGATTTAAGAAATTAATACGTTTTTGCAATGAATCTACAATTGTTACTTTTAAGTGCGGGAAACAGATTTTTAAAGGAATACTTGGGAATCCAGCCCCTGCACCAACATCACAAATTGAGAATGGTTTTGAAAAATCATAATAAAAAGCAGCTGTAATGGAATCAAAAAAGTGTTTTAAATATACTTCTTCTTTTTCTGTAATAGCCGTTAAGTTCATTTTTTCATTCCACTCTACTAATGTTTCAAAGTAGATTTTGAACTGCTCTAACTGTCTAGAAGAGAGGGTGATTCCCTTCTCTTCTAGCATAGATTGAAATTGTTCTATGTTCATCTAGCAATATCTCCTTACTATTTATTGGTTCGATACGCGTGCAATTTTTCCTTGTTCTATATACACAAGTAAAATGGAAATATCCGCTGGATTTACGCCAGAAATACGTGAAGCCTGCCCCATTGAAAGTGGACGAACATCTTTCAATTTCTGTCTAGCTTCTGAAGCAAGGCTAGAAATCGCATCATAATCAATATCTACAGGGATTTTTTTACTCTCCATTTTCTTCATACGCTCTACTTGCTGTAAAGATTTTTCAATATACCCTTCATACTTAATCTGAATTTCAACTTGTTCTTTAACTTCATCACTTAATTCTACTTCACTTGGTACTAAAAGATGAATATGCTCATATGTCATCTCTGGACGACGTAATAAGTCACTTGCACGTATTCCATCTTTCAATTCACTTCCGCCAATATTGCGAATTAATTCTTGAACTTCAGGACGTGGTTTAATAATAATGCTGCTTAAACGTTCCTTTTCCTGTTCAATTTGTAATTTTTTATTTGTAAATCGCTCATAGCGCTCTTCTTTAATTAATCCAATTTCACGACCAACTTCAGTTAAACGAAGATCAGCATTATCGTGGCGTAATAATAGACGGTATTCTGCACGAGACGTTAATAAACGATATGGTTCATTTGTACCTTTCGTTACAAGATCATCAATTAAGACGCCAATATAAGCATCCTCGCGACCTAAAACAACTTCTTTTTTACCTAAAGAACGGCATGCTGCATTAATTCCAGCCATAAGCCCTTGTCCGGCCGCCTCTTCGTAACCAGAAGTTCCATTAATTTGTCCTGCTGTATATAAATTTTTAATCTTTTTCGTTTCAAGTGTTGGCCATAGTTGTGTTGGCACAATTGCATCATATTCAATTGCATAACCTGTACGCATCATTTCAACATTTTCTAGGCCTGGAATTGTTCTAAGCATGTCACGTTGTACATCTTCTGGTAAGCTTGTGGATAAACCTTGTACATATACTTCTTGTGTATTACGCCCTTCTGGCTCTAAGAAAATTTGATGGCGTGGTTTATCATTAAATCTTACTACTTTGTCTTCAATAGAAGGACAGTATCTAGGGCCTGTTCCTTTAATCATACCAGAATACATAGCTGAACGATGTAAATTTTCATCTATTAAACGGTGTGTTTCTGTACTTGTATATGTCAACCAACATGGAATTTGATCCATAATAAATTTCGTTGTTTCAAAAGAGAACGCACGTGGCTTATCATCACCTGGTTGAATTTCTGTTTTACTGTAGTCAATTGTATTACTGTTTACACGCGGAGGTGTCCCTGTTTTAAATCTAACAAGATCAAATCCAAGTTCCTCTAAATGCTCAGATAATGTAATAGACGGTTGCTGATTATTTGGACCGCTTGAATATTTTAAGTCGCCCATGATAATCTCGCCGCGTAAAAATGTTCCAGTTGTAATTACAACAGTTTTTGCTGTATATTCTGCACCAGCTTGTGTAACTACCCCTTTACATACACCTTCTTCAACGATTAAACGCTCTACCATTCCTTGGAACAACGTTAAGTTTGGTGTTTCTTCAATTGTTTTCTTTAATTCATGTTGGTAAGCGAATTTATCAGCTTGCGCTCGAAGTGCACGTACGGCTGGTCCCTTACCTGTATTTAGCATACGCATTTGAATATGAGTTTTATCAATATTACGTCCCATTTCTCCGCCTAATGCATCAATTTCACGAACAACAATCCCTTTTGCTGGTCCACCAACAGAAGGGTTACATGGCATGAATGCTACCATATCCAAATTAATTGTTAACATTAATGTTTTTGAGCCCATTCGTGCTGCCGCAAGACCAGCTTCACATCCTGCATGACCTGCACCGATTACTATGACATCGTATGAACTGGCATTGTATCCCATTGTTTATTCCTCCTAATAATCTCTATCTTTCTACAACTTCACTATATTATTTTCCTAAACAAAATTGAGAGAACAACTGGTCAATTAAGCTTTCATGCACTGTGTCCCCAGTAATTTCACCAAGTATTTCCCACGTTCTTGTTAAATCAATTTGTACCATATCAATTGGTACACCATTTTCAATCGCCTCAACTGCATCACCGATTGTTTTTCCTGCTTGTGTTAATAATCCAATATGTCTCGCATTAGAAACATATGTCATATCTGCAGAATCGATTGTTCCTTCAAAGAATAAATCAGCTATTGCCTTTTCTAGTTCAGCTATTCCTTGTTCCTCAATTAAGGATGTTGTAATAACACGATTTCCCGCGGCTAACTCTGTAACACGTTCCATATCAATCGCTTGCGGTAAATCAGTCTTATTCACAATAACAATAAAGTCTTTTCCTTGTACCGCACGGAATAGATCTTCATCCTCATTTGTTAAAGCCTCGCTATAGTTGACAACAACTAATACTAAATCCGCTTGGCTCATCATTTCTTTTGAACGTTCCACACCAATTCGTTCAACAACATCTTCTGTCTCCCGAATACCGGCTGTATCTATAAGTTTAAGAGGTACACCACGCACGTTAACGTACTCTTCAATAACATCACGAGTTGTTCCTGCAATATCAGTTACAATTGCCTTTTTCTCCTGAACAAGACTATTTAATAACGATGATTTCCCAACGTTAGGTCTACCGATAATTGCTGTAGCAATACCTTCACGTAAAATTTTCCCCTGTTTTGATGTTTCTAATATTTTTTCGATTTCCGAACGAACATGCGTCGCTTTCTCAATTAAAATATTATGTGTCATCTCTTCTACATCATCGTATTCTGGATAATCTATATTTACCTCAACATGAGCTAATGTTTCTAATATTTCTTGACGCAAAAGACCAATTAATTTAGATAATCGCCCTTCCATTTGATTAATTGCTACATTCATCGCACGATCTGTTTTTGCTCGAATCAAATCCATAACAGCTTCTGCTTGTGATAAGTCGATACGTCCATTTAAAAAAGCACGTTTTGTAAATTCGCCCGGTTCTGCCAATCGTACTCCTTGTGCTAGAATAAGTTGCAATACTTTATTTACTGAAACAAGTCCACCGTGACAGTTAATTTCCACTATATTTTCACGTGTAAAAGTCCTTGGTGCGCGCATAATAGACACCATAACTTCTTCAATAACTTGATTTGTATCTAAATCAACAATATGACCATAATGAATAGTGTGAGAAGGAACCTCTGTTAAATCCTTCCCCTTAAAAATACGATCAACTTTCTCAACCGCATCATCCCCACTTACTCGAACAATGGCAATTGCACCCTCTCCAAGCGCTGTGGAAATCGCAGCAATTGTATCAAATTCCATGTCCTTTCACCTCACTTGCTTATTTATCTCTATTTCAACATGATTATTTCTTTCACTAAATTATTAGGATACCATAACGAACCTATCTACAAAAGAAGAATAACTCATTTTATTATATCCCCATGTAAAAAACACTAAACTTATTCACAGTGGATAAGTTTAGTGTTTTTTAGTTATCCACATCTATTTTCCGCTCAAAAAAACCGGCACTCATTTGAGCAACCGGTCATTTAGGAGATATTACAACATGCCGATGTGGTTCATTTCCTTCAGAAGTTGTATTGATACCTTGATGATTTGATAATGCCTGATGAATAATTTTTCGTTCAAAAGATGGCATCGGTTCTAAAATAACTCTTTTTTTCGTATTAAATACTTGTTTCGCTAATCGATAAGAAAGTGATTCTAACGTACTTTTTCTTTTACTACGATAATTTTCAGCATCTAGTGTAATACCGATATACTGCTTCGTGTTACGATTCGCGACAAGTTTTGTTAAATACTGTAAAGAGTTCAATGTATTACCTCTTTTCCCAATTAAAACACCTACATTATCACCAGAAATTGTGAATTCGATTTCGCGTCCTTTTACAATTTTACTAATCTCGACTTCCACACCCATATCGTGAATAACATTTCTTAAATATTCTTCACATTCTTGAATTGGATCTTTCTTCAATACAACTTCTACTACTGCAGGGCGATTCCCAAATAAACCTAAGAATCCCCTTTTACCCTCATCGACAATATTTATATCTACTCGATCTTTTGATGTATTTAATTGCCTTAAAGCATCCTCTACTGCCAGCTCGACTGTTTGTCCTTTAGCAGTAATTATACTCACTTGCTTGAGCCTCCAGCTTTGTTAGCCTTAATCTCTGGCCCTTTGATAAAGTACATTTGAGCAATACCAAAGATATTACCAACAACCCAGTAAAGTGATAATGCAGCTGGGAAGTTAATTGCAAAGATTAAAATCATAATCGGCATAAGCCAAATCATCATTGCCATTTGTGGATTTTGACCAGCAGTTCCTGCCATTGCAAGCTTTTGCTGAATAAATGTCGTAATCGCTGCAACAACCGGTAAGATATAGTAAGGGTCTGCCTGTCCTAAATCAAACCATAAAAATGTATGTTTACTAATTTCTGATGTTCTCATAATCGCATGATAAAATGCGAATAAAATAGGCATCTGAACAAATATTGGTAAACAACCGGCTAATGGATTTACACCATTTTTTTGATATAGCTGCATCATTTCTTGTTGTAATTTTTGCTGTGTTGCTTGGTCTTTCGAGCTATATTTCTCTTTTAACTTTACCATTTCTGGTTGTAACGCCTGCATAGCTTTCGTACTCTTCGTTTGCTTAATCATTAATGGTAATAATGCAAAACGAATAATAAGGGTCGTAATAACGATCGCTAAACCGTAATTATCACCAAGCCATGTCGCAAAATACGTGATTAACTGAGAAAGCGGGTATACGAAATATTCATTCCAAATCCCAGTGCTCTTCGATGTAATCGGCTGACCCGTTTCACTACAGCCGGTAGCAATTGCCATTAATGTAATAACCATGGCCAGTAAACCTATTTTCTTTTTCAAAGCCTGCTCCTCCTTGTTTCGGTATGTATATAGTGTAATTCATTTCCTTACGCTACTTTTTTATTCTTTTCATACCAGAGCGTTTAAAGACATGAATTAAGCTTTTCTTTACTTCTTCATATGTCATCTCTGCACAAGGCTTCCTTGCTATTATAACAAAATCTTTTCCAGAATCTATCTCATCTTTTAGCTCTGTAATAGCCTGACGGACCATGCGCTTAATTCGATTACGAACTACTGCATTTCCTATTTTTTTGCTAACAGAAAGGCCGATGCGAAAGTTTGGCTGTTCTTCTTTATCTAATTGGTATACAACAAACTGACGATTCGCATTTGATTTTCCTTTTTGAAAAACCGCCTGGAATTCATCATTCTTCTTTATACGATGTTTTTTCTTCATATCAATTGACACTCCTGTATTTCATCAGCGGAAATTCACTATTATTAGAAAAAAAGACCACTGAACGATCAGTGGTCTACGCAGATAATACTTTTCTTCCTTTACGACGACGAGCTGCTAGCACTTTACGTCCGTTCGCTGTGCTCATACGGCTGCGGAAACCATGTACTTTGCTGCGCTTACGTTTATTTGGTTGGTAAGTTCTTTTCATTATATGACACCTCCCTGAGGAATATCTGTTAAAGACAGTCCTATAAATTATAGTTAATTAACTAGGAAAATGTCAATGGTTCTAGAAATTTTCATCAAATATTCATTTTGAACCTATTCACATACTTTTTCACAGCACCTATATTTCCTTGTGGATAAATATTTTTTCGCGTTTTTTATATCCACAAACTTTTTTCACACTTTTACACAGTATATCGTGTTGTGGACAAGTTTATTCCACAAGGTATTGATTTTGTGGATAACTTTCTTAAATTCATTGCTATAGCCACTTTTTTTTGATATTATAGTTGTGTTTTCACTTTGAATAAGTTTTCCACATCTTTATCTTATCCACAATTTGTGTATAACATGTGGACAGTTTTAATCACATGTGGGTAAATAGTTGTCCACATTTACTTTTTTTGTCGAAAACCCTATCTCATATACAAACGACGTTTTTAGGTTTTAAAATACGTTTCGTATAAATATACATTTTATATTTATTAGGTTGTACATTTGTTGCGCAACCTTATTCTTTTACCAACTTAGTAAAGGAGGGACACCT
>NZ_CP046399.1:0-183131 GCF_009861435.1 Bacillus sp. A260
ATCTTTCGAAAAACTTGATACAAGCTCGTTGATTCGCCCGATTCTTTTAAATATGGTATTAATAATCGAGTGAACTTAGAAAAATTCAAGTGTCTTTCAAACTTAAAAGCATTATACGTTTTCACAACATGCGTATACTTAGAGCGATAAAAGAAGAAAGGCAACCCAAAAGCTAACAGATAACACCAACTTGTAAAAAATAATCCTAATAACAATCCGAAAAAGCTCAGTAAGATTGTTTGGGTTATTCGTTTCTTTTGAAACTTATTAATCATTTGTTGGGTGTTTCCCATCTCTTCTAACATGCTGTATAAATCCTCTTCAGCAAACATTCGATTATAGCGGTTCTTTTTAATGCTTTTAGCTGTTACTACTCTCATGCTTTGACCTCCATAATTGAGTCATCAAAAAGATATGTAGTAAAGGATTTAAAGAAGAAACACATTAATGTCATGTAAATACCACTTGTATCCAGCCAATCGGATGCCTTGCGAATGCCGTTATATACGTTTTAAAGCCAAAAGAAAAAGTAATCGCAAGTACAAACACCACGATTACCCCACAAAGCATTTTCATATCTTTAGATGTCCTTCTTTTTTACGCTCGTAATCATCCTTTTTCTCTTTCATCTCATTGTGATGCGTTTTAATATCTTTCAATGTTTCCAGATTCGTTCTCCCCTCTAACACGCACGTTTCAAGCTGTTCTAAATACTGGTCGAATGTTATATCATCACGATATTTATTCGACATTTGTTTAAAAGCCTGAAGTACCTGCTCCTGATCCGCCCCCATTACGCTTGCTAATAATATTTTTAAGTCCGCTCTCAATTCTCCTTGCGAGCGATCACTCGCTCTTTGTAAAGAAGTTAAGAGCGTTTGACTATCATTCGCTAACAGCGAAGTCATATTATTAACAAACTTATTTCTTTCCCGAAAGGAATCACGCTCATATGCCCTTTTAATGACTTTGGGCATGAGTACTTTTAGCCCATATACCGAACCCATTAATCCTAAGATCAATGACAACCACCATATATAGAGCAATAGAAAAGAAAATACCCCTGTAACTAATCCTGGAATAATTGCATATCGAAGATAATCCTTTCTATTTAAGGGCTTCCCATATGCAACCTTGAAAGCATTAATTTCTTCTGCATTCACAAATTTCTTTTTCTTGGTTTTCGCATTAAATGTAGAGATTCTCATACTTCATACCTCCTTTCCAAAGAACTCTTTCCTTACCTACTAATAATTAAGCCCTTTTTGAAGGCTACTTCATCCGTATACTTAGGAAGTTCATAGCTCAAATCAATTTCTGCCAGTTTGTCATGAAATTCTTCTGATAATGTTCCTGTAGAGAATGTGAATTTGCCATTCCGGTATTTTTGTTCAAATACCATTTGGCATCCCTCAACTGAATACTCCACTATTTTTGCTAGATAGCGAATCACCCGTTTAATAGGCTTTCCCTTTGTATCTGTTGTTTTGACTACTACACGCTTAATATGGAAGCCAAAATTAAAGTATCGCATAATATCTTCTTCCAGTGATTTTTCATCTACCTGATATCCAATTTTGGACATATTGACTAGTCTTTTCGGTGATGTTTCGGCATCTACCGAGTGCAGCGAAGTCACTACATGGTGTCCTGATAATACCGCTTGAATCATTTCATATGTTTCTTTTCCACGAAGCTCAGAAATCATAATCCAACGTGGATTATTTCGTAAAGCAGCTACTATTTCGTCCGTTACAGTAACTCCGTTCCCAGTTAACCAACTAAATACATCTTTGTCAGGAAACAAAGACTTAACATGTGTTTCAGGGACATCTTCAATCATGATTGCTTTATGGTCGAATCGTACAAACGAGAATAAGAGTTTTAAAACTTCCGTTTTCCCCGTTCCTGTTTCACCCGAAATTAAGATGTTATTTCGACTTTCCATTACTACTTTAAAAAAGTCATATATAAATTGAGGGGCGAATGTTTCAAAATTCTTCTCATTCAGTACCAAATTAGGACGAACAATCCTCAATGACATGGTAGAGTTACCATTTGTATTCTGACTATGCACCGCATTAATACGGATTGAACCATACACACCATCAAAGATAGGGTTTTTAGGAGTAAACTCTTTCCCTACTGCATGAGCAAATTTCTGAATTAATCGTGTGATATACTGTTCCGTAATTTGATGTTCATTGTCTTTATAAATCTCTTTATAATCACTTGATTCCACAATTAAATGACTACCGTTATAAGATATATCTGTAATATCGGGACGATCTTTAATCAATCTTTCTATAACGCCCGTCCCGACAATCTCAGACACAACATATTCAATCACATCATCGACTTTATCTTCATCAATATCCATAAAATGCACCGGATAGTCTCTCTTTATAATGCGTTTGATTTCTTGTCTTGCTTCTTCTTTTAATAGCGCATCTATCACTAATTCAGCATGTCTATTTTTTAAGTCATTTCTTATCGTTTCTAAATTCTTAGGATTGAAATTATGAAAGTCCGTATGGTGACCGTTTTCTTTTTTTACACCAAATATTTTCATACGTTTCACATTTCTCCTTTCTGTTAAGACGATGCAATACTTACTTTATAAGTCGCTTGATACGTTTGATCTCCGTCATGGATAATGGCTCGAATTGCTTTAGTAGAGCCATTCTTATTATCTAAGTACTTAAATTCGTATGTTGCACCGCTGCTGATCTTCACAAGTTTATTTGACTCAATACGTTTCTTAAAATCCTTTTCGAAGTCACTCTTTACAATAAACAGCTCTCCGTTTTGCACACGGGAGCTATTATCTGCATTTGAGATTACACTCGCTCGAACTGTCTCTGTAACGCCTTGTGTAATGGAGTCCGTGGCGAAATTCTCTCTATAGTAATAACCACCTATGGAAACTAAGAAAAGCCCTAAAACGATTATTATGAGGATGAATGGATGTTCTTTCAGCTCCTTCACTCCTTCCCAAACAAATAAGGAGAGAAAATTCTCTCTCCCCTTGTTGGATGTGATTTCAAACCTACATACTATTTAACAGAGGAAAGTTTGTCTTTAAATAAACCAATTACTGACTCGGTTAAGTCAGGAAACGCAACAGATACAACACCTACTAAAGCAGCTCCTACTACAACTGCACCAATCATCCACCAACTACGATCCGTATTTTGATCTAACATGTTACAACATCCTCTCGATTTTTGTTTTTTTATATAAAAAAGAGACGTAATAAGAATCACGTCTCTTTTTCTACCTAATACAACTTAATTCCTAATTTGATGGCTCTTTCTACCGTTAGGTACTTACTTAACATCAACATATTAATTGCCCCTAATGTAGTCGGCATCAAATCGTTTATAAAGTTGTGGATTTTGTCTTTTACAAAGACCACCCACATATTCAAGCTAAATCCATCAAATTGACTCATATCAAAACTAAAGTCGAAATGGAACATATCTTTTACTGAGAAATTCCCTGAAAGTAAATCCCCGATGCCTGCTTGTGTAAAAGCGGAAAGGCTGCCTTGCAACGAATATCCAATTAAACGAATTACAATCCCCGTGATGACGAAGTATAGCGCCATAAAGATGATTTGTTTTTTGGCTGAACTGTATGTTAGGACATTCACTCTGTTCTCAACTCCTTTCCTATCGCTTTAACCAAGCAACATCTTCATCCGACCAGCCCGAAGGCTTGCCATTTGAGAAAGGATTTCTTGGATCAACAGGCTCTACAAGTATTTCATCATCTTTTAAAGTGTCAGAGCCAATCGTTCCGTACATAAATGCATATATATTGAATGGCTGCGTCACTTCAAAATTCACTTTATTTACCCCTATAGGCAAATTCGACTGTACCAAGAGGTTATACTCTCCTAAGTCAGCCCAAATTGGGGTATATAATCTACGCTTCCCATCCTTCAATGCATTCTTAATACGAGAATCTTTGTCTTTGACCTGCTGATCTGTAAATAAAGCACCTGTTTTTTGTTCCACATTAAGATGTGGTAATTCAAATACAAAGTCAGTTGTTTTCTTATCTGAACTTATTGTTTTCTTCGTTTCTTCTAAAGAAATAATTGTCTTATCTGCCTTATGTTCATAATTCAGATGCGAGTCAATCAATCTCTTATCCACTAAGGCATTCGCCTTGATATCATAGACGGCTGCCAATTCATTGTGATAACTAGCTTCCGTTTTCAACTCAAAACCATAACCCGTTTTTTGTCTTGGCAGCTGTTTCAATGGAATTGTGAGCGTTTCATAGAACATTTCCATCTCTTTTCCGACTTCACGCTCCGTCATGATAACACCTTTGTATTTCAATTCCGTAGATTCTTTACTATTTGCCTTCACTGTTTCTTCAGAAGAAGTATAACCATCCGTATCTACCTTATTTTTACCTTCTACAATGGAAATAGATTCTTTATTTACCTTTTCGAATCTTACTTCGTAATTTCTCTTATTATTTTTCTTTAAAAACTTAGGTTCTACTTTAAATTTTACTTCTTCAGGCAGTTGATCAATCGTATACACCTTACTACCAACAAGCTGATTATCAGCCTTATCATACAAGTTAACCGTAATCTCAACCTTACTTGATTCCTCATATACGATATCCTTATCTAACCTTACGGTTACAGGAAGTCCACTTTCAGCTGATGCAGTATCTATCCTTATTTTTCTCAGACCAACATTTGCATTCGCTACAATGGTATACCGTACTTGATTCGAGATAGGGGATAATTTGTAATCAACAGATGTATTAACCACTGTTTTACTGACATATTGATCGCCAAATTCATTCTTATGCGTACCGTAAACGAGGTTCATTTTTACAACATCGCTGCTGCTTAATGAGTCATTTATATACAACAAAATAGAGACCACTTTTGATAAGTCCTGCTCTCCTGTATACCTGTACCAACCATTTGATTGTAAATCAATCTTGTTGGGGTTATTTGATTCAACAAAGCTATTATTTAGCCATATTTCAACGTTTTTATGATTCGGGTTGTCCATTGTTAATTGTTTTAAGAATGTTACACCATGAAAGGCAGAACCGTTTTCATCCTTATTTCTAGGGACATGCGTTAATGCTTTTACATGTGCTTCATCTTTCACAGTCGTATATGGCTGCACCCCAATTTCATAATCGCTATTCTTTTTCCCTACAACTTTTTTTATGGTTTCACTCACACCAACCATACCGATTTTAACAATTGAAATGCTATTGGAACTCGTTCGAAACTTTTCTGCCCTGGTATCCATTGTACTACTAATTGTATTTTCAATTTTTAATCCTACTTGATTTCCAATCGGTAATAAAACCGGATTAACTCTTGCTTCAAAGTTGATTTTCTTCAGTGCAGTATGATTTCGATCTAACGTATCATACCAAACTAGGTAACTTGTGCCATCATCTTTCTGCTCAATTTTTGGCTCAATATTCGTATCACCATATTTAGCAGAACCAATAACATAATCAAGCCCCTTTGGTAGCTTCACTTTCATTTCAACTTTTTCATCCATAGACTGAAAGTCTGTTTGAACAGGCATTTTCATTAGATTATCAACTGTTACTTGTACATGATCTGAGCTATAATACGTGTTCTTATTCGTTTTAATTTCACTGCTTACTTCACCGTTTATGATATTTAGCGTTTCAAAATCAACCCCGCCACCTACAGGAGCTTGTAGTTTCGTTATAACTCCATGTTCATCATATTCAGTGAAATTATCATACTTATCATCTTCCCGTAGACGATATCTCGTTTTTCTATCAGCTGTAGGATAAACATCAACAGCCGTCGTAATGATATTCGGCGTACCTTGTTCGTTTACGCTACCCGTTTTTTTCGTTTTCACCTGTAAACGAAGATTTCTTACTACAATTGTTCCATCACCGATTGCATCATTTACATCGTTTTTAATCGCTCCAACTTCACCATATTTCCTAGCTTCCTCATATGTGTTGTACCATTCGTAGTCTTCCGCCTTATTTTGCGTTAAAACCTCAAAAGAATTATCTTTTTTCTTAGATATACCGAAAGCAACACTCTGTTTTTCTCCCTTATAAATCGGTTTCCCTAGTGGCGTTGGATATCCTTGAGCCTGTATGTCTTTTGCAGCATTTATCGCATTTTCTTTTGATAAGTAGAAAGAATCTGTATTCCATTTATAAACGATGGTTGCGCCACCTTCCGCAACAGAACGGATACCTAAATCAGAAACCATCTTAACATCCTGTCCCACAACAATTGCGGGATCACCCTTTGATACAACACTATACCCATAATGAGGTGTACCAAGTTCTCTCATTTCAGGCGTAAAGAAGGTATTATTGACCGTATATGAGCCATTCGGTGTATTTCGTTGTGTTAATGTTAATTTCGCTTTGTGTGTATACGGAATTTCATTTCCATTACTATCTTCATACGAATCAATAATAATATCCATTCCATAATGCACGTTATTCGCCATATTAGTTTTATTGTTTTCACCTAATGGTCGGTATTCATTAGGTACATGAATTAAAAAACGAGTACTGGAAAATCCTTTTTCATTTTTACTGTAACTTGCATACGTTTGCGAAGATGAAATCATTGTCGGGAATGTTGAACCAATTACATAATTACTGACACTTCCTTGATAAGTAATGGTGTTTTTGTTCAATTTTGGTTTGTTTAGTTGTGTGACTCCACTATCCCATACACTATTCAGTGTATATTTATCAATGTCACTTGCGTTCCATTTCTCTTTCGGGATATAGGAACGAGGACTATAAGATACAATAGAGCGTGGATCATCATAACTTGTTAAACCTAATTCAAAACTCTCTGTATTGGGTTGTGGCTTTTTTTGTACCACTTCATCGACAGCTTGATAGTTAAAAATTTTAATTGGTGTATCTTTACTCTCAAAATTCAATACATCATTAGGAGTATTCTTATTATCCCAATTGACTTTCCCGCTAAAATCGAAATGATAATTAATCTTTCCTCTCGGGAATGTCGCCCCTCGTAGATCATTGCGATTCGGTAAATTGTTAACAAAAAAGTCTAATACGGTAGGGAAAACTTGAGAAGTATCGCTTTTATCGGCATTAGGATTATACAGAGCATATCCAACTCTCGATAAACCTCCCCAGCTATTTGTTAAACGAGCCTTTACGTTCACTTTCCCCGAAACCGTAACTGGATGAATCTCTTCAAAAGATTGTGCAATATTCTCATTTGCAATATCTTGCCCGTCTACACTCATGACTTGAATTTTAATATTGGGCTTCAGCTTTACGCCATGTTCAGCGCCTTGCACCTCAACAGTAACGGGAATCATTAAAGAATTACCTGTTTCTTTTAACGTGTATTCCATATCAAACGAAACAATGCCCTTCTCTAAATCTTCCTTACCACCAACAGCAAATTTCGCATTCACACGTTTGTTTGTCATTCCATTTTCCAGTGTACCAGTGATTTTTAACTTAATATCTTTCAGCTTATCGTGTTTCTTTGGGTTAATTGTCACCTTTAATGGATACGTTACCGAATCAAACGTTCTTACAATACTGTTATTCGGGCTTGAGTCATTTCCAGCATCATTATTTTGGTCAAAGGGTTCTGTACCATCTACAATGTCTGAAGGCTTGATAAACGCTTCAAAATCAAACAAAGCACTACCTTTTTTTCCATTTGCCACAACTACCTCATTAGGAGTTAGCCCCATGCTTTTCATATCTGATTTTTCTTGCAGCACAGTCACATCGTCTGTTTTTTTCTCCTGAGCCTGTTTCTGATCCGTTGTGCTTTCTGCATATCCAATAGAGACAAAATCAGCAAGACTCCCAAGCAAAAGGATTACAGCAAATACTAGGATGAATATCTTTCTAAAATTCAATACACATTCCTCCTTTTCCTTAAAACAAATGAAAAAGAATTGGTGGACTTCTAGTTTTTATAAACATTTGCATCCTCCCTTGAATTTTTGACCAAAACAAAAAGCCTATCGAAATGATAGGCTTCAGCTTAACTATTTGTTTGCTCGTTCAATCGCTCCAAGTTCCGCTTCACAGTCCTCTTCTGTCCAATCTTTTATTAATTCCCACGGATAATTGGCTTCAACTAGAATTCTCTTAAAAGTTCCCTCCTTCGTTTTATTCATGGCAGCGGGATCAGGTTCAGTTATTTTTTCTTCAGTACTAACTTTCATTTCTTCCTCAATTATCTTAGTTAACTTTACTGTTCCTATATCTCCATAAGGTTGAGTACTATAACCTTTATCATTCAAAATCTTCACTACTTCTTGCATATCTTTCCATGCTGCCGTATCTTCTCCAAATTTAATAGTGATTGTATTCATCCTTCATTCTTCCTTTCTTTATAAAGTTCAAAATCTAGTACATTAACCCTTTGATTTAAATTTCACAACCGCATTCATGACAAATTACAATTGCTTCATCTGTCCCTTTAATATCAATAGTTTCATTGTTTTCATGTGTACATTGTTTCATTTTCCATCCCTCTTTCTTATAAAATTCAAATTTGTTTATGAATCAGCCATTTTAAAAATTCTTTTATCACAATCAATACAATACGCAAATTTACTGTCCTTATAATTTAGAGAATCATGAAAATCTCCGTTCTCACGTTCGCTACCATCGAAATTGTGTCTCCAAATAGACGAACCAGATATTTGTACTTTCGTATAATATCCTTCACTAGAGTCACAATGAGGGCATTCGTCTACTGGCGCTTTGACTTCAGTCATTTCATCCCTTCATTCCTGTACAAAATTTAAATTTAATAGATTTTGCAAAGTTTGTTTGCAGTAAAAATAAAGTCAACTTAAAAGAATGTGTATAACAAGATTTTCAATTCCTAGCCAAACTAAAGTGACAAAGGATATAAAAACAAACCACAAAAGAGCATCTTTCACAGTTAATTTATAATCTTTCATTGCTACACCAATTTTTCTGTAAAACTAATAATGAAAGAAAGCAACAAATCAAAAACTACTAATACTACCATCATGACTGTTATCATTGCGGGGAATATCAAACGATTTTGACCTAACATTTTACTTCCTCCTTATTAATTTTGAATCATTGGCAATAAAAAAGAGCAGAACCATTAATATGATTCTGCTCTCTAATTTAATTTGTTTTCTTAAATATATTTTGTTTATTAACGTTTGCTACTTCTTTTTTCAAGAATTCCTCTTTGTCATTTGCACCCTTGAATCCCTCTTGGAATTCTTTCCATTGAGCACTATTAGGATGTGATGTACCGATCGGTGTTAATGAGAATCCATTTTCTCTTGGAGACAAAATATAATAGTGATAGTCATTTACAACAAGTAATGGATCACTACCATTTATTTTTTCTTTCACAGAGATTGCCACTACTGAATGCGAATCACCTTTATATTCTGTTGACTCAACTTTATAATTAGCTTCACTATTTTGACTACCTTTAACTCTCCATTCATTTTCAGCAGTAATAGTAATGAAATTATCTTTACTATCTTTATACGTATCATCTTTTTTATAAGGTACTGAAGAACCTCCACACCCTGCCAGTACTACTGTTATAGATATTAATAAAGCCGATACAGCCGATAAAAATTTAAACCTTTTAAACATGGTGTCTACACTCCATTTCATTTATATTCACTACATTAATATATTAACATATGAACATTTGAGACCCCACTACTTTTATAGCGCTACACTACCACTTTACTGTAAATGAACGAGCCAATAATTACCCCTCAGCAAAGTAATATTAAAAACTTTAAAGGTATGAATTACATTCATTTTATTACAGCAGACATCTATCCTTTGTCCAAGATCATATCTTTCATCAAGCTCAAACAAGTCTACATGCATGCTCTTTGTTCTCAATATCTTCTCAATCTTATGATTCATTCGCTTCCCCCCATGATACATCTTCATTTTTTAGGGAAGCTAGTACCTTTTGAGTGCTATAGCGGTACAGCTCTGACAATACTACATCTGATTTGTTCATCGTAACTAAGTATTCTGTTAATCCTACTAAGTGGACAAATCTCTTATTCGCACTAACTACTAAATTTATACCTAATGAGCGGCTGCCTATTAATATTTTCACTGCATCCATTGTTTTCTTCTCTACACGTTCAAAGGAAGCTAGAGAAAGAAATAATGTCTTTCCGTCTTGCTTATTTGAACTAAGTTGTTTACGTGCCTTTTTCAACGCTGCAAGACAGTCAGTTTCGCTTGTATAATCATTGAAATCCACATGACAAACAAGTGTGTGATTATCTTGTAATGCGTTAATTAGCTCTATTTGAAACTCTAAGCACACATCACTTTCGCCTTCAATTAGGCAGCCTGTCGTATGCTTTGTTTTACTTGAAAGAATAGTTGCTACCTTTCTGACATACCTTTCTTGGTATTCCATACTCATAATTTTTGACTCCTATTTGATCTGTTTAATTCTACAAGAATATTTTATATTCTTGATTTTTCTAATTTAAACGGTCTATATTCGGTCGGATACAAATGCAAGAAAAGGAGTATCTCCATTTGTAACAGAAGCGTTTAGTCTCGTTACGCTTACTCGTTAAAGGCTTGCGTGTACAAGTTGCATCGCTCTGGAATCTCTCCGTCATGGCGATATGCCCAATCACTTTTATGTGTATTGTACAGCCCTTTAAGTAGTCTGTAGTCCTTGCTACAGATAGACCAACATCGATTGCTATTTTCAAGCGGACTTATTGTCCCTAAGGGTTTATCCGTGTCTTGCATCTCCTAGATTCACGAAATGGACTGGCATGCGATGATTTGCCCTTCCCCCAGCAACTATATGAAGTTTTCAAAGAACAGGATGGGGAACATACACAAGATTCATTTCTTTGAGCTATGAACCCCAAGTGTGCTATGTTTCTTGCACAATTAAATCGATCAAATGTATTACTATTTTACTTTTTGCTTTGCTCTTCTCTCATAAATGACCTGCATTAATTTTCCGCATGGTTTATTCTTCTTTGCGATAACAATTCCATCGCTATTTCTTACACATTGAATATACCTAAACATATTTGTTACTGGAACTTCTCTTCTTCTCACTTGATCGTACAGATTACCATTATCGAGGACGATTAAATTCTTGCCATCAAATGTACTGACTCTGTGTGCTCTATTTAATAAAGTGCCAATATCCATCTCTTTTGTAACTTTAAGCCTATGTGTACTCTTGCTAAACTTTTTTTCTCTCATGATTCTTCTCTCCAATCTTTTAAATTTCAGTTTGAATCTAGACTTTCTCAGAATCTAGGTTCACCATACTTAACAAGTTTCTTAACTCAACCCTCTTCACATAAATATTAATCACAAATATAAAGGCGAGCTTTATTAAATTTTCATATAGCCAGTGAATTTCTTACAGAATACAAAAAAGGCGTAAACTAATGTTTTAGTCTACGCCTTTTTCTTCAATCCGAAGAACCACTTTTAAGAAGGATAACCGCACAAAACCAATAATATTGTTAAAAATAGCATGTAAGTATACCCTTGCATATCTTGTATAAATACACGAAACAGTATAATATTATTGATGTTGCATCTCGTTATGCTTCATCAAGTGGGCAGCCTTTCTAAAACAGGTCTAGTGTTTTAAAAGGTCGAAAATATCGAGAGTTGGTAGCTCTTTTTATTTTCAGCCCATGTAACTATGTAATTGTTAGTAGTTCACAATTTAGATGTTAATAAACATCTTTCAAAACTAAGATTACAACGATTGTGTTTTATCGTCAATCCATAATTTCTCAAAAAATGCTATATCTAACCAAACTACATATCAAAAGTCTTCGAAAAACCCAGTGTTATCAACGGATTAGATAACTGGGGGTTTTTTTGACTTTTCTAAATTACAAATTGTGGAAAATAATAGAAAGTTTGTTCTAATATTAACAGTTCTTTTTAGGTTTGTTAATATTAAATCGCAATAATTGGTAATTAAAATATAGTTATCGTCTGATATTTTGTGAATTAAATCACAATATTTTACTAAATTACAAATTTGAAATTTAGTAAACATCCCTAAAAACAGCGAATGCGATTACCTCATTTGAGACAATCGCATTCATAAATATAATTAATTACCCAACTCCACCACCTGGGTTAACCATTTTAGCAAGTAAAGGCTTTTCATATTTTTGGGAAATCTGATGTGATTCTTTTTTTTCATACGCTGTACATAATAAAACAGCAACTATAGCTAAAACTTTAATTACACAAAATACTTTTTTCATTTTCCTACACTCCTATACATGATACCATTTTCCGAAAAATATTCCAATATAAAACTTGGTAATTTACTATAAAACCCTCCTCCCTTATACCTAAATAACTCAATGGATTTCTTAATGTATTCTATATCATTCATCGCTAATCCTAAATAGCAATACTCTATAGGTAATAGATATCCATTCTCTTTTTTCATATTTTTTAAAATCTCTATTGCCTTATCACTATTTCCTTTCAGTGTCTCCAATAGAGCCTGTTCAGCTGGATGAAACACTTCAATTTGATTTAAATTAAAAAGTGGTTTCTCACTAGTTAAATACTGTACCATTTGCATAAACCCATATGTATTTAATATTTGTTTCTCCCTTACCTCAGCTCTTTTAAAATACAATGTATCTAAATATTGCAAAGACATTTTTACATAATTTGATGCAGTTTCAAAACTGTCAAAGGTATAAGACTCGGCTAAATATGCATACGCTGAAGCTTTTTGTATCGAAAAAACATCATAAGAATCTTCCGTATTGATAATCTCATTACATAATTTACGACACGTTTTTATATTTCCACCCAACAAATGTGCAGCGGCATGAACCTCCTTCATCCTAATTTCATACATATTTCTAATAAATTCATCCTTTATTTCAGTGAATTTCGGTTTCGATATTTCAATATATTCGAAAAAAGAGGTTACTTTTTCTATATCATACATAATATAACAAGTTAAAACATCGTATAAAGCATTCATTTCAGTTGTCTTTATTACTCTACCTTTTTTACTACTCTCTAATTTTTCAAGTAACTCTTTACCGATAAGAGTCCCTTGACCTCTTATCCATACGAGATCATATACATAAGCCCATTCCCTATTCGTTGCAAGAGATGATGTTTTTTCCTGATCAATTAGTTGTTTTAACAGGTCCAAATCTCCTTTAGCATGCGCATATTCCATCGCAATACGTAAATTTTGCTTACTTGTGGTAAGTAAACAAAACTTGTGTATTAATTTCTGTTTTTGAAGTGAATCATTTTTATATAAAATATTTAACAACTTGATTAAACTCCAAAAATTAAATTGATTTTTCCCCGATAAGCTTCTTGATAACAAACCACTGCTAATACCAATTTGTTCAGCTAGCTTACCATGAGTTTTTCGCTGAAAGTCAATTTCATCAATGAGTATGCTTAAAAAACCAATTAACTCTTTTTTAGTTTCTTCTTGTTTATTCATTACATCCTTCATAAACATTTCTCCTTGAATAGAACTACGTAACTCCTAATTTTTAATATATTATTATAAAATCGAACCTTCCAATCTAGAAGCATCAAAGCAAATAGCATTATAAAATAATCTTGATTCATTTAACATTCCTTTAACTTAATATTAGCATAATGTTACTATAAATCTTGTCGATAAACCGCACTTCTCAAATATGAAATAATGCATATCAAGTACGCAAAAAAATTCCGGCAATTAACAACAAAAAGTCGATTCCCCTAATGTATAGGAAATCGACTTTTTCTACTTTTTTATTGAGTTTTTTTATCAAAGAATAAGTTTAAATCTGTTTTGTCAGTATCTTCAGCTAAAGCTGTATGTATATATTGATTTAATTCTTTTATTTTTTCTTTTTCAAAAAATGGCACACTTATATAATATGGTGTTCCTGATTTTTCTATGTTTAATATTGTTTGAATTCCACTACCAGCAATTCCAAAACCAATAATTAGCCAAATTAAACCAGCAAAAATACTGTCACCTATAGATGAAAATCCAAATAAAATGAAAAATAATCCAATTATTATTGCTTTAAGATTATATTTTGAAGATAATGTTGATCCAGAAATGTTTTTTAGAGGTATACTTTGTTCATCTTTCCCTGCTGGAATAAATCCTAGAATTGTGTTTGATAATTTGGTTTTCACGAATCTGTTATCAACTTCTACGGTTCCTTTTATCCAAAAAAACAATAGACTAGTTGAAAAAATTTTTTGCATGTTAAAACTCCTTTTTACTATAAATGTTATTTTAAGAAAAAAATCCTGTTGTTTTTAACAGAAACTTTTCTAAAATGGCAAAGAGTGACTCTTGCCTTATTATTCCTGTATATAATACCAAAAAAATGAAATAATGTATATGTATTAGTTTATTATTCAAATATACAAATTTATTTTCCATAAATCTATTCATCTTTTTATGCATTCCTATTATGACGCGGTTTTAGGTTTCCCGTTTGTTACTGGATTAACTGAAAAACTGTATAAAATCTCGTATGCTCTTAGCGTGGGGGGCCAAAGTGCTGGCGGTACCCCTTTTATAAAGAAAAAAGCCCGATACGGGGCTATATGATTTTATTCATACCACAATTACGACATTCTCTTAAGAAGATGAAATCTTTAACGGAACTCTTGAACGCGGTATTGCCGCAATTATCACATCTACCACTGATTTTACCAGGATGCTCTTTGTATGTGTATATCTTACTTAGATCGTACTCTTGTTTAGGTTCCTTACTTTCCATTGGTTTCACCTGCATATCAATATAAATTAAAACAGCTTAACCATAATAACATGACGTATTCACCTAGTGGATGCTTTTTATTTTGCAAAAAGAACCCGCTGAAGTTCGGGTTCTTTCAGAAGTGATGATGTATTCTCGGCTCGGGAACTGAGAAAATACAAAAATATAATATATCGAGTTTTAAAGAATTTCAATACTTATAGGGGTAGCGTCTTGAAAATGCGGATTTACAACGTTAAGTTGTTTGCTACTGCGAAAGAGAAGGAAAAGCCGTGGTGGAAGTTCTGGTAAGAATATGTAACAAACTACGCATAGGTAAAAGAGGAGTGAGATTTCACTCCTCTTTTTTAATTGTGGATTTCAATAAGCATTAGATCGCTACTATGATTTTGCTTCTCTAAACTTATATCTATTTTAAAATTATTTTTATTTATATGATATGTATCTGTGCTTGTATTAGAAGCTATTATTTTATCAATCTCTGTACTCAAATCTAAGTTTGGATTTATCATGGTGATCCACTTTTTGCCTAACTCTATTAATGCCTTATTATCTTCAGATCTATCAATTACAAAATTAACAGTAAAGTTATTTTCATCATCGCCATTTACATAAAAATTCCCATCAAATTCAGGAATCCCCTCTAATACAGGAGAGAATAAAACTATCTCTGAATGTGGAGCCCCTACCTGTATATACTTTAAATCCGCGTTATATTTTGCATTGATTTCAGTAACAAGATTTTGTGCTTCCTTAGATATAGATTTTTTTAGTACAGATGAACTATCCATCCAACCCTCGTGATAAGTAATATACTCATCGGCTAAATCTTGCGGTATAACAGTAGGCTTAGATTCAGGATCTTTTTCTGTTTTTTCTGACTTAATAATCGCATTGTATAAGAATTGTGCATACTGCTCACGAGTTACGACATTTTTAGGTTCAAACATATTATCACCCGTGCCAATAGTGATTTTATTTTCTTGTAATGCACTGATAGCATTTGTTGCCCAGTAATTTTTATCTACATCTTTGAAAGTAGTAGTAGATGTCGCTTTGAAGTTAAAAGCCTTTGTTAATACAGAAGCCAATTGTTCACGTGTTAAAAAATCATCTGGACCAAATTTCCCATCACCAAATCCGTTTATAATACCTGCCTTACTAAGACTTAAAATTTCTTTTTCAAACATATGTCCTTGGATATCGCTGAAGGGATTTGATGCATTAGGTTCATCTGCTGGCTTCAAGTAGTTATATATCAGTCTAGCTACTTGCCCTCGTGTAATATTATCACCAAAACCAAATATTCCATTTCCATAACCAGCTACAATATTTTTCTCTTTTAGATCCATAATTGCTTTATAAGACCAGTGATCTACAGGAACATCTTTAAATCCTACTGTTTCTGCTGCTTGCACATTTGTTAGAGGGGTTAGTGTTGTTGATGCGATAACTGTCCCTGCTAAGATTAGTTGTTTAAAGTTCATAATTAAATCCCCTTATCCGTAAAATAATGTGTTCACACAGAACACTGTACACATTCCGTTTAATATTAACATGTAGATATTTAAATTTAAATGTTCATTATAGAAATTTTTCCCAAGCAATTCATTTTAATTATTTGTTTTTTTTGTCCAGCTCTTTGAAAAGGAGAATAAGTAAAAAAATATTGTGAAAAATCCTTATATCCTATTTGTTCAAATTTGTCCTAGCTGATGGTACAATCAAAATCATGGAGGGATATTATGGTAAATTTTTATGTAACACTGTTTCTTATATTCGGCACTGCAATATTCTTATTTTTCTTATCTGGTTCATCAAAAATTAAGGCTAAAAACCTATCATTGATAATGGTCTGTTTAGGGATAAATCTACTCACAAGTCCAATAGCTTTATTTATAGGTGTGATGGCAACAGACTCTCCATATAGTACTACGCTTGATTTTTTTGGAGGATTTCTCTTTATTCAGGGAATACCGCTTCTCCTACTACTTGCAGCTTTTTTGAAGTTTGCACTAGCAAAGAAAACAAAACAAGTATAGAAGTACATAATGAATGAATGGAAAAATAATTGGAATTTCGTGCTGAGGTTGCTGCAGCGAAAGAGAAGAAGAAGCCTTGGTGGAGGTTCTGGTAACAAAAAATAAAAATGTCTAATTATATAATGGAACGCCTAGAATCATAGAACAGAGAAAAGCCCGATTAAATTAACCGGGCTTTTTTGGATGACTTATTTCGTTATATCAATAGCCTTCATTAGTGGTACGGATATATTCCAGCCTGCTTGTGATGTATAAGAATAACTTCCTTCAATATTTCCTGTTACTGTAACTATATCTTTTTCAACAAACTCTGTTGGTTTATCGAAAGTTACATAAACGATATCATTGGTATTATATCCATATGACCTTTTTGTAACAGCTAATCTAATATCAGTTGAACCGCCGCCTTCTATGATCTGAACAATTTCACCAGTATATTTCACTAATTCGTCCTTGTGTCCATTCGGATTTTTCTTTAATTCAGGATAAGAAAGATCTTTCGCTAGTTTCTTTTTTTCTTCAATTTTTGCTTTTTCGGCTTCTTCTGCGGATAGAGCATTTTCAATATTTACTTTTCCAGCATTAATTCCGTTAACTCTAAATCCGTTTTCTATCTTTTTTAGTTCCCCATTAGATTTATAGTTTTTTTCGAAATTGTCATAGTCTTTGAATGTATCTAATGCGGCTTTGTTTTCGTCATTAACAGTAACGGTTAGTTTAAAATCATAGTTTCCATTTTTAAGAACTTCACGACCTGACGTTTCGGATATATTGTCACCAAATTCAAAGTGAAAATTCCCATCATGAACAGTGCCTTCTTTTGGCATTAATTCTGCATAGTCTTTTTCTGGCTCTTTGATAAGACCGTATGCTTTTGATCCTTCCGGCATATTTGTTTTTACATTTACCGTTAACATTTTAGTTTCCGGATTATAAGAGTATTCGCCTACTTCAAAATTAATTGCTTCTTTCTGTGCTTCTTTTTCGGCTTGTTCTTTTTCTAATCTTTGCTCATGTTCTGTCCAGGATTCCCTTTTTTTCTCTTCTGATTTTTCCCCGTTTCCACAGCCGCTAGCGAAGAGTGATGCAGCAAGAATAATTCCGCCGATTTTATAATGTCTTTTCAATGCACGATCCTCCAAGATGTTTTCTAATAAGTTTTTTGTCGTATTATATTATAACAGAAATGTAATATTGTTCAATTTTATTACTGAGATTGCAGTTTTTAGGAGATTGACTTTTCTTTTATGAGTAGTCTCGCAAAATGTCTTCTATCTTACCGCTAGAAAAATAAACCATAATTGTATCCTCCACAGAAAACACATATTCAGTAGGCTTTTTATAATCTGCTAGTTTCATTTCTTCCGTATAAAAATCGTTCGTTAAAAGTAATGGATCATGCTTTACACATAAACTGTACAACAAGAAAAAGCCAAAAGGCGTGTTGTTTGTAGGAAATGTAAATCTGATCAAATAGTCGGTAATAAGCGAGGTTATAATTTTATTCCTTGTGGTTGTTGCTCTTGTATCTTTATTTTTCTTTGCTGCTTCTCTTGATCATTCTCCAAATTCTCCGTTTCTTATATTGAGTGGCCCAGCTATACTTGTTGGCCATTTTATTATGGCTTTAGGCTTATCTATAACGGCATTCAGTGGGTTTGTTGGTAGAAAGAACACTGTCAATGGTTGCATGAATTGCGGACATACATGGATGCCTAAAAAATAAAGCATTAAAAGCCAAAGAAACAGTCAATAAAAAACTGTCCCTTTGGCTTTCTTGTATTATCAAATCATCCCTAAGAATGTAGTAATCAACTAATAGCATTTTTCTTTTTTATATTAGTTATGATACTCCATCATCATCAATCTAAAATTTTAAAAAGGCCATTTTTTATTTTCCGGGTTCCAATTGATTCCCTCATCAATTTTTTCGAAAGGATTGTTCCCAACTATATTCATATATTCAATAGAGGCCAAATTAAATTTTTGAATAGCTTCTAATCTAGCTTTCTCATCTCTTTGATTTACCGCTTTATCAATTAACATACCTATATCTCTAAAATAATTACCCCATCTGATTAATCTTTTTCCATAATCATTGTCTTCTTTTGGGTTAATATATTTATCTAGTTTGATTTTCTGTAAGTTCTTAACATCTTTTGGTTCTCTTAAATCTAAATGCGGATATGGGGTTTTAACATTTAAGTTATGATATGAATACTCCATTAAGCCTACAGCTGCATTTAAAGCTATATTATCTCTAACAATATTATCTGCCCTATTCACGGCCCCTATAGCAGCTGTATGACTCCAAATTATTTTTCCATCTTTAGCAAAATCTTTAGCAATTTCCTCTAATGTTTCTCTTCTCATGTCTTTATAAATTTCGATTAATTTATCACTTTCTTTTTTTGCTTTTTCGTAATCTTCCTCACTTGGATTTTCAGTCGTTTCTAATACTGTATTAAATAAACTATCTAGCGTTGTTTGAAAATCTTGTACTTTCTTCCACTTACTATGTTTCAATGTACTTATTTTTTCATTGTATTTTTGATTTAATCTTTTTACTCGATTAGAACTAACCTTTTGTAAAGATGTGCTTCCAGCATATTCAGAACTTTGAGCAGACTCCAATAAAGGAATCAAACCATCACCATTTATATGGTTTAGCACAATCTTATCTATAATATCTTCAATAACTTTATATTCTGAGTTTCGATCATGAGATATTGAATTATCAAAATCATTTTGTTTTCCCTCTATTTGCTTAGCGATAATCTCATCATCATTTTCTGGATACCAAGAATCTTCTACTGATTCTTCCTCGTTTACTTCTGGCTTCTCTGCATTCTTATCCCATTTTGTTTGTTTACTGTCCTCTTTCGTTAATTTTACAGGAATTTTACTTTCAATTTCTGCAATTATTTTCTCCCTATCGCCACTAAAAAAAATTACAGCTCCTATAATTACTACACTAAAAAATATAAATAATAAAAACTTTTTCATATAGCACCTACCTTTATTTAATTATAATATATAAATTATAAGAAAAATGTACATTTTTAACCCATATAATATCCTAAAATGTTAAATTGTAGTACCCATTAATTACTAGAAAATAGATTTTATAAACAGTTTCAAGAATCTAATTTTTTTTAGTTTAAAGACATATAAAAAAGTGGCACCCTTATCTTTTAAGGATTGCCACTTTTTAAGTTAAGATAATTAGAAAATATTGATGGTAGAACTAGCTATATGTAATCAACTCTATTTAAAAATAAGGTTATTTATCTATCTTTACACATATTTCAGCTCTCTCTCCCTTAACCTTCTGTCCTCCATAAAGTTAAAAAAAATTACCATTATCCAATATAACCCCTCCTTTTTACTATATTAGTAAAAAATAACCAAAACGATAGATTAATATGTTATAATAAAAGAAATCTAAATCATTACCCCAAACAAAAGAGGATCTAAAACAGATCCTCTTTTTATTTGTATTAAATTGTTTCCCCGTGTGCGCCGTCATAATCACTATTCACTAACATTGATGGTGATGGATAATCTCCGTAAGCAAACGCTTTATCACTTGAATTCAATCCAACTGATAAAAAGCCAATTAGTCCTAAACCTAATACAATTGCTACTATTTTCTTCATTACTTCAACGCCCCTTTTTCAATTTTCTTTTCTCTTGCTTGGTGATGTAAATAAAAATACTCACTTGCTTTTACATGATTTTCTTGTTTATAAAAGCAAACTCCCAGCTTCTCTGTATATTCTTTTGTATACTCATAGAGTTCTTCTTTGTCGAAATATGAAATCCCTTCTAAAATCGTTTTTTCGATTCTTTCTGTAGAAATATTTAAGTTCATTTCATTAAGGATATTAAAATGATGCTTGTATAATTCATCATTATTTTGATTACAGATTTCCATTCCTTTTGTAACAAGTTCAGAAACCTTCTCTTCTTCTCCTAATTTATGATATTCACGCGCCAATAACAAAATCGCTTTGTAATGATTTGGCATGTTTTCTACAACTTCAGAAAGATGACGAATCGCTAACGAAGAAAGATTTTGGCTTGCATACAACCAACCAATGTTATTTCGAACCCGTAAAATCAATTCTGATGCTTCTTGTTTTTGAAGGATATCAATTGCAGATGTAAAATATTCTTCCGATTCTTCGTACTGCTCTAAATGTATACAAATGCCACCTAATAAATTTTTACACAGTCCCACATTAATTTCGCATCCTATTTGCTTTTTAAATAATTCTAATGCTTGGTTTCCGCGTTTAATAACTTCAAGTGGCTTATACGTATAATTATAAAATGCTGCTGTTCTATAATAAAATTCAGCAAGCTCAATTTCACTTGGAATAGACTCTATTAGCCTTTCTGCCTTTTCATAGTGTTCTCGAGCCTCCACGAAGCTTGAAATAGATGTGAGATGAATTCCTTTAAAAAAATGATAATAAAACATTAGAAAATTATCCCTAGGCGTAAAAAGAGACTCTACCTCTTCGAAACCGTTTCTTGTAACCTCTAATCCATTTGTTAATACCTTGTACCGAAAGTCCAATAGAGAATAATACATTAATAGATTTTGATCATCTTTTATTTCATCTTTTCGTTCATTAATTTCTTTTTTCAAAGCTGCTGCTTCGTTAACTTTTTGGGAAATCATTAGATGATACCAGTCATTCAACAATTTAAACGTATTTTGGTTCGTAAAGATACTCGTGCTCAATTGATTCTCCTCCTTCTTCTTGACTCTCTATTGGTCTAAATATTACCATATTTCTGCAAACTAAATATTATTTTGCAGATTAAAGATTAAGTGAAAAATAAAATACAGAATATTCAGTCTTTTAAAGTAATAAAAATAGGTAATAACGTTTAATGCTAAGATAGAACTAATTTCTTAATTAACTTTTCATATTATTTCATAAAAAGAGGCATCCTAAGATGCCTCCCCCCGACTTAAACCACGCTCATGTAACATAAATTTATCCGTATTATCCCCTTGTAATACACGTAAATACATCCTATAAAACAGAGTCCTCTATATACACCAGATTGTTAGTTTACAAAATACAAGAGATTTGCGATCCGTATTAGATTGACGCCACATCTCCTCTAACCGTTGATATGTTACGTCTTTCAATAGAATCTGCTTTATAGAACGTATCCACTCTTTATATTTTACTACATGTAATATTTATTTGGTGTATTTTTCATAAATATGTATAATTACATAAAGTTTATGCGAAAAAGAAAGTATACTTTAGTATTGTGTAATAAAGATAAAGCCCACCTACGGAAATAGGTGGGTTTTTAACACACATACAAAAAGGCACTCTTTCGAGTACCTTTTTTCTATTCTACTTTTAAATTAATTTCTTTACCTGTCATACCGCCACTAGCTTTTAAGAAAAGTCCTTCCGCATCTTTTGGTATATCAAAAACAATTTTACCTGTCTGTGTTAGACCAGGATTCAATTGTTTTAAGAAGAAGTCAGTTTTTCCACCGTTAGTTAAGTCAAAAGATGTTTGACCTTGTGTTGAATATGTAAATTCACGACCTTTATTATCTACCAATTTAAAGCTGTTAGCATCCACAGTAATAGCGTCTTTTTGATTATTAGTAAGTGTAACTTCTAAAATTTTAAAGACACCTTGCGCTTGTTCTTTTGTATATTCATTACCTACAGAATCTACTGTTTCCATAGACCCTACAGCGATTTTAACATCAGAAGATACACCTTCTTTTGATACTGCTTTCGTGTCTGTAGAAGTTTTTTCTGTTGAATCTCCGCCACCAGCAACCATAGCAATTATTCCGATTACAAATAAAACTATAATGCCTAAACATCCAAACTTAAATATTTTTCCCACGTTTGTTCCTCCAATTATATAAAATGTAATATTGAGATATTAATAATAACAAATTATACATCTATTTATTGTCATATTATGTCGAAAGGAAATAAAAATATAGTTTAGAAATTTCAGACTTAACTCCTGTCCTATGACCTATTTTTTCACATATCTCAGCAATACCTCTTATTATTCATTTTCATCAGAACTACAATAAGAAGAATTATCATAACTTGATGAGTTTTCATTTTTATAACTAAAAGAATTGCTATAACAGGAACTATTATGTGAACTATCAGAACTTGAACTATAAGAGGAGTAACTATAGCTAGTTAAGCTATCAGAGCTATAATTACTGTCATAGTCCATTACATCATCATCCAAGTCAGAATCTAAAACAGTACCTGTTTTCGCTTTTTTCCCAACGGCCTTAAATCTATAGGAGGATCTTCTTTTTCGTGATGTTATTTTTTCTCCCTTAGATAATTTCATTAGAGAATGTGAGTGGTTATTATCAGTCACTGCTATAACTCTAAATGCTCCCCCAAAAATTAAACGCATAATACATACTAAAAACCACATGCAAATTATAAATACTAAAACATATAGAGCAACGTTATAGATAATATTGTTTATTAAGTCTATTATTGTATCCTTGGAATTATTAAGCATAAAATTAATTACCACCTTTTCTATTTAGGTTTATATAAATCTAAATAGAATTACAAAATATCTTTCCAATTAAGCGAAAATATAAGTTAGACAAAAATTAACCGGTTCCCTATATGTTAAGGAACCGGTTATTAATATTACTTATTAATGGTGAAGAAATCGCTCTTTAAATGTTTGCCATGAATGTATGAGACTGCTACATATCTACCTGGCTCGTAAGCGTCTGTGATTTGAGTATCAAATACTACTTTATCCGCAATAGCAATTTCTTTATGGAAATTAATTGTTTTATAACGAGATAGATCTCCATTATCTGATACACGGAAAATTTTAACTTGGTCTTCACCAGCTACTAATCCAGCATCATCTACAAGGATTGTGAAATAGTCTTTTGTTTTGTAAGAGACACTTAAAAGTTTTTTGTACTCAGCAGGCATTTTTTCAATATATTCATTTAAGATATATGTGTTATCAATACCCCAGCTGTCATATGGTGCTACTGCATGTTTTACTGTGTCTGCTGATGCAGTAGGTGTATTGATTGTATCAACTGCTGTTAATCCCCCTAAAGCTAATGCTCCAACTAGAGCTAATTTTCCTAATTTCATTATTGTTCCCCCTGCATTATATATAATTATAAAAATTTATAAAACCATATATAATAATACACTTGATTGCATTGTTTTTCAAATATTTTCTAAAAAAGTTATAATTTTAAAATAAAAGGCATTCAGTTGAATGCCTTTTATTTTAAAATTATAAGATTGCTCGCACATTTACGACAAACAATCTTCGCTTCTTCAAAAATTAATAGATTTTCAGCATCACATTCTGGGCATACAACTGCAAATGGTGTTTGTATATTTTTATAGCAGAGAAAAGAAATGACTGCCAGGATTAGAGCAGGAATAAAAAGCATCATAATTAAGAATAGACCCGCACAAACACCTGTAATTATGGATAGTGGCTTCATTAGTTTTCTTCCTAATGAGTTTACTGGACTATCCTTTTTACGAAAAGCAGTTACAGTGTAAGTTTCTTTTTCTCTTACCGGATCAAATACTTTTAACGTATTATAATCTGGTTCATTCATAGTGAAATAGGAAGTTTTTTGTCTAGGAAACTCTCGTTGTTTATAATAGTTGTTTGATTCTTCTATCCGTGGTTTATATGAAATTCCAGTGCCAGGCACATAAGTTGTAAATCTTAATTCATTTGGAACGGCTCTTACGTCCATGCCATTGTATGAAACATTTAGTCTTGTTCCAGGCGAAAATTGGATAATTCTACGAAACTTATAACCCATAATAATATATCCTCTCTGTATAATTAATAAACTTCTTTATTAATTATAACAAACATTTAATCTAAATATTATTATATATTGTTAGAATGAATGTTAAAAATAGTAATAATAACTTTTTCCAAACTAAAATATAAAAAATTTAAATTACATATATTAAAATTTTATCCTGCTAATGCGTACTTCAAAATATACATTTGAAGTACGCATTAAACAATAACTTCGTTATAAGTAATTAGTAGTAAAAATTATATTTATTTTTCATTTTAAGACACAACAAATATAATTTTATTACTGCTACCTCTTAAGAAAAATCTAAAAGAAAAGCCCCTTATATACTATCTACTCATCGTTTCTTAATTGTTTTCTTAACTTTTTATTCCCCACATATAAATAAGCTTTTGTATCATACATCTCATGTTTAAAATATGAATAACTACCCTTAAAAACCGTTAGCTGACGTTTTTCAGTCTGTAACAGCACCCAATATTTACTTTCATCCAAAACAATACCCGATACATTTTTACCGCTAGGAAAATAAACCATAATTGTATCCCCTACAGAAAATACATATTCAGTAGGCTTTTTATAATCAGCTAATTTCATTTCCTCCGTATAGAAATCATTGGTTTCAAGTAACGGATCATGCTTCATATGTACAATATAAGATAAAGCACTCTTCATGATTGTATAATATTTCTCTTTTTCAGTTTTAACGTACAGATAATAGGCACCTTCAGATAATACAATCCCTTTTATCCCCTTACCATCTTTAAATACACAACCAATCTTTTCACCAATTTTAAATACAAATGAGGTTTTCTTGTCTCTTTCACTAAACTTAGGAGATCTTTCTTCAACAGTTTGAAACTCTTCATGTCTTATATATTTTACTTCAGAAAAATTAACTGTCACTTGATAGAAACCACTTGGGCCCTCCATATCAAGAACACAATAATACTCTTCTATTGATGTAATTTTCCCTTTTAATAAATCTTCATGATTAAGTAGCTTAATCTCAACATTAACTCCTCTCATAAATACATACGAGTGTCTATAACGTCCTCTACTATCACGATCTATAGAATAATTTTTACTCAAATAACACACCACCAATATTACAATTTTCTAGAAAACCAGTAACAATTTCACATACCATAATAAGAATAGAAACCTGTTAGTCTAAAAGTAAAAAATCACAAAGAAGAGAAATCTAAACTAGTGACCTATAACGCTATAGCACAGTAACAAAAACATGTATCATAGATATAATATGTATTGGCAGAGTGGACAATTAAACTTAACCAGCTGGTAGCCCTTCTAATATGCTGTATAGTGTTTCTTCTTCCACCATAGCGCTACTAGTTTTTGCATGTTCTATTATGTTACTTATTTGAGGGAATATCCCCTGTAAGTAGTTTAAATAACTCTCTTTTCTTCTACCATTTTCTTTTAAAGCAAACGCAATTAAAATTCCAATTGTAGACAGTCCTGTTTTTGCACTTTTTCCTTTTCCCTTAACCACTTTATAGATTTTTGTACTCTTTCTTAGTACCGTATTTAAGGTGCTTCGTGGGATATGAAGTGCTTCACACAGTTCTGACTGTGTAAAGTATAACACAGGTTTATTATTTGAATTCATAGATAAAAAAGAAATGATATCGGCTTCCCATTCGTGCCAGTGGCTCCGAACTCGATCCTTACGTTGTTTTTTATGTTTCTTCCAAAATGCTGAAGGCGCACGAAATACTGAATCTTGGCCATCTAATTCATATATTCGCACCAAACGATTTATGTAATCTTTATGTGCTGCTCGATATTTTCCAGAGTACGCAGACATTACAATTCCTCTGACTTCACTATGTTCCAATGGCTGCTCTAGATTACTATTAAACTGATCCATCAAGTCAATTGTGTCTTTAATAGCGTACTGACTTTGAAAACATGCTAAAGAAAGGGTGAAAACCGCATTGTTTCGCCCTGCTTTCGTTTGTTTTGGAGATACATTTGTACAACTTATCACTCGTTTGAACCATAATTCATCCATTTGCTTCGGCTGATCTACAGGAGCATTTTTGGCAAATGGACTTTCTATTACATTCTGAAATAGTTTATTTCCCTTGTCGTCATCTTGTCGCTTGCTCCACTCTTGTAATTCCTTGAATGTATATACATTTTCCTCAAAGAACATTACAATATTTTGAACTGAAGGCATTCTGAAGAAACCAAAGTGATTGCATGTTAAATCCACGTTTGGTAAGCTCTCAGCGAACATTTCTCTTAAATTTTGAGAGACTCGTTTTGCTGATTTAATAGCTATATAATTATTATTATTTGTTACATATACAGCTTGATCTAACACATAATATACTTGATAACCTTTAGTTGTTTCAAGAATCATAGTAGGTACACCAAAACCTGCGTTTAGTGCCACATCATTAATTGCAGTCATAGGGAATGACTTTGAATCAATATCAATAACAAAACAGTTAATTTGCTGTAAATTCTTTTCTGTATGACCCACAACTGTACGAAGCCCCTTTTTGCTATACGTACCAAAATTATATACATTAGGTGTCCAGTGAGAAGCCTGTCCAATATGATCCAGTATAGCTTCTTCAGATGATAATACTATGCCACGAGTTCCAAACTTAGCGCTTAAATCTTCTTTCTTACGCGTAATAAAAATTGATCCTTTTTTATTCTTCTTCCCATTTAACACTTTACTTTCAAATTCCTCTTGATTTGCAATAGATACTAATCCAGCTTTCGAGTTTTTAGATTTATATTTTCGTAACCCTTTATGTAGTATTAATTCGATAGCTCTTTGCACTGTATTCATATTGAACCTCCTTTCCACTGATTTTTTACAACAAAAAAGGTGAGCAGTTGTATCACTGCTCACCTAGATAAACACACTTCCCTAAATTTCATATAAAGGCAGAAAAATCCATACTTACATATGCTTAAAAATGCACTTAAATAAGGGTTTCTATCTTTACAAATCCACTCTAATTAACTATACTAAAAAGAGATATTTTATATCTTAATAGCATAGTTAACTAGAACGGTTTGGGAAGTTTACTCACTGGTGATGTGCAGTGACGTAAATGGAATACAAGATGTAGTCAGCAAATTGTATTCACCAAGAAGTAGAAATGTAGTCAGCAGATCTACTTCCTCTATCTAGTTTGAGACCTGAGAAATCTCAAACTAGACAGCCGTTCTTTTTTTATTTGTGTTTTTATGTTTTATGTGTCGTATATATCCTACAAATTCTTACGAATTTTTTATGTATATTATCAAACTAAATCGTATTGTGTTGAGAAACTTGTTGTCTATAACGTTACAATAAGTTTTTTTGTTTGTAAACAGCAATTACTAAGCTTTTTATAATAATATCCCTATTTCCCTATTTCTATTTTTAAACAAAGGGAAATAGGGATATTTCTATTTTTATACTTTTCTATATTTCCCTATTTTTTTATTTTTTCTTGCCTGTATTTAATCGTTTGATTTCATTAGAATTTCTTATCTTTCCTTATTTATTAAATACAAAATATCCTTTAATGCCAACACTTAGGATGTTCTATAATAATTCTATTATTCTATTGCAACAACAAAATATCATTGATATAATTTAGTTATACATATAGAAATATCCCTATTTCTAAAAATAACTATTTCTATATTTCCCTATTTTTGTTATTGATTTTATAGAAATAGGGAAATATAGAAATTTAAAAATTAAATGGAGTGGTATAAATGACAACTACAATTACTGTCGGTAATTACAAAGGTGGCGTTGGTAAAACAACGAATGCCGTACTAAATGCTTATGAGTTTGCAAAAAAAGGAAAGCGAACATTACTTGTTGACCTTGATCCACAAAGTAACGCAACAAAATCACTCATGTTAACAAAATCCATCTTAAATCCCGATGAAGTGGTAACAATTGAAAAAACTTTAATGAAAGGTATTCAAGAGGGCACTTTAGAAGGATTAGAAGTTGAAATCATGAAAAATTTATACCTAATTCCATCCTATGTAGATTTTCAGGACTTTGCAAAGTTTCTATATAAATATTGTTCTTCAGAAATAGAAGAGGATTATTACTTTAAAAACTTGCTTGAAAAAATTAAACATAAATATGATTACATATTTATTGATGTTCCACCAATGTCAATTGAAGTTACTAAGAATGCCGTAGTTGCTTCTGATTATGTACTTATAGCACTACAGACACAAGAACGTTCTCTTACAGGCGCTGAAAACTATGTTAATGAACTTGTAAAATTAAAAGAACAATATAATCTTGATATTGAAGTCGTAGGCATTCTTCCCGTATTGTTGAAAAATAACGGGAAAGTAGACCAATATATTATGGAAAATGCTCGTGAAGTTTTTGGCGAGGAGAATCTATTTAAAAATATAGTCCCACAAATGGAACGTATTAAAAGGTTTGATGTTAACGGTATTACTGAGAGGGATCGACATGATTTAAATGTAATTGAACTATATGAAAAAATTAGTGATGAATTACTGGAACGTATTGAATTATTTGAGAAATTAAAGGTTGGTGTATAACATGGCAGAACCAAAAAAAATAGGATTATTAAGTAGAAAGAATTTTACTCCTGAACAATCTTATCAATCACCAGAGGAAACACAAGAAATAGAAAAAACAAAGGTGAAAATACAAGAGCAAGAACAAAAAAAGACAAAAGAAAAAAAAGCTTTTAAGAACCAGCAAGGAAGTATTAAAATTTCAAATCAATCCAAAGAAGAACTTGAAGCACTAATGAAAATTACTAATACTAAATATAATTACGAAATAATTGACCTACTTATTGATTGGTACGTCGAAAAAGAATTAACCCCTGCACAAAGAAAGAAATTTAAACTATTAACAGAAATTTAATTCTCAATATCCCTATTTAGAAATATCTACTTTTCTAAATAGGGATATTTTTTATTTCTTTCATCCTTTATTATCTTGCTAAAACACATTCTTCTACTTCACTTTCCTCTAGGATCTCTATTCTAAGTAGGTGTACAATCCCATGCCTATCAGGCTAATATTTTAAAGTGCCCCCAACGTGAAGATTTTATTTTAGTATGTAATAAAACCCAAAATTAATGGATGTAGACTGTACACCTGAAATAATTAATGATATTGATAATAAACCAATTTCAAATATGCGAGAAGATGGAAGTCCTTTAGAATCTACCCATTATGGTGGCAAATGGGACATTGTTAATTTTTTTAAGAGTCCAAATGTGTTTATAATAAAACCAATGAATCTGATGAAAAATAGTATATACCATTTCAATAGGATCATAAGTTTTTTGATATAAAGAAAAGACTCTTTAAGATACCTCTTCTTTTAAAAGTTTTTTGTATCATTAGCCTTTTTTACTGCATAATTTGTATTGATGTGTGTCTTATAGTTACGATTAATCCTATAAGTGAGGTAGAATGCGGATTTAGTTCAAGTATAGCAACTAATCTTAATGCTCAATTGCTATCACATTACCATTAGCAGCTTGTTTCTCAATTACATTAAATGACGACTTAAGTGTTAGAACAACCTTAACACGTTTGTCCTTTAAAACCTCTTAAATGTGCCATTATTTTTATGATGTTAGAGAATACTGAAATTATACCGAAAACTCTCCTGAGAGGCTTTTCTTATTTTTTATAAATGTCTATTCTAATTGTATACATCAAAACGGATATAAACTTCATCTGATAATAAGTAGGCATTATATATTCGTTGTTTATATATTGATATTTCAAATTGTTTTCTATTTAATTCACATGCCAGAATAATTATATCCTTAGAACCTCCATAGGATTTTAAACTGATAGCGATATGGTACTGTCACTAATTACACGTACTTATTACATCACTTTCTTTTTAAAAAGGAGATATTTCCACTTTTCTAAATAGGGATATTTCTATTTTTTCTTTCCCATGTATTCTTTTCTAAAATATACATGGCTACTTTGCTTTCTTCTAGGACCTCCATTTCTTATTACATCTTGTTCATTTTAGAAAAAGGGATATTTCCACTTTTCTAAATAGGGATATTTCTATTTTCCTTTCCCTGTATTCTTTTTTAAAATATACATGGCTACTTTGCTTTCTTCTAGGACCTCCATTTCTTATTACATCTTGTTCATTTTAGAAAAGGGGATATTTCTATTTTTTCTTTCCCTGTATTCTTTTCTAAAATATACATGACTACTTTGCTTTCTTCTAGGATCTCCATTTCTTATTACACCTGATTATTACATCTTGTTCATTTTAGAAAAAAAGGGATATTTCCACTTTTCTAAATAGGGATATTTCTATTTTTTCTTTCCCTGTATTCTTTTCTAAAATATACATGACTACTTTGCTTTCTTCTAGGATCTCCATTTCTTATTACACCTGATTATTACATCTTGTTCATTTTAGAAAAAAAGGGATATTTCCACTTTTCTAAATAGGGATATTTTTATTCTAATCTTTAAAAAGGGTTCAATTATTTTTTAATTTTCTTCGATATGGTATTACAACAAATGGACATGTAGTTTGTTATTAGCGTCCTACTATTATTTGGTTTAACAGCTTATTATAGTATTAAATCCGTGATAAGTGATGCTACTGTTGGTTAAAGTAATTGAGGAATTTAAAGGGGCAAGATTCGAAGCAGAAGGTCTACTGATTTACCATAAAAAGAATTTAAAAATACTAGAAAAGATGCAAAACGTATTCTAGTACCTGCTTTAGGACAAGATAGTGACAGCAGCTTATTCACATTTAAAAACAAAGAAGATCTTGAGCAAACTAAAAAGTACTATGATGATTTAGGAAATGGAAATCAAATGCTATTCTCTCCTACATACGCAAAAGATAATTTCTTTTTACAAATAAATGGGGATATGGAAGATGCCGAATTTAATAAATATAAAGAAGTTATGGATAAAACTATTAAGCAGATTAATGAATGCGTTTTCAATTTAAGGAAAGTGTGATAAAATTATGATTGGATGGGAGTCCAATACATATTAATATTATTAAAATTAAGATGGTTCAAGTCGGAGGAAGGCACATTAAGGTGTCTTTTCTTTTTATTATAAGAACTTTCTCAAGAATGAAGTCATATAATTTAAGAATTCCCTTGAATTAAGAACAAATTGTTATTACTCCTGAGCCAATTAATAGAGCTGCTGCAGTGGCTGGCATTGTAACAGGAATCTAAATACCCTCTACAAATAGTAAGTATTGACCATCTTATTACTTTAAAACAAATTAATTATATAGCTACTTTACTTCCTATTAGGATTTTTACAGTATATATTATGTTAATATTTCCTTAAAAGAAATACTTAGAATCACTCTTGTATATAATACTAATACATTCTTTAAAAAATATAAGTTACGTTCTTAAAGTTATCAAAAACTGTTTCTATCTTAAGGAAACTCAGCATTCACTTTCTTAAAGATTATAACTCTATTCAAAACTTATTATTATACTTGCAAATATCTTTCCCCATTCCTAGGTTTACAAATTCCCTTAATATTAGAGAATATCGATAACAAAGCAATAGTATCAATGAAACAGTGATACTTCTAAGATATTTAACCAATAACCTACAATCATTTTTAGAAATAGGGAATTTTCCCTATTTCTAAAAATGGATATTTCCCTATTCATTTAAAAAATATACTTTTCTAAATTTAAAATATAGAACCTATAATTGTGAAACACTACATTCCACTAATTATGTAACAATTAAATTTTTGTTCTACATACAAAAAAATCAAAAAGAATACGTAGAGTACACTAAAAAAATTACTATTCTAACGTTTACCACTACTACTGAGGATTAAGAAAAAGAATTGAAATTTTTTTTGATACCACAATTCACTATATATTTTTAACCATGAAAATACATTTCATATCTGTTTATCATAGCTTTCTTTATTTTTTACTATACATCGTTTTTGGAACTTCAATAAAGAACAGAAATCTTATCTAAATTATAAAAAAATCAAACATATTAAACTTCGTTTACCTAAATAAAGTCTTTATTGCAATAAATAAAACAAGCCAAAAACTTAACGATATTGCACTACCGTAATACAAACCTTTAGCAAAGTTCAATTTTCCCATCATGTTAAGTACCTCTTATAATATATTTGTTTATAGAATATATGAACTTTGTTAATTCTTAATGGATTTCTTGTGAACTTGATAAGAATACAAAAAGGGATACTAAAATCTCAACTAATTAAGAACTAAATCTTGCAGGGTTTTTGAGCCTCTCTTTATATGTCCAATCATCACGTGAAATGTTTTTACAGCTAACAGCAACTTGATCATCACACCATATTAAATCTCCAAATTGGAACCTGGCTTGCAATTGTACATTGTTCTGATACAAAAATACATCTCCATCCTTATATTTACCGTTTACGTATCCCATCAAAACCTCGTAGAGCTTCATTGTTATCCCCCCTTACTTTAAATTTAATTCGTAGATAATTTATTGTTCTTTCTACGGATATTCTCTACACTCATCATGATTACCTTCCATAATAAAATTTACAAGTTTGTATAATAACTTCGTTTTTAGAAATAGGGAAATATCTATTTATAGAAAAATGGATATTTCCCTATTTCTAAAACTTGATTCGTACATATTCCCTTCTATATAGTCGCTAACTATTAGTTTTTTATCTATTAAAATGTAACTCCAAACTTAGAACTAATTCTAAAAATATAAAATTCAGATATACGAAATCAACTAAAAAAGTATTATCCTACATCAATTTTGAGTAAAAATTTATTACCTTGATTGAAAAAACGACCTTTATTTTTAATTCTAACGGCATATATAAACTCATTTAATAGAATGACATTAAAGATATGGGTATCGCTAAATATAGACTGCTAGGCACCTTATATTTAATCCCTTGAAATATTGACATTTACTTATTTAAAAACCATCAAAATAAAAAAATTCCACTCTGAATAAAACTTAATATTTTGTCAATAATATAGACAACCCATTTCTTAACCATATTCCACAACTGGAGTAGTTAGCTTTTGCTATCTACTCTTTTATTTGTGAACTTTTTAAATTAGCCTTTATATACTGTACTTATTTGATTGGTATAGATGTAGCAGATCGATTGAATAATAAAAAGATATTACCTAATAACTTTTGGTATCATTTATACCTTACATTGGAAAAATCGCCCTACCTTAATAAAATGTAAGTACGAGAATAATTATTTTTCACTTAAAAAATGAAATCTTTATTTCTCAACATCCAACACATAGAACTTAACTTCTAAAAATGATAACATGAAGGTAACTTTCAGTTGTAATTCTCATTATGTCATTCTTTTTACATTTAAAAGGTCCTGAACCCCAATCCAGGACCTTTTAAACTATTTTCTGCTATATACGTCTCGATATCCTATTACTAATTTAGAGGTGTTTATTCAAAATCATCTTCTAAGGCATATCTCATCCTGTAAACCATAACTGCTATATAAGAGCCCTAACTCCAATACCCATATGTAGATATCTCTGGATTATTTATTTAAAAAATGACCGTTAAATAATAACAGTACCTACTACATCTTCTCTCTTAAGCTCTAATACTAAGTTTAGAAAATATAAATACTTGTAGATTTCTAAATAAATTAAGAAAAACATGGTAAATACAAAATGAACAAACAATTCATTCGAATAGTACCATAGTGTCACATATAGTTCCTATACTATTAGAAACAGAGCTATCTTTACGGCTTAACTAATAAAATGACAGCTGCAAAAAATATGACAAGCCATTACAATAAAACAAAAATATTTAATGTGTCTATTAAGAATACAGAATACTCGTGACAAAAAATACAAATAAGTTATATAAAATATGCGATAATATTGGTACTTTTAAATCTCTAGTCTTTTCATAACTCCATGCATATAGACACCCATTTATAAAGTAAGGGAAGAAAAACCAATCAAAATGAACAGCTGCAAAAATACCATTGGCAATAATAATTGCTACTGTCCGATTAATTCGTTCGAATAATACCCCTAAACCTATAGGTAGAACCTTTCTGAAGATCCATTCTTCAATAATAGGAGCTATCAAAATTGGTACAACTAAATAGAAAAAATTCAGCTCAATTTTTATATTTACTTGCTCTGTACTACTTGTATCACCTCCCAAATAACCTTTTAGGAAAGAAAAAAAGAAACTGGATACAATTGCGAATCCAGTCCCTATTGACACCCATTTTCCTTTTTCTAATAATCCTTTTATTTTCAATTCTCTCCCTCCTTAGCCACTACTGTTCTTCTTTATTATTTGTCTTTATATAAAAAGTTCTTTACTAGCAAATTCCTAATTTAAGGGTGTAAGGTACCCTAACCCTACCTATCATATTAACCATAAAATAAAATGTACGAACAAAAGACTCAGAAAAACGCATAATTGCACTCGAGCATGATGTATTTTTCCCCATGATAAAATACTACATAACAATAACACATAGGTATTGGCGTATAGGCACATGATTCCTAGAGCAACTAGAGATTCTAAGTAAGTGGGTTTAAGTGTCATAAAGCCTTTTAGAAAAACTATAATAAAAAACCAAGAAAATGTCCCCCAAAAAATTCCGAGATAAATTTAAGACAATAAAAACATTTTTGTTGATTTTTTCATTATTTGCTGCCTTTACAGTTGATTTCCCTAATTAATATACAAATGGGCTATATATTGAATCTACCGTTCAATAATTACAGAAAATACAAAACTGACTCTATTTTTAACAATTATTAAAAATATTCTAAGTGAACGTCTTTCATATTTCGGTATTCTAATACTGTACCTCTTTGATTCTATAGTCTAAATATCTGTTAAACTTTACAATATTAGCTTTCCATCTTTAAATTTAAGATTTTATTCTGTAAAGAATTATTTTAACTTTTTTTAGTAAATTCAAATACAATCTTCCCACTGGAATCTAACTTCAGATATGCATCAAATTCTTTCCCTGATTTACCCTTCATCCCTTTAATCAATCCTGTTTTCTTACCTGCTAGTAATTTCTTAACGTTTGCTTCGCTTATTTTCTTTGTTAAAAATTCGCTTGGAAGAGAGAATTTGCAACCTTCCTTATAACCCGTACAACCGTAAAACGTCTTGCGATTCGCTATGTCTTTACCACATTTCGGACATTTCCCTACGGAATCCTTTGTTTTCATTTCTTGCACTTTACTATCTATCTGAAGCTCACTAATTGAATTCGTGGCGTTAACAATCAGCTTCCTGGTAAATTCCCCTGTTTTCTCTACAAACACCTCTTTAGAACCTTGTTTCTTCCCGATTTTACGCAAATATCCTTCCCATTGCGCTGTCATTTCGGGCTTCGCTAATAACGTGCCGCCCACGGCTTCGCAAAGAATTTCACCTTTCGGTGTAACAGTCACCTTATTCTTTTTCACTTCTATATATTCTTGTTTTTTGAGCGTTTCAATGATGCCAGCTCGTGTTGCTTCAGTACCAAGTCCCTCTACTTCTTTTAGGATACTTTTACTCTCTTCATCTTCAACAGAAGCACCGCATGTTTTCATTAATGTAATGAGTTGCCCCTCTGTATAGGGCTTTGGTGGTGTTGTGATGCCTTCTTTCGTCTGTATCTTTCCTTGTACAAGTTCGCCTTTTTGTACAATAGGAAGGAGGGATTCCCTGTCTTCGCTCTCTTCTTCGCTTGGTTGATCTGCTTTGTAAAGTTCTTTCCATCCTAACGCTTTTTCCGCTCTTCCTTTTGTCGTAAACTCCAATCCATTCATATCTGTTGTAATAATTGTCTCTTCATATTCGTAAGGCGCATGGAACATGCCTAACACACTTTTTAACACTTCCATATACAAGTTGCGTTGCTTGTCCGTTAATTGATCCACCTTTTGTTTCGAAGGAACATTTTTAGTCGCTATAACGGCATAGTGCTCCTGTACTTTTCGATTATCAACGTAGCGTTTATTCGATTCTAATGTTTTTGGTTGGAAGGATACTCCTACAATAGATTGATATCCCTCTAGATTTCGTACCAAATAAGCAAATTCATTTTCTGTAATGAAATTACAGTCTGTTCTTGGATAGGTCACAAGTTTTGCTTCATATAACTCCTGAACAATTTTCAGCGTATCAGCAGGTGAATACTTGTACTTTTTGTTCGCTAAAGCCTGTAGGGAGGACAGCGAAAACAACTTTGGTGCTTCTTGTTTCTTCGGTTTTACTTCCACGGATTTTACTGCGCCTTGCTGATTGCCTCCTTCAGACAGCTGGTGTTTCTTCAGTAGCAATGCCACATCATTTTTCGTTTGGAATCGCTCTTTGTATCTTCCCTTGTATGTTCCGTTCATCCCCTTAAATTGCCCTTCCAGTTCAAAGAAAGGAGTTGGCTTAAAGTTTTTAATGTCCTGCTGCCGTTGGTTAATGAGACATAAAACAGGGGTTTGAACACGCCCAACGCTGTAAACACCTTGTACGCCTTTTTGACGTAATAACAGCGTATATAATCGACTTGCATTCATACCAATTGCCCAATCACTAATTTGACGAGCCTGTGCTTCAGCAAACATGCTCTCAAACTCCGAACCTTCCTTCAGGTTCTGGAATCCTTTTTTAATTTCATCTACTTCTAAGCTGTTGATCCATAAGCGCTTCATCTTTTTACTGGTACATCCTGCTTCTTGAATGATTAAACGTGCAATTGCTTCACCCTCTCTATCAATATCCGTTGCGATTGTAATACAATCCGCTTCTTTCATTAATTTCTTAACAATGTTGAACTGTTTTCTTTTATCAGCTGATACTTTATATCCGTAGCGCTCCGGTAAGATTGGCAATTGTGACATATCCCATTTTTCCCACTCCGCTTTATAATCTTGCGGTGCTTTCAGTTCAACTAAATGCCCGTATCCCCATGTGATATTCGCCCCATTCGGCATTAAGGAACAAGGCGCAATTGAAAAGTATCCATCCTTCTTCTCCACTTTCGGGAATGCTTCTGTATATGCTTTCGCTTGTGATGGTTTCTCCGCAATAATTAATGTATTCACGTGTATTACTTCCCCTCATTTACAAATTTTACAATATTAAAAGGAGTAACACAGCGCTATACTCCCTACTATCATATAAAAGAAAAGCAACATATCGCTATGTCGCCCTTTTTAATAATTCTCATTCCAATTATTTCTAAAAAAAAGTAGCCTCCATGCAGAAAGAATAAGGATTAATTAAAATTAATAATTTTAATATAAAAATAATATATTTTAAATTTCTCATTTAAAATATATAAAAATGACATATCACTTTATGTCATTACGTCTTATCTCTCGCGCCCCATTTGGCGCATATAGGCTAGTCTTCTTGCTCGTTTCTTCTGTTCATCTCGACTTTCTTCCTGATCCCGACCCTCTGTTTTCTTTTGAATCTTTATCTCATCTTGTTTTCCTATTGTTTCTTGAACCCCTGCACTATCTTTTATTGCTACTTTCTCTCGAATCTTTACATGATTTTGTTCCACTTTTGTTTCTTTAATCTCTACTTTATCTTGTACTTTTATTTTCTCTTGGATTTCTTTTTTATCTTTTTCTTTTGATTTTTCTAGTTCTTTCACTAATCCAAGTTCTTTATTAAAATTCAGCAGAGTAGAATTTTTAAATTTCCCTACCTTATGAGCTATTCCTTTCTTTTCTTTACGGATATAATCCTTTAAATATGAAACAAATTCACTTTTAATCGTGTCATAATTATCTTTGATATAATCATATTGTTCTCTATCTAAATCGGTGCGATTCTTTATGTAAGAACTCTCAGGAAGTATCAACGCATGAGAATAATCAATCCCCGCATTAGCGGATTTACTAGAGGGCGCATGAAATCCATTAGGATGATTCAAATTTGATCTCAATGGTAATAAAAAGTTATTGTCTTTTACCTTAATTGACACATATACATAAGGTCTTTTCACTTGTTTTGGAACGTTATTTTCGTCCAACATATTTTTGAAATGACTATTTTCTTCAAAATATTTTCTATTTAAATGAATAACATCTATTTTTTTAGTCATTTTGTTTTCCCCTCCAATAAAAAAAAGACAACCAATATGGTTGTCTTTTAAATTTAATGCATTAAATTTGATCATCGTTCTTTTAATTTATATCGTTGCGGAGGTGAACGAGTAAAAACTCCGCTGAATATGTCCCTGTTCTTTTCATTTATGTTATTGCGGAGATGAATCAGAAAAGAACTCCGCTCAATTACAATACCTATTATATACTAAAATTTCTTGGTTATCAATATTTTTTTTGGTAACTTTTTCTTTTTATACATATCATTTTTGTCTTCTTATCTACAACACATACGTAGCTTTTCTCTCTATTTAGCCCTTGAATAGAGTTTAAATAATTTCCCATCCACTATCGATTTGTATAGAAATATGATTTTTCCGATACATCAAACTCTTTTACTTTTATATTTATTCCTACTAAATTAATAACAGTTTTATGAATAAATCCTTTAGGTTTTTCAAAAAATAAACTCATATATCATATAGAATTAAATAGCTAAAAGCTTATTATTCCATATGAGGCAAGCTCATAAACAATTACAAGCGTACTAATTATTAAAATTAGCTTTTCTGCTAGTCCACCGTAACTATAGTAAATAATATAAAACCCACTCTGAAATTTTTTATTCGAAATTGGTAATAACCACTTGATTCCCTTTTTAGAAAAACTATCTTCTACTAAATGTAGAAAATAACCAGCTAATATGCACATACCATTAGTAAATGATAACGGTGTCATCCCTACTGCAAATAAAATAGGAATCAGCACAAGCACTAAACCCAGTAGTGAATGAGTGATTCCCCTATGTCCAAATACTGTATTCATTAGGTCTGATACCCCTCGTGTTCTTCGACCAATCCATGAGTGCTGTTCATCTATATCTGGCAATAAAGCTCCAAAACTAATTGCTATAACATTTCCGACGGTGAGATTTCCTGACGATGCTAAAACAGGCAAAGCAACCGCTAGGCTCGTTGTAAGGTGCGTTTTATACTTCATGTACTATGTCCCCCAATATAATTTTCTAATCATCTATTCACCCGATCCATAAAACCATTAATCAACGGGTATAATTTTTTCTATCCATGAAGACACAACATTAACAATTTCTAATAAAGATAAATCCCAAAAACTAGGGAGACCATATAAATAAAATTTAAATAGCATTATAAACCAACTTATAAGTACGATTATTTTCCGTTATATCGTTTCAGCTATAATAAATAACATTAAATCTACTTTGTTTTGATAACTTATATTTGTATATGTCAGTTTGCGCTTGGGGGAATTCCCAAACACTCAATCCCATTATTTGTTATATAGTTTTTTTCTTTTCATTAAGTAGTTTGATTTTTTCATGCTTCATTTTTATGTCATTTTTTATTAGCTCGATTTCCTTATTATTATTATTTACTGTTGCTGTATTTGAGTTAATCATATTTTGTGTTTTAGCTTTTTCTGCTTCTGTTTGATACTCCATCTCTTTTTTCAATTTATCATTTTTAATTTCTAGCTGCTTATTAGCACTATTTTTATCCCTAATTTTTTGTTCTAAATCTTTAATTTCTTTTTCACTATCTTTTTGTAAAAGTGTAAGATACTCTTTCTCATAAAAATCTTTTGACTCTTCTTTTAATGAATTATTTTTCAATTTATCTTTTTCCACAATGTACGTTTTAAAACTGCTATCCTTAATGTCCTCAGCATCTGTTTGTAATTCTGGATGGATATATTCAGGTTTAACCATTGAAGATACAACACCAAAATCTTCCGGTATGTTCTTACTAATGACAATAATATAGTCATCACTTGCACGATAAACTTTTGTTTTCACATCATCTTGTTTCTGCTTAATGTACTTATTCTCTATTTTATATTTCATGTTACTTAAAATTTGTGTATCATTTTCTGACTTTAATTGATAATCAATTCGTAGGGTTTGATTTGCTGGATTGTATTCTTTCTTGGCAACAGAAATTTTAACTGTAGGTGATAACGTTTGATAATCGCCTAATTTTAACTCTGGAAATTTATATGTAGCACCACTAAATACCGGTGAAATACAAAGTATAAAAAACATCGTTATAAAACTTCCAAGCGTTAGCAAGTAAGCTTTTCTTTTAGCATTTGCAGCCTTTCTTTGTCCCTTTTTTTTGTTAAATTTCAAATGCATAATGCTTCTCCCTTCATATTCACTATACTCACCTGTTCATGAATATTTTCAAGTTTGTAATTTGTATACTTCACTTTCCCATTAACATTGGGCTCATATTCACGTACAATTAACCAATCCACCTTATCTCCAGAATTATAATCAAACCACCGACAGGGAATTTCAACATACTTATCTTTCCTTATCCCTTTCTTTTTTCGTAATCTCAAAATTAAATATACACCTTCATTTACATAATCATGATTTGCTTTCAACTCACTCAAGCGCATGATAAATAATCCCTTTCTATTTGATGATAAAATCAACAAATCTACACTTTTTATAAAATTCATAAATAAGCCCCTGATAACAATTTGTTTACAGGGGCTTATTTTTCTATTTACCTTTTTGTTGGATATGTAATATAGTCTACAACCTTAATTTCATTCCCTTGCTTCTCTAGGGTTATTTTTATTAAATTTTTAATCGTGGTTTGTTTATTTTCTAATCCTTCAATCGTATACTCAACATCAATTAAAACACTACATTTCTTAGAAATATCTTCACTTGAGCCAATAAAAAATTCAGCATTATTTACAGTTGATTTAAAATTTGGATCTCCTATATCTTCCGTATCCGGTGCTACCATGTCCACTACCTTTTTATCTGTGATTTTCAATAAATTATTTCTTCTCTCACCTTTATTCTTCACCGAATAATTTAAATAAGCATGAACAAATTGATTTGATATATCTTTATATTGATTTTGTAAATCTATTACTGGATTAACCCCAGGTTTATCTTGCACATTAGTATCTTCATCATTAGACATCGTACTAGCTTGATCTAATTTTGATTTTAGTTCGCTAATAGTTTTATCTTTTTTATCAAATGTAATTTTATTCTCTCTATCTTTCTTATCAAATTCTTTCTTTGTGTTATATGTAAGTACACCACTATATATAATAGATACACTTAATGCACCAATTAAAATTTTCGTTAAATTATTCACAATTTTTCCTCCATCTTTATTCTTTTATTTCACTCTTCGAATTCCTGCATAGTATTTTTGCCACCCAGGTGATGTAAATTGATGATAACCAATCCCCGCATTCTCAGAATCGTACATCGTATTTGCATCAACATATATCCCTACATGACTTACATGATTTGGTCCACCATATGTCCCCTTAAAGAAAACTAAATCGCCGGGTTGTGCATCTTTTGGATCAACTTCTACAGTTGCATAGTATTGTTCTGATGCTGAACCATTTAAATTAACTCCTGCTGCCCTAAATGCCCAGGATGTTAATCCACTACAATCAAATCCCTGCGCAGGAGTTTTACCACCCCAAACATACGGGTTTCCGTTATATTTCAAAGCTTCCTCCATTATTTTCTTAAAGGTTTCTGATCCATTTACTGGTGCAGTCCCGTTATCAAAACTTAAATATTGTTTCACCATTTCTGCATAAAAAAAGTTACCGCCATTTTTATAGCGATAACCACCGTTGTAAGCAATTGCTACAGGCTGACTGTATCCAATTGTTGCTCCATTTTTATTACCGCCAGCAGGAGCAACAACCGTTTTAGAATAATAATCGGCTGTTTCCAAGGAATGTGTCCGATTATTTGTAGCTAGCCATTTTATATAATAGCGCCCAAAGTTATATCCTTGAACAATTGCTGATAAATCATTAATCCCTAATTCTTTCGCATCAGTAAATACACCCTTCAAATGCATAACGCCATAATAAATAGAATCTTTAGGATTAGAAATGGTATTCATATTCCAACCTTGTGATTCAGAAGATTGCATAATATCAGGTAGTTTTTCTGAAATACCATTGCTCTCTACCATGATAATTCCTAATACATATGGCACAAATTCTGGGACACCTTGCGCTGCACATTCCTTTTCAACCATATCTTTCCATCTCATTACTTCTGGTGGTAAATTTTTTATTTGTCCAATACCAACCATTCCACCACCTGAACCACTCTTTGAATCGCCATCGGCTAACATCCCAGTAAGAATGACTAAAAAAAAGATGGCTACTACAAGAATTAGAATTCCTGTAGAACCACTTAATAGAGCAGTAAACTTCTTTATTTTTTTATATTTTTCTAAAACCGCTTGCTGAGTATTTGCCATCTTACTGTCCACCTTTAAAACGTTCTAATTGTTTTTCATCAGGATCAAACATGACATTATACGCTTCTGTAGAACTAACTTGTACAATTGCTTCACCACGCTTTAATTCAGGTAATATACGAAATTCTGATTCTGTTAAACTTTCTCCTAAAACACTTTTCAATGTATCCAAGACCGAGTTATCCATATTCAAAAATATTTTATATTGTGTTAATTCAAAAATGGCTTTCATCGTAGATACGTCAACTGTACTTCCTGGTGGTGGTAACATTTCTTGCGGTGATTGTGTCGCAAAAAATATACCTGCAAAGAATTTTCGCATCTCACGTTCAAACTCTAGGACATAACGGTTGGCAAATTCATTTTGCGAATTGATAACGTTATGACACTCATCAAGAAAGACCATAAAATATTTAACATCTTCAATTGAAAGATTTTTTTCTTCTCGTAAATACTTCATTTTACGACCATTTTTAAGTGCATGACTCCAAATCAAGGTTAATGCAGTGAATAATTGACAGTTGAAAACTGATTTATCGTACTTTGAAATCCCATCAATATCAAAGAAAACAATTTGTTCATCTTCAAAGTTTTTAAGAGTTGTATGACCATTAAACATATCACCATATACCGTTATCATATCTTCTACTTGTAATTTTATTGCTTCTAAATCACGGTGACGTTGTGGTGTTGCCCCTGTTTCCAATTTTAAATCGTTTAAGTACCTATAGAAATCTTCTAAAATCGGATAATTTTCAGGTGGAAAACCTGTTACTTTATACACTTGATTACTTCCCTTTTGAGGAACTAATCCCCACTCAATATAAAAAGCATACAAATGTTTACGAAACTCTTGAATCACAGTATCATCAAATTCTGAATTCAAGAATCGAATCATATTTGTAACTTTAGAGATATGCTGAATAAAAGAACCCTTTTCGTCTACCGCACCTGTATTTGTAATTTTAGTTGCAAATACTTCTAACGGGTTAATCATCCCTGTTTCTACTTCTTCTGAATCTTGTACCCCACTTAAATCTATAATCTTACCACCTTGCTGCTGCACAATTGTGTAATAATCCCTTGCTTTATCAAAGCCACGGATGAAACAATCTTTTGCAACTAATCCTTCCTCTATCTGTTTCAGTAATGTTGATTTACCAGCACCCATCTTACCAAAAATAAAACCACTAAATGATGTCCGAGTACCTGTAGATAAAAATGGATCTAAAATAAATGCGCCACCTGTTGAGGTTTGTCCTAAGTAAATTCCTCTTGGGTCTTTTAAATCTTGATGATGAAACGGTATACCGTAACCAATATTCCTAGATGGCAGTGGTCGTCCGCTTTTTACTCCTAAGTACTCTACTTGATCATCATAGCTTGCAAACAAAGATTGCCATTCTTCTTTTTGTTTAAAAATAAATACCTGAGCTTTATAATCTTGTCCCGCAATTTCTTTCTTAATATCTCCAATTCTTTTCTCTAGTTGCTCTAACACTGGATCATATATGAATATACGCAAATGTATGAGCTTAACAATTTCCCCTTGCTGCGTAATTGAACGTGCAAAATCAGTTAGATTTTGGAGCTCCCAATGTGCATCATCGCGGTCAGTAGACCGACGTTCTGATGTCATACGATCTTTCAACTCACCAATGGATCGATTTATATCTTTAACAACCTCTTCTTTATTAGCAGTTGCTATATCTATACTTGAAATAGTATCTTTGTTATTCATAAGAGTTGTCAACCATAATGGAGGCACTTCTTCCGCAAGGGAATACACATGTAGACAAGCAACATAGCAATCTCCCTTAGCAATATATCGTTCATTAAATTTAATTCCACCCTGCGGTTGCACTCTTTGAGTAAATTCTAAATCATAACCTTCAGTAAGATATTTTTGTTGCTCTTTCCTTCCTAATTTAACCATCTTTATTCACTTCCTACTACATTTCTGAATTCATGTTTTGTAATTTAAAGATTAATTTTTCAACTTCTTTTGCCTTCATATTCTGCAAATCAAATTGACGCCCACCATAGCGCTTCATATCTTTCACATTTTTCACTAACTCTTTTTCATTTTTTGCATACACAACAATAAAAAATGCTAATTCTTTTAAATTTTTTTCTACCCATAGCACACGATTAAGGTTTTCAACAGCTAAACTATAGCGTTGGTACCATAAAGCTTCTTCCTCTTTACCTACTCCTTCACGATTCATTCTGTTTTGGAATCGTATAGCCATTCGTTTCCAAAAAACTTGTTGTACTGATGTTTCTGTAGAGTACGTTAAAGATAAAATTTTAAATGGCTCATGATACACACGACATAAACTTGTTAACTGGTTCATAAAACGCTTCAAATCATCTTGGTTCATAGAAAGTAAATCTGTTGTTTTTACCTTTAAATAAACCTGTAAATTATCTCTACGATCAACCAGAGTTCCTGTTTTTTTATCAATGCTTTTATACGGCGCTATGTCTACCATTAGGGCATCAGTTTTTTTAAATGATGCAAAAATAGTTGAAATAAATCCTTGCTTCTCAGATGCCTGCTCTTTGTTATTTTTCTTTATTTTTTTCACATCAGCTGTTGCAACCCTCATGTTCATCATCCCTTTCACTAAAATTAAAAAAGAGAGTGCTCTTTAAGCACTCTCTTTCAACTTCCTATTTTTCATAGATTCACTGTTGATTGTATTTACTTCAATCGGATGATAATTTTTATTATCCATTTTCAACATGTCCAAAATAACTTTCAAATTTCGATTAGTCGGACTATTATAGGGTTTAATACATAAAAACAAACCAAATAATCCAAATAACACATAGAACATTAATCTACCAAATCCACCGATTGGAACAACATTTGGCATATATCCTGCTAAAATTAGCATTACGGCTATAATGCCCCCATCAATTATATAGAAAAATGCTAGTTTTATTTCTTGTTTAATATTTTTGGGATTCCGGATCATTTCCACTACTATCATTCTCCTTTCTATTATCTAATCATAGGTTTAATTACCTTTTATAAACCTATGAACACCTATTTGTATAAAATTCAATTACAATTTTTCTTTTCCTTGCGTATTTCTCTCTCTAAAAAATCCTTATCTATATACTCAGCACTTGTTACTGTTACCCAAATAGGTTCCTTTTTTCTTCTTTTTAACAATTTAAAAATATGTTTTACAAAAGTTGTAATCATGCTTAACACAATCGCGACTCCTAACATGCAGATAGCAAATAGCCAATTATTCATTTCAGTATTCCTTCTGCTTTCTTTTAACTTCAGAACACTCTCTTGATAGTTCATTATTTGAATACACACTTAAAGAAATATAAATTAGAAAAACAAAAGTAACAATGTAATGATATAAATGATTTAATTCAAAACTTATTTGAAAAGTTAAGATTCCCATTGAAATAACAAATCCCATTAACATCATAAGAAAGCTACATCTCAATTCTCGATTTTTCATTTCAAGGTATATTCTTTTTCTATCCGCAACATCAATTATTCTCACTTTAGAAGCCTCCTCATTTTACCTTCCTCGTAAGCCATTTGTACGATTATCGGTACTACCACGTTTTTTAAATCTTGATACACTTCCTTCCCTAACGTTATCTTGAACATTTACATCTCTTTGTACTGTGGTTGCTCCTGCTCTAACATCCGCTGTTACTTCACTACTACCTCGGACATTATTTTGAACATTTACATCTCTTTGTACTGTGGTTGCTCCCGCTCTAACATCCGCATTTACTTCACTACTACCTCGGACATTATTTTGGACATTTACATCTCTTTGTACCGTGGTTGCTCCCGCTCTAACATCCGCATTTACTTCACTACTACCTCGGACATTATTTTGGACATTTACATCTCTTTGTACCGTGGTTGCTCCCGCTCTAACATCCGCATTTACTTCCCCACTACTTCGGACGTTATTTTGGACATTTACATCTCTTTGTACTGTGGTTGCTCCTGCTTTTACATCTGCGGTTACTTCCCCACTACCTCGGACGTTATTTTGAACATTTACATCTCTTTGTACTGTGGTTGCTCCTGCTTTTACATCTGCGGTTACTTCCCCACTACCTCGGACGTTATTTTGAACATTTACATCTCTTTGTACTGTGGTTGCTCCTGCTTTCACATCACCACTTACTGTATTATTCCCTTTCACTCTATCTTGGATATTTACATCCCGCTCTACTGTCGCTGATCCTGCTTTTACATCACTATTTACTGTATTATTCCCTTTCACTCTATCTTGGATATTTACATCCCGCTCTACTGTCGCTGATCCCGCTTTTACATCACCACTTACTGTATTATTCCCTTTCACTTTATCCTGAATATTTATATCTCGTTCTATCGTGGCTGATCCTGCCTTCACATCAGCCTGTGATGCATTTACTCCCCCTGTATTTCGTAATTTATTTTGCAACTCAATTTCACGTTCCGCTGTTTGTTTTTCACCTTTCACATTGCCTTGCTGTCCTTCTTCTCTTCCTGTATTTCGTAATTTATTTTGTAATTCAAGTTCTCGTTCCGCTGTTTGTTTTTCACCTTTTACACTACCTTGTTGCGGCTCTTCTCTTCCTGTATTTCGTAATTTATTTTGTAATTCAAGTTCTCGTTCCGCTGTTTGTTTTTCACCTTTCACACTACCTTGTTGCGGCTCTTCTCTTCCTGTATTTCGTAATTTGTTCTGCAGCTCAAGTTCTCGTTCCGCTGTTTGTTTTTCACCTTTCACATTGCCTTGTTGCGGCTCTTCTCTTCCTGTATTTCGTAATTTGTTCTGCAGCTCAAGTTCTCGTTCCGCTGTTTGTTTTTCACCTTTCACATTGCCTTGTTGCGGCTCTTCTCTTCCTGTATTTCGTAATTTGTTTTGCAGCTCAAGTTCTCGTTCCGCTATTTGTTTTTCGCCTTTTACACTACTTTGTTGCGGCTCTTCTCTTCCTGTATTTCGTAATTTATTTTGTAATTCAAGTTCTCGTTCCGCTGTTTGTTTTTCACCTTTCATGCTACCTTGTGTACTTCCTTGTTGAACATTATCTTGGCGATTTGAACTACCTTTCCGATTTGCTACATGCATATTTCTTTGAGATGTTTCTTCCATTTTTGGAGTTGAAGAATTCTCTTTTCCCGCATTTGCATTATTTTGAACATCTTTCCCTATTTTTCCTAATGTTTGACGATCAGCATTTTCTTGAGCCTTCTGTTTCCCTTCAGATTGTCCACCTTTAAATTCATCAATAGTTCCTTTCACACTACCTGTCACACCTTTAGCAACACCAGATACGGCTTCTTTACCTTTATCAACTGCACCAGTAACGGATTCCCCCATCTTATGTCCAGCGTCATTTACCATGCCACCAATTCCACGATTTTTCATATAACCTAGTGCTGCACCAGTATTTCTAGCAATTTTCTTGGGCTGTAGACCACTATTTTTTTGATTCCCACTAGAATTACCATCCGAATTGCCCTCAATATTATCAGATTTATCATCAGATTCAGATCTTTTAGGAGTATCTGCTCGACCTTGGCCAGACAATTTATCTTGCACACTTCTGCCCATATTAGTTAATCCTTTTCTTACACCATTAGCAGAAGATAACGTTCCTAGTGCACCCATTAGATTGTTCTTTCCTTCTTTCAAACCAACATCGATACCAAAATACTTTAAAATAGATTCAGACCCTTTAATTAAAGCGGTTGTCAAACATATCATTGATACAATATATAAGAAACTATTGATATCCGCATCTGATAAGTAATTAACTGCTATAATATAAAACCTTAAACTAAGTCCTGTAAAAGCAAATACTAAGAAGCCATTCATAATATCCTGCACAACCATTTTTGTTTTCTGTCCTGATTCCAGATCCGTAACAAACACAAATGGTGCAATTAGCTTCTTCATTCCAATTTCGAATATCGTCATTACAAAAACAAAAATAGTATACAGGTATGCAACTCCCAATGCGACTAGTCCCCAAAATATAGTAAAGAAATTCATAGGATAACGAACATATCCTGACGGAAAAGTATCACTAAAAGGGTTAAACATACTTTCTTTAATTTCTTCAACTGCTTCTTTATCTCCATCGTTTGTAATTTTATATTTTAGATAATCCGTTTCTTCAGCAACTTTTTGCTTTTTTAACTTATCAACAACATCCGTTGTTACCAAATCTCCAAGGTCAGCATTATAATACATATCTTCATCTAAACCATTCTTAACACTTTTTTCTTTTGAAATTGCCTTTTCATTTTCTTTCTTTATCGAATCAAATCCAATTCGACTTAAATACACTATATCAGCTGTATTATGCTTTACTAGATTAAAAGCCAAACTGTCTTTCATTTTCCCATCTTTAGTTGCATCATGATAAAAATCTGTAGACATTTTTTGCATATCTGCCATTAATTCATTTAGCCCTGCTAGCAAGCCCACCATCACAACTATATTCACCCCAACAGATTTAAAACGTGGTGGCTGATGATATATAATCGTTTTAATTCCTAGCCAAGCAATTACCAATACTAAAATTGCAAAAAACATACCTTTCATCATAGAAGACGCAAAATCATTTAATCCAGCATCTTTTAATAAACCTAATAAGGAAAATGTCTTAGGAATTACTTTTTCTAATGAAGAAACCATTACAAGTAACCCCTTAATTATCCACCCTTGAATTGATTGAAAAACAGAACCTAAAAAGTTAGCATATTGAATCCAATCATTTTTCAAAAACTCTATCGCTTTTCCAGCATCTTTGTCTTTTAGACCAAGAAAATCATACCAATCAAAAGCATACGCAACCGGTGTGAATGTTAAACTGCTCAATAGTATAGAAATTGTTAAAATTCCTTTTACTAGTGTCCTTTTACTTTTTATGAACCACTCTTTTACTTTCTTAGTAGCCATTCCTATTCTACCTTCCCTTTTTACTTTATTCCCCATATTCTCCACCTTCATATACAGGAATTTTTTTATCTTTATAACTGTTTTAATAATTTTTTTAGATATCTCTTTATGTTTTGATTTGCTGATTCTTCTAATAAAATTTGAACTTCTTCTTTCTTAGGAACCACACTATCTTTTGCATATTTCAATAACATCACTACCAGACGATTACGAATTTCTACTGGATCTTCTACATTTTTCTTTTCCTTTACACAAACAATTAATGATTTAATCACTTCATCAATTGTTTGTTCTGGTTCTGCTATAAACTCTATCTTTTGTTTACTGGCATATTGGTTTCTCGCATCATTATTTACAATAAAATCCAAGAAGTTCAAATACAGATCTTTTAAATCCAGTCCTATATGTAAGGAAGGTATATCAATTTCATTTAGGTCATTTGAGGTATCAAACAATTCCCCTAAAAATTGCCAACGATAAGGCATAGCTGTTTCTTTTGTATTTAAAATGGGATATGGCCTTACTTTTTTTCTATTTTTATCTTGTCTATGTAGTGCGCGGATAACTAATGTTTCTCCCTCCAAAAATTGTGATAGCCTATCCGGAAAAATGATACGTTGTTGGTCTGCACTTTTAGTTACTTTGTTATCTACATCCAAATAACTTTCATTAGAAGACTTCCCAATAACAGTCTTGTGTCCCGCACGTTTTGAAATTTCTTCTATTGTTTCAGGATCAGTTGACATAATATATATATGATTTTGACAGTTTTGTTTAATTTCTTTCGCCTGTTTATCATATAGCTTTTCAATTTGTGAATAAGATTGAATTACTAAATTAAATAACATATTACGCCCTGCACAAACTGTTAATACGCCACCCATATCATCAATTGGTGGCATATTACCAAACTCATCTAACAGAAAATGTACTCGTCTAAAACATTTTTTACCTTTTGTATCGTTACAATTTGTTGATAATTCAGTGTATAACTGTTTAATAAAAATACTCGCTAAAGCATGATTTGACTTGTCATAGTCAGGTACTATCATAAATACCGCTGTAGGCTTATCGGAATACGATAATTTTGCTTTTGGCTTTAAAGGAAAAGTATTCGCCTTTAAATTCAGCGTAACTTGACGTTGATGTTCAGGTTTATGTTCACATCCCTCTTTTTTCTGATAAACAACTCTTCCTTTTTCATCTAACAGTTTTTCAAACTGTAAACTATACAATAATCTATATCTCTTTTTCGGATCTTCCTCATCTTGAAAACGAATAAGTAATAGATCTCCATCTTCTAAGGATTCATCAAAATTCATATTACACATTCCCAAAGCTTTGACCTTAATTTTGTAACTTCCTATTTCTGTCTTTTCTTGATTATTTTTATGAAATGAGACTGTTACACGCTTATTTAGAAATTTTTCATCCAACTGAAAAAATAGGTTTTTAGGGAAACCTACTTGTTTTAAATCTAAGCTAGATTTTGATGTCATTTTTGCAAACATTTTATCCGCAAAAGTTTGTAACCCCTGATTGGCGGTTGCAAGAATAGATCCCTTCGCTTTTTCACCAGCAAAGCTAGTTGAACCGTACTGCATCTTTGCAATATTTCCTTGTGGCATGCTTTTAAAGTACTCATCCAGAGCATTTTTCTCTGTAAAATCATCAGGATCTTCCTTATAATAAAATGTCCCTAATTCATTGAGCATTTGAGATACATTGTGCATTGTAATTTTTTCAATGCAATTATTCTTCACACAATACTCTACAACAGCTAGAATAATTCCATTAATTGCATTTTGTGCAGAAGTGTTAAAAAATTCATTCTCTCCCGCATCAGGTTTGTTATACAAAGAGAAAGTCAATGTATTTGCACGTTTAGCTGCTTCTTGATCATCCCCATTTACCCAAGCATCAATGACTAATTGCAAGGGATTATAAGACATTCCCTGCAATGGATCTAAAATGTTAAGTACCTGTACATCATACCCTCGCTTTTCTAACGTATCTTTAGAGGCACTATATAGTTCCCCCTTCGGATCATTTATTACCATACTTGATTGATTTTTTGCTCTACTCAAATTATCAATCATTGGAACGACAATCGTTTCCCCTTTACCCGAACGAGAAACCCCTAAAATGGCTGTATTAACTGTATCTGTATCGATATAATATTTATCCTTAAAATGTGAAACAGGTACACCTCCATAGCCTTCAAAGGATTCATTTTTATCAGGAACTGCTGGATACTGTTCTTGAATTTCTTCAATAGTTGTAAATCGACTATCCCCCTTTTGACCGTAAGCTACATTCTTATCACTTCGATAATTAAATTTTGAATACACCAAAAAACCAATCAATATAAGAATCAATACAAAAAAGACATATATATTTGTTGGAAGTACAAAAGAGATAGCATTTTCCGCAGAAATACTCTTATTCCAATCCGCCCCCCAAACATCAAAAATAGTCGGTTTTTCTACTGTTTTTGATATATCATTTATAATTCTCTGATACGTCCCTACTAAAAAGTTCACAAAAAACAAAGGAAAAAGCACCGCAACAATCGAAACCGCTAGTGCTTTTTTATTAATTCTTTTTTGTTCAGTAGGCAGATCTTCACCATCAATTTTATAATTATGATGAAGATACCCTTTTCGCTTCAATGAGAATTTTCGAATTTTTTTCATCATCTTATTCCTCACTCAATCTACCTTTTATTTAGATCCTAATAACCAGCTTAGAATACCTTTACGAACTGGCTGTTGTGGTTGCGGTGTTTGTTGCATCATTGGTTGTTGTGCTGCAGACTGTGGTTGCATTGGTTGCATTGGTTGCATTGGTTGCATTGGTTGTTGATACACTGGCTGTTGGTACATATATACCGGCTGTTGATACATTTGTGGCTGAGGGTGTTGACCTATCCCAGTATTATATGATTTTTGTAGCTTGTCTGTTAAATCTTCTATTATATTTTGAAGTTCACGAATTCTTTCTTTATCTTTCTTTTCCGCTCCCTCTTGGCTTCTCATTTGTAGATGTAAAGCTTGTTTTTCTAATTCAAGTCTTTCTCTTTCAATTTCTTGTCGCTGCTTCTCGTGTTCACTATTACGCTCTGCTTCAATTTCTTGTGCCCATATAGGAATTAAATTTTCTATCTCCCCTTGAAGTCGCGATAATTCTTCTTGCTGTTCCTTAAATGCCATATTCATTAAATCTTCTATTGTATTAGCGAAGTGCGATAACGCTTCATTCTTTTTGTCAATCAATTCCTTTTTCGCATCCAATTTTAGGTTATGTATCTTTTCTTCCATTTTCTGTTTTTGGACTACTTCGTTTTCCTCCATCAATCTTTCTTCATGAGCATTTACCAGATTCATTTTTCGTTCCTCTAATTCTAGTTGATACTCCTTAAATTTTGTTTCTTGTCCTATTTTAAAAGCTTCTAACTCCAATTCTTGTTTTTCACGTAACGCTTGTAACTTTCCTTCTATCTCATACTGTTCTTTACTTTCAAAGTTTTTGTACTCATCCAATAGGCTTTGCATATTTCTTTCAAAAGTATCTCTTAAAGCTATTTCTGCTTCTGTAGAGTAATCTCTTAACATCGTCGTTCTATAATCCTGTTCCAAATATAAACGAATTTCATCTAATAAGTTATTTACATCTTGATAATATCCATCCTGAATCAGTAAAAATTGTTTACCACTTAATACATTTTTTGCATATTGTAGCTTACGAATTTCTAAAGCTGTCTTAGGTGGTTCTTCATCAATACCTAACAAGCCCAATAAATGCGTTACCGAGAAACGTGTATGGTATCGTTCTTGTTTTTCCTTAACTTCACTTAAATCTACAAAGCTATCATATTCAGGAAAAATTACTTCTTTTGTATTTAAAATTATGTTAGCTTCTTCCTCTTTAACTACTACACTGTTTTCTGATTCTGGATAAAGAATTTCCTTTTCAATATCATCTATAGGAGCTTCCTCTGATGCATGATCCATCCAATCTTCTGTTGAAATATCAGCTAACATGTCTTCAGACGAACTTTTTTCAAACTCCTCATCAATGGCGAACGGATCTTCCTCTTTTGTTAAAGTTATTACCTCTCTTTCTAATCCCTCAATATCATGAGAATCAAACATATTAGCATTACTTTGATCTAATTCCTCAGAAGACATTTCTTTGAAATCTTGTAATGGATCCATATCAGAAAACTTTATTTGCTCTTCAAAATTTTCTTCTAAATCATAATTGGATAAAGCATTTTCTTTCTCATTAGGAGCAGATGCCTTCTCCTTCTTGCTAAATAATTTTGTAAACAAACCACCTTTTTTCTTTTTTGCTTCTACTTTTTCGCTTTCTGTAGAATTTTTCTCCCTCTCCGATTTATAACTTGCATAAATTCCTTGTTTGATTTCCATACCCAAATCAAAATCGGTTCCATTTTCTAGATCTCTTGAAATGGCAGTGAGTAAAGAAAATTTTTCTTCTCCCCCTATAGGTAATTCAAATTCATAAGCTTTTTCATTCTCAAAATCTTGGAGCAACAACAGTACTTGATCTGATTGTTGGTTTTGCTCAATATATCTTTGAATTAAATTTTCAGTCTCCAATAAGCCTAATTGCTTACCGTTACTAACTTTATTCTTTTTAAGAAATTTTTTAAAAGATTTAGATTGTTCCTTCTGTAAAAATTCAACAATATACATTGTTTTACCCTCATTCCATGTATATAATTCTTTTTCTATGTAAAATAAAAAAGGAGCTTACAAGATTGTAAGCTCCTTTTCTGCTTTTATTAATCTTAGAATCCAGATGTAACGTCTTTAACAGTACTTCCTAGTGCTCCTGCTCCCCATAACAGAATGCCACCAACAACAATGTACAGTAGCCATTTCTTTGCTGTACGGCTTGGCCCTTCACCGAACATGAACATGAAACCAATGATACATACACAGAATACAATAACTGCTAAACCAATTCCTTGTAATTTTCCAGTCCAATTCGCTAAAGCACCACTAACCTTTTCAAAAAAATCATTATAAACTAATGTTTGCAAAGAGCTCTTTGCTGATTCAAGTAGATTTAATTTTGGTAAATTCATTATTAAGTACCTCTTTCTTAATTTTAATTGAGATTTAATATATGCATCTATTGGACTTGCTAATAGCTTGTTAATTTTCTCTTTAATAACAATGGCCAAAGTTGAAGTCATAGATGATTGTTCTAAACAGGATTTACCCCTGTTAGTAACGTTAAGTAATTCTTATAGATGAACTATTATGAATATCCTTCATAACTGTTAACCTATTTTCAAAAACATATTCACAGTACATTCCAACAAGAAGTATTTCTTTTACTTCACATTTAAACTGATCCTATATCATGCAGCCTACATTTAATATCTTGTATTTTTATGAGAGATGAAATGCCGGAATACATCTTCAACTTCAGGGATTCCGTCTGAACAAATCGTTATGATTGCTATGAGTGCGATTATGCCACCCATAAGGATCATTAAGCGAAACACATTGTTTTCAAGCATTTCTCAACACCTTCTCTCTAGCGGACTTGCGAAATTGCCGATCCATTAAACTCCATCTCTACATTTGGCAAGTTAAATAGAATAATTTTCAAGTTTGCTACAACCTGATAATCTACTACGTCACCAAAGTTCACTTTTTTGTTTAATTGTTCACTTTTGACGGTTAAAGCCCCTTGATACTGCTTTTCACTGTAATCTTTTAAATTGGCAGTTGCCTCTTTTGTTAATCCACCATGTCTTTCAATTTGATAATTGACTTGTTGTTTATATGAATTCACATTACTTAATTGAATACAAAAAAGAGCTACTGCAACCATCATCATGATCAGCATTAGCCCTACAAACCACTTTACAATCAACATAATTGAACTATCTAACATGCCTTACACCCACTCACTTTTCATTTTTCCTCCTTACTCCATTGCTTATGAGAGATTAATAGATGATAGATGATACACTAATACAGCAGCTGCAAACCCCACTACTAATATGAAAGAACTCATTACAATTTTGGTAGGAAAGAAATTAAAACGTTTCAACTTAAAAGCAATAATTTCGTCAATTGATCTTTGTAATTCAGTACTTGCCATTTGCCCTAACTCATTAATTACATTTGTATCACTAGAGTTTTGCTGGAAATCATATATGGTTTGCATGATATTAATTGACATATCGCTTCCACTTGAACGCATAGCATAGTCAGTGAATGGTTGGATGTCATTTGGCTTATCTGTCATTTCAGACATTAACCTAGCTAATGAATTCTTATCCACCGGATTTTCCATCCGATTAAGTATCTTCCGAAAAACTTGGTATAAGCTAACAGATCCATCTGCCTCTTTTAAATAAGGTATCAATAGCCTTGTAAACTTTGAAAAGTTTAGATGCCTTTCAAATTTAAATGCATTGTATACTTTAATAACATGCGTATACTTAGAGCGATAAAGGAAAAAAGGCAACCCAATTGCCAATAAGTAACACCATTTTGAAAGAAATAATCCTAATAACAATCCGAAAAATCCCGCCAAGGCAGTTTGTATCATCCGCCTTTTTTGAAATTTATCAATCATTCTTTTGGTATTCCCCATTTCTTCCAGCATGCTGTATAAATCTTCTTCTGCCAACATTCGATTATAACGGTTTTTTTTAAGATCTTTAGCTGCTACTACCCTCATGTTTTGACCTCCATTATCGAATCATCAAAAAGGTATGTAGTAAAGGATTTAAAAAAGAAAAACATTAATGTCATGTAAATACCGCCTGTAATCCAACCAATAGGATGTTTTGCAAATGCAGTAATATAGGTATCAAAACTAAAAGAAAAAGTGATAGCCAACACAAATACAACTATTACTCCACAAAGCATTTTCATATCTTTTAGATGCCCCTCTTTTTTACGTTCATAATCGTCCTTTTTTTCTTTTATTTCATTGTGGTACGATTTAATGTCTTTCAACGTATCCAGGTTTGTTCTCCCCTCTATCACACAGGTTTCAAGTTGTTCTAAATACTGATCAAATATAATATCCTCACGATATTTATTAGACAATTGCTTAAAAGCTTGAATGACCTGTTCTTGATCCGCCCCCATTAAGCTTGCTATTAATATTTTTAAGTCTTCTCTTAATTCCCCTTGAGAACGATCACTCGCTCTTCCTAAGGAGGTTAGCAACGTTTGACTATCATTCGCTAAAAGTGAAGTCATATTATTTACAAACTTATTTCTTTCCCTGAAAGAATCGCGTTCATATGCCCTTTTAATAATCTTGGGCATTAACACTTTTAATCCATATAGTGCCCCAATACATCCTAAAATCAGGGACAACCACCATATATACAATAAGAGAAAAGAAAATACCCCCGCTACGAGCCCTGGAATTGCAGCATGTCTAACATAATCCTTTTTAGCTAAAGGCTTTCCATATGCCGCCTTAAACGCATTAATTTCTTCTGCATTTACAAATTTCTTTTTCTTTGTTTTTGCATTGAAAGTAGAGATTTTCATACTTCATACCTCCTCTCTACAATTTTTTATCCCCTATCTACTTATGACTAAATTTTTCTTAAATGCTATTTCATCTGTATAATTAGGAAGTTCATAACTCAAATCTATTTCCGCTAGTTTGTCATAAAATTCTTCTGATAATAATCCTGTAGAGAAGGTGAATTTGCCGTGTCGATATTTTTGTTCAAATACCATTTGGCATCCCTCAACTGAATACTCCACTATTTTCGCTAAATAACGGATAACCCTTTTAATTGGATTTCCATTTTTATCGGTTGCTTTTACAACCACACGTTTAATATGAAAACCAAAATTAAAATAACGCATAATATCCTCTTCAAGTGATTTTTCATCTACCTGATACCCAATTTTGGACATATTCACAAGCCTTTTCGGTGATGTTTCTGCATCTACTGAGTGTAGAGAAGTCACTACATGATGTCCTGATAATACTGCTTGAATCATTTCATATGTTTCTTTCCCACGAAGCTCAGAAATCATAATCCAACGTGGATTATTACGAAGAGCAGCTATAATTTCATCTGTTACTGTAACTCCATTTCCAGTTAGCCAGCTAAATACATCCTTGTCGGGAAACAAAGATTTAACATGTGTCTCTGGAACGTCTTCAATCATGATTGCCTTGTGTTCAAATTGAACCATAGAAAATAACAACTTTAATAACTCTGTTTTTCCGGTTCCTGTTTCACCTGAAATTAAGACATTATTCCGACTTGCCATTACTACTTTAAAAAAGTCATATATGAATTGAGGTGCAAATGTCTCAAAGTTTGATTCATTTAGCACTAAATTAGGTCGAACAATCCTCAATGACATAGTAGAATTACCAGTCGTATTCTGTTTATGTACCGCATTAATACGAATTGAACCATAAACACCATCGAAAATAGGATTTTTCGGAGTAAACTCTTTTCCTACTGCATGAGCAAATTTCTGAATTAGCCTTGTTATATATTGTTCTGTAATTTGATGTTCATGATCTTCATAAACTCGCTTATAGTCACTCGATTCTACAATTAAATGACTACCGTTATAAGATATATCGGTAATATCAGGACGTTCTTTAATTAGTCTTTCTATAACGCCCGTCCCAACAAGCTCAGACACAACATATTCAATAACTCCATCAACATCGTCTTCATCATAATCCATAAAATAAGCTGGATACTCATTTTTAATTTTTTTCTTAATTTCTTGCCTTGCTTCTTCTTTTAATAGCGCATCAATAACTAACTCAGCATATCTATTTTTCAAGTCATTTCTTATGGTTTCTAACTTTTTATAATCGAAGTTTATCTCTTTAGCTCTTGTCCTACGATTAGTCATTTGTCCCTTACTAAACATACTCTTCTCCTTTCCAATTTATTTTTCAAAAGTTCTTATGAAGGTGGTTCGACAGACGGACTAATACTTAGCTTGCATGTAGCTTGATACGTATTCTCTCCATCATGAATAATAGCTCTAATTGCCTTTGTAGAACCATTTGAATTATCTAAGTACTTAAATTCATATTTCGCGTCTTTACTGATTTTTACAAGCTTATTTGTTTCAATACGTTTTCTAAAATCTTTTTCAAATTCACTCTTTATAATAAATAGCTCCCCACTTTGGATACGTGAGCTATTATCCGCATTTGAAATAGCACTTGTTCGAACTGTCTCAGTCATTCCTTGCATGACGGAATCATTAGCAAAATTCTCTCTATAATAATAACCACCTATGGAAATTAGGAAAAAACCCAAGATTATTATTATTAGGATAAAAGGATGGTCTTTCAACTCCTTCACTCCTTCTCAAACAAAGGAGGAGTGAATACTCTCTCCCTTGTTAGATGTTATTTGATACTTGCATACTATTTAACAGAAGACAGCTTTGTTTTAAACACATCAATTACTGAGTTAGTTAGGTCAGGAAAAGCAATAGATACAACTCCTACTAAAGCAGCCCCTACTACAACTGCACCAATCATCCACCAACTACGATCCGTATTTTGATCTAACATGTTACAACATCCTCTCGATTTTTGTTTTTTATATAAAAAAGAGACCTAATTATAAAATTAAGTCTCTTTTTCTACCTATTAGTTTTTAATACAATCGAATTCCTAATTTAATAGCGCGCTCTACTGTTAGGTACTTACTCAACATCATCATATTAATTGCTCCTAATGTAGTCGGCATCACATCATTTATTAAACTATGAATTTTATCTTTTATAAAGACAATCCACATATTAAAGCTAAATCCATCAAATTGACTGGAATCAAAACTAAAGTCAAATTTGAAATCAAAATTGAATAGATCCCCTAATGATAAATTCCCTGAAAGTAGATTTCCTAAACCAGCTTGTGTAAAGGTGGAAAGGCTGCCTTGCAACGAATATCCGATTAAACGAATTACAATGCCAGTAATTACAAAGTATAGTGCCATGAAAATTATCTGCTTTTTGGCGGAGCTGTAAGTTAGAACATTCATGTATTTCTCAACTCCTTTCCTATCTTTTTAACCACTCTATGTCTTTATCCGTCCAGTTAGGAGGTTGACCATTGGGAATGGACTCTCAGCGCAGGATCTACAGGTTCTAAAAGCAATTATTTTTTACTCAAATGAGATTTTTCTCGCTTTGATTGATATACTGCTCCCAATCCAGAATCGTAACTTTAAGATCAACTTCTTTATCACCATAACGACCTACATTAGTATACTTAATACCGAGTTTTCCTTTCAGATAAGTACCGTTTTGCCGGTTAAAAGAATAAAATTTTGTATTTCCTGTATTACTAGTTGTTTCAATTCCTGGAATTCCGAATGTTGAAACCTGTGCTTTCTTTTTATTAAATTGTGCGACAAACGAATGCTTTGACAAAACCTTTGTATTATCGCCAACTACAACCGTTTTACTAGCTTCTGTAATGTCCTGTGCACTTGCATGATTTTGAAAAAAACAGTAGAAATGCTATTAAACTAATCCCTAAAGTAAAGCACATCTTCAATTTCAATATTCTTCACTTCCTCTCTAATTAAAGTGACAAGAACGTGTTGGACTTCTTGTTCTTATAAGCAATTCACTCTCTCCTTTACTGTTTTTCACAAAATAAAAAGCCTATCAACAATATTCGATAGACTTTTTTATGGATTTTACTAAATAAAAATTATTTTCTATAGTACTTTTTAATCTACGATAATGATGCTATTGACCTGATTTTTTATCTCCCTTTAACCATGCAACATCCTCATCAGACCACCCAGCAGGTTTACCATTTGAGAAAGGATTTTTAGGATCAACAGGCTCTATTAATAATTCATCATTCTTCAACGTTTTTGACCCCATGGTACCATACATATATGCATATAATTGTAGTGGTTGCGTTACCTCAAAATTCACCTTATTAGCCCCTATAGGCAGATTAGAATGTATAAGGAGATTATACTCTCCTAAGTCCGCCCAAATTGGGGCATATAATTTACGCTTCCCATCTTTCAATGCATTCTTTATACGAGAGTCTTTATCTTTTACTTGTTGATCCGTAAATAAATTACCCGTTTTTTGCTCTACATTTATATGTGGCAATTCAAAGGTAACATCAGTATTCTTTTTATCTGAGGTAACATTTTTTTTCGTTTCTTCCAGTGGAACAATGATATTATCCTCTTTTTTCTCATAATTTAAATGTGAATCAATTAACTTCTTATCAACTAAAGCCCCAGCCTTTATATCATTAGGAATTGCCAATTCATTGTGATAACTAATTTCCGTCTTTAATTCGTAACCGTAACCAGTTTTTTGCTTAGGCAGCCGTTTTAACGGAATCGTAAGTGTTTCATAAAAAACTTCCATTTCTTTTCCGACCTCACGCTCAGTCATAATAACACCTTTGTATTTTAGTTCCGTAGATTCCTTAGCATTCGCCTTAATTGTTTCCTCAGAAGACGTATAACCGTCTGTATCTACTTTCTCTTTTCCATTCATTATAAGAATAGATTCTTTATTTACTTTTTCAAATCTTACTTCATAATTTCTCTTATTATTTTTCTTTAGAAACTTAGAATCTACTTTGAATTTAATCTCTTCAGGTAGTTCTTCAATTGTATATACTTTACTTTCAACAAGCTTATTATCGGCCTTGTCATATAAATTAATATTCAGTTTCTCTTTATTAGAATCTTCATATACAATATCTTTATCTAACCTTACGGTTACTGGAAGTCCATTCTCAGCAGGTGCAGTATCAATTCTAATTTTTCGCAAACCCACATTTGCATCTGCTACGATTGTATACCTTACCTGATTAGAGACTGGTGATAATTTATAATCAACAGAAGTGTTAACAACCGTTTTACTTACATATTGGTCATCAAACTCATTATTGTAAGTACCTAATACAAGATTCATTTTCACAACATCACTACTACTCAAAGAATCATTTATATACAGCAAAATAGAGACCACTTTTGATAAGTCCTGCTCTCCTGTATACCTGTACCAACCATTTAATTGTAAATTAACCTTGTTGGGGTCATTCGATTCAACAAAGCTATTATTCAACCATATTTCAACGTTCTTACTATTACCATTTTCTAATGTCAACTGTTTTAAGAACGTTACACCATGAAAGGCAGATCCATTTCCATCCTTATTCCTAGGTACATATGTAAGTGCCTTTACATGTGATTCATCTTTTATTGTAGTGTATGGCTGGATCCCAATCTCATAGTCACTATTCTTTTTTCCAGCCACTTTCTTTATGGTTTCACTTACACCAACCATACCAATTTTCACAATAGAAATATTCTTAGAGCTTGTCCGAAACTTCTCTAATCTAGTATCCATAGAGCTACTCATTACATTTTGAATCTCTAGTCCTACTTGATTTCCCTGAGGAAGTAATACTGGATTAATACGTGCCTCAAAATTAATTTTTTTGAGAGTCTTATTATTACGTGTCAATGTATCATACCAAACGAGGTGATTACTCCCATCACCTTGCTGTTCAATTTTTGGCTCAATATATTGATCACCATACCTAGCTGATCCAACCACATAATCAAGGCCTTTTGGTATTTTCACTCTCATTTCCACTTTTTCATCTAAGGAGGTAGAGTCCATTGAATCGGGTAGTTTTGCCAAATTATCAATCGTCACACTTACATTGTCTGAACTATAATAAGTATTTTTATTAGTTTTCACATCACTACTTGTTTCACCGTTCATAATACCAAGTGTTTCAAAGTTTACTGTACTCCCTACAGGAGATTGAATTTTCGTTATGTTTCCCTTTTCATCATACTCAGTAAAGTTATTATACTTACCATTTTCACGAACTCGATAACCTTTTTTCCTATCCGCTGTAGGATAAATTACCGCATCAGTAACAGCTATATTTGGTGTACCTTTTTCATTGATACTACCAATTTTTTTCACTTTAACTGTTAAAGGGATATTCCTTGCTGCCAGTACACCATCAGCTATTTCTGCATGGACATCGTTCTTTATTGCTCCAACCTCACCATACTTTCTAGCTTCATCATATGTGCTAAACCAATCAAAGTCTTCAGCTTGCTTTTGGGTAATGGCTTCAAAAGAATTATCATTTGTTTTAGAAACTCCAAATGAGATAATTTGTTTATCACTATTTCTTATTCTGCCTCCCGTACTGATTGGATAACCTTCCGATAACATTTGATTTTTTGCTTGTTCAGCATAATCTTTTGATAAATAGAACGAATCAGGGTTCCACTTATAAACCATCATCGCCCCACCTTCAGTAACCGCATGAACATTTAAGTCACTTACTATTTTTACATTTTGTCCCACTATAACTGTTGGATCACCTTTAGATACAATTGTATACCCTACATTTGGTGTACCAAGCTCTTTACCCTCTGGTGAATGAAATGTTGTTTGTATAGAATAGGCACCTTTAGGATTATTCCTTTCAGAAAGAGTTGTTTTTGCTACTGTATTATAAGGTACAGTGTTTCCTTTTCCGTCTTCATAAGAATCAATAACAAGCTCCAAATAATAATACACATTGTTCGGTAGATTATCCTTATTATTTTTACCAAATGAATAATATTCATTTGCTGAATGAATTAAAAAACGTGTACTTGAAAATGCCTTCTCATTCTTTCCAAATGCAGGAATTACCGGGTAATTTGGTCTTGACATCATCGTTGGAAAAGTTGACCCTATAACGTAATCTTCTATACTACCAGTATATTCTACGTGTTCTTTAGTGATTTGCGGTTTATTTAATCGTACCACCCCACTATCCCATACACTGTCAATCGTATATTTATCAATATCACTCGTATTCCATTTATCTTTTGGAATATATGATTTGGGACTGTTTGCTGATTCAGTACGAGGATCTTTATAACCTTTCATACCAATCTCAAAACTTTCTGTACCTTCTTGCGGTATTTTATCAACTACTTTATCAATAGCTTGATAGTTAAATATCTTAATCAGCTTATCTCGCCCTTCAAAATCTAATATTTCTGAACCTAACGAGTTATTATCCCAATCAACCTTTCCAGAAAAATTAAAGTGATAATTAATCTTTCCAACAGGAAATGTAGCTCCCCGTAAATCAGTTCGATTCGGTAAATTATTGATAAATAAATCTAATGCAGTAGGATATATGATTGTACGATCATCGTTTTTCGCATCAGGATTATAAACCTTATAATCTAATCTAGGTAATCCAGCATAAGAAGTAGTAAAACGAGCCTTTACATTTACTTTTCCTGACGTAGTAACAGCGCTAATATTTTTAAATGATTGTGATACATTTTCACTTGTGATATCTTTCTCTTCAACACTCATGACCTGAATTTTAATGTTAGGCTTCAATTTTAAGTTATGTTCTGCCCCTTGTACTTCCACTGTAACAGGAATCATTAAGGAGTTACCTGTTTCTTTTAACATGTATTCCATATCAAAAGAAACAACTCCCTCCTCCAAATCCTCTTTACCACCAACAGCAAATTTGGCATTTACTCTTTTATTTGTGATTCCATTTTCCAATGTACCCGTAATTCTCAGCTTAATATTTTTTAGCTGATTGTGGTTTTTGGGGTTGATTGTCACTTTTAATGGATAAGTTACTGTATCAAACGTTCTTACAATTCCATTATTCGGGCTAGAATCATTGCCAGCTTCATCGTTTGAATCAAAAGGCGCTGTACCATCTACGATGTCGGAAGGCTTAATAAACGCTTCAAAATCAAACAATTCACTACCTTTTTTACCGTCTGCAACAACTACCTCATTGGGGGTCAGCCCCATGCTTTCCAAATCTGATTTTTCTTGTAGAACCGTTACATCATCCGTTTTCTTTTCTTGTACTGCCTCTTTGTTCATTGTGTTTTCTGCATATCCTATAGTTACAAAATCCGAAAAAATATTTATCAAAATGATAAGAGAAATTAATAGGATAAACCACTTTCGAGTTGACACTAAATATCCCCCCTCTTTAATTACATATAAACTCCTTTGAGGTTCTTTAATTTTTTTTCAGCCATGCAATATCTTCATCTGACCAATCAGAGGGTTTACCATTTGAGAAAGGATTTTTTGGATCAACAGGTTCTATTAGTAATTCATCATCCTTTAATGTTTTTGACCCAATTGTACCGTACATATATGCATATAATTGTAACGGCTGCGTTACCTCAAAATTAATCTTATTTGCTCCTATAGAAACTCCTGAGTCCACGAAAACATCATACTCTTCAAGATCTGCCCAAATTGGAACATACAACTTTCTCTTTCCATCCTTTATAGCGTTCTTAATACGTGAATCATGCTCTTTCACTTGTTGATCTGTAAATAAATTTCCCGTTTTTTGTTCTACATTCATATGTGGTAACTCAAACAAAAAGTCTATTTTATTTTTATCCAAACTACCCGTTTTTTTTGTTTCTTCCAAAGGAACAACAACTTGTTCTCCCTTTTTTTCATAGTTTAAATATGAGTCGACTAATCTCTTATCTACTAAAGCATTTGCCTTAATATCATAAGCAATTGCCAATTCATTATTATAACTAGCTTCCGTTTTCAATTCAAAACCATAACCCGTTTTTTGTTTTGGTAGTTGTTTTAATGGGATTGTAAGTGTTTCATGGAAAACTTCCATTTCTTTTCCGACTTCACGTTCCGTCATAATAACACCTTTATATTTCAGCTCCGTAGATTCTTTGGCATTTGCCTTAACTGTTTCTTCAGAAGATGTATAGCCATCTGTATCTACTTTACCTTTATGATCTACGATAAGAATAGATTCTTTATTTACTTTTTCTAGTCTCACTTCATAATTTCTCTTATTATTTTTCTTTAAAAACTTAGGATCTACTTTGAATTTGACTTCTTCGGGTAGTTCCTCAATCGTATAAACTTTGCTACCAACAACCTTATTATCAGTCTTGTCATATAAGTTAACATTCAGTTTCTCTTTATTAGAATCCTCATATACAATGTCTTTATCTAACCGTATGGTTACTGGTAATCCACTCTCAGCAGGTGCAGTATCGATTCTTATTTTTCTCAGGCTCAAATTTACATCCGCTACAATTGTATACTTTACCTGGTTAGACACTGGTGATAATTTATAATCAACTGAAGTGTTAACGACCGTTTTACTTACATATTGATCACCAAACTCATTCTGATACGTCCCATAAACAAGGTTCATTTTTACAACATCACTGTTACTTAATGAATCATTTATATACAGCAAAATAGAGACCACTTTTGATAAATCCTGCTCTCCTGTATACCTGTACCAACTATTTGATTGTAAATCAATCTTGTTGGGATTATTTGATTCAACAAAACTGTTATTCAACCATATTTCAACGTTCTTATTATTAGGATTATCTAGTGTCAATTGCTTTAAAAAAGTTATACCACTAAAGGCGGAACCATTTTCGTCCTTATTTCTTGGCACATATGTAAGTGCCTTTACATGTGATTCATCTTTAATGGTTGTATAGGGTTGAACACCGACTTCATAATCACTATTCTTTTTACCTGTAACTTTTTTAATAGTTTCACTCACACCAACCATACCAATTTTCACAACGGAAATATTTTTAGAACTTGTTCGAAACTTTTCTAATCTAGTATCCATAGAGCTACTCATTACATTTTGAATCTCTAGTCCTACTTGATTTCCCTGAGGAAGTAATACTGGATTAATACGTGCCTCAAAGTTTATTTTTTTAAGAGCCTTATTATTACGTGTCAATGTATCATACCAAACTAGATGATTACTCCCATCACCTTGCTGCTCAATTTTTGGTTCAATATATTGATCACCATATTTAGCTGATCCAACTACGTAGTCAAGTCCTTTAGGTATTTTTACCCTCATTTCAATTTTTTCATCTAAAGAATTAAAATCAACCTCTGCCGGTAACTTGGCAAGATTATCAACTGTAACGTCTACATTATCCGAGCTGTAATATGTATTTTTATTTGTTTTTATATCACTACTCGTTTCACCATTGATAATGCCCAATGTCTCAAAATTTATTGAACCCCCTACAGGTGACTGTAATTTAGTTAAATTACCATTTTCATCATACTCAGTAAAATTGTTATATTTACCATCTTCACGAATACGATATCCCACTTTTCGATCTGCTGTTGGATAAATAACTGAATCTGTAACTGTTATATTTGGTGTTCCTTTTTCATTAACACTACCAACTTTCTTAGTCTTAACATCAAAAGGAATAAAACTTGCTACTACTTCACCGTCACCCATAACTGCATTAATATCATTCTTAATCGCCCCAACTTCACCATACTTTATAGCTTCATCATACGTGTTATACCACTCATAATCTGCTTCTTTATTTTGAGTTAGAGCATCAAATGAGTTATCGTTTTTCTTTGCAATCCCAAATGAGATAACTTGCTTATCACTATTTTTAATTCTTTCCCCTGTAGAGGTTGGATACCCTTCATTTAACATATTTCCTTTTGCCGATTCTGCATATTGCTTTGTTAAATAAAAAGAATCTGTATTCCACTTATAAACCATCGTCGTTCCACCTTCAGTAACGGCACGAACATTTAAATGGCTAACTACTTTTACCTTTTGACCTACTATAACAGTAGGGTCACCTTTAGATACAACGTTATACCCAACATTCGGTGTTCCAAGCTCTTTTCCCTCAGGCGTATGAAATGTAGTTTGTATGGAATATGAGCCCTTAGGATCATTCCTCTCATTAATTGTTACAGAAGCTGTAGTGTTATAAGGTACCATATTCCCTTGGCTATCCTCATAAGAATCAATAATACATTTCAAATCATAATAAACATTATTAGACTTGTTAATCTTATTATTTTTACCTAAGGGATAATATTCATTTGGTGTATGAATTAAAAACCTAGTTGTTGCAAAAGCTTTTTGATTTTTATTGAAAGCAACTACTTTGTCAGCATGTGAAATCATTGTTGGAAATGTTGATCCAATAGTAAAGTCACTCACATTTCCTTCATAATTTATAACTTCTTTCGAAACCTTCGGTTTGCTTATTTGAGTAATACCACTATCCCAAACACTATTAATCGTATATTTTTCAATATCGGCCGCATTCCATTTTTCTTTCGGAATGTAAGATTTTGCACTCCCAGATTGATTAGTACGAACGTCTTTATAACTCTCTAAACCCAATTCAAAACTTTCTGTATTGGGTTGAGGGATTTTTTGACTTATATCATCAATAGCTTGATGATTAAAGATTTTAAAGGGGGTATCTTTTCCTTCGAAATCTAATTTCTCTACTCCCATTGATTGTGAATCCCAATCAACACGTCCACTAAACTCAAAGTGATAATTGACTTTACCAATAGGGAATGTAGCCCCCCTTATATCACTACGATTAGGGAGATTATCAACAAATAAAGATAATACAACTGGAAAGATAAAAGAACGATCATCTTTATCTACTTTTGGATTGAATACTGAATAAGCCAATCTAGGCATACCTGCATAATGAGTTGAAAATTTTGCCTTCACATTTACTTTTCCAGAAGCTATAACAGGGCTAATATCATTAAATGATTGCGACACATTTTCATTCGTAATATCTTCCCCATCCACACTTATAACCTGAATTTTTATATTTGGTTTTAATTTCAATCCCTGCTCGGCTCCTTGTACTTCCACAGTAACAGGAATCATTAAAGAGTTACCTGTTTCTTTTAACATATATTCCATATCAAAAGAAACAATTTCCTTCTCCAAATCTTCTTTACCACCAACAGCAAATTTTGCATTCACACGTTTATTTGTAATGCCGTTTTCCAATGTACCCGTAATCTTCAGCTTAATATTCTTCAACTGATCGTGTTTTTTCGGATTAATTGTTACTTTTAATGGATAGGTAACAGTATCAAACGTCCTTACAATACCATTATTAGGGTTAGAATCATTACCCGCCTCATCATTTGAATCAAATGGAGCAGTTCCATCTACAATGTCTGAAGGTTTGATAAATGCTTCAAAATCAAATAAATTACTACCTTTTTTGCCATCAGCAACGACTACCTCATTAGGTGATAATCCCATAATATTCATGTCTGATTTCCCTTGCAGTACAGTCACATCTTTGGCCTTTTTTTCTTGTCCCTGTTCTTGACTTGGTGTACTTTCTGCATACCCAGTAGAAACAAAATCAACAAGATTTCCTAATAGAATTATAACAACAAGCAATAAATTACATGTCCTTCTAATCCACAACGATAACGCCCCCCTTTCTTTAGATCCTTCTGTTAAAGAAAAGGGGGCGTTGGGCTTCTGACCTTATTCCTCATTTCGCTCTCTCCTTAAATAAAACAAAAAGGCCTATAACTTATAGATAGGCCTTTAAATAGATATGGTAGGAAGATAATGTAGCCTTTACTTTAAAATCTAATATCTTTAGTTATCTTATTTACTATGAATACTTTAAATAAAACAGCAAACAATCTTTTCCACTTATTTTTTTAAAATATATATAGTAAAAATAACAATCCAAAATGGTATAACTAAAAGGAGAGCATTTAAACATCCTTTAACAAATGCTCTTTTTTCGCCTTCAAAAACATATGGTTCTGTAGCTTTTACTAAACCGTTCATCTATTACACACCCTCAATCTAAAAGCAGATTAATAGAAAAATATTCAACTGCTATCCAACCTATTGTTACCAAAGTGATAACGCAAAACCACAAAAAAGCATCTTTTATATTATCCCTTATCATTCTCATGTCACTAATCTAATAAATAGTGAAAGGAGAAAATCAAATATTAATACCATAAAACACATTACCATAAACATAGATGGGTATATTAAAAATTTATTATCAAACACTTTAGTTCTTCCTTTCGGAGTTACTTTCTAGTAATTTTTGATAAAAAAGAGTAGCATCACTAAAATGATCCTACTCAAAATCCCACATTTATTCGAAATATTTTCATATCTTCTGCTATTTTAAAGTTGCAAAAATTATTTCTACCAAATTATTTTTATAAAAGGAGGATTCCATGTTGCCACTCTTACATTCTGTTGATTCAACTATATTACTCATGTTAAACACAAAAAATTTATATAAACATTATAAATTTCTTATTTTGTATAACACCCTATTTTTTAATTTAAATGTACAACCCAGTGCGTCTTTCTAACTAGCGTTATATTAAAAATTTCAAATGTATAAATAGTATTTAATCTATCGCAAAACACATCAATTCTATTGCCTAGACTGTAACGTTCGTCTAATTCAAATAAACCTATACTAATACTTTTGGTTTTAAGAATTTTTTTTGCTTTAAGGTTATTATTCAGTTTATCCACCCCTATTTTTTAGAACTTTTACTAAACTAAAGATTCGTTATGTAAAGAGTAAATGACCTGTTGAGTATTGTATCTATAGAACTTTGATAAAACCTTAGCTGTCGAATCTATAGTAATCATATATTCCGTTAATCCAACTAAATGAACCAACGGCACATTAGCGCTTACTAATAGATTAATACCTATGGCTTGGCAACTAATCAATTGCTTCACTGCATCCATTTTTTTTGCATTAAAACGATCAAAATTCGTAATAACAAGAATTAATAATTTTCCTGATTGCCTGTCCTCACTTAATTGCTTTTTTGCTTTTTTCATTACTATAAGGCATTCATCTTCATCCTTATAATTATTAAAATCTATATGACTGCTTGTCACCTCTGAATGATCTAATATATCCAGAATATCTTTTTGAATTTCCAAACTTAATCTATACTCTCCAACAACTAGGTATCCCGTAGGGTATTTTCTCTTTGTTGTTATGACAGCAGTAATCTGTTTTAAATACCTTTCCCGGCATCCCTTTCTCATCTTTTTTACTCCCTTTACAAGTAACTTACTTCAGTTACTGACAGAATCTCTTTTCAAACAAATTAATATTTAATCAACTTAATTCTATATAAAGCTATTTTTAATATTATAAACTAAAAAATAATAGGTCTATATTTATACATTTATAAATGCAAGAAGGAGATTCTCCATTTATAAATGGGGTGATTAGTCTCGTTCCACCCACTCGTTAAAGGCATGCTTGTACGATTAATCGCTCAGGAATACTCCGTTATGGCGCTATAATCAAATGTACAGCCCTTTAAGTAATATGCAGCCTTATTTCTAATTCTACAAAGTTAGACCACCACTTCATTGCTTTCTTACAAGCGGTACATATGACCCTCAGGGTTTATTCGTGTCTTTATTCTCCTAATTTCACGAAATAGAGTGGCAAACAGTGGTCGTGGCACTCCCCCAGCATCTATATAAATTTTTCAAAGAGCAATTGGGATTACCTTAAACTCATGAGAATTAATTTGTTTTTTTATATATATTAATAAATACAAAAACAACCCATGTCGATTCCAAAACTTTGGATAATCCCTAGTGTATTTTATACACAATTAAATTGATTAAATGTTTTATTACTTGCTAACTTTATTATTCTTTTTTACATATTTAACTTGCATCAGTTTACTACAAGTATTAGACTTCTTAGCAATTACGACTCCATAACTATTTCTAGCACATTTAATATATCTAAACATCGTAGCTACCGGAACTTCACGTTTTCCTACCGAATCATAAAGATTACCATTATCTAATACAATATAATCCTTACCTTGAAAAGTACTAACTGAATGCGCTTGTCTGACTAATGACATTACATCCATTTCTTGTAATACCCTTATGCTATGTGTTTTTCTACTAAAATCTTTTGTACGCACTCTCATTTTCTCCAATCCACTTAATTTAATAACTAATTTTCTCAGAATCAGCTACTAATTCTTCTACAATGTTTAACTCAACTTAAATCAAACTAATACTTATTACACCTTATAAAGATAAGCATACTTAAAGTAAAAAAGATTGTATCGGTTAGAAAAATAAAAAAGGCATAGACTCATGTTTTAGTCTACGCCTTTTTCTTCTCATACCGAAGAACCACCTTTTGAAGGATAACCAGAGCAAAATCAATAATAATTTGTAAAAATTACGCGCACCTACGGTCTTGTGAAATTACACAAAACAGTATAAAATTATTGATGTCGCATACTAGTTATGCTTCGCAAAGTGGGCAGCCATTCTAAAACACCATAACTGTTTTAAAAAGGTCGAAAATAATAGGAGTTGGCGCTCTTATTATTTTCTGCCCATGTAACTATATAATTATAAGCAGTTCACTTTTAAGATGTTATTAAACAATCTTTTAAAACAAGATTACAATGGTTTACCTCATATAGTCAATCCATAATTTATAAAAAATTGTAACATCTATCCAAATCACATGTAAGAATTCTCGAAAATTCCTTTGTTATCAGTCATCTAGCAACTGGGATTTTTTTTGTGAACTCCTTTATAAATCATTATACAAATTCATTTAGATATTACAATAGAGTCCCAAAATTAATACTTTTTGAAATGGTTTACATAGAATTCCTAAAAAAAAATCCCGAAATTCGGGATTAGGAAATAAACGGAATCTTATTCCGCTTGTTTCAATAATTGTTTTTCCAGTTTAATTTAGCTGCACAAACAATTCCCACAAAAAAGACAACCTATTATTGGCTGTCCATTTATTTGTGGGTTTATTTATATCATAGCGCTACATTACTATCTTAAACCTTGTTAAATTATTTTGTATAACAAGGTTATTTAAATGCCCTATACAATAAAAAACATAAAACTACATAAAATACTGTTTATTAAATTGATGTACTCTACAAGAATATCCAAAGCTTTTTTTGAGATTATATAATTAGAAAAATATTTATTCAAAAATTAATAGGTGACTTAATCAAATGTCCGGTTCTAATCGTAAAAATTACCACTATAACATTATATTAAAAAAGTTATATCAACCTGGATTAAAACGACAAGTCCCATCATTTTTTACTCACTAATTTTTCTTTGAAATGTTCACTACTAGATTTTCAAGCAGTGATTATACACCGTCTTCTTATCCATTAATGATGACTAAACAAAACGGTGTTTGGTATATATTTGTAAAATAATAAAGCATCTAAAAATATGTATTTTTGAGCATTTAACGAAAATATAGAACGGAAGTTACACGAATGGTAAAATATACGTAATTGCATAAAAGGTCTATATTGTGTATCTTTTAATGCCTATCAAGTATTCAACTTTGTAGTTATCAAAAGGACTGATTATACCGAATGGAGATAGGTTATATTTTAAAAAAATTGCGAACTTTATATGGTTATTCTCAAAAAGAAGTCGCTACAAAATTAGACATAAGTAAAAGTACATATTCTCGGTTAGAAAAGGATGAACAACCTCCTACATTATTTGTTATAAAAAAAATTATTACTCTATATAATATAGATGCAAATATACTATTAGGCATTGATCCTTATCCACAAGAATATGCTAAAGCAATTACAAACTTTACAAATCCCGAGACAAAATTACTGTTAGACGATAGTATAAAAAAACACATTGAAAATACGTTACCATTACTACAAAGGATCGATGGACAAACAAACAAAAATTAAAAAACTCTACCAATCAAGGAATTTTATTATTAATATGTAAAATTCCTTGATTAAAATCGTAAAACCCCTGTTTCTCAAAAAATAATATTAATTAAAGGGATTATACATTCAAAAGAACTATTAATCTATACTACTTAATTATTGATAGTTTAATCCCTTCCTCACTCTATTCTTCTATGTTATGATTATTTCGAAATATAGAGATTTTTACATGTTTATAATTTATAAAAGGAGCAATACGATGAGAACCCTTATTATTATTGGTTTAATTGTCATTGGCTTAATATTCTTTAATATAATTTCTTTACAAACAATTGGTTCACTTCTTCTTATAATTGGCTTTATAATAGCAATTGGAATTGGAGCCTATTTTATTTATTATATTTCTCTCAGCTTTCTTGCATTATTCAGCACTATTTTCGGAGCTATAATAGTTATTGCACTAATTGCCTATGCCGCAACAAATATACTTTAATACAGAGCAAAAGTGTATTTTACTAACAAATTAACTAGATAAATACAGACTTTATGAAATAGAATGAATTATAGTTTTTATTTTTCAACGAGAAAGAAACTACTTTAAGAATATTATCGCTAAACCCAAAAGGAAACTAATTTTTGAAACTATAAATACAAACATCAGTAACAGATTAAAAAATTACCTTTAGTATTGAAGTTTATAAGTATTTATAACTTTAAACAAATATAAATGTAAAAGGAGTAGTACATAATGAACAACATTAAAATTACTTCATATAAGAATAATATAGAACTCCTAAAGATACTATCCCATCCCGATCGTATGCAAATTGTAGTAGCCCTTATGCAGCACACTATATTAAATGTCACAGAATTTGTTAATATGCTACAAATCCCTCAAGCAGCAGTTTCACAACATTTATCAAGAATGAGGGGAAATATTTTATGTAGTGAAAAAAAAGGGCCCGAAGTTTATTATTACTTAAGTAATTCTAAGGCTCCAAAAATCATTGAAGTTTTATTATCTAATAATAAGTAATCTTACTGCAAAAGTAGTATTAAAATATGAATATTATAAAGATAACGCTGTATATATAACTAAATTGCTAAAACATGCTATTACTTCTATAGAATTCTAGAGAAAGGTAGCATGTTTTTTCATTCACCTATATACCCAATAAACTAGACCTATTTTCTTGAAAAATCAAATACCTTTAATTATTAAATCTTTAAAAGTTAAAAAACATTTTAATTAAATGAAAATAACACTGTAAAATTCCGATCTATGTACACTTGTTTTTACAGTTCATTTTGCATTTCCAAAAATATTGGCTTTATTTATCATTCTTTTATTTTTTCTTTTGTAATATAATTATGTAAAAATTATATTCTATTTCTAATTATAAGGAAAACAGATATTTTATGCATTCATAAAATATAATTTAATACATAAGGAACAGATATCAGTCTAAAAGTTTTAAATATAAAAATTTGTATATACTAATTAAATAACATATTATCGAAATTATTTCAATCTCCATAATTATTATATCCTTTATTTAATAATATTGCCCTTTTCTTTTTCTATATTTTCACTTGAATCGATTAGTATAATTGAGCTTTTTATTTTGCTTCAACTTAATTTATCACTCTTAACAAATTATCCCTCTGTTTACAATACTTCCACACACTTCTTTAACATACCATCTGTTACAGCTAAACATCGCTAGTATCATTTATATATACAATACCTCTTGTATGATATCAGTCTAATAGAAATAAAAATATGTAAATTTACATATCATTAACTATTTTTGTAATTTATTGCTATAATGAAAAAGCAATTTTTAGAATTTTTTTACATGTTTATATTCTTTTAATAAAAAGAATATAACAATAAAACGGTTCAAACCGTAAAATTTACTTGGAGGTAAGGTTATGTATTCAGAAATTATTAGCAATAAGCTCCAATCATTAAAAGAAAGTGGACAATATCGTGAATTTGTTACCATTAATCGAATTCGCGGTCAATACCCATTGGCACACTTAAATGGTCAACAAGATACAGAACCTGTTGTTGTTTGGTGCAGTAATGACTACTTAGGGATGTCACAACACCCAGTAGTTACCGAAGCAATGCACGAAGCTATTCGAGCATTTGGTGCGGGTTCAGGTGGATCCCGTAACATAGGTGGTACACATTATCATTATGCTGCACTTGAATCCTCACTTGCTGAATGGCATGGTAAGGAAGCAGCCTTAGTTTTCCCTACAGGATATGGTTCTAATGATGCGACATTACAATGTTTACTTCGTTTATTTCCAAATTGTATCGTATTCTCTGACGAACGCAATCATGCTTCAATCATTAATGGTATACGTAGTACAAAAGTTGAACGAGCGGTATTTAGACATAACGATGTTGAACATTTGGAAGAATTGCTTGCAGCTCAACCACATGATCGAGCTAAAATCATTGTTTTTGAATCCGTTTACTCAATGGATGGCGATATTTCACCAATTGAAAAAATTATAGAACTTGCTGAACAATATAATGCTTTAACGTTTATCGATGAAGTGCATGCAATCGGAATGTATGGCCCCCGTGGTGCAGGAATAGCTGCCGAACTAGGTCTTGTAGATCGTTTAGACTTTATTCAAGGAACAATGGCAAAAGGAATTGGAGTAATTGGGGGATACATTGCAGCTTCAGCATTATTAATTGATGCTGTACGTTCTTTTGCATCCGGTTTCATTTTTACAACTTCATTACCACCAGCAATTGTTGCAGCATGTCATGCTAGTGTTGAACACCTAAAATCTTCAGATAGTGAACGAAATGCCCTACATCAAAAGACTAGTATGTTAAGAGATGCACTTGGTCAAGCAAATATTCCTATTATGGATTCAAGTGAGACACATATTCTTCCTGTACTAATTGGGGATGCTAAAAAATGTAAAGCTGCTGCTCAACGTTTACTTGAACAGCATCATGTCTATTTACAACCTATTAACTCACCAACTGTTGCTGTAGGTACGGAGCGTTTCCGAGTTAACGTCACACCAAATCATACTGAGGAACAAATCTTGCAATTAGCTGAAGCACTAACAGAAGTATTTAATTATTTCGACATTCCTTTTGCACAGGTTGCTGAGGTAGAATTTGCATGACAGCTTTAATGTATATATTTTGCTTGATAGTATGGGGTTTGAACTTTATTGTAGTAAAAATCCAAGGTACACCCGTAAGTCTTGAACTATCATTAACTTATCGCTTGGTGGGAGCTGCACTCATGTTTATTGTCCTTGCTTGCGTGGTACGTCCAAAGGGTAAGCCTTCCCGTGAAGATGCTTTACCTCTCATTACTTTTGGAGTATGTAACTTAGCTATTAGTTATTTATGTTTATACTATGCTACGATTTGGATTTCTGCTGCATTAGTAACGCTACTATTTTCACTAAAAACAGTTTTGACACCGATTGCACTTCGCATATTTTTAGGTGAACAACTTCATTCTCGAATTTTAATAGGTGGAATAGTTGGAATTGCAGGCGTTTCTATATTGGTTTATCCATTACTAACAACGGGGGCTTCTAATACAAGTGATTTAAAAGGAATAGGACTTGCAGTATTAGGAACTGTCCTTACAGCAATTGGAGACGCGGCTTCTGCTCGAAATGCAAGACGTGGGATTAATGCTGTTTATTCAAATAGTGTTGGTTTTATTGTAGCTTCAATACTTTTACTTGCTGTTTGTGTTTTCCAGCAACAAACCTTTACAATACCAACATCTGTTTCTTACCTAGGAGCTTTAGCATTTTTAACTGTATTTGCTTCCTTCGGTGCATGGATGTTCTACCTTAAGTTAGTAGAGCGTATTGGTGCATCAGTAAGTAGTTATATGGTTGCACTTTTCCCTGCAATTGGGGGCGTTGCGTCTGTTGCAATTGGGGAATCATCACCTACACTCTACTTATTATTTGGTTGTTTATTTAGTTGTGCTGGAGCCGCAATCGCATTAGGATTCCGTTTACCATATAGAAACCGAATTACTATGAAAAATGAAAGCCCAGGGAGTTAAAAACTCCTGTGGGCTTTATTTATAGTAAAGTCTATCTATTCTTTACACATATTTGAAAGAGGTATTTAATAACTTTAGTTCATATACTGTATGTTCTCTTAACTTTTCAAAAGAAGTTTTCGAATTAACAAGTGGAATACAAACTACTTAATTCTTCTATTATGAACATATGTTGAATACCTCAATAATTCTTTTTTTATTTAATAATACTTTGAAAAAGAAAGCTGATTATCTATAACTTTCATTAACAATGTTAAGGGGAACCAACTATTATGAACTATAGATCTGTATTTGATATCATCGGTCCTATTTCAATTGGAACACCTAATATTTTTGGAACGGACGCCGTAAAAATAGGATATACTATCCGACAGTTATTTTCACATGAACCAGACAGAATTGATATTTCCTTATATGGAGGATTTAAAAAGAGGAATCATCATTTTGGTGCAGATGTAGCAATTGTTGGTGGCATCTTAGGTTTCAAAATAGATGATTCACTAATTATTAATGCACTTACAATCGCAAAAGAAAGAGGAATTACAATTAATTGTATAGAAGAGGTTGCAAAACCAGTACATTCTCATACAGCCAAAATTTGTTTATATAAAGGTAAAGATAAAATTGAAATGATTGCTTGCTCACTCGGAGGGGGAAGAGTAAAAATTATTGAAGTTAATGGTTTTGAACTAAAGTTACGCGATACAACCCCTGCTCTTCTTATTATGAATAATAATCATTTTAGTACGATTTCTTCTGTAATCGCTCTCTTATCAAGATGTAAAATTAATATTAATACAGTAAGAATTTCAAGAAAAGAAACCGGAAAACTATCTTTGTTAATAATTGAAACTGAGAAACCATTAGTTCCAGAAGTAATTAGGGAAATTAATAAATTATCAGGAATTCATCAAACATTAATTTTAGATTAAATTCCATTATGCGTATGATATTTAATAAATCGAGAAAGGACACTCAATTGAGTGTCCTTTCTTAACAAAATTTCAGTCCATATAAGCCATATACTTGTCCATTTCTTACAACAGTCTTTTTTTAATAATATTTTATACCCTTCTTTATTACTACCATAGGCATATCATTTTTGTAATTTTACGGAAAAGATGTTGGTTTGGATAAAGTCTGACTAAAATAAGAGGGTTAAACTTTGTTATGAAGTTAGTTTTTCTAAAAAGGTTTAATCAAAACTCTTTTAGAAACCTTTGATTAAAAAGATAAAGTATCACACCTTTATTCAAAGCTTGTATTATAATAAACATTTTAATTTCCTTTAATAATTCCCATGTAACAACTAATGACTGAAAAATAAAATGCAACTCAAAACTAAAAATATTATGTCCTTGTTTATAAGAATTATAAGTTTTCGATATCTTTAGTCTGACAGCATTCTTATTGATATAGCGGCAACAAAGGGACTAGATTTCCATTAATAAAAAACGACTCGCACTTTAATTTACCATTTTTATATTCTCGATTTGAACGCAGGAAACAAACTGTGATATAAATAATGATTAATGTATATTGATAACCTATTGGATTTTCCATATTTAAATCTAACATCTCTAAAAGCGCACTTGAATCTTGATACATATTCCCAAAATAAATACTGGCTTTTGATAAGCCTACTGTTGTTAAACACACAGATTTTTTCAAGTAAAATGTTCTTTTATTTATATTCATAAAACCTTAATTTTGGCTCACAATGGTCATTTACTTAAAAAAATCATAAAGTAATAACCCTCTTTTTCATTCTTGCTGTGCAACTAAAAATGAAAAAGAAGGTTATTTTTAAATCAGTTATCTTCTAAAACAAATTAGTCTAGATTTGAAATAAAGGTTCTTTCAAATAAATTTCTCTATAGCATATCTAACACTAGTCTTTTCAAAATAACATTATTTAGATGCATATATAGAATGTTTAGTTGTAGATAGAAGTATTTTCCTAATAGTTCTGTCCATTATTTTCAAAACATTAAAATGTCTTTTACCAGACCTCTGAATTTCTCTTTGCAGGTATTTACATATCTCTAAAGCTTTAGCTTTCTCTTTTCGATCCCAAAAATTAACATATTTATTTATATATTTTTCAATCAAGTATGCTTGTTTATAAACGTAATATGATTGATTAGGTTTTTTGAGTATTGCACCTTTTAGATAATTATTAGCCTTCATAAAATTATCAAACGATTCTTTACTCATATCCTCATTTAAACCTACTTCAAGCAAAAATCTCCCGTATTGGGTATCAATTTGAAAAGTATTAAATCCTGAATACGCCGATTTGTATGCATTTTTGAAATAAACCTCTGCTCTATCAAACTGTTTAGCATCTATACATGCCATTGCATACTGTAGCCAAAAGAAAATATTATTTTTAAATTCTTCGAGTTCAATTAATTTCTCAAAATATCGAAGAATATAATTATTAATATCATTCTTATCATCTTTTTGAGTTTGTACTAAAATTTCTCTAATATTTGAAATGGAAATAAGGAGTTTTCTAATATTATCACTTTTATTTCCATCTAACACCCTATCAGCATTGAGGACCAGTTTCTCCATAACACTAATAATATCCTTATTTAATTCTTTTGATACTAAAATATAACTTGATAATACTGCCGACCTCATTTTTATATTATTATTATCAACATCTACAAATTCAGATAACATAGAATCTCTAGTTACCAATGAAATATCAGCATAAATATCTAGTATACTAACTATATCGTTAAATTCGAGATCTAAAGAACAAGCGTTACTTATAATAATTGCTAACAGAATTTCTTTTTTTATATGATTTTTTAATACAGGATCAATAATATGGTCTAGTTTATCTTTAATTGCTTTTGATTTAATAATATATAGTAAAACATCCGACATCCTTCTCCCGCAATCCTCTACTATTATTTTTTCAATTTCCTTTAAAGGCAAATCAAATATTTTATCAAATTTTCTTTCTTTAAGATAAACGCTTAAATCCTTTATTTCTTTATATTTTAGGGTATTTATATCATACTCTTCAATGGTATTTTTATCATTTATCTTTTCTTCTATTCTATAGTACGTAGAATTATTTATAAAAGTTCTACTGGTCAATATTATTTTACAAGATTCATCTGTGATATCTAAAATTCTATCTATTAAATCTAAATAGTTTTGATAATTTTCAATAATAATTATCTTTTCTCCCTCTAATTGCCCGATTTTTTCAACTTCTAATTCCCAGCCCTCTTCATACTCTTTAAATAAATATACATTGTAAGAATCGCACAATTGATAAGCTAGTAAATTAACCGTACATGTCTTTCCATTCCCTAAATTAGAATGTATAATGCCAATTTTAAAATTCCTTTTACCTAAATCTTGTTTTATAGAATCAAAGATAGATCTTTGAATCATATAATTGTTATTATCCTTATTAGAATTAACCAGTAAATGATTTATATCCCCACTTATTAGCAAATCCCAAATATCTCTCTCTTCTAACTCTTTATAGCTATTATTAAATTTATTACTAAGTTTTTCGAATGATTTCCATTCATCAATCTTTGAAATTGGTTTATACGTTTCCTTTATTTCATTAATTTCTTCAGTAAATTTTTTTGTTCCTATTCTGTGTACTTCGCCAATTAAGTTCTTTCTTGCCTCTTCAATTGGTGAACCCTGAGTTTTTTCTCTATCTATAAAGATAGTTTTTTTCTTAATATCGCTACTTGAAAATAAGACCCTTTGAATGTCCAAATCATATTTTAGCGAAGCTCCTATTATGACTATTACTTTAGAATTTTTCACATCATGGTCAAAAGCTTTTTTAGAACTACTTTTTAAAAAATCTTCTTCTAAATAACTTCGATTTGTTAACTTGAATTCATTATCCAGTTGTTCTGATGTTACTGTTCTCGCATATCCATTTAAATGAACTATACTTTTATCCTTAATAATTTCTTTGAAATTTGAATTCATGAAATATGAATCTATTTTAGAATCATGTGCAAACTCAATTACATCATCATAGTTTGTTGTGTAAATTCTTCTCCAAGGACAATTAGCGATTATTTTATGATAATCTTCAACATTTCTAGTGAAAAAAAGATTTTGAATATGTTTAATTAATGTAAGCTTCCTCTTATTCAACTCAAGTTCATTACTTGCGCTTTGTAAATAGTAGCCCGAAACCTCCCCCAATTCGCTAGAATGTCCTATCTCCATTTCATCGCATAAAAAATGACTTAACTCAGTTGCATCTCCTAATGGTTTCCCCAAAATATTCAATGCTCCTTTTGAAAAACCGGCACCTAAAAATAATAAACCATTACCATCTAAAATATGCTCTATAGCTCTTTTTAATTCCATATTGTCCTCCAAAGTGACTATGTAATATTTACAGAAATTCTAATATACATCTTTATAATTATTATAACATCTTAAATGTGGAAAAATAGACACTTTTATCCACTATTTTAAACTGTAATTCTTCGAAAGCGTTACACACTCTATATAAAGATTTACGAATAAAAGATTATAAATAAAGTTTCAGTTACAGACAAAGGCTGATGATAAAATAAGTATAGATAACGAATGATTTTCTCTCTCAATTTCTATAATGCTAAATCGCCTTCTATTAACCATATATACCTCAGCAATCACATAACACCGTTTTGTAATACCATCAGTTAATTTGGTGAATTTTCTTTCATCAGTTCCATCTGGTAATACATCAATAACTACTTTAATTGTTCGTACTTGTGGATGCTGTTCCGTTATTTTTAATACGTTAATGAAATCTTGTAGTTCACCCTGTGTTTGAATTTCGTGTAACATTTTATGCTCTAATTCTCTTGTCAGCTGTGGAACGAATAGAATCATTGTTAATGCAGTATCTCTTCGTATTTTCATCTTCTATGGTTCGTTACTTATTAGAATTACCCTTAACATAATCAATTTTAGGTACTGTCGTATATTCATGCTTTAATTGATTCATTTGGATCATATCAAAATCTTCAGTAGTCCCCTCTACCTGTTCATCTAGTGTGAACTCTTCCTGATTACCTTTTTAATTCTGTTTATGATAAATAAATTTCTTTGCCTAATTAGATTTTTCTCTATCTTGTATTTCTGGATGTGAAATTAAAATTTCTGCAAAGGAATCAGCTTTGTAAATAGAAGATAGGTTAATATTTTTCAACTTAAGTCGAACGTATTCAATACGGCTAGTTGCCTGTTCTCAATTTCACCTCATGATAGGACAGTAATCACCCCCTTGTAACTGATGATTTCGATGTATGTATGATTCTCCAAATTGCTTCACATTAATTTTCATACATTCCGCACAATAATAGAGTCCTTTTTTCTTATAAAGCTACCTGCAATCATACCGATTCTTTTATAAAGTGCTGGTCCATTACTAGCAACGCCTTGTAGAATTTCTTACTACGCTGCTTTGTAAAAAACATTGCATAATATTGTATAATTAAATAATATAGTCTCAGTAGAATAGTTAGAGTCTAATTGCTCAACTAATATAGCAAAATGGCTGCCAATTTCCACACTCGGAATCACAGAAAGGCTTTGAAACACTTCTTCTAACGTGTCTTTACAATCAATATTGCCACTATAAAAGTAATAACGTGCAATCGCTAAATATATTTACTCATCTGGATATACATTAGTTAAAAATGGTAAAAATTATTATTTAATACTTTTTGTTGAAAACCTTTTAATAACTTTAGTATCTTTTTTAGGGTAAACTATTGACTTATTCGTTTCTAAAGCATGAATATTAATTAATAGTATCATTAAATCTTCTTTACTCAATTTAGTAAATTCTCCTTCGTTACCATGCATTATCTGGTTACGTAAATTCCTATATGCTTTTAAATACCTAGGTAAGCTATATCCTGTATAATTATAATAAACATCATTCAACTTAACTTCTGCACCATCACCAGTATTAAACCTGAGCATTCCTTCAAACGCAATGAACATATTCATAAAACAACCAAGCAAATCATGAGCTTTATATAACATAAAACTTTGATACAACATTTTTTTCCAAAACTCATTATTTTTGGGACACCCTGCAACCCTTAATGGTAGATATAGCGAAGATTGATTTGCCATCAAATGAATTTCTGTTATATCACCTTTCATAAGAAATGCAAACTCAAATATATTTGAAAAAGGATTAACCTTTACTTCTTCTATTTTAAAACTCGTATTGTCATATCCAGTATATACGCTTCTATCTTCTAGAGAGACCTCTTCTAGATGAACAAAACCATAATTCCAACACTCTACTTTTTCAATAAAGCTAAAATAATCGCAATTGAATTCTTGAAACCACTTCATTCTGAACTCATCATAAAATTTTCGTGGTTCAAACCCATATATATCAACATCTGAAAATAACTCTATTTCCACTTGACTAATAGCATCTAAATCTTCCAGAATTTCATAAAATTTTCGCGCTTTCATTCTATATTCCTCCTTCGTTAAAAATATTACATTTTTTAATATAGCCTTCTTTTAAAGTTAATTCATATACATTAATTTTCTTATGAAGTGCTTTATTTCTTATTTTTAATAACGGTAATAATTCTTTAGTTCTAGCTTGTGATTGTTCTCTCTTAATCTTATTCTTTTTATTGATATATACCAAATTTCGAATAATTGATATGTAGGTCATTGCTCCTTGAGTATTTCAATTCCATATTGCTTACAGAATTTAGCTTTACCTGCGACCATATTATCCAAAGTCATCATTGATCCGATTCATGTCAGGCCTGCTAACCCTACATATAAACCTGTAACGCTTCGAGAATACACATCAATTAAGTGTAAATAACTGGTCTACCAATGACTTTATTTACATCCAAGGAACTAACTAAATTAATGTCTGCGATTGTTACATCAATTCGAAAGCGCGTTCCTGGACCATTTGTTTCAGATTTTGAATCACTTAAAATCGGTCTATGTTTAGACTCAAATCCCTTTGCACTCTTACGGAATTGAATATCTTTTTTTGACCCTCTACTTTCTTAAACCAATAGTAAAGCTGATTATAAGAAGGTATTCGACTAGCATCCCAAACACGATATTTAATTTCCCTATTCTCTTTAGCGATTTGAGTAGAAATCACGCAAAATAAAATGGTATACGTCTGTCTGTTAGTAAATAGTTATTTGTTTTGCGATAATACTTGTTAATAGCATATTCAAATTGCAACTTTACTCAACTATTAATATTGATACCCTTTTGGTAATCTCCACTAATATTTACCCTTCGAGGGCGTCTTATCCTGGTATTTGTTAAAGACTTACTTTTTCCCTTACCCCCAGAATTTGCATAAAGGTCAATAACCACTAAAAGCTCACCTTGTTTTATATTCGTCTGCAAACCACCATATAATCCCTATTAAGGCATAGCACTTATCGTATTAATATTAACATATGATTCCTCAATATCGATTACACGTATTCTCCTAGAATCCGTTACATATTGAAGCACTTGATTAATATAAATCATCCGTATTTCACCTTCTTCAACTTGCTTTCATCAATTGATTTAATATCAGTTGATTGCTCTAAACTTAAAGGTCAAGCATATCTATCACAATAATTTTTCGAGCGAGCAAATGATAAAAAAGTGTCACACTACTACCAAAAGATAAATGTGTATCCGTATCAAATTCACTTGTAATTATACGGACACTACGTGAATCATTTAGTAACCTCTGCATCAACGATAAACATAAATTCTCGATAAGCTGTGAACTCATTTCTTTAAATATATCGTAATAATTATGAAAATAACTAATATTCAGTTCTATTATTTTATGAATCTCTTCCTCTGTAACAATACTCCAATCAATGTCCCACCTCTTCTAATACTCACGTTCAATCTCGAACTTTTCAAGTACACGTTCCTTCAGTAATTCATCCTTCATTTTAACTGTACAATCCGCTTCAAACATACCCTGCCCTTTATCTACTGTTAATAAATAATCCGTTGTCATCACAATTGGTTCACCGGTTTTGGGATTAATAGGATACTTAATACCTAACTCATCTACAATAACAATTGTTTCTTCCAACGGTAGTAAAAGAAATTGTTCACGAATACCAAATTAAAATCTTAATATTAAATTAAATAAAAATAAATTCGTTCTAAATCCGATAAAAGTTCATGTTGCCTACTCATTTTTATTCCTTTTAAACGAGTTGAAACACCTAAAGAGAATACATATTAAATTTTCAGCCACGGTTTATAATTTGCACCGATACATAAAACGCGAACTTCTTTTATCCATTTTTCAATTTCAGATGTTCTTTTTCTTTTAGACATAAAAATCCCCCTTTAGATAATCGTATCTAAAAGGGGAAAGCATCACAACTTTTTTTAAAAAGTCGCGACTTTATTTCAAATCAACAAAAGCTTTCAAATTTTATTATTCTTAAAACCATTAACAGTATCCATGACTGCTAATGCCTTGTAGTATCAGACAGAACCTAATGAAATGGAATTTAGAGAAACATATAGTGATATGTAGTAATACATGCTCACCTAACAAAAAAGGGCTAAATTTAGATTTTCCACCCCAAAAATATGGCTTATAATTATTTAAAATGCTTCTATAGAAATACTTCTATAAAATTAGATGCCCTTCATAACGTGAATATCCATCTGGAGCCATACCTTTGAAGTACCAATGCATTGTACCACCACAGAGCGATTCAGTATAATAATTATCAGTACGTTTAACGTATTGTTCAAATTTACCATTTGAAAGCTTTTTAATGCGAGAAGGCAGCTCACATTTGGCTGCTTTTAAAGAACTTACTGGGCCTTCTGGCTTTTCCAAACTTGCTGCTGAAGCCCCCATTCCTCCAGTTAAAGCAATACCAGTCGCCAATACTCCAACTACTAATTTTTTTAACATAAAAATTCCCCCTTGTTTAAATTATATTTGTTACAAGTTAAATGTATCATTTTTGTATTTTTTGTAAATATATTGAATTTGTAGAAATATTTATTTAACTATTGTAAATATTTGGATTATATTTTATCAAATGGATATTAAAGGAATTTATACTTATATGTAATAATGCTTGAAAAATCATTAAAACATTATGATAGCATTTTAATAGTTGCTTATATTTTCATTTTTTGATTGGAAACCTAACTTCTGATTTACCAAGCACCCTTTCGCATTAGGTGAGGGGGCTCATTTTAACCTCATGTTTAAAATGAGATATAACAAATATACAGTCAATGGATAAAATAGTTTACTACTAAAAAAAATCTCTGACAGAAACAAAAGATAGAATATGTATAAATATAATTAAATTTATATATGCGAAATTACATAACATAATTATTACTAATTATGTTATGATGTATTGTATCGAGAATCGCTATATTTCTTATAAATATAAATCGATAAATTACCTTCTTAACATTAGTAACTATATGACAAAAAGAAGACATCAAAATAAGATGTCTTCTTTTTGTCTACAGTAGTATCATAATAAAATTATTATTTAATCATATCAGCAAAAATCATTCCTACATTATTTTGACGCTTCATATACTTCTCTAAATAAATCTTTGTTGTTTGAATATTTTCATGACCAAGAGTTTGCATTAAATGGTATAAATCAGCGTTTCCTTGTTCCACAGCCATAATTGCAAATGCATGCCTAAATGTATGAGCGGTTACTGGATTTTCACGATATTGTAGAAACTCTAAGTTTGTCTTCTTTATCATATCTGTTACCTGATTAGATAGCGTTTTAGGGTTATAAAAATTCCCTCTTTGATTTACAAATAAAGGATCCCCATCTCCTTGATCTAATATGGTTTGAAACCCTCTTTTCCTTCTCACTTCACAGATACACTGATACAAATGTTCTGAAATGAAAAGTTCACGTACCTTTCCACCTTTTCCTATAACTTTTAACCAATATTTTCCGTCATAGTATAAATCTTTTACTCTTGTCCGACACAACTCCTGAATACGTGCTCCAGTACTAGCTAATGCAAGTAAGAGTGTATAGTTTACTAAATGTCCTCGTACTTTATAAAAATCTAAAATCTTTATTACCTCATCATAAGACAAATCACGATTAGGTCTATCTTTTTCATTTACATTTGCGCGCTGTAATTCCTCATAAAGTGGCTTATCAACATAGCCAAATAGGTGAAGATGTTTTAAAAATGAACGAATCAATACTGTTTTTTTCGCAAGCGTTGCAACGCTATAGCTTGAATTTCCCCTGCCATTCTTTACACTTTTTAACCAGCTACTATACTTACGTATATGCCAAGGCTGTAATACCTTCAATAAAGATTCATAGCGCTGTACGTCTTCCCCATTTAATTCAAATTCTTCCGCGTTCTGCACCATGCATTGACAAAATGACAAAATTTCAGAAACATAACTCTTTTTTGTATGCTCTTTCCTATTTTTCTTCTCATCCATATCTTTCTGTAAATGGACAAAATGATAGATCACTTCAAGGTCATTTAGAAAATCATATTTTCTTTTACCCTCTTTTTCTGCTTTCTCCATCTTTTGTTCTACAGCATCCATATAACGATTGTTATGTAGGAATAACACAACACCATTCATATCCTCTAAATATGTATCTATAAATCCTTTTTTATAATTTGTAATAGGTAGAACTTCATTTTTACTTTTACTATCCATAATTTTCATTCACCACTTTTTGCAAATATTATTAAACTATATCTACTTATTAAATATACTATACTTTTCATTTCCTTTGTAACAATTGTACAAAATAAAAACATTACTCTTTCTGTAAGAATAATATATTCTTCTCTATCTAAACATACATATATTTTTTTATAAATATTTAATTATTATATGTATAATTATATATATTTTTTAACTCATTTATTTTAAACAAAGACTTTACATTAAAATGAAAATTAATATACTTATAAATATCATGTTTTATCATTACCGAAGTTACTATTAAATTTGATTTTTATTAGAATTAAAATCAAATTTAATATGTATATAAAAATCTGATATGATACTATATAGAGTTTATAAATTAGTCGAAATTCGGAGGTGTAATTTTATGACACAAGATTTACTATTTATTACAAAGCCTACTGTTACTACAAAAGAAGCGGCTGATTTAATGGGGGTAACCGTACAGACCATATTAAAGAAAGAAAAAGAAGGATTAATAGAATGCGTATACAAAGATAACTGGAAACAATTCGGCAGCAAAATTTTCTATTTAGAAGATATTGAAAGATTAATGGAAAAAGAAGAGGTTAATGGACTAAGTACAAAAGAAGCAGCTGAAATTCTTAATGTAGCACCATCTACTATCTTTACATACATCAAATCCGGAAAATTACCCGCTACAATGGTAGAAAAACGAGGAAAACAAGTATATCTTATCGATGAGGAAGAATTAGAAATTTTTATGCTTGATTATGAAAAAACTAAAACAAAAGAGCGAAAAACATTCATTACCAAGATCTATGATGAAGAGATATGTTTATATCAATTATTAACACATCAACGCACCGGAAAAACAGCTAGGTTAATAGAGCTTAATGGCGCAGATGGAAAGATTCTTACAGAGGATGAAGAGATTTTCCCACTATCTACTTATAAAGAGCATGATTATTCCTTTGAACCTTTCAAAAAACAGCCAGTGATTACAAAACGAGGATATTTATCTTTTTCATTTAAAAAACCTCAATTATTTGATTCTATCACTTACAATCTAATAAACTTATTTTATAAAGAACTTGGTGTCACAAATATGCGATTAACTATTACACAAGATGCCATCAAATTAGAAATTAAACCCTTTGTTTTACAAGTAAATCCATTGCAATTTCAAGAAGAGATAAAATATTTACATTCTCATATGAAATCAGGTTCAATACTTCCACATGTAGAAGGCGTTTACTTTAAAAGTAATGTAGAGCCATTAACTTTTCATGCGGATTATGAATTTAAACAAAAAATAGTTCAAATGGCCACAGATGCTGGTATGGGGCAAGAAGAGTTTTTATTACAGGCAGTAAAATCTTATATTGAAAAATTTTAAATACTTCTCGCATCGACTTCCTTAAACGGGTCCATTATTATATTTTTATCCTAAAAGTTTATAGTTAATCCCGTACTTAAAACTAATACGATATATAAAATTATTAATTAAACAAAATTAACATTAAAATTATAAGTTCTTGGCTATTTCTACACCAGATTTTTAAAAATATTAAAAGAGTAGTAAAAGATCTCAGCCCTAATAAGTTGAGATCTTTTACTACTCTATGATTTCCAAAATTTCCACCAAGGATTTTTTGGCGCGTTTGCTACTGCCACTTCCTCAAGTGTACGTTTTACATCCTGAATCTCTCGAATCACTCGCATAAGATTTTCATCTCTTTGCTCTAATCTTTTTTCTATTCTCTCCTCACGTTCCTTGCGATTCTTCATATCATCTTCAATTAATTTATTCCGTTGATCTATGCGATCACCTAGTCTTTTTTCCATTTCTATTAAGTTTGCTTGCTGCACCTTTTTGATTTCTTCTACCATAGCGCTATATTGTTTCTGTAATTGAAACTGTATATGAGAAGGAAGCTGATTTTCTTCCTGAGATTCTTCCTTCTTATTAGCGATACCAAATTGTTTTACAATCATTTTTGCAGCCTTTTCTAAGGTCATTCCATCTTGCTTACTCAACTCCACTAACTTTTCAATAAGGACAACATCAAACTCTGTATACTCTCTTCTTCCACGACTGTTTTTTTTCACCTCATAGCCTTCACGTTCAAGAACATCTGAATACTTCCTAAGTGTACTGCCGCTCACTCCTAAGCGACTATAAACCTCATTAGCCGTATATAATATCTCCATTTCTGCCATAGCGCCACATCACCTCCTATAAGGAAAGTTCAATGAAAGCGACCTAATACCTTTAAGAATCAATCGACGAAGCTCGTGCCGTCTTTGCTATGTTTTGTCGAAATAAGTGGATTTTTTATTAATTAAAAATTTGTACTAAAATCTTTGTTTACATAAGTTTATAAATTTCACTTCATTTCTTTTGAACTCTTTACCAACTCTACATGAAAATTTAATTATTTTTAGAAATAGGGAAATATAACTATTTCTAAAAAGGGATATTTCCCTATTTCTATTTATTCTTTTAGCATTTACTTTCTTGTCATTGCTACTTTGCAATAAAGTTACACCAAAAATACCACACGACTCTTAATTTCACTGTATTTAAAAAGCCCTTGTTTTGAGTATAAATTATAAAAACAAGGGCTTTCTTTCATTTACTCATCGTTGTATGTACAGCATCTCTTATGATAAATCATGGAAAACAATAGCTAGTTTAACTATTATTAAGGAATACCTATAAATAAAAGACTAGCATAGCGCCATACTAGTCTTTTCATTTTTTATGAATTGAAGCCTATTTTGATTTATATAAATTTGAATGGATAAATTCTGCATTAATATTGAATTGTTTAAGAATAACTTTCGCTACGTCCGTAAATCCACATTATACCATAAACAAACTTTCCTATTACCGTCAGAGAAAGAGCATCTACTGATGTAGATGCTCTAATATGTGGCAGAAATCCTCAATGAGTATTGAAATAGGTTAAAGGCTAGTAAACTTATCCTACACTCTAATTTATGCTTATCCTTATTAAAAATGCTCTTTCGTAAACATTTTTCAACTGTACATCCATCTACTAAGTATTAACCTTGAACCGTTCTTAATATGTAAATTCTACACAATAATAAAAACCACCAATTCCAATCAATTAATATCTACTGATACTAATATTAAATAGCTTTATTGATAAACTTTCTAAAACAATAAATATACTGGCTGAAACAGATCTATAGCCAATATTCTTTCCTGTAACATTAATAGTAATCTCTGCTAAATGCGTTTGTATATCATCCTTTTCAAAAATTTTATTTTGAACTTTTTCAATTACTGCCTCACTATCCACTAATTTAAAAGTTTTCAGTAATCTCGCTTCTAATAAAGTAAAATCAAAATTCCCCTCTTTTATTACATCAAATGTTATCTTCATCTATCTTTCCTCGTTTTTAATACTTAAACAACATACCTCTATAATTATAAATTTATTTATTATCTTATTCAAAATATATGTTTTATAAAATTATCAATTATTTTTTACAACAACAATAATAGAAAGAACTAAAGAAACAAATTTTTCTCATTATAATGTCATACAATGAACAGGTAGTAGAATTAAAAAAAATAAATAAAATTCTATTAAAATGTTTCTTCTTTATTTTTCATTATCAAGAGCCTTAGATTTTTACTAATAATCATATAATATGTGAACAAAGAATACGGTAAGAGTTACTCTTTGCCATTTAAAAAAACAACCTCTAAAATATTGTTTTCTAATTCACATTTTTTGACTGGGCTTTACTAATACATTCGTGCTAAAATCCAATAAGATATTTATTTTAAAAGTATTTTTGAAGGCTTTATAACTAATTAAAATAAAGATGATAGCTTATTAGGAATTTTTCTAATAGTATCCCTCTTTTTTGATACATTTATGAAACATTCATGTGTTATCTTTAGTAAGTTCTATTCTTTTTTATAATATCGTGTGAGATATACCAAAACCTGAATCCCTTGACCCCTAAGTCTAGGGATTCTTTAATTAAATAAGAATTTTCTACCCTTCTTCTAAACTCGATATTTTTTGATTTATATAACGTAATGTATATTCACTTTATTATTATGATGTGCTATGTTCTCCTTTTCAGCATGGAGTGCAATTTTTATGACTTAAATCGGAGCAATCTCCGAAACCAATCCCTCTAAAAATAAAAACAAAAGTACCAATTAAAAAGCTTAATACTAAAATTAATATCTATTCTAGTAACAATTAATGCCACCTTAACATTTCATCTGTCAGTTTTCATTCAAATAATTAGCTTGTTCACTTTTGTTGCATTTGCGTAACATTCATATGTTATCTTAATGAGGTCCTTAGAAATTCATATCTCTTCGTAAAAAGTCCTGGTCTTCCTAAGACTTTTTTCAATTTCATAATAACTTTTATAATAAAATTATATTCGTCTGTAAGAAATGACATTATGCTTGATGTCATTTCTTACAATTTACCTATTACAACAACATAATGCAGAAAATAGGATTAATTACGGAACTAGAAACAAAACGACTATATTTAAGGTAAATAAAAGTATCTGATTCATTAAGTATATTTAAAGTATACTTTAACATTCATATCACTGACTTATTCGATATAAGTAAATACATTGATGAAAATTACACGAAAAATAGAATAAACTTTAAAACTCTTCTTATGTTTTCATTTTTAAATTGAAATATAATTTCTTATCTACAAAAAATCCCCACACATTGTGTAGGGATTTTTTATGATATATTAAGGTATTATTTTATATATATAGAAGTTCGTAATGTATTTCTAGGATGGTTTATTGAAGTTTTTTGATACTCGAAAGTTCCTTCTTTAAACTTTGATACATCCCATTTATACTCCCAACCAATTATAGGATTTCCACCAATTCTCTGTGAATCAACACTTTTCACATCAAATCCATTCATTTTTGCAAAAGGAAATTGCCCATAACCAATTTCTCTAGTATATACATATAAATAACTTCCACCATGATCTCTAGTTGTACTAAAACTATTAGGGTTAATGGTTTCTATCCCACCTAATTGTGATTCAATCTTAATTACATTTAAAGAAGTTAATGGTGCTGCCGGCCCTGCTGATGCCTCAGGTGCCATTCCTAAACCTACTACCGCTGCCATTGTTAAAGATGATATACCTAATGCAACCTTTTTTAACATATAAACATCCCCTTCTTTTTATATAAGTACAACTTCGATAATAACAGAAATATATAAGAATATTCCTTATTTTGAAAACGTTAACAAAATGTTCTTCTTTGAATATGCAATTTAACATAATGTTTGACTTGTATGATAATCAATCTACTACTTTTAATACAAAAACTAATAATCTACAAAAGGCAAGTTTTCTATGTGATATTTAAAAAAGACAATATAGATTAACGAGATACCATAAAAAGATATCTTATGGAAAAAAACATTACTAGAGTAATCAAAAATAATATAGATAAAAAATTAAAATATACAAATAAGACCTATAAAATCTACATATGCAATATTTCATATAAAAATCCTATTTATTGATGCTACAATAACTTTACTCGATGATTATTGTTTTTTCATAGTTTTTAAGCAATTGAACACCTTCTTAATATGAATTGTATAAAAAGGAGACATCTTAATAGATGTCTCCTTTTTATACTAACTATGTAAATAAATTATGAATTGATTTATACCTCTAATTAATAAAACATTCGTAATCGATAGCTTTCTAACCTGGCAACAGAATAAAGGGGATAATCTAGCTAGTAACTGAAGACGTGTGATGACCGATTGAATTTTTTTCTACTTTTCCTCATGACACCCTCAATTAATTTAATCCGTTAACCTATCAAATTAATTAGTATTATATCCATTTATAATTGGTTTACCCACTATACCTTATTTCTTTTACCATAGCGCTATGTTGTTGATGAAACTTATATGATTTTATGTAATAAAAGATTAATTCTTCTTTCTTATTAGCAATTTTTTATCCCTGTATAATCATTTTGATTGCCTTTTCTAAGTTAATCCTATTGCCTTGACTCAACTACTCTATTAAATGTTCAAAAGGTAATGCTAATAAAAATCATGGATAAAATATGCACAAATTTTAAACAGAACAGTATTTTATGTAATATTTCCTACCCACATAGCGCCACAGTTAGGCACAGAAACAAACCTTTAGGAAGATATAAGAATGAACAGCATTCCAAAAAGTGAAGAAATAGTAACACGAAGCCCATTCTTAACATTAACAAAATAATTTAATACCATACATAAAATTATTAAAGAAAAAAACACCTCTATTGAACTTGCATACTTAGTATGCGAATTCACAAGGTGTTTTTCTCATGTACCACTATTCAGGTTCAATTCAATTAGCTAGACCTCTTAGTTTATTACCTTATCATTAAATGAGTATCCCGTTTAAAATACCCAAAATAATAAATATAAGATATTCTAGATATTTTTTATTTAATACCTTATTTGGAAAAAGATATTGAATACTTTTTACTCCGCCTACAATAATACAGCCAGGTAATATTACATCTACTAAAAAATCAACTTTTGAATAAGTAAGCCAAGTTGGCATAAGTATAAAAATACAGATAAAAACAATATCTAATATGATAGAAAGATTAGATTCTTTAATTCTATTTTTAGTCCTAATATCATCTTTGTAAGCCCTAACTGTATTTTTAAAGTATACTAATCCAGATATTAAAATAAGTAAGCCAAATAAAACATTAATTCCAGTAAGTATATATTCCATTACAAAACCTATTTACATGCTGCCCAAACACCTGTAGCACCAGTTAATTCTCCAGCTAATCCTACAAGAGCTTGTCCACCTACACGCATTCTTTCTTCCCAAGTAGATGCTTGTACAAGAAGTTTTGCAGCTTCTCCAAAACCACCTAAAGCATTAATATATTTTTTAATTTTAAGCAGCTTAGAAACAGCAATTAAATTTCCACCAACAAAAGCAGCTAAAGCAGCAGAACATTTACCTATTTTAATCCAATCTGGATCAGCAATCACTGGGAATGCAGTATTTTCATCAAAATCTACAACTTGAATCAATTTGTTTCCATCAACCTTATAATGTGTAGAAACAGGATTTCCATTTGCATCTTTCGCCCAAGCAGGCATAAAGACACTTTGAATAATATTTTCAGCATCAACTATAAATACTTCTCCTGTATCAAATTCCTGACCCAAATATTCAGCAGATGAAACTAGTTTACCACCATTAGGGATATCAATAGCAAACTCGTATTCTTTTGGCGCAGATTGATTTTTAATTTTAATTAGCGATCGCACACCATCTTTAGTAGTTTGTACCGCTAAATCAGCTGGTTGATTTTCATCTTGATAAATAAGAGTCCCATTATTTGTTTGAATAACTTCGCTTGAATTTAGCTCCGGGAGAGAAATATGTAAAGATTCTGTTCTATCCTTGATAGTAATAGGTTCTGAGTTTAATGTAGTTGGAATATTAACTGTACCTGATGCATTTTCAATAACCTTTGTTTCCTTTGATTCCATTTTAAAATTATTTAAAACGTCATCAATTCCTGTGTTTTTCTCAATCATTTGAGCTGTAGAATTTGCCTCTTTTTGTGAATCGTTAATCTCAGCATTAATTGAAGGAGTTAATACGGATATACTCATAGCCCCTACTATTAGTCCTGTTAAAATTTTTTTAGATAAAAATTTCATATAACATTCTCCTTTTAAGTAATTATTTTCCTCAATTATAAATAATAACTAATTTCATTCATAGTCTATAATAAATTTGTTTATTATGATAAATTTAATGTAGTAACCTCAAAGAAAACTAATGACCCATACGTACACTCAGTCATTTTTCCCTAAATGCTAATATAAGTCCTCACTTTATCTCAATTTATTTTCAAATTTCTGGATCCTCTCTAACTAGTATTATAAATAACTTCTAATAAACAATATTAAAAAAACTATATTACTCATTATTTAACTCCATAAACAGAAAACATTTCACTAACGTAATTATCATTAATTTGACCATGTGCATTTTACATACTAATCCAACAAACGCTCAGCTACGAATCTTGATTGAAAGCTAGGAACTATTTAAGTCACACTTCTCACTTCTTCCTCCCTCTCTTGTTTCTCATCCCTTTTAGACCTTTCATCTTGGTAGAGTATTTTTATTTAATAAATATTTTTATACTTATATTTTTGTCAAATGGATAATTATAGGATATATATGGTAAAAATATACTTAATGAATTATTATAGTAAGAAGAATTATCAAAAAAACTAAAGCAATTGTAAAAGTAGAAAATCTGAAATTCTTAAAAAATAAGTAAAAAGGGTGACGGAGAAAAAAAGAATTTTTTATTTGAGGAGAAATTACGTCTCTTCAAAACAGAAAAAATATTAAATCAAGAATTAAATAAAAAAAAGAGATTAATGGTAAGAATAAAGAAGAATTCCAATTACTCTCGAATACATAAGAAAAGAAATTTATAAAGAAAAACAAAATGGGATTTTGGATTGAAAGGTAAGCAATACACATATGTAGAATCTAGTTATTGGATTCACATTTTAATCCAAGGGGTACAAATTTGATGCGAGATAAAAAGGGATTATTAAAACAATGGAAAGCGGATTTGCAAGCTATTCAAGAAGAAAAAAGACTAAAGAAGAAGACTAAGAAAAAGAACAAAAAATATAGTATTCTTGGTAATACATCAGACTTCATGAATGACAAAAATACTTATTATAAAAAGAATGGGGTATGGAAACAAGGACGTAAATAATGTGATCATAAATAATCTTGACTAAGTGTATATAATGATTGTTATAAACGCTGCCATAATTAGGTTGGCGCCTTATTTATTGTTAAGAAATGATACGAAGTTTTAACTATCCATTAAACACATGTCTTCATGAATTTAAAATCGAGTGGTGTGATTTTCCACTATTCCTTTTATTATTCATACTCTTGATTTCACATATGTACTTAACACATGTTCTTTAATTATTTGGCAAGCACAAAAATAAATAATACGCTAACAGAAAAGAAACCATTTTGAAAAGCCTTTTTCAAAATGGTTTCTTCATTTTTATACCGAGCGTCTTTTTATAAAAAATAGATAATCATTGTAATGGACCTAATAGATCAATAATTTCTTCAGCTTTTGTATTTTGAATACTATAGTAAATTTCTAATCCCTGACGGTTTCCCTTTAAAACCTTACCTTTCATTTTAGATAAATGTTGTGAAACTGTGGATTGTGGAATATTTAAAATTTCAGTCATCTGAGTCACATTTAGTGTCTTATGTTTTGAAAGCTCGCTGATTAGTTTTAAACGCATTGGGTGTGCCATAACTTTTAAAAGCTCTACATCCTCTTCTAAAATTGTGTTATCTACATACTGATTTGTAAATCTTGTCATAGTATCTTCTCTCCCTTTTTTCTTCTATTTTAGCGTAACTTTCTTATTACGTAATATTAGTATGTTCTAATATTTGTTGTGAAATATGATAACAAAAGTATACACCTTTAGTTTGTGTTAGTAATGGAGTTAATGTGTGTTCTATATGAAGTTTTAAAAATTATTTGTAATCATTCGATTTAAAGTATCTGAATTCACAATAACTATTATATCCCCAAAGAATAACCTTCTATTATTAAAATATTAAACACTGAGCGCCATTATTTTAAATTTATTTTTTGAATTTTTATAATTAAGGCCTTGATAAAAACTTCATTATAAAAGGCTCTTTTTATTTCAATAAGCATCTTTAGATTACCTTTATTAAAAATAAAAAACCCTCAATATATAACTGAATATTCCGTTATATATTTATCAAATCCCAAATATTAACATATACATATAATTGTTATATATTTATATAGTAACAATTATACTTAATATTATAAAAAAAGGGGATGTTTACATGTTTAAGAAGGTTGTTTTATCCGGTGCGATATTAATGGGAGTTTTAGGAGTATCAACGATAGATTCACCAGAATTAGGAATAACAAAAGCACAAGCTGCTATTAGTGACGCCACAATACAAAAGGTTTCTATTTTGGGCAATGATTACTATAACGGATCTAATGTCCCAGGTTATACAACAGGTACTTTTTACATAGTGGGAGATGCGAATGTAACATATACCATCAAAAGCTATGAATTCGGTAAATTAACTTCCTCTAAAAATGTTACTACAAAAGGATTACGTACTCCTGTATCTTTCAATATGGGGATTACAGAGGGAAATGAATATAAAGTAACTCATAACGGACAGGTTATCAGTACATTCAACGTTCGTGGGCATTGAGCTCTTAATAAATACTGCAATAATTTATAAAAAGAAACACGGTGAAATTAAAGTTAATATGACTGGCGAAAGATATGATAGATAATGAAGAAGCACTCATAATGAGTGCTTTTTTATAACTTCGTGATGATTAAAAAAACAGGAATAATAAGGGTCTCCAACTTTCCCTTCAATTTAAGTATTGAAATTGGCATTTCAATACTGTCCTTATTGTTAATATGTCTAGAAAAAAACTATATAGGTTTCTATTACTGTTCAATATATAAAATCCTATATTAATAAAAAAAGAAGAGGAATCGCTCTCCTCTTCACCAATAAAATCGAACATATTTACAATTAAGGAAGGGTATATATTCATCAAGAGATGAAAGGAACAATAATAGTTCACCTAGTGAATTATAACATAAATACAACCCCATTTATAGTTAATATTAACATTTATGGAATATTTGTTACAGATTTGTTAAACAACTTAATAATAAAAGGCTTTATATATGTATAACTAGAAAGTCGATAATGTAGTGATTAAATATAAGAGGAGGATATATATTATGTTTAACAAAAAACAAACATTCGTAACAACCGTAACAGCTTTAACATTAGGATGTGGATTTACTTTTGGATTAACACCAGCCTTTGCAGATTCTAATAAGATTTCGCTCAACGATACTTCTGTTCATTCTATTCAGAACCAAGAACAAGAACCTTTTACTGGATATGTCATTTCAGTAGATAACAATTACTTAGTAGTTGCTGCCACTTCTACAAAAGATGAAGCACTTGCTTATCAAACTGATTGGTGGGAGCTAGTTTCCCATAATAAAATTTTGAGGGTTCCTATTTCCAATGACGAAAACTACAAATTAGGGGAAAAATTAAACATATATGCAGCTGCATGGACTAAATCTCTACCACCAATTGCTGTTATGCCTACCATTGAAAAATTAGCTCCGTAAATAATATTTAAATTGAAACGATAGGGAAAGTCAGCTTTTCTTATAACTACCTTCTTGTATAAATTTTAAACCTAAGCGCATACTACTAATGGAATGCTTGAATCATTGTCATTGAACATATTCAGCAATTCCGCTCCTTAAGAGAACAGTCTACGCAACTGTTCTCTCTTCGTTTTCTGTGTTTTACCTTCTAATATATCTCCCAACAAGAAATACGATAAAACATTCTGTCTTAATCTCTCTAAAGATTATTGGGATACTCTCACTTATGCTAATGAATAAGCAAACATAACTAACGCGCTTATTACAGAGATTCTTTTTGTTCGTCTATATAGGCACATACTTAACTCTTCTATAATCAATAGCATTGCTACATTCTCAACGTTTCCTCAATAAATTCTCAATATTTTTCATGGACAATAGCACACTTTCGCAACAGTTTTAATATCTTAATATTAGATACCGAAAGGAGGTGCTGAAAAATGACTTGGTTCATTATTTTAGGATTTACGCTTATTTTAATTATAAATGGCTTTAATGCCCATAGTATTCATATCATTTTCAAAATAGATTCAGGTACAAAAGTTGTGCCAAGTTGGTCTTTTGTTAATAGAATAAACTTCCAAACACTTAAGAATTTAACAAAAGGATCAACTAAGAATAAACTAAAAAGCTTTACACTAGGAGAACTTGTGATTCCTTTAAGTTTATTTTATAAATTACTTGGTAAAACATTAATTTTTCTATTACTATTCTTTTACTCTCAATTCTTGAACTAAACGCAATATAAGATTAGTTATAGTAGTTACAAAGTTTATCACAAAACAGACCGCTTTATATGAGCGGTCTGTTTAAAATCAAATTTAACTAAACTATATTGATAAGCTTAAACGTGCTCTCATAATGAAAACTAATACTATAAAAATAATTTACAAATCACTTTTTTAGCCTCAGCTTTATATTTACTAAACAAAAAAATCCATTAGTTTATTCTCTAAATTTATAAGGAAATTTCACTTGCAGGTATTCTACCCTAAAAATTTCTAATATATCCTTTTCTACTTATATTAATGCCATATTTATTTCTCACACATGAATGGGTATTACATATTATACCCAACATGTTTATAGGCTTAATAATATTATTTAAAATCGTTCCTAAATTAAAACTGGAATACCATTCTATTCTGTCAACATTCTCTATATTGATAAATATCAGACATTCAATCTATTTGACATTTTAATGACTTATAACAGGAAAATATATACATAAAACGAAACCTGATGTATCTTTGCGTTGTAAGTCGTAGTTAGTTGGCCAACTTTCAATGCAATTTAATAATAAAAAGTCAGGGGGACCTAAAATGAATCAAGTATTAAGGAAAAGTAAGAAAAAAATGATGTATCTAGTTGGTTCACTTCTAATTTCTTTATCTATGTTTTCAACTACAAGTTTTGCAGCTACAGAAGGTGCTGTAAAGAGTGTTACAAATAGTAAATATACTGGGATCGCGGCTGATATAAATCTACCAAAATCAGTAGTTGTTAAGGATGGATATGTGAATTGGTATTTAGGTATTGGAGCATCTAAAGTTGAAGGTGGTATTTCAAAAACACCAAATGGATATAAAGTATTTCTTAATTCAGGATATAATGAATCAGGTCAAAACAGTAAATATTGGAACACACAGTATGATACATCAATTAAAGATGGTGATCGAGTCAACCTTAAATTAGTTAATAACGGAAATGGTACGGTTACTATGTATGTAAATGGAAGCCCTAGATACACAAATCAGCCTGTCTACGGTACTTTTTCTCAATATGAACCAGTAAAAATGGTTCAGGGAGTTGAAGATGCTGGGCGTAATTCTTTTAGCCAAGCTAGCTTTTCAAACGTACTTCTAAGAGCAGATACATCTGGATCTACCTACAAAAGTTGGAACAGCTCGATTTCTTCCTCATTTTCTAGACACGGTACTTATGGTAGTAATTTTACTGTTTATTCTCAAGTGCCTCTAAGTGCAAGTTTACGCTAGAGTTTTTATTAGAATAATAATGTTTTTGTGAAAAAAGGTAGTTACACTTTTGTGTAGCTACCTTTTTTATATAGAGAAATTGCAATAGATATTGGAGCGACTATAAATGACATCTTTCATACTTTAACTTCTTCAAATTCAATAACATTTTATTAGTATGTTTCATCGCTCGACTTAATGCGAAATCAACCTTATATTGTCTTCAATTTTCTTTATCACTATCGGATTAAATCTCCCCCATTTAAAATGCCCAAAATCTGTACAAGCATTGGATATCTAGATTTAGATTACCACGAAGTCGCGCTCAGTTCATTTTTTGCTAAATAACGAGTAGCTCAAATTTAATTCTATTACATTACCACAAATAAGTAACATGCTATATAATCCAATCACGAAAGGAATCTCCTTCACTCTATCGAATTATTGTAGAGGAAAGGAGATGAATACATGGAAATCCTAGGACTAGATACTCGCGCATTAGCAACTTTAGGCGCACTTGAGTACACAAATCGTCGCAATAGATTAATCGAAGACTCTGAGAATGACATATACGAGTGTAAAGAAATAAAAGAAATACTACAATCGCTTCCTAAAGAGAAGCAGATTGAGGTTCTGGATAATCAAGCCTATTTTGAAGCAGTAGCAAAGATGATTGAACAAAACAATTTAATTCTTTTAGAACAGATAAAAACCCTACAAATAATCCAGAAATAACAAACATATCATTGATTATTCCTACATACGCTTCTATAAATCAACTATCTTTCTCTAACATACTAGCCTTTGTTTTTACAGAGGCTTTTGTAATACTCTCTTTCATCTCTTGAAATTGAATGGCTTCTTTTACATTTATGAATACAGATTCTAATCAACCTGATGTAAACTCTAACTTCTTCTCACTCTGTCCTGTTACAGCACCTACAAATCCCACAGTAATTATGTGCTCTAATAGTTCTCCAAATCGTTTCTCAGGCATTTCAAATGTTTTTATCTTCATTTTTAAATCCTACTCTTATTTAATGCTTTTTTAGTTGATTTTTCAGCATTTTGTATATAATAAATTGTGGCAATACCTACCACGGTAATTAAAATAATTTGATTATAATCGACCTTCTGTAATAACCCTCCATACAAAGTAAGAAGTCTCTTTTTAAGAGACTTCTTATTTCTAATACAAACGACATACATAGGGTAAATATACATAATATTATCAGGATGGTGTGCTTTGTTGCCTCTTTATTGTAACACACAATATCTCATTTTTGTTTAATAATCCCAAAAACAGAACTTTATCAACATTGAAATATTTTATTTATTACCTTATATCAACATCTTATGTATGCAAAATTACATATCAAACTTTGTTGAAAATGATTCTCATTGTAACTATAATGGTTTCAGGAGGTGTGTTTTCACTTCCTTTTCAAATCTCACAATATATTAAAGGAGGAACTAGAATTATGAAAAAAGTAATTTTAGCAGGGGCACTAGGAATTGCAGTACTATCAGGTATGAACTTACCAGGAGCAGAGGCATCAAAAGCAAGTGCAGCAACTACGAATTTAGAAATTCAAGAATTTACAAAATATTACTCTATGAGTTCCTATGAAGTTTCTCAAAAAGAATCATTTGATCTCAATAAAGGGGAAGAACTTACAGTCTTTGTACAAAATTCTGGATTCCCAATTTCTTATACGGTCTTTGATGCAGATAATGAAGTAATTGGCACATACAATGCTAATTCACCATATGGCCGTGTATTCAAAGCACAAAAAGATGGTAATATTTCTGTTCAATTTCAAGCAGGAGTAAATTCTTCTTACATGAAGAAGATGAATTTCACAGCAAAATTTGCAGTTTCTAAACTTAACTAATATAAGAATTTAACTACCCTCTTTAAAAACAAATTAAAAAGGTATATCCCTTCAATGAGATATACCTTTAACTTTAGTGAATTTTATATTGACCTGATAATTGTTCTTGCGCCATATGAACTAAACGTTTCGTAATTTCTCCACCTACTGAACCATTTGCTCGTGCTGTTGAATCCGGTCCAAGTTTAACCCCAAATTCCTGAGCGATTTCATATTTCATTCGCTCAATAGCGCTTGTTGCAGTTGCTACCAAGATTTCGTTTGAATTATTATTTTCACGAATTTGCATTTCTTACACACCTCCGTTTAACTTGGTAATATCATGCTCTATTTCCAATAAAATATGTAAAAAATTATTCCTTTAGCTATCTTACTTATATACCTGGGCTTCGCACCTTATATTTGAATAAATAAATGTCCAGGTCTTACCTACGCCTTCCCCTCTCCTACTTACTTTTGAATCCCCCTATTAATTCCTGTAATTCTTGGGCGAGCCAATTTAAAGAATTTGCTAGCTCTGCAATATCTTGTACATAAATTTGGTGTTCTTTCATACTTATCTCAACATTACTACTACTATTCACATATGTATTTGCAATATATGATAATTCATTTACAACCTGAACAATGGATTGATTACTTTCTAAAATATCTCTTGAATTAATCGAAGTCGCTTTAATTTGATTTGTAACAAATTGTACAGATTTTGAATTTTTTTCAAAGAAAGCACCACTACTTTGAAAAAGTTTTATTCCTGATTCCACTTCCTTTGAGCTCTTCTGCACGGATACTACAGCCTCTTCTGCTTCAGCTTGGATTTCACTAGTTAATTTAGCTATATCCCTTGCAGATATCTCGGTTTTTTTGGCTAATTTACGTATCTCATCTACAACAACTGAAAATCCTTTATCATACTCTCCAGTACATGAGTTTTCTGTAGAAGCATTTAAAGCTAATAAATTTGTTTGATTCGAAATAGTTGTAATTACAGTGACAATTTCACTAATTTCCTTGGATCTTGATTCAAATGCATAAATACTAGAAGATGTATCTTGAACTGTATCTCGGATTATTTTCATTTGATTCACAATTTGTTTAATCAAATTTTCCCCCTCTAGAGAATGCTGTTCCATGACTTCCGAAGCAGTCGTAATTTGTTTTACAGATCCTTTAATTTCTACCATCTTACTTTCCAATTCTTGAACAATTCCTAAACATTTCTGCACTATATGTTCATAAGAATGTGCACCTAATTTTAATCCTGTCATAGAGCTTGCAATCTCTTGAAATGACATGCTATTCTCTTTTGTACTTACCAATAATTCCTGTGAAGATGTCGAAACCTGTTCAGCAGTCTGCCTTACTTTATCTATAATCCTATTAAACTTTTCAATAGTGCTATTAAAATAAATATTGGTTATCCCTATATCATCAGATCTTTCATTTAATTTAATACTTAAATCACCTTCACCAACTTTACGTAAGCCTTCTTGTAAATCCTTTAAAGGCGATAGGGAATTTCGTGAGATTAATATTTGAATCGTAATTGCGATTGTTAATGAAGTTATAATAAAGAGTAAACCTTGTACTATAAATTTTTCCTTTGTAATAGGAATGATAGAAGCGTCTAAATCCGCTGCAACAATTGCAATTATATTTTTATTTTCATCTATAATTGGCTCTAAAATTGTTACCCATGAACCTAATTCATCTTCATACACTTCTGTCATTTGTGCCTGTTTCGTTTTCATTACTTTATCGTATGATTTCATCCAATGGGTAGGCTGTTCATAATAGTCACCTGGTTTTACAGAAACTGCATTTGCTAATTCTGTATCCAAACCTACTATTTGAAGTTCAACTTTATCATTTAACTTGGCCCCTATAACATATGTTTGGCCGACACTTTTCAAATCTTTTGTAGCTTTATCTAATTGCTCTGTCAATTTTCCTTTCTTCACTCTTTGTGCTGTGGGGTCTTTTGCTACATCTTTCACTATTTCTACATCTAATTGATTTATTAGTGTATCCCCTGTTTCAAAAGACTGCTTCTCAAATATAGACATCATACTATTTTGAAACATATCAAAACTTAACGCCCCCATACTTCCAACAAGCGTCAGAATTACTAATACAGTTAGTAATACATTTTTTTGAAGCAATGATAGCTTATTCCAATATTTTTTCATTAATTTCACCTTTCTTATTTTTCATGATGAATATTTTTGAGTTTAATGTATGTTTATATATAAAAATTAGAGTTTAGCAAAAAAATTAATATTTTATATGTAACGGGATAAATTAAAGAAAGACACTCTTCGGGGAGTATCTTTCTACAGTACAGCCATATAATACTTGTTTCTTTCATATTTACATGAAGTAAGTAAACAACTAAATAGTTATCTGTCTCACCCTAAAATTAGAAAAGAGCATATCACACTCTCCCCATCTATATAACGATAATTCTAGGACTTACCTTCCTATAATTCCAATATTCCCATCACTTCTTTTGTAAATAGTTTAAAATCAGTTAAATGTTTTTCAATAATTTGACGAACAATATCTAAATTTACACTCTGATAATCATGAACAGCAATATTTCGAAACCCCACCATTGCTTTTAACTTACTTGCCAATTCTTTACTAAGTAAATCTGCGTCAACTAACAAATCAAATGCCTCTCGACTAGATTGGGGTAATCCTAATTTCTTACCTGCAACAATATGCATCGCTAAATCAATACTCGCTTCACAAGCTCTTTGTATATTCAATATTATTGAATCTTGCTTTGTATAATCTTCTAAATTTTCAGGAGCATTCCCATATACATCCTGTATTCTTTTTATACAACGCTCTATTGTAGAAATTTTATTTAAGATAACCTCATTCTTCATATATAGAACCTCTTTTCTTTATATCATCGAATACTATTTGGCGTTCCTCATTCAATTTTGAATACATTTTTAAAGTCTTCATTTCAAAAATAACCTTTCGTTCTTCATCAGAACAAAATATTGTCTTTCCTGTATGTATAATCTGAGCTTGAAAAACTGTTGAAGCCTTTGATAAATCAACTAAATCAACATCTTTATGAACAATATCTGCCAATTCCTGTGCTAATAAAAAACGTTCATAATTCCCTAAATTTATGTCACTTAAATATGCTATATCAATATCACTATCTTCCCGTTCTCTGTTCTCTGCTATAGATCCAAATACAATTATCCAATAGGGATTCACTGTCTCTTGTAATTTTTCTATAATAGCTGTAATCATGCTTTGAAAAATCATTTAATTAATCCCCCTTGTTATTATCGAATTTTATTATATCATAACCATTATATAACCTTTTCAACTACGCAGTATAATACTTTACGGAAATTTAAATGCCTTCCTTATTAAAAAATAAGATTCGAAATGTTCTCCAATATGCATAGTAAAAATAAACTTAGTTCCCCCTGTAGTAATAGTTGTAGCGAGTATAAATTCAACCTATCTTTTTATTATTCGCACCAAGAATATTATTTATATTATATAAATAATAGGATTTTTAATATAGTAAATAGTTAACCCAATTTTTTTGTGCAGCTTCGTAATATGGCTTTTCTTTAACATAAAAAGCTTCCCTTTGCGGAAAGCTTTTTAATGTTATTTAAAAAAACAATTCAACTACATTTAATTTTCTTCATCTTCATAAAAGCCAAATAACTTTTCTTCTTCGTATTCATACTTTCTACCTAAATTAAGCATATCTCTTTCAACCTGTAAAGTTAATACATACTGTTCCTTATCTGTAAAGTATGTATCTTCCTTTTTTAACCCTACAACTGTAACTTTATCATGCTCATATGTTTTTGTATAAGCCTTTATCTCATCAACCATGCTTTCTAAATCACTTTCGCTTCTACGGTAAACATCAATGACAATTTCTGTTGTATATTTTTCGATCATAATTCAACATTCCCTTTATTTTAAATATAGCGGAAATTGAGTACTTTTACTACTATCTTCTGTATTAATGATAACCCTATGATGAACAGTAGGAGTATCTCCAGTACTTATATTACTATTGAATTCTTTTCTATAGAATGTTCTCCAAGGTCCTCCTTTATCACGAGCAGACCATGCTTGATCTGGTTCATTCATTGTTGATTCTCTAAGTTTTTTCACATCAACATTTTTTCCATATTGAGTTCTATTCTTAGTAGATTTCCTTGACGCATCATATTTATGTCTATCATATGCATGCGAATTAATGAAGTCACCTTTATTAGAACCACCATTCGTTTTAGTTGGTACTGTTTTGCTTCCCTTTGGTTTTGGTTTTGGCTTTGGTTTCCCTTTACCCTTAGCTAACGCTGCATGATAAACATTTTTTTCTAAAATAGTTTGATTTGTAATTTCATCACTAATTGGCGTGTCTTTTTCTATACTATTTACTAGATTAACTTGAATGACACCTTCATGTTTCTTCACATTTAAATTTAAAACTGAAGTATTATCATCACCATTATTATAAAAATATTTTACTTCTAGCGCCTCATTTTGCTTTGGTTCTAACGCATCAGCAAACTCAAAAAAGTCATCTTCACTAATAATCTGATTTCCATTTACATCTCTAATACTTTCCAGCCCTTCAATTTTTAAACTTTCTTGTCCATTAAAAGAATTTGCTTCTGGAGTATTAGAAGGTAGCACTAAAAATGAAATTACCATCAAGAAAGACAGCACAGATAAAAATATTTTATTCTTCATAAAACTTCCTCCCTATGTTTTTTCTTTACAACCTAAATGTTACGTTAATTAGAAAATTATAACAATACTGTTAATTTATAGGTTAAAATGTTAAAGTGTATATAAGCGAAGATATTATTAAACCAAATGTAATATTAATAATATAAATTAAAATTCTCTTATGTATTTTTTCTACAAATTAAACCTAGTATATATACTAGGTTTGTTAATTTTCTTATTCTTCTTCTTTTTTACTATATTAAGATTAACACAGTTATTGTAATACATAGTTTAAATTAGTATATTTATCAATTACATTCTGAATATTAAGTTTATATATATATATATATATATAAACTTAAATTTTACAGTAGAAGTAGCACCTATCATTATCAAGATAATTAAAAAATGCCCCCCTAAAATATCAAAACACGCAATTCTTTCTGTAGCATGATCGGAATGAATTGCGTGTTTATATATATCTATTTCTGCATCTGATAAATTACAACTATTTGCTCAAGAAGTATGTATAATCTCTTTTCACCCGACTATTGATAAAGAAAAGGCATTCTTATGAATGCTCTTTCTCTCTTATATATGCTCTTCTTCATTTAGTTTGTAATAAACCGCTGGACATTTAATTATGAAAAAGTACCAATAACAAAAAAAGTTAAAAATAATGCTACATATCCAAGATACATAAAACGTTTATCATGTGTTTTAAAATATAACGTAATACACAGTAAAGTGACCAGTAAAAAAACTGCTGTAGACACCATGAACATGAATGTTCCTCCTAAAAAGCTAATTTATTACTCTTTGGTTAATTGTTAATTAAGTACATCTAGTTTTTCTAATATCAATGAAAGAATGTTTTTTTGATTTACTACAATTGCAGCTTTTCCAGTAGAACCCGATCGCAACTTCTTTTTCCCTGTATTTTCAATTGTTCCTTCTACAACAAAGAATGTAGTATCTTTATTCTTGCTAATAACAGGGTCATGATAGATTTGAACTACACTTCCATAGTAAGTTTCCGTCTTTCCTACTTCAAAAGTATATTTAATTTTATCGCCCGTTTTAATTTTATTAATCTCTTCTGAATTAATATATAGTAAAACTCTATTCGTATTTTCATCTGGTGATATTGATAATACCTCTTTATCTTGTTCAATCATATCTCCGATTTTAATAAGATTCGGCATTTCAATTACGCCATCTTTTGGTGCAGTAATTACGGTTTGTTCATAACTCAAATTAATATTATTAATATCTTGTTGCAACAAAGACAACTGTTTTTTCTTCTCATCAATCTCCTTCGAAATATCCGAGACTTTAGAAATTCTAAGACTTTCAACAGAATCCTGGATATTAGATTCTTGAGTTCTTATATTCTCATTGATAACCTTTTTCTCCAATGCTATTTCCTGGGTCCTATTTTTTATTTGCTCTTGTTTTATTAAAATACTCTTTAGATTTCCCTCAATTTGAGAATCTAATTGATTAACCTTATTCATATTCGCTTCAGTTTCTTGATTAATATTTTCATTCTTAATAATCTTATTTTGTTTAAGAAGACCCTCTTTTTCGATTTTCAAGATATCATTTTGATTTTTTATAGCTTCAATTTCAAATTCCAGATTATTTATAACTTCATCTTTTCCATGATTTAGGACTTGAAGGCGAAAGGTGAAATCAGCTATCTTATTTTTATTTTCATTCTTTAATAAGTCTTTTTGCTTTAAATAACTATCTAATTCATTTTTGATACTGCCTTCTACATCTACAGGCAATTTTGATTGGTTCTTTTCAATAACATCTTTAAGAATGTTTAAACTCTTAATTTCCGCATCCAATTTATCTCTATTTTCTTCTACGTGTTTTTTTTCCTGCTCTAACTGTTTATTAGTTATGCCTATTAAAGGATCTCCCCTATGTACTTTTTCGCCTTGTTTAATCTTAATATCATTAATTTCTCCTGATACTTTTGGTTTAACAGCTACTGTAGCCGTAGAAGATTGGATAGTAGCAGACCCTTTAGTTGAGATATCTATTTTGCTAAAATAAGCCCACATCAAAGCACTAACTAGTATAGCTAGTACTAGATAAATAAATAACTTAATAAATTTCGGGGGATTTTTCTCCAGCATTTCAACGCTATCTGTCAGCTCTGTTATGTCTCTTATTGGTTGTGACATTTATGTATACTCCTCTTATGCTCCTTTTTATCGAGTTATCTCTAATAATTCTTGTGGTAGCTGATTATTCCACAACACTCTATATAAACCATCTTTATTTATTAATTCTCCATGTTTACCTTCCTCAACAATTTCTCCTTTGCTCATTACAAATATGTTATCACAATGCATAATTGTACTTAATCGATGAGCGATTGTTATGGTAGTTAGTTTCCCTGCTCTATATTCCTTTAAGTTTTCAATTATTTTTCTCTCACTAGTGGAATCCAGATGACTTGTAGCCTCATCTAAAATAAGTACATCTGCTTCTTTTAATAGAGCACGGGCAATTGATAACCGTTGCCGTTGACCACCAGATACATTAGAAGCATTTTCTTCTAATAATGTGTCATATCGGAGTGGCAAAGAACTAATGAATTCATGGGCATCAGCCAATATACATGCCTCTATTATTTTGTCCATCGTTACCTCTCTATTCAAACCAAATACTAAATTATCAAAAATACTACCACTAAAGAAAAAAGATTCCTGAGCAACATAAGCTATTTTATTTCTTAAACCCGTCCTATTCATATCTTTAATATGATAGTTATCATAATAAATGTTACCTTCGTTTACGTCATAATATCTCATTAATAATTTAGCAATTGTTGTTTTACCTGAACCACTTTCCCCTACAAACCCAACACTATATCCTATTGGGATTTCAAAACTTAAATTATTAAATATATTTTGCCTAGTTCCATATTTAAAAGTTATATTATCCAATCTAATCTTGTGATGAAAAGAAGTAGGTGAAAGTTTTTTATCTTCTTGATCATTTTTTTCTAAATCTAAATCTAAAATCTCGGTTAATCTTTTTGAAGCAACAAAAGCAGATTGTAATGTCGGCTGTAAATCTACTAGATTTTTTATAGGATCTAAGAAATACACTAATAGTGCATTATATGCAACTAACTGACCTATTGTCATTTCCCCGTTTAATATAGAAATAGCTCCAACCCATAAAATTACTACACCACCTACTAATTCCACAATCGTTTTAATAGATTCTTGACTATTTGTAATCACAAAACGTTTAAAGAATTTCTGCAAAAGACTTATCAATCTTTTTTCGGTTTGAAATTCTGCCTCTTTTTCAGCATTATAGGATTTTATTGTTGATATCCCGTTTAGCGATTCTACAATATAGGAAGTTAACTCCGCATTACTTTCCATTTCTTGACGATTAATTTTTTCATAAGAACTTTGAAACATCCAAATAATAAGGATATATATAGGTATGTGTAATGCTGTAATGAAAAATAAAGTAGAACTTTGGGTATACAACAAAATAGAACCCGCTATTACCATGATAGTATCAATCATCACAGTTAAAGTTGTTGTTGCAAGTGCCTCCCTAATTTTAGCAGCATCTTGGAACCTCGAAATAATTTCACCAACTTTTCTTGTTTCAAAAAAGTTCATGGGTAAGGATAAAACATGTTTATAGTAACCAAACATTAACTTTATATCTAACCGACGACTCAAATATAAAATTAAATGCGATCTAAACAACTCTAAAATAACTTTAAAAATGTATAATGCGATGATACCAATAGAAAGATATGTTAGTGTATGCTTTAAATTCTCAGTAACAATATTATCAATTACAATTTTGAAATAAAAAGCACCCAAAACCCCAAAAATTGTTATTAAAATTGATGAAAGAAACACAGGAATTAAGAGACTTTGTTGATTTTTTAAAAGAAACATAAATCTACCGAATGTATTTTTCTCTTCATCTCGTGATTGAAAAGATTCATTAGGTATTAAAAGGACTAAAACACCCGTCCAAATCTCATTAAATTCCTTAATATCATATTTAATAATCCCTTCTCCAGGATCAGCTACAATTACTTTACCCTTTTTGGTGATTTCTAAAATAACAACATAATGTAATAACTTCCCATCAATTATGACATGCGCAATAGCGGGTAATGGAATCTCTTTTAAAGACTCTACATTTCCTCTTACTCCTTTGGCTGAAAAACCTAACTTTTCAGCCGCTTGTATTAAACCATAAACATTAGTTCCATTTCTATCAGTTCCAGCATATTCTCTAATTTTAGAGATAGGTATATGTAATCCATAATGTTTAGATACAGTAGAAATACATGCTGCACCACAATCTTTAATATCGTGTTGTCTCACCCAATGATATTTTTTAAATAAAGACATACTTATTTAAACAACCTCTCATATTTAACTTTTAAATGAATTCTCTCCCACATATGTTAATAAAAACAGGAGTTTCAAACTTATTGTAATTAACAATAAAATTTGTTAGCCTTTCAAAAATTTCATATTGAAAGGCTTTTTATAAAGAAGAAAAGATTGTACTATTAAGCTCATACAATCTTTTCCTCTTTATAAAAATGTTTATTTTTTCTTCTTTTTCTTCTTTGCTTGACTCTCTTCGTAAGCATCCCACATTCCAGCACCAGCTCCAACAGCTAGTAATCCACCTGCAATCACTACAGGAACGATACCACCATTCGTATCGTACATCTCTTCTTCAGTTAGACTTTTGTACTTTTCTAAAGTAATCGTTTTCATTTTTAGCACTCCTTACTACTTCTTATTTGAAAATCTTTTTACCAACCCATTTTCCACCTACATAACCTGCTCCAACAACTCCAGCTCCAGCTGTAATTGCACCAGCTACTTTTGTAAAACCAGCAACTCCAGCAATTGCTAAAGGAACCACTCCACCATCAATGTTCTTTAATTCCTCATTGCTTAATACTGCTAAATTAGGCATTTCTTTTTTTAATACTGAATTCATATAATATCACCTATCCTTATTTTTTTATATTACGCTTAAGTAATATGAGCTTTATATTAATACACCTTTTAATAAAAATCTACACTTTTTTTGAAAAAATTCTTTTTTCTTGATTTAATTACATTTTTTTACTTTAAAATACTACAGAACCCACCCACTTACCTACAATGTAACCAATATAAATAAGCAGAGCTCCTGTTAAGATATAAAAACAAGATTTAAAATACATACTTCTTTCAATCGCATCACCAATTTGATGAAACATGTTGGACATAAAGAAAACACCACCTTCTTATAATTACTAGAATAGAACACACAGAGATATTATCAGAAAATAACTAATTAACACAACACTTATTGGAATAATATTATATAAAATAATAACAGTGTTCACAAAAATTTAAAATTTATGAAATGAATTACTTTGGAGTTAATATTTAGAATTCAAAAGGTTTATTAGGTAAAAAACACTTTATATTACAACTAATTATTTCTATTTAATAAATCCCCTAACCCTTATGACAACGCTTGAACATACCTTTCTATAAAGTTGAGTAATAATAGGATTATTAAATGATGTATTATCTCCTTAGTTTAATTCACATAATTTTCAAAAATATCAACCTATAGCATTAAGCGATTGTTATATAATGGAGCTAAGCCGTAATCAATATGCTTTCCCCGTTATGAATAATGAGATAATTTATGTGTCCCTTGTATTCGCTTTAACCCAAAAAGAACTTGTAGTAATTTCTACAAGTTCTTTTTGCTTTTCTTATTATATTGAGAGTAGGAATTTTTTCATATAGTAAAAACAATAATGAAGCATTATCTCTAGTCTGCTAAATAAAAATTTTGTATTTTAATATGTGTCATTAATAGAAATATTTTAGACTATAGAATAAATCATTAGACTGTTAACAATAGAAAAAAGGGAAGAACCACCAATATTCTTCCCTTTCTCCTGTAATTAGGGTTGCTATATTAATTAATATAGCAGTTTATAAAATGTTGGATGCAACAGTTTACTCTTGAAATTATAGCACGAGTAACAATTGATTCTTATGCAATATTGCATAAGGTGATTATTATTTATCAAAGAAATTGTCTCACAATAGACAGTAGTACATACTTTTTATGTTTAGTTTTAAGTAAGTTTTAATTTTAATTTTTAAAAATATCGATGAAGCTAAGGAATCCGAAAGTATTTAAAAGGAAAACAATAGACTTGAATTATATTTCTCATCGGCCAATATTGTTTAACATAATAAAATAAAGATAGATGATAACCAATACATGTTATTAGAATTTAAATGGTTCCAATCTGAAGAATGCACCTTAAAATTAATTTTCTTTGGGTACAATTTTTTATACATTTATACACTTTGAATTTTTTATGTACGTTTGATATAATTACATTAATAGTATCACAGGAATATCTTATGTATATAATAAAAGAAGAGATGCGCTAACATCTCTTCTAGTAACTGCTACCGCAAGGTGGTCGGTTACTTAAACTTATTTTTTGCGTTTAGAACCGCCCTTTCGCTTGCCGGCATTTGGGGCGGTTCTTTTATTTCGTTTACTGTTAATCTTTTTCGCCAGCTCATTCGCATAAGCTGTAGCAAATACTGTAAGGAATACCTTAGCAGCGTCGTACAATAAATTAAATAAAGAATCCATTCGGTCACCTCCTTCCTCTCTAAGATCAGAGAAAGGATAGCAACCTCCCGCCCTCACAATATACAGTTGTTTTCATTCTATCATACTTGTACATGCTCACCAATATAAAATAGCCCACCTATTTCCGTAGACGGACCTTTTTTTATTTTGCAATTGTGCACAATCATACTATAACAAACTGTTTAAATAAAATTGTACATTTAAAATAATTGGAATTACTTCACCAATCCTAAAACCCTAACAATCTCAACTATTTTATTATCTTCTAATCTACAATAAAGTCGTTTACCTTTACGTTCACTTTTCACAATATTCCCCTGAACTAATTTTCGTAAATGCTGTAAAATCACAGCTTCCGAAATCTGCGTTAGTTTACTTAACTCAGAAACCGACAAAGAACCACGCACAATCAATTCACGAACAATTAATAAGCGACTAGGATTTCCTAATAATTCTAAAGTTTTTACGCTTTCTGTATAAAAATTAAAATCCATATGAAAAGCCCTTACCAAAACTCCCAACCTCCCAAAATAAAGAAAAATAACAACCAGAATATCTTAACATAAAAACAGTAGGATTAACTCCAAAATATACCAATGTATCCTTGAGAAAAATACTACTTGGATGAAATTCTAATACATAGTATTAAAATTAAGATGGTGCAAATCAGTGGAAGGTATAGAAGCTGGGCATTATTTATATTTCTTATATTTATCTCCTCTTAAATAGTGATAGAGACGTAGATTTAAAATGTCTGTACAAAATACTTAATCAAAGTTTTTAGAAGTGAAAGATAAGATTTTTATTTCTCTTTCATTAATTCACATAATTTTCAATCTCTTTTAATCCAATTGTTGATATTTGATATATAATAAAATTAACCCGTAGTTATCATGTTTGCTCCGATTCAAATTATGAGATAGTTTGTTTCAACTTTTTTACATTATCTTAAAAAGAACTTGTAGGGATTCCTACAAGTTCTTTTTGTTTTTTATATTGAAATGAACTAAAAAATTACAAACATCTATAGCTTTTTAATTAACATAAATTCTTAGTTATTTAGCCATATTACATTTGTTAGAGAAACAGCAGCTATTGTAATTCATTATCTGATAAAAGACAAAAAGAAGCCAAAAAAAATTAATCTTTTCACCTTTGTTACTCCACAATCTAACCTTTTACTTCATAAGTTTAAAAGATGAATTCCAGTGCTTACAAAGAATACTTTGCTAGTTGCTCACCCCAAGATGATAATTCAGTCTCAATAAACCCTGCCTTTTTATATACAAGTTTAGCCGTAAGATTTTCAGGATGATATCCGATCATTATTAAAGGAATGTTTGTATTGTTATTTTGTCTTACCTCTTCAATAACCAGATATATAGCTTGTTTCCCTATACCTTTTCCTTGAAATTTTTCATCAATCATAAGTCTATAAATCCAATAATTATTATCATCAGGATCTATTCCAAACATAGTAAATCCTATCATTTTATTACCAACATAAATTCCTTTTGCATAAAAATTATCTAGAAATTGAACTTCTGCGATAGAATACAGGTTTGATGCTATAAATGTCCGTTGTTCCGCTTTAACAGATAATCTAATTGCTTCTTCCCAATTACTTTTATTAATAGACTTTAAATGAATTTTCTTCAATCTTATACTCTCCCTTTAATATTGAAAGGGGAACCACGTAGTTAATGGGCTATTGAAACGTTATCCCCTTGTTTTTTTGCCCAATCAAATATAAATAATTTCTCATCGACAACGCCTCCTTAAAATTAAAAACAAGTTATTATATTCAATATAATTGTTATATTTCCTGTAACACCCTTTTATTTTAGAAGATATACTGAAGAATGTTTACAATATTAGTAATTTAACTCATTATCACCAAACAACGGTTTGTTATTTTATTAGCGAATCTAAACTTAGCAAAAGTAGAGAAGTATACTTTTCTACTTGTTCGTAGTTTCAAATGAATATTCACAGAATAAGATATACTATGAGAATCCTTATTATAATTGCCTTAGTTGTCATCGGTTTAGTATTTTCCAACTTGATTTCTATACATACAATCGAGACCGTAGCTGACATAATCAGAATTATTATAACAATTGTACTTGGTGATTATTTCTTATATCATTTTGCTCTTAGAATTCTTGCACTATTTACAACTTTTATTGGAGTTATTTTAGTAATTTGCTTAATTACATATGCTGTAACTAAATTACTTTAGAAGGAGAAATGAATTATGAATGCCCTAAAAAGGGGACAGACCCACATCCATCAACTTAAGGTTTTAGACTATTTTTGAAGTTAAAAGTACGTTACTATTCTCTTATGTTAATGGGAAAGGGCGACGTACCTCCTTTTGTTCCAGTAAACTTTTCAGAATAAGTTTCTTCTCAGTCTTTGTTTTGCAACATTTAATGTGAGACCATATAAATTTATTTCTCAATATTATCCATCAAAAAATCCCATATATTGTATTTTAAATTCATCAGGTTAAATGTATAATCAATTTGTAAATATTATACAAAGGGGATTGATTTTATGAAGAAATTATTTGGAAGCATTTTGATATCCTTTATTTTAATGTTTTCTTTTAGTATGAGTGCTTCTGCAGCAGAATCATCTGAGTTAACTTCATTAAAAGATTATCATGTTTATTACTATGAAGTACCTACGAATGCTAAAACTATGAAGGTTCAATTAACTGGTCCTAAGTTTAATAAAAACCATTTGTATAAGGTATCAGTTTATAATGATTATAACTCACGTACTGATACTGGAATAGTTGCTATATCTAAAAATGCAGGATCTACTACACATGAACTTCCTGTAGTTAAAGGCGTACCTGGGAAAGGACAAGTAAGAGCTGGGACAACAGTTGCAGTAAGGGTAGGAGCTTCAGATTTTAATCCGAATGCTACAGATTTTACTTATAATTTAAGCGCATATTTTAACTAAAATAGATTTATCTCTAAAAAACAATTCTCCATTATAGAGAATTGTTTTTTTAGAGATAAATTGTTAGATTTTTTAATTTTAAAACCATCGGGTGTATTTGTAACAAAGAAAACCACATGAAAATGGACTTGCCCTAAATGCGGCGTAATCGTCCAATCGACAAAAACATACGTTCATATTAAATGTGGAGACTGCAATCAAATATTAATAGGGGTCACCTTACATATTCATCAATTTAACATTTTAATGTATCACCTAAATAAAAATTTCTTTTCTCTACATGTAGTTATTTTGAGAAGTCATTTCACTTTTTCTTCTTTGGGGTGTTTACTTTTCTTAACTTGATAGTACCCCAGAACGAAATTTTGTGCTAACTTGTAACAAAAAAGCGCATTTTTTCGTTTTGAGGTATTTCAAAATATGAGTTGGATAGGCATGTACGGTGATCCCTACTTAATTATTAGAAAAACATTAGTTTTTAAATTGTATACACGCTGATCACAGTAATTTTTCGATACACCCATCATAATGAATCTCTCCTTTTCCTCTTTTTATCAGTATTGGTAGGTAAAGAGGGACCAGACACAAAAACAGGTTGTGAAGAAGACTTTCTCCACAACCTGAGATTAAGTTATATATTCAAATATGACCTGTTCTTTTAACTATTTAATCTTTTATAATCTGCTATAGTCTATATAACTAGAGTCATAATAAATCCACTGACCTGTTCCAATTCTTAGCCAACCATTCTTTTCTTCATATACTGTAACTTTCTCACCTTTACTTGTCTTTCTAACAATAGAATAGTTTGTACCTGATCCGCTTCGAACATTTACCCCAATACCATTAATTTGAGCCGTTCCAATTACCTTTTCAACACTACCATTTTCAATTACTTGTAGCATATTTAGAATAAATGTTGCTGTTTCACCACGAGTTGTTGTTCCTTTAGGATCGTATTGATTGTCACCCTTACCTCTTACAATACCTAGACCATACAATCTTTGTACGTCTTCTTTATAGCTAATTTGGTCTTTGTCTGAGAATGGTAGGTTTACAACTGGTCCCCATATACCTTTATACTGTAAAGCCTTGTTTACAATAATTGCTGATTCTTCTCTTGTAATAGGTGTGTTTGGGTCAAAATAACCATCTCCTCTACCTTGAATGATACCTGCACTTGCAGTACGTTTAATACCATCTCGTAAAGTTGAATTTGCATCGTTTAGGTCTTTAAATGAAGCATCTCCAGCTGGCAGTTTTAGAGAGTTAGAGATTAATTGAGCAAATTCGGCTCTTGTTATCGCTCTATTGGGTGCGAAAACTCCGTTTCCTTCCCCTATCATAATACCCCTTCTATTTAACTCTCGAATAGCATCTTCATACCAACCTCCTGTAATGTCATCTTTTGGTTGATAAAGATTATTATAATACCCCTCAACGCTATTTACGAATACATCCCATTGCCCATTATTAATCATGTTAGCAGGACAGATTTTACCGCTCCATTTTTGGTGTTTTACAATGTTATTTAACGGTACACCAGTTTCTTTCATTAAATAAGCTACAAGTTTTTTGGCGTTATCTACCGCTTTACTGTAGTTTCCGTCACTGTTAACTGCGATTTCAATTGCAATAGATTCTCTATTACCTGGACCATCACCGTCTCCTGCGTGCCATCCGTTCTCGTTTAATGGTAGGTGTTGATAAATCTCCTTATCGTCTACTGTAAAATGCCAAGATGCAGCTCGGTCTGTACTGCCTACTGCTTGGTTATATAGGTATTGAGCGTGGTTTCTAGCACCTGCCCCTACACTTGTATTATCAGTCTCATGAATTGTAATGTACTTTGGACTCATATAATTTTGAGGACGAATATTATCGTTACCTGCTGGAACAATCCATTCAGTGAATGGAACACCATTTATTGTACTAGAGATGCTAGGTGATATGGGAGACAGACTACGTTTTGTTCTGTTTGAATTGTTAGGAACAGTTAGTGTACCTGTTTCTTCATGAATACCTTCTGAACGTTGAAGACTATCTACTTTCTTATTGTCGACAGTACCTCCACCACGTCCGTCTACCTCTTTAAAACTAGCTTCAATACTTTTTAAAGCCTGTTCATCTGATGTTGTTTTACTTTGTTCCTGAACGTTTGTAGATTGCTTATTGTTTACTAATTGTTGTTCCTCTGCAAACGATACCAATGGTGAAGATAATACCGTTAATCCTGCCGTGAATGCTACTACTTTTTTATTAAATTTAATGTTCATTTCTAATTTGGTATACCTCACTATTTTAATAGATATACCTTCCTCCTTGTACTTCTTTTAGTGTGAATATTAGTTTAAATAATGGTAGCCTGCCCCCTCAAAATAACAGGTTGATTTTACATTTCATATGTCAAACCGCCATCTATAAGTCCTACATGAAATGTTAGTACTTTAGAATTATAACACAGCACTTTTGCAATACTTCCAAGATTCTTGCAAGCAATCTCCTAATCTTGGATATACTGATAGTATGACTCTAAAAAAACTTTTAATATATAGCAACTTTCTCCACTTATCTTATGAGCCTCTACAACAGAGTCTTTTGTTACAATAAAATCTAAAAACCCAGAATGTTCGTTGGTCTTCATAAAAATAGTGATAAAGGCTAAATGAGATTTCCCTAATTTCATCTCATCTAATAAAATTGTAAAGGCCCTTATAATTCCCTCTTCCTCCAGTTTTCTAACCCTATTCCCTACAGCTTGCCCAGTCATATGTATTTCTTTACCAATATCTCTCCACTGTACCCTCGAATTTTCTTTTAACAAATTTAACATGTTAGTATCTATATAATAAAATATACATAAAAAAGAGCGGTAGATATTCATTCAATACATAAAAAAAGACTATTCATTCTGTATTGATATACAAAAGAATAGCCCCCATAGTTATCGAACTACATATGCTTTGTCATTAGAACTAGTTTTTAGGATGCATTAAGCCTAGAATACTTTGATCTTGAATGTTCCACCATGATAATAATTTTTACCTACTTTTAATAGGGCAGTATACGTTCCTGGAGTATACGTAGGATTAATTTTTGTAGTAAATGTCCCTATACCTCTAGTAGAATTTGTATCCTTGATTTCATCAATAATTTGTAAATTATTGTTGTCATCGATACGATAAATTCTAAGAATACCATAATCAATATGGCTATTTCTTATTGTCACACTAAACGTTTGTCCATTTCTTAAATCACTTACTGCTAACTCTGGCATATATATTGCATTATGATGGATGTATCTATAATCTGGAAAACCCCAATCTGTTGCTGCTGCTACTTGATTCGTAGGTTTAATCATTTCTACTGTAGTCAACCCTCCTAATGCTAAAGCTCCTGTAAGTACTAATGTGCTAAATTTTTTCATTGTTCACTACCTCCTATATATTTCTTTTATTCCTGTATAATACAAATCTAACTTGTAATATATATCAGGAGTTTGATAAGTACATTTCCTATTATTCTCAATATTTAAATTAATAAAAATTTCCTTTACAGGGGAACTTTATAATAATTTTTTATTTAACTCGACCATATCCTGCAATATATTTACTCCAATAAGAACTATTTAAGCTAGCTTCACCAACCCCGGAATTACTAGCATTATAAAACTTGTTATCACCAATATACATGCCAACGTGAGTAATGCCTGATTTGCCTGGAACCGTTCCTTTAAAGAAAACTAAATCTCCTTTTTGAAGAGCCTTTCTATCGACACGGGTAGTTTTATTATATTGATCTTGTGCTGTGCGTGGTAATTTAATCCCTTGTGTTCCATATCCCCATTGCATTAATCCCGAACAATCAAATCCAGTTTTAGGACTATTTCCGCCATATTTATATGGTTTACCTTCATATTTTTTCATCTCTGCATAAACTTTACTAAATTGGCTCGCAGTTATTGATTTTGTGGTGGAAACTGATATAGATTGTATTGTGTTTTCATTTTGAGAAACACTATCAAGTTCATCTGCAGAAGCAAAACTACTCCCCGATCCTAGCATGACACCTAACGTTAATGTCCCAATTAAAATTTTCTTCATAAATTTCTCCTCCTGTAATCTTTTGTAAGGTTTTATCCTTCTCACCTAATAGATTAATCCAAATATAAAGAGGAATAAATACACAGAATTAGACATTATTCTACATTTTTTTAATATTTTGTATTTTTATTAACGTTTTATTTTACTATCTTTGTTTAAATTCAATAAATTTAGGGATTAGATTAATGATTTATGCAACACAAGCATAAAAATGCATTATTAAAACATTCAGATATTAATTGAGAAATAAATATAACTATTTAATGTATAGGTAATTATTAATTTCTTTTACAAAATATGAGGTGGTTCAAGTCGGAGGAAGGAACCTTAGGGTGTCTTTTCGCTTATGGATTTTTTTAGGGATAATTTGAAATATTATACAGTTGATTGTGTTATTATGTGTGTAGGATTTCTGGTTTTAAAAATTACAAGAATTAATAGGGGGAAACAATAATGAATTTAGGAAAATTAGCATTAATTGGGGCGTTAACTTTTAGCGGTTTTACTGCAATAGAAATGAGTAAACCTACCTCACAAGCAGCTGCAGCTTACTCAGATCCACTTAATGATGATTGGGGATTTAAAACCATTGTAGATTTACAAAATTTAGAGGAAAGTACATATCAACCAGATTGGAAGATTGGGAATTTAATAACTGGTGATACATTTTACTTAACACAGCACTTTGGTAGAGAACATTTTGGTGCGCAAATGAAAATTTTTAAAATCCACACAAATGGTACCCTAGAACGATTCCAAACAATAGAACCAGAATTTATTCCAGGAACAGAAATTTGGCAAACCCCTATCACAGATAGCTATACAAGCGGTACTTATGTCGCTGCAATTAAATATCGTGGTGAATTCACGTATTCAAATCAATTTACAATCAATTAGGGATATAACGTAATCATTTATTTTTTACGAAACCCACCCTTTTGCTTCCGACGGCGACGCGGAGTGGGTTTTTTGTTATCTTTTTCTAAAAATTTGTTTCCTAAAAACATACACAGACACTTCACGTACAATGGCTTTCACAAATTCTTTTAGAAGCTCAAACAAAAACTCCATAGGTATATCACCCCCTTTCCGTCCAAATGGAAAGAAGGGATAACCAATCCCCCTCGCAATATACAGTTAATACCATTTTATCATACTAGTACAATCTCACCAATTTAAAAAAGACCACCATTACTGGCAGTCCTTTTTTGGTAGTTTTAGAAATTAAATTATAACATATTGATATACGAATTATAAATATGCTTTTCCAAAAGATACTATAAGTTTTTTATAATTCCTGATTTCTCAATTTTCATTTCATAATGAATTTTTCTGTAAGTATTAACAACTAACATTAAAATTATCAATTTACTAGATTATTAGAAAAAACTAGTTATCTATATAATCACTTGATAAAATATAGATATAATTTAAGAGGGTAAAGTTAATATAGATTAACTAAGTAATGCTAAGAAAATATTTTATTGCATAAAAAAGGCTCCATTGCTGGAGCGCTCAAAATAAAATAAATAAACGAATTAAAACAAGAAACAGACAATTTAACTATATACTTTAAATATAAATAAATCCATATATACGCAATAATGCATATAAAAATTCTATTTATTGATTCTATAATAGACTTACTCGATAATTATTATATTTTTTTATGTTTTTTTAGCAATACAATACCTTCTTAACACCAAGTGTACAAGTAAAAGAAGACATCTTAATCGATTTCTTCTTTTCTTATATAATAACACAATAAAAGATTGCATTGTATCAAATAGAAAATAGAGGAATTTCAATAGGTATGTAAAAATACATAATAAATGAACCGAATATTATGATATACTCCTAAAGAGCTGATACAAAACTTCTTTAGATTGGAAAACTAAAGTCTTATCTACCCAATTGTGGGGGCGCCTTATGGCGTCTTTTTTTTTATAAGAAACCCCCAAGCATTCATACACTTGAGGGGGTACCGTCAGCATTTCGGAAAAAAACCACGCTAAGAGCATACAAGATTTTATACAGTTTTTCGGCTAATCCAGAACCCTAAAACCCGCGCCACAATAGAAATGTATAAAAAGATATATAGAATGATAGAAAAAGAAAAAGACGGATTCCTTGTGAGAGTAAGGGTCCGCCTTTTTCCTTGCTACCGAAAATAGGACGTTATGTTAACCGAGCATGTATAGAATATACAAGAAAAACACGATACATCACTTTTTATAAATGGTATAATAAGGAAAAGGCGAGGTGAAAAACTAATGGACGACTCTATGTTTGCGTTTCGAGTTGTTTTCAATGCACTAACATCATTCTTTTCCAACGGGGTCTGGGTCGTTTTGTTCTTCTTCTTGTTAAATAAAACGTATGAAAACAAAACTTTCAAAACAGCATCGAGTATTATTACTGTTGTTGTCTTAGTATTTTATTTGTTTTATTGCATTCGGAATAGCATGTAATGCCTTTCTTTGAATAAGGTAGGGAAATCCCCCAGTATCCAAGACTAAATTTTACCCATACATCATTTTTTGGATCTAGCTCTTGAAGATAAAAACTATTTAATTTTCAAAGAACAGTTATTAACTTAAAACTTATTATACGAGGAGGGTGTATCATGAAAAAAATATGCTTTGTATTAATTGTAGACGCTGGTATAAATTATGGTTCAATATTTTCTCTACCATTTTTAAGGAATCAGGATGATTTGAAGGAATATTTTTCTAATTATTATGATGTTTCAATTAATTATATTAGGGATAAAAACTCAGTTGACTATTTGGTAGTTCCCAAACCGTGTCCACCTTTTGATAATGAAAATAATCTTCCAATAATTGAAGTACCAGCAATCTTATTTATGGAAAAGGATTTTGAAAAAATAAAGACTTATATAGACAATTATTTTTCTAATAACTCATAAAGAAAATAAAAGTACAGTAAAAAGAAGTCCAATAAAAAACAAGTGGCGTAGAATATTTCTATTAATCATTCGTTTTTTATTATATTTACATATATTTTTTAAAAGAGGATTTATAGACGTTCTGAAAAAAATTAATTATAACAAGAACAGTGTTCGTGCTACTATGGGGTTTACTTTACTTCCAATAACGAAAATTATGTAAATAAGCTGTCTATATGGACAGCTTATTTTATTTTTTGCTTAGCGTAGTTTTTTTCAAAAATGCTGGCGATACCCCATTGCTATCAAGTTGTTCTCCAAAACGATAAATATAAACTTTGGTGCTATACAAACACAAAATTTCCATTTAGGGGGGTACTTTAAAATCTTAGCTTAATAGGCATGGGGCGGTACCTCGACTACATCAGTGTTTTAACTCATTATCACCAACCAATGGTTTATTATTTTTTTAGCAATCCTAAACTTAGCAAAAGTATAATTTTGCTAAGTTTTCTTATATCATGCCACCTTTAGATTTCTTGCAATATTTTCATTGGCATTATGCAACTGATTATGATAAAAGACTTATAGAAGAACATAAAAAATGGAGTCCCTAATCGGACTCCATTTTTACCTACCCTACTCTTTTGTATCAAAGATTAATTATGAAGGATATTTTATTATTTATCTACAAGTTCCATTCTTTTTTTAGAAATATTTCACGTGCCTCTTCATCTAGAAGGTCTTTGAATGAATCGTGGTAACTATAATATTTCATCCTTTCCTCCTCACTAAAAACTTCTAATATGGAGGTTTTACTACTGAGATTTCCCTTTGCTTTTTCAAGTGCTTTAATCTCTAAATCTAAAATCTTAACATACTCTTTATGTACTCCCTTAAATTCGGAAGGGGCATTGAGTTTTTTTGTTCAGTACAACTTTGTATTAAACCTACACAAATGAAAATACACCTATAATTATGGTTTGGTGATAACCTTGCCGGCCAATCCCGCTAGTATAATTGCTTCAGTTATCTTTGTTCCATTTGTTGCATCCACTCCATAAAAAGCGTTTAATGCATCAACAAACCAATCGGCGTTCTCTAAAACTGTATATCCATTACTTTTTAGTGAAGTAAGAATAGTAGTAACAGTACTATATTTTTGAGAATCACCCATTTCCAACCAATCATTACCGTCTTTTGTAGAAGAATTTGCTTTAGTTGTACTAGAGTTAATACTATTATCTTTTCTATCGATAACCAAAATCCCCTTAGAATTGAATTCAAATCTATCTCCAACCACTAGGGTCCGTTCCTCCCCATTCATATTATTGATGTTCGGATCCTCATAAAACATCCTATATTTTTCTTTGCTTGTAGAGAATTCAACATACCAGATATCACAAAGAAAAAGTCTACCACAGCTTAGATCACCATTATTCTCCTTATTAACTTCATGTATTTTATCTATTGAATGTGAAATAAAGGCGAATTGTTCCGCTTCCTTTAATTCTTCAAAAGAATCATTCAAAGTACCTAAGATATTATAGTGTAGATTGGTATCATCAGAATCTACATCCTTCTCATATTTAACATTCGTTAAATATTTTGTAAGTACCTCATCAGATTTGAGTGATTCGATAGATTTCTGTACTTGTTTTTCTAATGATGCTTCTGTCTCCTTTTTTTCCTCCCCCGTTACACCACAAGATGTAAGTAGAATTAAGCTAATAAAAGTTAAAATAAAATAGAATAAATTCCTCAAGTAACATGGCTCCTTTTACATAAATACTTTCAAAAACAGATAAAAAACATAACCTTCTAAAATATTTACATTATTATAAGCATAGTAAGTTTATAATAAATCGTTTTATCTTTATATTAATTATATATTGATATTGAAGCTTTTGAAAAGCTAATTAGTTATAACTTTGAAATAAAGCTACTTTTTATTCAAAATGATTAAACTTTTTTGTAATCTTCACCCGCTGTATATTTCGAATGAAGTTTGATTAAAAATACCTCATAAACCCTTAATTTATGATAAATAAAAAGAAACCATTTTGAAAAATTTTTGATCTAAACGGCTTCTTTGTTTATTAATTAGTATAATAATTTTATAAAAAAAGTTTAAATACAATCGAGACATTAGCTGCCATAATCGGAGTTATAATAGCAATTGTACTTGGTGCTTATTTCTTATATCGTATTGCTCTTGGATTTCTTGCACTATTTGCAACTTTCATTGGTATTATTTTAGTGATTTGCTTAATTACATACGTTGTAACTAATTTAACCTAAAATGGAGTCCCGAATCGGACTCCATTTTTCAACTTTTATACTTTTATATTTTAGGATACAAAGATACATGTATCTTTGTATCTTTGTATCTTTGTATCTTTGTATCCTTTTGTTATTTCTTCACTTCAGCCCACTTATAGTTGAATTCTCCACCGAAATCATTTGTCACTATGCCTTTGACTGAAGAACGTTGTAAATATGATCTGCCTTGCTGATAGAAAGGCGCAACTGCTCCATCTTCTAATAAAATTCTCTCAGCTTGTTTCATTGCTTCCCAACGAGCATTTTCATCACCAGCTAAATTAGTTTTCACTTGATGAATTAGTTCATCATATTGTTTGTTTGAATACTTATCAAAGTTATAAGTACCATCTGTCATGAATAAATCTAAAAATGTAATTGGATCAGGAATATCGGGACCCCATACATCAACGCCTAGATCATACTCACTATTCAACAGCAATTGAATTTGTTGTTTACGTGGCTGCGGCTTCACATTGACCGTTAATCCCTCTAAATTCTTTTCTAACTCACCTTTTAAATACTCTGCATTTTTCTTAGCAAACACATTGTCACTTGTAAGTAATTCTAATGTTACCTGTTCTTTCCCAAGTTCTTGCTTTGCATTCTTCCAGTTTTCTTTCGCTGCCTTCACATCGTCTTTTACTAATGTTCCATTTTCCTTTCGGAAGTCTTTTCCGTCCGAACTTTTAGCGAAATCAGCTGGTATTAAACCGTCTGCCGGAAGAGAACCATTATTTAAAACTGTATCTACAAAGGCTTTCTTATTCATTGCCTGACTGATTGCCAAGCGAGCATTTTTATTTTTTAACACTTCATTCTTTTGATTCATACGTAGGAATTGCACTGTAACTTCAGAACGTTCCTTGAAGTCAGGATTCTTTCTATATTTATCTACAAACTCACCTGTTAGTCCTACACGGTCAAGCTGACCTGATTCGTATAGATTTATTTCTGTTGATTTATCTTTCACGATATCAAAGTTGATTTCGTCTAATTTTACTGTTTTAGCATCCCAATAGTTCGGGTTCTTTTTCAGTTGAAAACCTTGTTCGTGCTTCCAATTATCTAATGTGAATGCTCCGTTATAAACCAATTGATCTGCTTCTAAACCATATTGCTTCCCTTTTGATTCGAAATACTTCTCGTTAATCGGCAAGAACGTTGCAAACGTTGTCAAATCTATAAAGTAAGGAACAGGCTGTTCTAATTGTATTTCTAATGTCTTATCATCTATTGCTTTTATCCCTAACTGATCTACAGGCAACTCTTTACTATTAATTTTCTTTGCGTTCTTTATATCAAAGAATAAAAACGCATATTCCGCAGCTATATCAGGGTTCACGGCTCTTTTCCAAGAAAACACGAAGTCTTCAGCTGTTACAGGTGTTCCATTTGACCATTTTGAATCCCTCAGATGGAATGTGTATGTTTTTTTATCTTCACTTACATCATACGATTTCGCTACAGCTGGTATCGGCTTATTTCCTTCCCCCAATGTATATAAACCCTCAAACACGTTTTTCATTACGTTCATGGATTCACCGTCAGTTGCCTTTGTGACATCCATCGTTGGAATTTCCGCTATATACGGTAAATGAATATATTGTGTTTTCGAATCTTTATTATTTGCCTTTGCTGTATTTTCTTTCTTTTCACTACTACACGCTGTTAGTAAAAAGCTAGCTCCTAGAATAGCAGCTACAATAGGCGTTACTTTTTTTAACATGTTTCTTTTCTTCCTCTCTACGCACGGTCATAGCTTTAGATTATCTCGTTGTATATCGCCTAGAAGAAGAGGAATTCTTTGCCCCTAAGTAATAAACCTCACAAATCTGTCGCCAGTTAAAACGTAGCACCCAAAGATAGGCATGTCAATTTCAGAAACTATAAATTTTAATATAAAAATACTAAATTATAAAGATATTCACTATACATTGTTGTGTAATGATTTTTTTAAGCACTCTTCTGAAAAAATGGCTCTTTATTTTTGCTTTTAACGCTATTTACCACTTCTATTAATACAATTAAATGCACCAAAAAGAGCAAAAATCACAAAACCGACTTAATAGACCCCTTAAATAAACTTCTTATAATATTCTTTTAAATTGTTTTTTTGATCCTCTTTTTAAGTCTTGTATTCCATTTATCTACCTTTTACGGTATGTGAAATTATATAAATTAAGAGCAAAAGTAGCAATTTCTACTTTTGCTCTTAATCTTCCTTATTTCTTGTTAAAATATATTCTCTTTAAATAACACTCAATAAACTCTTTTACAAAATCCTCCTCTAACAGCGCTTGAATTTTGTACGAGGATCTATTGTACTTAGTGAATTCTCGATTTTTTATTTTTTTATCTTTAGTGTATTCTCTTTCATGTCCCTTCATCCAGGCTTCAACATAACTTTCAGGTGTATTATGTTCTTTTGGATCAACGCCATAAATTTTACCCTTTCCTCCTATAATACCGTTAAAATTAGGTTGTTTTTTTTTCATCCTTAAGAATATCAGATACCCTATTAAGCGCTTCCTGCAAATTAGATTGGTAGTATTGGTCTACTGTTTCTGCATTGATCGCCATAAATGTATGCCCCCTATTTTATCTATTAACTACTAAACATTTTATTTATTTCCTATTATTAGTTTATCCAAATTTTATAGAAATATACATTACTATTTCCAAAACTTCCACCAATGAATTTTCTTTTCTTTCGCCGCTGCCACTTCTTCCGTTATTCGTTTTGCTTCTTGTATCTTCCTAATCATTCTCATAAGGATATGGTTCTGTTACAAAGTTTTCCAAGTCAATATAAACTCTAGAAAAAATGAATAAAGATCACCACAAATGAGTTATCTTTAATCCATACAATAATTATAAGCATTCTAATAATTCATATTATTATTAATAAAAAATATTTTAATATTCCATTTTTTCTAAAAGTGTATTATACTGTAAATTGCTAAGGGGGCACATTTTAGTATTTTTTGGTAACTATTCAATTTGTTAGGTTGTTATTAGTGTTATAGAAAAGTTCTAATCGAAGTCCAACAATGCTTAGAAGATATATATATTAGAAAAGTAATTTTGGGAGATCTTATCCTATATAACTAATACATATAGCGTTGTAGCTTTAAATCAATAAATTTTCCGATAAGCTAGTTAATAGATTATTGAATTTAATCTTTTGATAGAGTTAAAAAAATCAACTTTATATTCTAATTTAGGAAGTATTAGGTGGTGTCGGTAGTGTTTGAGTATCTTTTAGTTAAAGCTTTATTTACTATTTTCTTAATTAGCCTAATCGTGTTAATCAGTGTAATATGGACTAAAATAGAAAAAATTCTGGACGAGACTGTATTTAAAAACGTTTCTGAAAAATCCAGGTATATAGTAACTATGATAATTGTTATGGTGGGAGAATTTGTTCTCATAGTCATTACTTCATTAAATTGGGGAGCTTCAATTATTGACACACTCTTTTTTGGTAGTATTATTTTGTTTTGCTGTATATGGCTAATACCTTATTTTGTTAATCAACAACAAAACGTCGCTAAAGTTATGGATAAGCATTTTAGTGGAGGGGTAGATTTAGGTGAAATTCAAGTTCATCGTGCGAAACTTTCTGCATTTAATTTAGGAAGTATTGTATTTTCTATAGTGGGAATTATTATACCTATTTGTTACTATTTTAAATACTTTTTATAACGGTTTATTGGTTCTGTTGCAAATTTTTTCAAGATATAGTAATAGGTGAGATTACAGATATTTATGTAGAAACAACTTAGATGTATAAGACACTCCATTTGAGCGAAAACAGTAAAATACCCTATAAAAAAAGAGACCCTATAAGGTCTCTTTTACTTGTATTAATTAAAAAATGATACTCATTTCCAAAACATCCACCAAGACTTCTTCTTAAACTTGGCTGCCGCTATTTCTTCCTGAGCTGATACAATAGTACGTTTAGCATCTTGAATCTCCCTGACCATCTTCATAAGATTATCATCCCTTAGTTCTAACCTCTTTTCTATCCTTTCTTCACGTTCTTTCCGATCTTTCATATCTTCTCTTATTAATTTATTTCTTTCTTTAATATCCTCTTCGATTAATTTATTCCTTTGATCCATACGATCACCTAGTCTCTTTTCCATTTCTAAAAGGTTTGCTTGCTGCACCTTATTAATTTCTTCTATCATAGCGCTATATTGTTGTTGAAATTGATATTGCATTTGATAAGGGACTGGATATGTACCCTGGGATTCCTCTTTCTTATTAGCGATTCCAAATTGCTTTGCAATCAATTTAGCAGCCTTTTCTAAAGTCATTCCATCCTCTTTACTAAGCTCTACTAAGTGCTGAAGAAGTACCACATCAAACTCTGTATACTCTCTTCTCCCCCGACTATTCTTCCGTACCTCATACCCTTCTCGTTCAAGAACATCAGAGTATTTCCTAAGTGTGCTGCCACTCACCCCTAGACGGTTATAAACCTCATTTGCGGTATACACTATCTCCATTCCTGACATAGCGCTACCCCACCTCCTATAAGGAAAATTCAATATGAATAGTCTAAAACCTCTAATAATAAATCGACGAGACTCGTACTGTCTTTGCTGTGTTTTGTCGGAATAAAGGGATTTTAAATCACAAGAAACCTTCCGTGAAATTATTTATCTCAAAAAAATTATAGATTTTTAAAAATCACCCTTAGAATCTAGAAAGAGAATGATTATAATATGGTCTGTAAAGGATTCAGCAATTCTAAGGGAGGACATTATGATTATGAAAAAAACAAAGAGAAGAAAGAAAAAATTAGATGTAGAGATTCGTTTTTGGGGATTCGAGCTTTTCATTAAATACTTTGCTTAACAAAATATTTATATTCAAATTTTATTTGTAAAACCTCTTCATAAAAGAACGTTAGTTCGTGTATAATTAGAACAAACGTTCTTTTACTTTAGGAGGAATCACGATGTATGACTATTCAATCCTACCGAACAGAATCATCTTATGTGTTGATTTACGAAGCTTTTATGCTTCAGTAAGTTGCATTAAAATGGGACTTGATCCAATGCATACAAAGTTGGCTGTAGTCGGCGACGTGAATAGAAATGGTTCAATCGTTCTTGCTGCAACACCACCCTTAAAAGCCATGGGCGTAAAGAAGATGGCAAGGCTATATGAGATTCCTCGTCAAAAGGATATTCTTGTTGTGAATCCGATTATGGGAACATATATAAAATGCTCCAACTACATAACAAAACTAGCTTTACAATACGTTCCTATTGAGGATTTTCACCAATATTCCATCGATGAATTTTTTATGGACGTTACCGATAGTATTCATTTATTTGCTAACGACCCATACGAATTCGCTTTGAAATTTAAACGTGAAATATATGAACATACACGCATTGAATGTACGATCGGAATTGGTCCGAACCCTTTAATGAGTAAGGTTGCTTTAGATATTGAAGCAAAAAAGAACAAAGAAGGGATTGCTCATTGGAAGTATGAAGATATCCCAACAAAATTATGGAACATACGACCACTCAATAAGTTTTGGGGCATTTCATACAAAACAGAAGAAAAGTTGAATCGAAAAGGAATACATTCAATTGAAGATTTAGCCAAATACCCTCTTACATACTTAAAACAGAGTTTTGGCAAAATCGGAGAGGAATTGCACTTACATAGTAACGGTATTGACTTCAGCCGTATTTCAGAGAAATATGTTCCTGTTACAACTTCAATCGGAAAAAGCCAAATTCTAATGCGTGACTATACAATAGAAGAATTTCCGATTGTGCTACTGGAACACATCGAAGAAGTCTGTTATCGGCTTAGAAGACAAAACAAACTTGCTCAAACCGTCCATTTTTCTGTTGGTTATAGCAAGAGCTATAACGGTGGTATTCGGAAAACACATACTTTAAGCCGTCCGACTAACTTAACAATGGATATTTATAAAATTTGTACATACTTTTTACATCAACAATATACTGGCGAACCCATCCGCAGCATAAACATTTCTCTAACGAATTTAATTCAAGAAGGGGAGGAACAAATTTCTCTTTTCGATAATGTCACGCAACGAGAACAAGAATTAAAACTAACAAAAGTAATGGATGAAATACGTACAAAGTTTGGGAAGAACAGTATATTGCGGGGGATTTCCTACACGCATAGCGCTACAGCTAGATACCGAAACACACTAATAGGAGGACACAAATCGTGAACAATGCTAATATGCCAAAAGGAAGAAAAATGGTAAAATGGACTCCGTTCGCCGCATTAACATACCAATTTGACGGGATACGTGAAATGATTAAGGAACAAAACAAAGTAACACGTCCGACTCTAACAACTGAAGAAAAGGAACGAATTGAAAACATGCTGTTATGTTCCTTGTTATCTGAGGAAGAAATACTAATTACATATTATGAAGACGGTTATTTGCTCTCAGGCTATATGACTGTAGTAGATATTGACCCATCAAATAGCGCAGTTATATGTACAGATGCTTTTTATAATACAATAAAACTGCAATTTTCTAATATAATAGATGTGAAATAAAATAAATCAAAAAACCGAATTCTTAAAGAAAAAGGCCTTTTGATTTACTTCTATTTGACTGTAATTTATGATAAATGATTAAATCATTTCCAAAACATCGAAGATAAGTCTCAAATCTACAATTCCTAAAAAACTCGTCAATATCCTATAACAAACGAAAAAAGAATTCATATAACATACCAAAATTCAATATTTTTCTAAATAATAAATAATCCCCAAACAAGAATCACTTTTACTAAACAAGTGATTCTTGTTCCCTAAATATCCGAATGATATCTTCATAATATGCTTTGGTTTCAAACCTATCCAAATCCCCCACCACATAAAATTCTTCTTTCGCACGGGTAACAGCAACATTTAATAAATTTGGCTTTTGACATGACCATTCTGCTGCTCCATCTGTTTCCTTATCTGTCCCTGTAACAAAATATACAATCTTAGCTTCTTTTCCTTGAAAGGTATGTACAGTGCCGACAGATTTATCAACCCAATCACCAAAATTACAGATTTCCTTTGAAAATTTTTTCTTCAGAATATCTTTTATTCCATCTTTTACCGCTGTAAAAGGGGTAATTATAAACAAGTTAGGTAATTTACCCGCGTTCTCTTCTAAATGCTTTTGAAAACATTTTACGATAAATTCACCCTGTTCATGAACATATTGCGCTTCATTAGTTTTTCCTTTGTACGAGTACCATTTTCCTTTTCCAACTTTTTTATTAGCCAAAACCATTTTTTTGTTATATGCTATTTCATCAGCAATCGAGAACATAGGATCTAGGCACCGTCTATGCACCCAAAGCGGAATACCTATACGTACTTTATCTCCTATATTTTTGTCATCTTCAGACCTATTTATTTCTGTTCCCACTGGATTCGCCAAATCTGCTAGTACTTGAACAGACGCGGTAGCACCAATATATTCTTTAGAAACACAAAATGCTGTTCGAATATCATGCAAGATACTCTCATCAAGGGTAACTACAGGCTCTATTTGTTTTGGATCCCCTACAACAATAGCCTTTTTAGCACGCCACAATGCACCGGCGGCCTGTTGCGGGCTTGCTTGCCCTGCCTCATCAATAAATAAATAACCGATAAAATCCTTTCCAATCCCTTTATACATAGAGGAAAAACTGGCAAAAGTCGTACTCATTACAGGTAAAATCAAGTGCATAACGTCCCACATATTTTCAACGAATTTTTTATTTTCATCAATATTTAAATTAATACTACTTCGATTTGAAAACATATTTAAAGTTGATTTTATGAATTTACTATTCAGCATTACAAATATCTTTTGTATTTTTAAGGCCTTTAAAAATAATAATCCCCTTTCAAAATTCAATTCATCAGTTTGCCAAAGTACTGACTTTTGTCTTTCTTCGTACATTCCTTTTTCCCAAAAATCTTTAGTAGGAAGGACTAATGATTGATCTTGATATTTACTTTTGTTTTCTTGAACTTGATTCAATCTATTAGATAATTTATGTAGTTCTAAATTTAAACAACTTAATTCCTGAGATTGATGGCTATTTTCACTTTCTAATTTCCTTTGAGCTTCAATCAATTTGTTTATTTCCTTTCTTAGAGATTCTTCTTCAGAGTTCAATCTTTTTACAAATAAACGAGTGAATTTCTCCCATATACTTGGTTGTGGTAGATTTTCCAACTGCTCTTTCGCCAATATTTTTTGCTTGTTTACAGCATCAATTTCAATCTTTATTTTCTCTTGTCTATATTTCTTTTTCTTTACTTTATTATCTATTTGATCCCTCTCTAAAATTAACGTTTCTACATTCAGCATTAAAGTGGCAAATTCATTTAATTCTGCTTTTTTCATTTCAACTGAATCACGTAACTTTTTGAATTCTGAGACAGTAGTACTCCATGCATTTCCAGGCAATTCTTGCTGTATTCTAACCACCAATGAGGGAATATTTTGATTCTGTCTAACACCATTTAAAGCCTTACTAACCGATGTAATATTACTAGATTTACCTAATGCCGCTGAAAATAATCCCCATGTATTGTTCCCCCCAACAACAATTGAGGAAATATCTGAAAATAAATCTAACATCTCTACCTCTTTTTCATAAATTCGGTCATATTCATCTCCGTCAGTACGAACAATCTCATCTAATTTTGGTAGATCCTTAGAAATATTTTCAACTGCCGTATTATTACTAGAAGCTACTACCATAGAATATTGAGAAATATTTTCATCTAGTTTAAACATATTATACTTATAACCATTTATATCTAACTTGCCTATCGATTCGAATGCATTTTGAGGATCATCATAATCCGCCATTAACGATGCTCGTTTTACAATTAGCTCCGCGAAAACATCTTTTAATAAAGTTGTCTTCCCAGTTCCAGGTGGACCATTTACTGAAATAATTTTCTCATTTCCATTTACAATATGATTGACAGCTATTTGTTGCATTAATGAAAGACGATGTTTAACAGGTGATGGCCACTTTCCTAGTGGAAGGTTCTTGGGTAATAACATTTGTTGAATCATTTGGGCATTCTCATCTATGTCAATCTCTAATGCTCTCCCCTCAATAAATTGCTGTAATGTCCTATTTAATCCTTTCTCTAATATTCTTTGTAGATCCTCTACATAAAAACTATTAAAACTCCCCTTTAACTCTTCAGCATCTCTTTTTTTCACTATAATCTCAACATAACAATAATCCTGATTTAAAATGCATTGATTAAGTGAATGAAAATACTCATTAAAAATCATACAAAACTCATTAATAGATTCAATATTTACCTTATTAATAAATATTCTTTGTGCAGTTTCTTCCATCCGTAGTTTCGCACTATTAAACCGTTCCGTAAATGTAGCATATTGAATTGAAGATTTCGTTAGAATATCTTTCATAATTAATTGAACATGTGGAATAAACAAAGAATCTAAAATATATTCACCCTTTTCATTCACATCAAAAGAAAAACTAAAACATAGATGGGTATCTTTATTGATTATTTCTTCTTGACTTTGAAAATAATCACGTATAAATTGATTTACTTTATACTTTTCATAACAGCCCATATAATATCGAAAGCGAAATTCAAATTCCTTTACATTTTTTGGTTGTATATCTTCCCATAACTTTGATTCCAAAGAAGTTGATTTAACACGCTTTCTTAATTTTTCATCCTTAAAATAAAACCCTTTTATTTCTTTTTTTAATGATGGTAATTCTCCTGGTAATACTTTCTCTAAAAAATCCCAAGATTGTATAATATTAATGAAATTCACCTCGTTTAAAATTTAATATATTTTAGATGTATTCTAATTATATAATATCTTCAATTTACAAAGTTATCCACAAACTTCATAGAATTCAACATAGACTTATTCAGCTTACTCTAATATAGAGAAGAAGCTTCTTATATAAATATAATTCTCTAATTCTGGCTTAAAATGTTCCATATTCTCGAATTTATCAAGTTGATAGGTTTATTTGTTATGTGCATCTTTAATTTAGTTATAAAAATTTCAAAACACATTCACATATACTGTCTTGGAACCCTGACGATGTGCACAGTCCCCTAAAATTTGTTATTCTAGCTGTATACTTTATTATAATTAATATTCTTAATATAAAATTTTAAAAATGTACTTTCTATGAACGGAAGGGGATATAATATGTTAACTGAATTACAAAAAAGTTCTTCTCAAAATTAAAAGTTCTATCAAAAGAAAATGTAGAATTTGAAAATCTCCATGCAATTCTTTTACAGATGGAACACACATTTCCTTATGAAAACATAGACATCATGGAAGGAAACATGCAAGATTTTTCTAGAAATAAACGTATCTTTATTTTATATGTACAAATTAATATCTAATATAAAAACAATTATGTGAAAGCGCTACATTCTTCTCCATCTACCTATACTTACATTTTTCACAAAAAATTATGATATAGATGTCGATTAAAAGTAGTTTATACAAAATAAATAATTGTTTTTTTAGTAATTATTAATCTAATACAACACCTAATTTTATTAATTAACATAATTTTCAAAAATAAAAACCCGGATTTGTATAGATTATTATATAATGGAATCAAGCCGTAATTATTGTGGTTTCCTCTTTACGACTAGCGAGATATTTTTTGGGTCCTGTGTATTCGCTGTAACCTCAAAAAGAACTTGTAGGAATCCTACAAGTTCTTTTTGCTTTTCTAAGCTAATGGAGAAATAAACCTCTAAATAATTATTGACCATAAAAAGTAGTTTTTAATATTTAGTAGCATATAAAATATCTATTCTACAAAGGGGGGCGTCCAAGTATCGAAATAAAAATAACGCTATAAAATATTATGTTTTTATATTAAATTTATTATCAAGTGGTCACTAATAATTTCTGCTTAATCTTCTCTTTTTCAACTTTTGTAATTATAGATGCTTTCTTTTTCTGATTAATTTTTGGATTAGAAGAAGGATTTTTAGAGACTGTCAAATCTCCAATATAATTTTTAAATTTGGTTTCCTCATTAGTAGATATATCAAAACGATTATAATACTCAAGCACTTTAAAGAAAACCATGTCTTTTAAATAACTCATTTTATGCCTTGATAATAATTGGTCAATATAACTAAACTTGTTTTTCCCTTTTAAATCAGCATATAGGAATACATAGGTAAATTGTTCAAGTTCTGATTTATTATGAAATTGCTCATTTTCAATAATATTTTCTAGAGCGACCAGTAATTTTCCTGTTCCAATTGTTTGGGTTAATATTACCTGATGGATTAAGGGTAATAATTTATAAACAACAACATTTTGTTCATCTGACATATACTGTTCTTTATTTTCGTTTCGTTGTTTAGTTAAAAACACCTTATATAAAGTTGCAAACAATGTCGCACAGAGAACAATATCATTTAAAGCATTAACTTTAAAATCCTTTTTTCTTATTTCTTCACTGTTTTTCAACATTTTTGCTGCTAAAACCCAGTTTCGTTCTAACTGTTGTACTGGATTTAATGAATCTGGTTTTACCTCAATATTCCTACTAGTGTGATTTTCTAGTTCTCGATCTTTTGTTTCATAATAGTCATCATTTTTCTTCAATTCTAGAGTTATACCTTCTACTTTTTCTGTTGTTAATTTACTCACTATTGTATGTTTAGTCTCAAAAAAAGTATCAATACCTAGATGTGTTACTTTCTTCTTTAAATCTTTATAGTCTTCATTCATATTATTTACTATTTTTTCAACTAATTCTAATTGATTCATTTTTAAACCTGTATAATAATCTAATTCATCAATAAAGTTCAAATAGTTCCGATCAGTAAGAATATAATCTTTAAATTCTTGATTACAGTCGATACTTTTCATTAAGTAAAATTGGAAAAAACAAGAGAATTTAAATCGTACATATTTTATTGATTCTTCCATTTCACATGTAAAAATACCTTTATTTAGGAAGTGCGTTAAGATTATATCCGCATCAAAATCAAACATTTTCTCTTTCAAATTTTGTTCTATATAGTCTCTTAACTCTCCGTAACTTAACCTGTATCGAATTTTTTTATTGGAATACATTTCAAAAGCTATATCAGTTAATAAAGACTCTTTATTTTTATAGGTAAAATCAGCTGAATAAACTTCATATGTATCTGATTTAGAAAACAATCTTTCTAAAAAATTTTCTAACATTTGTGCGTTATTTACTGGAGAATAATTTTCTTGTTTTTCAATAATCCATAAAAACATTGATACTGCTAAAGGGGTTCTAGGAATATTCAAGGCATTAAACGTACTAATTACTTTATCTAAGTGCTCCTTTTTAGAAGTAACCTCAGATCTATCAATAAACCATTTACTCATTAAAGTTTGAATATCTTTTGTATTAAATTGTTTTATATACGTAATACAAAAATGCTCAAGAATGGAATTTCCGATTGCTGATAAAGGAAGTTCTCCTTCTCCATTTGACGTACAGGTTGTTATTATCCTTACATTTGAATTATTTAAAATAAAACGTGTTAGCTTATTTAAAGAAGAAGAATGTTTATTTTCAAATTGAATATTATCAATCAGCAAAACAATATCATTAATATTAAAAGTCTCATCCCTTATTTCACGAATAGAAGTAGTAGTAAATCTAGCAATTAGAGTGTCTATGCTACTGCCATTAATTTCTTCAAAGTCTAAATAGACCGGGATTTTTTCGTAAAAACTAAAATTATTTAAATATTCTATCATGATTTTATCTAATAAAATTGTTTTACCAGCTTCTTTGACGCCAACAAGCATTATATTTTCTTTGCTCTTACAAATATCTTGCATTGAAAAATTCTTATCAGAGACCTTTGACACATCTTCTTCTACAAAGTCTTCATTTTTCTGTACAATTTTTGGCATTACAAATAAATCATTTAATTTTTTAGGTGCAATTGTGTCAGTATTATATGTTAGTAAATGTTCGTTTACTGTTTCAGTGTACACTGCATCAAGTCGTTGAATAATTTTTTCTTTTTTTTTAAAACTTTCTAATGCAGTCTTATTGGGACAAGAAAAAAAACTCTTCCCTTCCTCCATGCCTAGCTGAGTATTCGTAATAAAAGCATTTTTTATATTAGAATAACAACGATATGTGAATGTACAGCAATTAGCATACTCGTAATCTATTAAGACATATCCATTTAGATATTCATAGTCTGTATTGTACCGATTTTCTGTCCATGCGGAAGGGGAAACTGAGTTTATCGAAGTTCCTGTCATATCCGAAAACTGATAAGTATCAGTATTATGTACATGTCCAAATAAGAGAAGATCGAAACTAGAATTCAACCGAGATTTAATAAGTTTTTGTTCAACTGTGGAAAGATCTTTAATTGGATGATGAATAAGGGCTACTTTCACATCACAATCTTCTATCATACCTACTGAATCCATAATTTGCTTCTCACTAATTAATAAATTCCCACTATCTTCATTATCATAACAACGCCAGGAAGAATTTAAAGATGCTATTCCAATTTTACATCCTCCTATAGTATATTTATGAACTGTTTCAAAATAATTAATATTTGTGTTTAATGAATTTTTATATAATTCCTCTTCAAATTTATTATACGCATGAATTCTTTTGGTAGAATTGCTGTACTGCTCTTTATTTTTCATAAAATCATTAATAGCATTTAAGTCTTTAAAATATGATTTTAAACCCAATTCTTGGATTGAATCATCAGCTGTTCTTAAAATATCATGATTACCTGGATTAATAATGAATCTTTCTTTGGGTATACTAAGTTCACTTGTGATATAATCTATGACTTCTACTTCAAAAGCTTTAAATGCCTCTGGAATTGATCCAAAACTAGCTCCGCCTTTATCAATTAAATCTCCTGTAAAAAATATAAAATCGATTTCTTTTTGACTGTGTAAATCTTTTAAGTCGTTTATTAAAGGATTAAGTATGTAGTTTTTTAATTCAGATAAATTTTCTTTTGATATATGAAAATCAGATAAATGAATGGCTCTCATTTCATCACTCCTACTTCTAAATAATATAGCATTGTATAAATTTGAAAGCTTATCTTTTAAATTTATATAATTCCAGATTAATGTATAAAACTAAAATGTTACCTAAATTATATAATATTCCCTCTTAGCTTGCACAAATAATACAACTTAACTTTAAAATATAAAACTAAAATGGCTATTTAAAAAATATACACTTGTAAATATTTTTTACTTTCATATCAAAAAACTAAAACCTGTACATCAAAAGGTACACCTTTTGATACACACCCCTACCCCACATTAAAACCACATCTCCCGATAGATTTGATAAAAACCATTATTCAATATTAGTAAAAAATAGAGGATATTTCTCTAATATCCATCGGTAAATTCTTATCATTTTCCCATTGAGAGTTATGACTCTCTCTTTTTTATTTTCGTTCGACACAATATAAAGATATACAGATGTTTATTTTGATAAGATTTTCCAAAAATATTACATTATATATATCTTGGAGGAATTAAATTATGAGCAAAAAATTATTAATGGCTTTAGCATGCAGCGTGTTACTTATAGGATTGGCTGCTTGTGGTTCAAATGATAAAGCAAGTACATCAAAAGAACCAAAACAAGAAACTAAAAAAGAAGATGAACAAAAGAAAATAGAAGAACAGAAAAAAGCCGAAGAACAAAAGCAAGCTGAGGAACAAAAAAAGGCTGAAGAGCAAAAGCGATTAGATGAACAACGCAAACAAGAAGAGGCTCAAAGACAACAGGAAGAACAAAAGAAACAACAAGAAGCAGCTCAAACAAAAGAGCAGGAGCAACAAAAAGCTGCAGCTAATACAGCACCTCAGCAACAAGCTGCACCTAAACAAGAGAAAGTTCACTTTGCAAACTGTACAGATGCAAATAATGCTGGTTACTATGATATAACTCCAGATAGCCCAGCTTATGCTTCACATTTAGATCGTGATGGTGATGGCGTGGCTTGTGAACGAAATAAAGGACATAAAAAATCTAGTAAAAAACATTAGATTTATGGATAAGCACTCTTATGAGTGCTTTTTTGTTTCCGCTCGACATAATATGACAATATTAGAATTGGTTGTTTGCTATGATAAGCTCGGAAATCTTACATTTTACATAATTAAAGAGATTATAATGAAACGAACAACTGAATTTGTATTAGGTCTTATTGGTGGTATTTTTGGTCTTATTTGCGCGTTTATAGCTTTAATGATCGGTGGATTAATGGGTATCTTCCGTAAAGGTAAAGCTACTGTATTTGCTTAAAATAGGCACTCAAAAGAGTACTTTTATTTTTTTATTAAATTATCTAATACATCTAAGATTTACAGGAGGAATAGCTTTGACACTATTTAAAAGATTTTTAATTGTCGTCTTAATATTGACGATAATGTATGCTGCAATTTTGATGGTTACATATGGTGCGCTTTATGAAACAATTGGAGAATTCCCAAGCCTCACATCTAGAACGATTTTCCATACCATGTTTATGACGTTCACTTACACTATAATTATCGGGATTTATTATTTAATTAAAGGATTTATTAAACTCTTATTAAAAAAAACAGCAAAAGATCATTTCGTTTTTTCAGGATTACTAATGTTAATGGCAATTATTATAGTAGGTATATCACCAGAAAAAGAACCTATGAACCGACTAAACTTTAATGAACAAATCGTTGAAGAAAATGAGGTACTTCACAAAAACATAAAAACATTAGAAACAGAAAATAAAGCTCTTGATGATCAAGTGAAAAAGTTAGAAGAAGAGTTAACAAAGCAAAACAGGTCTAAAACAGAGGGATCTCCTGCATCTCAAGTTATAACACACGAGAACCCTAATAAACCTGTTCCGCCATCTACAAATGAGCCAAAAACTAACACAGCCGACTACGATAAAAACGGTAATTATAAACCAGTGGACCAGATGACACCTGAAGAAATTATAAAAGAAGCTGAAGGAATGCTAAAAGAAGCATTAGAAAGAGATGGAGTAAAATAACAAAATATAGATTTTGTTCACTTTTACGATACATTTATGAAACATTCATATGTTACGTTATATAAGTCCTTTTTTGAATCATTTTCATTCTGTCAAAAAGTCCTAGCCCCTCTAGGGCTTTTTACGTTCAAATAAAGAGGTATACCAAATTTCTCAATGTACAATACAACTTAACATGGTAAAATAATATTTGGATTGGCGTCCAATACATATTATTAAAATTAAAGTGGTTCAAGTCGGAGAAAGGCACCTTTTGGTGTCTTTTCTTTATGCATAAAAAAGCCTTATCTTCCTATAAAAAAGATAAGACCTTTATATACTACCTATTATCCGGTTCATCAGTTTCATAACACATTTAGCTTCTCCAAAAAGACCACCAGTGTCCTATTCTCCACCATAATACGCATACTTCCCAGGTGAACCATTATCTCGTATACTTGGATATGATTTTAGTTTATATTCATAAACCTAAAACATAAAAATATAACCAGATTACCATGATTAGAATTCCCATAACAGTAACTAATAGGAGTTTACCATCCGCACCTGTAATAACTTCTTTTAGATTTTCTTTTGCTTGTTGTTTCTTTTCTCCACTTGAAAAAAGATAAATAATGAAATAAGTAACCACTAAGAAGAATGAGAATATTATATCTATCATTACTTATGTACCTCCCTAATGCGTGCTATTAATTTCCTTATACGTTTTAAACTAAGATATCTGAAATCATAATGTTAATAAATATATCCCCCCGATTAAAAGTGCCGCAGCAAAGACTAATATTATTATTCCATCAGGACTATTAAGAATTTCTTTTATATGTTTTTTTGCTATTTGCTTAGTTTCTCCACTTGAAAAGAGATAAACAATGGAATGGAGAATTAGTAAGAAAAACGCCGTAACTAACTCTATCATGGTTTATGTACCTCCTAATATATATGTACCTTTAATTAACCAATAATTGCCTTATACATTATATCAGCTAGGGTACACGGAAGTATAACAAATTATTTTTATAATTTAATTTATTAATCGGAACAGCATTAATACAGGATAGCTCAAGTCGGAGGAAGGCACCTTAGGGTGCTTTTTTTCTACCTATAAACGTTTAATTGTTATATAATAATATTATTGTATTTTAGGGGGAACATAAATGAATAAAAAACTAATCATTGGAATTATCGCTGTACTAGTAGCTATCATTGCTTCCGTAGCTATTTTTAAAGATTCCAAATCAGAGGCTATGAAACCTAAGTATTCACAAAAAGATATGGATAAACTTATCGATCAACACTTTAATGAACAGCAAGAATTAAAAAAACAAATCAAAGAGTTGAAATCTAAAGTAGACTCCTATGAAAAAGAGCAAACTAGGTCACTTCAAAAAACTACACAGCCGAGTCAAGAAACACCTAAACCGCAAGAACAACCAGAACAAGAAAAGCCTAAAAGTGATTCGCCAACTACAACTGAGTATACTCTTCAACAATTAAAAGAGGCATTCCCAGTTGGCATGGAATTTAATCAATATGTAGAGAAGAAAAAAACGATGAATGCAGATAATCCTTTTAGTATTTCTCTAAAAAAGGGCAATGTTGGAAGTGTTATTCAAGCTAAAGATGGATTATTAGTAGTATGTGTTGATGGTAACAAAATATTTGACCTGAAAACATTTGGATCAACTGATGAAGTTAAAGCATATGAACAGAGTCTACGAGGAAAATAAAATGCGGTTATTAAGCCGAGAAAGGCACCTTATGGTGTCTTTTTTCTTACCTTTCGACAGAATTTGACAAATTAAGAAGGTGTAATTTGCTATTATCATCTTATTATCAATATAAATTGTTATAAAAAGGAGATATACATGCTAGAATTTAAAGGGCAACTAAGTACACTAGTAGTCACACCAACTAAAATTACTATTAAATACTCTCGTTTGATCGGTAGGGGATCTAAAGAAATCCAAATCAAAAGTCTTACGGGTATACAATTCAAACCACCAGGCTTCCTTTCACATGGTTATATCCAATTCGTTTTCCCTGGAAGCTCTGAAGTAAAAACTAGATCCACCTCTGACTTGGCAAAAGATGAAAATACTATCATGTTTAATAAACACGAATATAACAATTTCTTAAAAGCAAAAAATTTAATAGAAGGGTACATGAACGAACAAGAAAAAAATACTTTCGCTTCTAATGACCATCCTTCTACAACAACGCCTGTAAATAACTATTCGGTCGCTGACGAAATCACTAAACTAGCTGCATTGAAAGATCAAGGGATTCTAACAGAAGAAGAGTTTACAGCAAAAAAGAAACAACTATTAGGAATATAATAAGGGGGCTTCGGCTCTCTTTTTTTATTTACAATTTCAAGTACAATTAAAATAATTAAGAAACGTATAGGGTACCCCTTCCAATCTCAACCGCTGAAGAAAAAGAACTGATTGAGAACATGTTGTTATGTTCCTTATTATCTGAAGAAGAAATGCTAATTACATATTACGAAGATGGTTATTTACTCTCTAGTTATATGACTGTTGTTGATATTGATTCATCAAATAGTGCTGTTATATGTACTGATGCTTTTTATAACAAGATAAAACTGCAATTTTCTAATATAATAGGTGTAAAATAGAACAAATTAACGTTATCAAGTTAGGTTCATTTAAGGGAGTGTAAAAATGCAAGGGAATCAATTAAGAAAGAACACAGCAGGAGTAGTTATTCATAATGACATTAAAAAATACCTCTTTCTAAATATACCTATGATCATTAATAAGGAAAACGGAATGATTTATGAGGTATTAAACGTTGGTTTTTGCACTAATGATGCAGTAGCGATAATAACAACGGATGATTTTGCTACAACCAGGGTAAATGCACCGATTATAACAGTAAAAAACAATGATGGTAGTATTCAAATATACCGCTTACCTTTAGAACTAGAACATTGGGTGATTTCTTGTATGCGTTCTGCTTCAGCAGGAAAAAATCCATTTCCATGTAAAGTTGCTTTTGGAATCATCAACAACAAATTTTATGTAGAATTTAAATAAAAAAGGAGTTATTGTCCTTCTAGTACTAGCGAACTATATCAGTCTAAAAAGGTTACAGTTAAAGAAACCAAGGATATGACTGGTGTTTCTAGCACCATATTAGGTGGAAATGAAAAACAACAAAAAATCTCTTTTCTTGACTTCCAAAGCTAAAAACAGGCTTTTATTATTATAAAGGTTTAGCATTGACATATTCGAGAATTCCTTATTTCTATTTTATCTACAATGTATAAAAAAAATCAAATTGAAAACAATAACTGTTATTAATAGATAAGATAAAAAGGTGGTATAGTTTAATGCTTCTTCCTGAATTACAAAAAATTATTGATATCACAATAACAAAACTGAATACACTAGTAGATGATCCAAATTACAACTCAGCAACCATCATAACCATTTTAGAAAATTCCATTAATGAAATCCAAAACCTTAAACCTTCCAGTCATTCAGACTCTGTAAAAAGGGGTGGAAGAATTAGAATTCCTAATCGAATTCCTAATCGAATCCCTACTAATCCTAGCGATATTATACATGTACCAACACCTGAGGAGATTGCAGAAAAATTAAAAAAAGCCGCTGAAGATAAAATTAGGAAATCGGTAGATGATGCTTTTAATAATATTAAAAATCAATTTCCTGATATCAATCAAGAAAAACAAAACATGTTAAATAAATTGGAAGAAATAAAAAATCAATTTACTGACTTTCTAAATGTTAATACCTTAATAGAAAAAGCTATCAATGAAGCAGAAAAACTTTGTGAAGAATATTTAAAAAGCAAATTAAGCAGTATAGAACAAGCTATCCCCGTAATAAGTTATCCAGATGTTGAATTACAATTAAATGGAAAAACATTACATTGTAATGTTTTAGTTTATTTTGTCGAAGCAAATTATCAAGGAAACGCACCTCAAAATGATTTCATAGTAAAAATTGAAGTGACTTTAGAACAAAGTATTTCAAATTTATCTCCACCAGATATAACAGTTGAACCACAATTTGGAAATGTGGATGATAGAATTAGACAAGAGATTGAAAACCAAAAACAAGCATTGATTCAAGGAATGATAACTGCACTATTTAGTGATTACCTTACGGTATTTAATAAATTCAGGGAAATTGCTGATATCTAAACAACAAATATAATGTTCATAAAAAACTTTTCTAATAAACAGCAAAAATCCATCTTATAAGATGGATTTTTGCTGTTTATTAGAAAAAAATAATATCAAATTTGATTTCTTTCAATCTATATTTAATTAATTTATAAACCGTCTATAAGAAAAAACTTTATAACATCATATATCTGTAAATTCATTCCAGTATTTTCCTATCTAGATTCATTCCATCTATTTGTGGTTCTTGTTTACCATTGGATTTCTCCACTACAATACGACTCACTTTATTATAAACCTCTTGATATGTTAATCCTTTATTCATTTCTTGAATTAATGCTTTAGTAAAATAGCCATTTGATCCATCATCATATGAATATTGATCTTCTTTACATCCAGCAAATAAAATATGATTTAATCCTGCTAAAAAATGATGTTTTACATTACTAGAATCTTCTACTGATTTAATATCCCGAACTATATCCTTTATTTTTTTCACCGAATTATTTAACGGTAAAAAACGTTTAACTTCTGTATTGTCTAAATCATGCGTACCATGCTGTGAATTACAGCTATCGAATATCACAAGAAAATGAACATCCTTATTAAGCTTTTGAAGTATTTCATTTATTTCATCATCCCTAATAAAATAATTTTGATCATTAATTGCATCAATTGGGACAATTGCTTCATCTAACATGTCTAATTCGTCAATAGGCGGTAAATCAACAGTCTGAGTACCATGTCCAGAATAACAAAAAACACCTATATCTCCAGCGCTTAATTCTTGAACTAAATAATTTAATCCTTCTAAAATATTTTTTCTAGTTGCTACGTCATCAATTAACAATTGAATATCTGTTGTTTGAAAATTGAATTCCTTAACTAATTTATGTATCATATCATTTGCATCATTTACACATCCCCCAAGTTCATTTGGTGTATTTGTATAATTAATTCCTACTATAAGTCCTAGCTTTTTCATAAAATTAATCCTCCTTTAATAACAATTAGTTTAAATAACACGCATATATTTTATACATAATTTACCTGTGGAAAATTATGTATTTATTTAATTTTAAATATAAAGTTCAAAAGTTATAAAACATATAAAATAATTCTTGTATTTTATATGAACCTGTATTGGATAAAAAGGAACGAATTTACAACAAACATCTGGAAATTAATTGTTATTTATTAATTCAATTTTGAATAATATTTTTACAGTAATTAAAAAAACATTGAAATAGAACACACTTATTGTAAAAAGTGAGCTCATAATTACTGCTGAACCAGTTAATTCATATGCAATCAAAGGAAGAGAATAGGTATATAGTGAATCACCAATTCTTGAAATAAGTAAACCAAATACAAAATTATGTAATCCTTGACACAAAATAGATACTTGTTTTCTTTATTATGGAGTAAAAATCACTCTCCTTTTTTAATGTCAAATCTAAAACCTCCATACAGGTAGTGGCATACAAATGAATGTTATAACATTCATTTTCATGTCATTTGATAGAACCCCATGATAAAAAAACTGTGAGTCATGCCCAAGACCGCAGCTTTCTATTTGTTATTTTGTATATAATCTTTTTTAATTTATTTACATTTAGAATGAATAAAGACGGAGGAAGAAATGCAAACTACTATCTGTTAGATTAATTTATATGGAGGTATACACCATTCTTCTCTATCTACCTACACTTACATTTTTTATAAATTATTATGATATAGATGTTGATTTAAAGTTTTTTTCACAAATTAAATAATTGGTATTTTTAGGGATTGACAAACACCGCAATATCCAATTCACCGAATTAATTTAATTTTCAAAAATACAGTCTTAAATAATTGTAATTTGTTGTATAATTGAATCAAACCATATACAAGATGGTTTTCCCGATATGCACAATGAGATAGTTTCTGTATCCTTTTTTGGCTGTAGCCAAAAAAAGAACTTGTAGTGATTTCTACAAGTTCTTTTTGTTCTTCGGATTGACAAATAGTAAGTGGTATTTTGGGATGTCGCTTACATTTCGGAAAGAACTACGCTAAGAGCATGTAAAATTTTATACAGCTTTTTGGCTAATCTAATAACAAGCGAGAACCTGGAAATCCAAACTATAATAGAACTGTACAAATAATTGTATAGACTGATAAACAGAAACAAGGACTTTATGTTAACCTCACATGAGTTTTAGAATAGACCTCTATACTGTTGAAAGGTGTTGTTTTAGTTTAGAAGGCACCGGCACCAATTACATAAATCTGATTATCCATTACAACTGAAATAGGACAAAATATCATTTTATTATAATATAATATTAATTAGTAAATATAATTTTAAATCAGCTGAAAAATGGGAAAATAAAGGCGTATGTTGCAACGAAAGATGTATTTTATACGTTTAGGAAAGTTGTAGTAAGTTGAGAAGATTTTAAACAAATTTTTGGGAACACACAACGTGGAGGACAGATAATTTAAACATATTTAGAAACGCCACATTCATAAATAGAAGATAAAGGGGAGGAGAATTATGGATGATTTTACAAAAGGCATTTTATCGCATTGGGATTATATGTGGAAAGATAGAGCCGGAAATAGATGTATGGGAATAGTTATGTATCCAGAGAAACGAAAATGTTCTACAGACATATGAGTACGTAGAAGGCATGATCGTATACTTTGATGAAGAAGCTCCTGTATGTACAATGCTTGATAAAGATGAGAATCTGCATTATATATTTGTAAAAGATATTTTACGTATTGAGCACTCAGAATAAACTTTTCATACATAAATTGAAACTCCATAATAATAATCGTTTTCTATCATAGTTATCTTTTAATATGTAACGAGCAACGAAAGTATATGTATAATATTTAATAAAGTAAAATTGATAAATGTAATTGTTTTTTAGAACAGATTATCGTTTCATGTCTGTTCTTTTTTTGCGTGATGCTGGAGAAATATATTCCTCCAGCATTTGCCGTTTTATGCCAAAATATATTGGTAACTTTTTTAAAAATAAGGTTAAATTCGTTGACAACTTCTTTGAAAAGCATCTTATTGACATGAGTTTTAGAATGTCGTTTCATAGTCATTACATTGAAAAAAACAACAGTCTTGTCGAAAAGTAAAAGTTAAAAAAAGAAAGAATTCATACATATATCTCGCGTCTCACTTTGGAATAAAACATAATATATAGATAAACCAAGAAATAACATACAGAGATTATAGATTGAAAAGGATAATTTAGAAATATGGGAAAAAGACGATAAGGATAAAAGTATATGAGATTGTTCAAATGCTTGATTTTACAATGAATTGTATTCATATAAATGTCTTGTTCTCTTAATTTGTTAAATGCACAAAGTAATGCTGGTGCTTTGTCTGTAGTGAGAACCGCTGGTTCTCCAAACGGTTTGACCGTCAAAGTAACTTAGAAAAGTGAGAATATGATGCATTTCATTATAATTGTAAATTTGGAATAAATTTCACTTTAAAATATTCCCTAAATAGTTATTATACAGAATATAAAAAGAATCTATTTTGAAAAAATTAATCAAAATAGATTCTTTTCTTTTCGAATAATCATTCCGTATTATAATAAAGTTTGGATAAAACTCATATTGAATTCTTTAATCAAAAAAGGAAAATACCTCATTTTTTTATAAACAATTAAGCTTTGATCCAAATCTATATTAAAAGTGGTCTTTCAAATACTAAATCATTATTGCGGGGCATAATCCATTACCCAGAAATCATTGCCACCAGATCCAGAGGTGTTAATGGCAATGGCCATCTCATCATGACCATCGGCATCAAAATTTCCAACTACCGCAAATTTAGCCTCATAACCCGGGCCGAAACAATCAAAATCAGCGCCCAATGGATGACCACTATCTTGACTTAGATGGTTCCAAGTTCCCGCATCAGGATTAAAGTCCATTACCCAGAAATCATTGCCACCAGATCCAGAGGCGTTAATAGCAATGGCTACCTCATCACGACCATCACCGTCAAAATCCCCAGCTACCGCAAATTTAGCCTCATACCCTGGACCGAAACAATCAAAATCAGCGCCAAGTGGATGACCACTATCTTGACTTAGATGGTTCCAAGTTCCCGCATCAGGATTAAAGTCCATTACCCAAAAATCATTACCACCAGATCCAGAGGCGTTAATAGCAATGGCTATCTCATCACGACCATCACCATCAAAATCCCCAGCTACCGCAAATTTAGCCTCATACCCTGGACCGAAACAATCAAAATCAGCGCCCAATGGATGACTACTATCTTGACTTAGATGGTTCCAAGTTCCCGCATCAGGATTAAAGTCCATTACCCAGAAATCATTACCACCAGATCCAGAGGTGTTAATAGCAATGGCTATCTCATCACGACCATCACCATCAAAATCCCTAGCTACCGCAAATTTAGCCTCATACCCTGGACCGAAACAATCAAAATCAGCGCCAAGTGGATGACCACTATCTTGACTTAGATGGTTCCAAGTTCCCGCATCAGGATTAAAGTCCATTACCCAGAAATCATTACCACCAGATCCAGAGGCGTTAATAGCAATGGCTACCTCATCACGACCATCACCGTCAAAATCCCCAGTTACTGCAAATTTAGCCTCATACCCTGGACCGAAACAATCAAAATCAGCACCAAGTGGATGACTACTATCTTGACTTAGATGATTCCAAGTTCCCGTATCAGGATTAAAGTCCATTACCCAAAAATCATTGCCGCCAGATCCAGAGGTGTTAATGGCAATGGCTATCTCATCACGACCATCACCATCAAAATCCCCAGTTACTGCAAATTTAGCCTCATACCCTGGACCGAAACAATCAAAATCAGCACCAAGTGGATGGCCACTAATTGGACTTAAATGTTCCCAGTTTCTATTCCTAAGGTTAAAGTCCATTACCCAAAAATCATTCCCACCAGATCCAGAAGCATTAATAGCAATGGCTATCTCATCACGACCATCACCGTCAAAATCCCCAACTACCGTAAATTTAGCCTCATATCCTGGACCGAAACAATCAAAATCAGCACCAAGTGGATGGCCACTAATTGGACTTAGGTGTCTCCAGGCAAATGTCTGATCGGTATCAAGTGTATCTGGTATACCGTCTCCGTCTGAGTCTCTCCAACCAAAATGACCAATTGTGGAAGGACACACTACTGAGGTATTATTCTTCATAAGACAATTAACGGAACTGGGGTTACTATTTTGGCAGTTATCATTTGCTACATTTAAATAACCCCATTCACCTCCAGTAGTGCATTGGCTATTAGCGTATTCATCAGGAGCCCAAAATATATGTCCTGTTTCATGTGCAAATACACGGTCAATGTTATTAGGTCCCCAGTTATCGTTAGTATATTGCATAACTAGCCTTGGACCTCCTATTGTAGCATAAGCAAACCAACCGGCTGGGTAATTAATGAAGTATGCAATATATGCCCATTGCGGTCTGGATGGAAGAATTTGTGTTTTTAAATCCTCAATATAATTGTACATACCTCTTAGTCCAACTGGGTAACCAAGTTGGGCCATTGCAGCATCTCGCCAAATTCTTTCATCTTCATAAGTATTATTGCGGATGGTAGCAGGATCGATGTTAATATTAGCTATCTGAAAATCAAATGAAAAGCTAAGATTAGCGCCAGCAGGAGCTAAATTGGTTAAGATATTTGCTCCTTGTTGAACTTCAGTCATAATAGTAGCTTGTTCAGTTTGAGTTATTTGAGCTGTTCCTGGGCCATTCACAATGATTACCCCTACGCCTACTGTCCCTGTCATATGTAGACTAGTGTTTGGTTTTCTGAATGCCTCATCAACTATTTCACTTTCTATGATAGGTATATTGCATCCACCTACAGGTAAATTCCACATTTCTCCATCTTTTGATCTGTTATTTTTTTCATTTACATATTTAATACTTTTACTGTTATTCCAAGTCTCCAATGTATATCTTTCATTTTTATTCAATTTGTTTTTATCAAATGCATCAATGCTATTTGTATAGATGTTGCTAATTTCTTCGATTTGTTTGAGAGATTCTACCATTAACTCTGTACCTGTCCCCCAAATTATTCTAGGTAGCTGTTGTATATTGACCTTACCATGTTGTTCACGGATGGTAGAGACCACTGTTTGATATTGTTCAAAACTTGCTGTATCTTTAAGAATTACTAAAAAATCTTTTTCCAATTTTATCACCCCACTATGTATTAGTTCTCAAAAAAGCATAAATATATTATGGTAATAACTGTAGTTGTGCAGTTATATTTATAAGTTCATAAAATAGAATATAATGAAACTTAAGTTTTAGTTTTATATAAAATACAAAGCATATATAAATTCTCATTAGAAGTTAGTACAATGATACTATGGTACAAGTGTAACAACACTATAGTGGAGGTGATGATATGGAGAAGAATGATGATGTTGTAAGCGAAGTGCATTTAAAAACAATAGATGTCTCCCGTATCACCAATTTAGCGGAAAGTACAATTAGAAAATATTTAGAAAAACAAGGTTATCAGTTCAATAAAGATGGCGATAAACGAAACATAAATAAAAAAGGTGTTCCAAAAGGTCAAGTTTTAACTTTCAGAACATCGACCACATTTTATCGACTCGTTAAGGGGTATGAGAGCAAAAAATAAGGTAGATAACGTTTATAATAAAAAAAAACTAAGTTGAAATTCACTCGAAATAAGGATTTTAAATAACATTAAAAGTAGAGGAGACTGTACTCATGCAAGAAATCCAAGACACAATACAAGGTTTCTTCTCTTATTTATTAAGTAAGGGAAGAAAACCCTCTACGATCAAGCGATATATTTACGATGTGGAAAGCTGTATTCAATGGCTACATCAAACCGGAAGATTCTCTGACTCTGATGAAATGAATTGGGAATCTCTATTTAAAAAGGATTTCGAAGCATTTTTTACTTACTTAATCGAAGAACGTCAATACTCCGATAAAACGGTACATCGTATTTATATCGCTCTTAATAGACTGTATGAGTATTTAGATTTACCAAGCCCGATTGAAAGTGTAATACACATAGCTCCACCTAATCGTGCATTGCGTACTGAAGATTTTATTTCTCCACAAGAAGAGCAACGCCTAAAAGAAGTATCTGCTTCATTGGAGGGATTAACAGAAAAACAACGCTCTACTCGTCCTATGATTTTAGAGAGAAATCTTTCTATTATAATCTTGCTCCTAGACTACGGACTTACTTTGCATGAACTTGTCTCTTTACGCATGAAACATGTTCATTTTGAGAACAATACATTATCTATTCCTGAAGACACAAAAATTAATCGTACAATCCAGTTAAAAGAAGAGGATAAATTACACCTTTACAACTACTATAAAATCATTCCCGAGCCAGTACGCCCTAGATATCATAGCGACGATCCACTCTTTGTTGCTTTTCATTTTAGGTTGGGGACTTATCTTTGGAGCTATGACGATGATGCACCAAAATTTCTAACGGACATGTCAGTTCAAAAAATGATTCGTTTAGAGGTAAAACGTGCTAATCTTCGAAAGGGAATTTCAGCACAACACTTTCGAAATACCTTTATATTACGGATGTTCCAGCAGCAATGTACAGCTGAACATATCATGAAGCAAGTCGGCTTTAAAACTCATGAATCACTGAAAAGATATCGTAAATATTATACAAACTCTAATGAGAACAAGGGTTAAAACTCTGTACTTGCTATGTAAAAATTATACACCTACAGTTTTTTAGATGAATGTAAGATGGGGCTGTTAAGATGAAGAAAAATAAGGAGTCATATTCCATACACGTGTACACCTTGCGGGACAAAATCACAAAATCAATTAAAATTGAATCGTGGCGTTCATTAAGAGAAGAAATGCAAGTATTAGGTATAACGGATGGTGATATTTTCCAAATGATAGAAATTGATCCGAATAAAAAGTAACCTAGCGCTATAACGAGCATGACGTAAAACAAATGCAACATAGCGCTATGTTGCTTTTGTTTTACGTCATGCAATTCACATCTATTACGGTTTAAAATAATTCCATTTCTTGAAACTTGTACACATTTCTATATTTATCAATAATTTCTAGTTCATCTTTAAAACACGTGTCTCTACATACTGAATAACTCATTACTAATATCATCTCACTTGCATTTTGTATCATTGTTTCTCCACTAATTATTTTTGGCTTTTCAAAAACATTAAATCTCTTCATAAATTTAGAACTAAATTCAAATGATTCCTTTTCGTATTTTAAATATATAGTCTTTTGAATTGAGCGTAGATATCCAAAAACATATTCCCCAAATTTATATGTTTCATCTCTAGTAGGAATTATTCCCTTGTGTAAAACCTTGTTTCTAAAACTACTTTGTTTTCCATCAAAAATCAGTGGTGGTTCCTTGAAATGATCAATAAACATTGCAGAAAAAGCTCCTAACTGTCGTTCTGAAGAGTTTTTAAAATGTTTGTTCCATAGGTCGTCAGATTTCTTTTCATTTATTCCATTTAAGTACCAAATAAATTTAATTGTCCATTCTCTAAATCTCTCCACTGATGCGATAAAACATCCCACCGACTCGAAATAATATCCTTCCAAAAGAGCATTCGCACCCATTTGAAATAATATTTGATATTTCTCATAAGGACTTATTGCTGTTGTCTCATGTCCCCTATAACAAATGAAATTATAAACACCTTCTTCGTTTACAGGAACTTTATAAAACTGAAAATCTTGATTGTTACTTGAATTCAGCTGATTAGATTTTATGCACTGCGCGCATTGAATATATATATTCAAATTTTCCCCTCCATTATTTTGTAACATTTAGAAATATCCATATATAAAACTTACCTTTAATTCACGTGTCTATTTTGCATCTTACTTTTATCCAAGTAAGATGCAAAATAGACCAGACATAATACTACCTTAAATCTCTAAAATATATTTAATTACATTCAAGGTACCATGATGATAGAACAATATAAATTATTTTTTCTCCTGCAAGTGAAATTGCAGCTCCGTTAGCATAGACCTATAAGATAGTAAGTCGCACTTCCCATGTTCTCATATACATAACGAAACATCTCAAATCAAGACTAATATAGTGTTACACAATTGTTGTTCTTCAAAAAAAATTACACATGTGTAAATGTGTACATTTTCAATAAAGATTTGTAGCCAAAAATACAAATGCATTAAATGATATATGTGCTACTATTGGTACTTTTATATCCCTGGTCTTTTCATAACTCCATGAATACAAGCATCCATTCACAAAGTAAGGGAAGAAGAACCAATCAAAATGCACAGTTGCAAAGATACCATTAGCTATAATAATTGCTGTTGTACGATTAATCCGCTCAAATAGTCTTCCTATTCCTAAAGGCAGAAACTTTCTAAAAATACATTCCTCAATTACAGGCGCTATTAATAGCGGGACAATTAAATATAAGATATTCAACTCTACTTTTGCATTCACTTGTTCTGCATTGCCTGTATCAATTCCACAATAACCTCTTATATAGGAAAAAAAGAGACTGGACACAATAGCTAGTCCAGTCGTTATTAACACCCATTTCCCCTTTTCTAAAACCTTTTTTATACTCAACATCAACACTCTCCACTCTATATTTTCACTTTATTTATTGACTGACATGAATTAATTCGATAAGATTATTTGTATTCAGTAGAACAATATGTATGCGCGCCCATTTCTAAAGATTGGACGGTGAATCATATTGTTTAAATTTTTTTACAAAAGAAGTGAAGATAATGTAGAAATTAATTTCTCATTTGACTTCGAGAAAATTATTTCTTTAATTATTGGAACGTCTACTTTAGTAGAAACTTTCCTTCGTTCACTTTAAACGTAGAGAACCTGCAACTGCTGTTGCAGGTTTTTTATTAGTCCTAACCTACTTATTTTTACTTGTAAATTCAAATGTAATCTTTCCGCTAGAATCAAGCTTCAGATACGCATCAAATTCTTTCCCTGATTTTCCTTTCATCCCTTTAATCAATCCTGTTTTCTTACCTGCTAGTAATTTCTTAACGTTTGCTTCGCTTATTTTCTTTGTTAAAAATTCGCTTGGAAGCGAGAACTTGCAACCTTCCTTATAACCTGTACAGCCGTAAAACGTTTTACGATTCGCTATGTCTTTGCCACATTTCGGGCATTTCCCTACGGAATCCTTTGTTTTCATTTCTTGTACTTTGCTATCTATCTGAAGCTCACCAATTGACTTCGTAGCATTTACGATCAGCTGCTTAGTGAATTCCCCTGTCTTCGCTACAAACACCTCTTTAGAGCCTTGTTTCTTCCCGATTTTACGCAAATACCCTTCCCATTGCGCTGTCATTTCGGGTTTCGCTAACAACGTGCCGCCCACGGCTTCGCAAAGAATTTCACCTTTCGGTGTAACTGTCACTTTATTCTTTTTCACTTCTATATATTCTTGTTTTTTGAGCGTTTCAATGATGCCAGCTCGTGTTGCTTCCGTACCAAGTCCCTCTACTTCTTTTAGGATACTTTTACTCTCTTCATCTTCTACTGAAGCACCGCATGTTTTCATTAATGTAATGAGTTGTCCCTCTGTATAAGGCTTTGGTGGTGTTGTGATGCCTTCTTTTGTCTGTATCTTCCCTTGTACAAGTTCGCCTTTTTGTACAACTGGAAGAAGGGATTCCCTGTCTTCGCTCTCTTCTTCATTTGGTTGATCTGCTTTGTAAAGTTCTTTCCACCCTAACGCTTTTTCCGCTTTTCCTTTTGTCGTAAACTCTAATCCATTCATATCTGTTGTAATAATCGTTTCTTCATATTCGTAAGGTGCATGGAACATACCTAACACACTTTTTAACACTTCCATATACAAGTTGCGCTGCTTGTCCGATAATTGATCTACCTTTTGTTTCGAAGGAACATTTTTAGTCGCTATAACGGCATAGTGCTCCTGTACTTTTTGATTATCAACATAGCGTTTATTCGGCTCTAATGATTTTGGTTGGAAGGATACTCCTATAATAGATTGATATCCCTCTAAGTTTCGTACCAAATAAGCGAATTCATTTTCTGTAATGAAATTACAGTCTGTTCGTGGATAGGTCACAAGTTTTGCTTCGTATAGCTCTTGAACGATTTTCAACGTATCAGCAGGTGAATACTTGTACTTTTTATTTGCTAAAGCCTGTAAGGAAGAAAGAGAGAACAACTTTGGCGCTTCTTGTTTCTTCGGTTTTACTTCCACGGATTTTACTGCGCCTTGCTGATTCCCGCCTTCAGACAGCTGGTGTTTCTTTAGTAGCAATTCCACTTCATTTTTTGTTTGGAATCGCTCTTTGTACCTTCCTTTATATGTTCTATTCATCCCTTTAAATTGCCCTTCTAGTTCAAAGAAAGGGGACGGTTTAAAGTGTTTGATGTCCTGCTGCCGTTGATTAATGAGACATAAAACAGGTGTCTGAACACGACCTACACTATAAACGCCTTGTACGCCTTTTTGACGTAATAACAGCGTATATAATCGACTTGCGTTCATACCGATAGCCCAATCACTAATTTGACGAGCCTGTGCTTCAGCAAACATACTTTCAAACTCCGTACCTTCCTTCAGGTTCTGGAATCCTTTTTTAATCTCATCCACTTCTAAGCTGTTAATCCAAAGGCGCTTCATTTTTTTAGAAGAACAGCCCGCTTCCTGAATGATTAAACGTGCGATTGCTTCTCCCTCTCTATCAATATCTGTTGCGATTGTAATACAATCTGCTTCCTTCATTAATTTTTTTACAACGTTGAACTGCCTTCTTTTATCCGCTGACACTTTATATCCGTAGCGCTCCGGTAAGATTGGCAATTGTGACACATCCCATTTTTCCCACTCTGCTTTATAATCTTGCGGTGCTTTCAGCTCAACTAAATGTCCGTATCCCCATGTGATATTAGCTCCATTCGGCATTAAGGAACAAGGCGCAATAGAAAAGTATCCATCCTTCTTCTCTGCTTTCGGGAATGCTTCTGTGTATGCTTTTGCTTGTGATGGTTTCTCCGCAATAATTAATGTAGTCATATGTATTACTTCCTCTCATTTGTATTTTTTTGTAAAAAACAAAAAGAGCAACATATCGCTATGTCGCTCTTTTTATTTCTACTATTTAATTATCTTTCTTGTTGTCGCATCTTTAATATAGCTTGTCTTTTCCGATGCATTTCTCGCTCAACAAAACTGTCATGACTTTTTTCCATTTCTTTAAAGTCAATACAGAGATTTTTGAAAAATGGTAGCTTTTTATCAACTACCTTTGTATAAACTGAATGTGCTTTTTTGTGTACATTATCCACATTCTTTTTTATAAATTGTCTTTCCTTTTCTAAAAGCCGACCATACTGTGGTTCTTTAATCAATATTTCTTTAATATCTAGTTCACTCAATTGACTTTTCGGGACTGGTATCATGTTATTAAACTTTAAATTTGCCAATATAACATCCCCATCTTTAATTGCTGTATTTACACGGCTGTTTAAATTTCTCCCTCTATCCTCTTTTGCTGAACTCATTGGAACAAAGTAATTATATTCATTCATATTTAATACAACGCCTACATATGGTCTAGGATGTTTTTCTGGTTTATTAAACATAACTTTATTATTCGGTTCATTTTTTTGCAAATGGTTAATGTATTTATCTTTCAATATATATATCTTCATAAATATTCCCCTTAACTTACAAAGTAAAAAAGAACCTATTACAAATAGGTTCTTTTTTACTTATCGTCCCAACTTACGGCATGGGTTCTCCAAATTTATCGGTTCCAACTTACGGCATGGACTCTCCAAATTTATCGGTCCCAACTTACGGTATGGGCTCTCCAAATTTCAGCCTTAGCTAAAAATATATAAACTTACTTTTACACTCACTATGGTAGAGATAACACCAATTTTTTAGCGCCTACTAAAGTAAGGCTACCCTTATTGTATACATTTATTATATGCATATCCCTCAAAGAAATCAACCGTTTTGATTTTTTAAATCAAAACTCATCTTTCTCTGCCCATCTGCTGCATATAAGCTAATCTTCTGTATTTATCTCGATCACTTGGATTATTATCTATAGCGTTCTCTTGTTGAAATCCAGTTTTCTCTGTCTCTTTTCCTTGCTCATGTTGTTTAGCTACACGTTTACACTCATCATTCCAATCCCATTTTTGTTCTTCAGATGGTGCTTGCGGATACTCGGGCTTAAATGCAACTATGCTTCCATCATTCTTTTCATATCGAAAATGTATCAATCGTTCCGCAAACGCTTTACCTGCTTTGTCATTGTCTACACATAAAGAAAGACTGTCAGGAACATCACCAATTCTCTCTTGACTCTTCATATAATAATTAAATACAACCTGCGGTTTCAGTCCTTCCATACTAACCAAATGCGTATCTTTAAGGTCATGTTTATGTAGCGATGCATAACTCAACAAATCAATTGATGATTCGAAGAACTTAAGATTTCGTGGTTCACCATTTAATACATTAAAACCATAGTTAGCCGTAGAGTTTTTTTGTATACTTTTCCACGCCCCACGTTTGTATTTATCCGATTTTACAACTCCTTGCTCCGATCCACCCATTACCGCTCCCGTTTCACGGTCTTTCCAAAGGAACAATACATTGTTGTACTTATCTTGTTTAATCAGTCCTTTTTTATGCAATGCATCTACAACTTGCGGATCAATCTTTCTTTCCTCAGTCAGATATTCCCTTGCTCTATCGAATTGAGGTACTTCTTTTTTTGCAAAATGGTCACAATCATAAGGTTCACTCACAAATGTAACCTCTGAAGCTTTTTCATAGTCCTGTTCTCCGTCCAGTAATCGCTGCAACGCCCCAGGGAACGAAGCATCTTCTACCTCCTGCACGAACTTAATAATATTCCCGTTAACCCCTCTACTGTTCCAGTAGAATTGATTTTTCTTTCTATCAATAATGAGACTGTCGTGTTCTGTTAAACGATAATAACGTTCACTGTCAGGCTTTACAGGTATATCATTTTGCATACAATAATCCACAATATCAAGAGATGCTGCCTTTTCAATTTCTTCTTCCGTATATCTTTTGGTATTCTTCTTTTGTTGTTCCATGAAAATTCCTCCATAAAAAAAGACCATGCATTTTTTCACATGGTCTTTTTCGATTTATTTATATTTGTATTTGTTCTGTCTTAACTAAATAACGCTTTAAAGGATTCTAAAATACCTGAAGATCCAAGTTGAATACTTGCCATTCCATACGAATACAGTTCATAAATGACTACGATCGTACTAATCATTAGAATCATTTTTTCCGCTATACCGTTATAGCTGTAGTAAAAAATATGGAATCCACTTTGAAAATTTCTATTGGATAATGGCAGCAGCCACTTAATCCCTTTTTTAGAGAAACTGTCTTCCACTAGATGTAGAAAGTATCCTGCAAGGATGCACATGCCATTCGTAAAGGTCAGTGGCGTCATTCCAACCGCAAATAAAATAGGAATCAACACAAGCACTAAACCAAATAGTGAATGAGTGATTCCCCTATGACCAAAGACCGTATTCATTAAGTCTGATACTCCACGGGTTCTCCTACCAATCCATGAATGTTGTTCATCTATATCAGGCAACAAAGCCCCAAAACTAACCGCTATCACATTCCCAACCGTAAGGTTACCCGTTGATGCCAAGACAGGCAGGGCGACCGCTAGGCTTGTTGTAAGATGCGTTTTATACTTCATTTGTTATCCCACTTTCTTATATTAATAATCACGACCAAGCATGTGTTTCATCATATAATGTCTTCTTACCTGTTCTTTTGTTTGCAAGATTTGCTGTTGTTCTTCCTCATGGACTGTATCCTTCCCAACATATCGCTGTGCAACTTCAGGGGTAGTTTTTGATTCTTGTACCACTATAGCGCCATGCCCTTTCATCACCGAACTAACTGTTTTAGCGGATTCCATTTGAAAGACTTCTTCAGCTTCAGTTTTATGGTCATTTACAATCTCTTCTACTGGATTGAAACGAATCTCTCCATCTTCAATCTTCTTTTCCTCAATATATCGAATAGGAGCAATTCGCTTTTCTTCAACATCTTCGTAACCAATTGTTGTATAATAAGCATCCTTGCCCTCTAACTCTTCAGGACTCACCTCTTCTGCCACCACATAGCCATATCCTTCAAAGTGATAAGCCGCTTCATCCTGTTCCAATGGTTTCCCTGTTGATTCGCAATAAATAACCATATCCTCCTTTACTGGATAAAGACCTTGATACTCCACATCACCATTCATGATTTCATGATGTGATTTAGTAATTGAATGACTAATATGATTAACAGCATTGAATATAGAATCATTAAAATCAAACGCAAGACCACTGTTTGATACATATTCAGATAGGCACTCCACTTTCACATTTTGTTGTCTATCTGTTGTTACTTTTGCAATCGGCATCTCATAAAGTTCTTCTTGAATAAGTTCAGCTTCATAATACGGTTCAAGGTAATCTACAATTCGATTGAAATTCTCCATTTCTTTTTCCATTCCGCATCTATTTACAACAGATAATAATTCCCCTAAACTCAAACGCATATCGGGATGAATTCCTTCGATTACTCGATTGTCTTCAGACAGTTGAATTTCGTAATTCTCCCAGTGTTTATCTAAATCAACACCTAATTTCTCTTCAATTTCTAGAACTGTTTTTTGTTGAATAGCTGTTACTACTTCGTGGTTATCCATCATTATTTATCTCTCCTTATTAATTAAAATTCAAAATAAAAAAGAACACCTATTAAGGTGTCCTCTTATCTCTCCACTCGTTTCATGTATGCCATACGTGCCATTTTTCTTGCTTATTGCTGCTTTATAGCGGCTTCATCTTCAGTTTTTTCCGTTTTATTAGATAAAAAATTAATCTTATTCTGTTATTACAGGGCTAATTTGAAGTATATTTTTTCGTAAGTTTGTTTCCCTTTGCCCCAAGTTATATTCCAATCATCTAATGAACCCGAATAAACTTCTTTAAATTTTAGAATTGGATTCTCCATCGAACCTTCTATCACAATTCCAAATCCTTTATCATATGTAGGATCACCCTCTTGTTTTTTCCACAGTTCAAATTCTGTAATTCTATATTTTTTAGCAAAATCAATAACCGTTTCCAGTATCCAGTTTTCATTTTCTTCTTCAGTCATATTCTTCTCAAAATCCACCTCAAAGCACTCACCATAATCATCATTTCTAATTAAAAAATGATTTTCTCCTTTCTTTATATTCTCTTCTATAATGGTTCTATTTTGTTCGTTACGGCTAAATCTTGTACTTGATACGATGGAATAATACACTTTTTTCTCCACTTTAAATCCTCCTATAAAATAAGTTCTATTGGTTTTCTTTAGATTAATAATCCATTTCTTGTTGTCTTGCAATTCGTTCTTGTACTCGTTCATACTCTTGTTCTGCTCGCCATTTCGTTAAGTCATCGTTCAACGCTGCTTCAATATTTCGCACATCCTTCTTTCGAATTAATGGCGGTTTGTATGGAGAATATGTAGAGTATTCTCTTCTTTTTTCCGACCGCCCCCTTTCATATTTCTTTCTAATTTGTTCATTTTTTTGCTGAAATTGATACAATGGATTATCCTCATAAGGTTTCTTTTTCTTCAATTCTTTTAGTAAGGAATTCCCCATACGCTTCTGCATATCTTTCATTTGATTCTTTGCGTAATCCTTTTCTTCCCGTTCTGATTCTCCATATAAACCCTTCTGAAAACTAGATTCTTTTTCTACAGCTTCCTTATATTCCTTAAAAATCGGATTATCTTTCATTAACAATCCTGTCAGTTCATCAATCTTATTTCTTGTTTCATTCGGCATTCTTTTGCTGCCATATGTCCAATATTTTTTGTTACTAGGTAGTCCTTTGTATATCTCTTGTAATAACACAACCTCTCTACTTGGTTGCTTATCATTTGATTGTAAATACTCCTTTTTAACTTCTTGCACTAAGTCATTTCTTAGATTTGATATTCGACTCAACTCGCTTGTACGATCTACGAGAGAGTTCGCAAAAGTTGTTTTCATATGATCTAATGTACTTTGTTTTCGTTTCCCTTTTGGCTCATAAAAAACTTCTCCATCCACTTTCACTTCAACCAATTTTCTTCTATTTTCTTTTTCTACTGTTCCAAAATGAATGTGAATATGTTCTGTATTCCGATGAATAGATGCAAACCAAAAGCCATTATTCTCTTCAATTTGTTCATCTTTGAATAGTTGTTCCATCATCTTATGACTTGCATTTCGTATCCGATTTTCATCTAACACGTCCGTTACAGGATCATATAATTTTTGTTCGATTAGAAAATCTGTATCGAATGAAATAACATCTTGATAATAAACCGAACCTTTATTTTGCGCTTTTCCTACCAGCTCTTTTATTTCATCTAAATCAGTGGAGGTAATGACATTTTTTTCTTTCGAGAAAACACCCGACAAAATTTCTTCTGCTTCTATCCCTCCCTTCTTTCTCTCTTCGATTTCTTCAGGAGACAACTCTTCTATATGTTTATTGAGCAATGACACCTCTTCTTCTTCCATCTTTGTCATTTTCTTTTTGCTTTCTAACGCATATTTCCTTCCCATATAGCTAACATACTTTTCAAAATCAGCCGTGGTATTAAAACTGTTTGGAGAAGTTAAAAGTACTTTTGCTTCCGCTTCTTTTTCAGATACACTCACTTTCTTTTGATTCGAATGAGGACTTCCCCTCTCCATATCAAAAGAGTCAATTGCGTTTTGCAATCGACTCAGTTCGGTTAATTCTGTATTTGTTAAGGTATGTCCCTCTTTTAAAAGTGCTTTTTGTCTCATGCAATAATCTACATACGTTGTAAAACTCTTTTTGTTTGGAATGGTATATTGAGATGTTAATATGATACTTGGTGATTTCCCCATACCTTATTCTCCTTCCAGTTATTCTAATTCTTTCCGTCTATGTTCGGGAATTTGTTCCCACTCTATTTCTTGATAGATTTCACGTCCTATTTTAGAAATGACCTTACATGGTTTCCCTTCCTTCATAACAATTTTCACATCATCCGTAATCATCGGTAATGTTTTTCTCACAAATGATGGTGTTTCAACCTGACTCTGTATGCGCTGATGCTCTTGCACGTTTTCTACTATTGGTTCACGTTTAACAGTTCGAGAAAACTTCCCTTCCGATTTCTTTGTAACAGAAGAAGCAATTTTATTTTTAACTTCCTGCTCCAATTTTTCTAAACTTAAATTGCTTCCTGATTGTGCGATAAGTTCCATGTTTAACTTAATTAATACGTCCATTTGTTGTTTCATTGTATTAACGGATTGCTTTAAATCTTTCACTTCTTTTTTCAAAAGCGATACATCATCCTGCCCTTTTCCTTCTCTCATTTTTTCATCTAATAGTACAATGGCATGTCGCAACACGTCCGCTTCTCTCGGATACTCAGGATACTTCCTTTGAAAATCTTGTACGATATTAACATGTATTTGATTCCCTCTAAATTGAAATAACTTTACATAAGTCATTTATAACACCTCTACTCTTCTTTTAAATTTATCAGTGCAGACACAAGTTCATGTGTAGCATCTATATACTCTTGTAACTTGTTCTCTTGTCTTTCTAAAGAAACGGTAACATTGCCAACTGCTTCATCAAATTTATCTTGTTTAAACTGAAGCAAAGAATGTTCTACATCGTTTTGAATGAGACTTCTCAAGTATTCTGCACGAGTATACTTCCGCTTTAATTTCACACTTAATAATTCACATCTCTTATCAATATCTTTTATATATTTAGGATCAATACCTCTTAACAAGATGTCCATGTTATTACTTCCTTTCTGATAAATGCTTAACTAGAATAGTCGTATTTCCTCCTTTCTAGTTAAGAACTAAAGACAGTGATTAAAAGAGCATAAGGAAACCTGATATCACTTTGTAAACAAAGTGCTTAGATAGGCTGTGCCTATCAGGTTTCTATACATTTTTCATTGATATCTTCTTAAAGCTATTTGTATGTGTTTTGTATGCGTTTTTTAGCACTTCGTATGCGTTTTGTATGTGCCTGTATGCGCTTTGTATGCGTCTAAAATGCACCTTTTTATATCGTTTTTTTCTTTTCACTCAACAATTGAATCTTCTTTTCTTTCATTTTGATGTCTTCTTTTAACACATCAATTTCCTTTTGATGATTGTTACTAGTAGACTCATTTGAATTGATTGTATTTTTTGTTTTCACTTTTTCGCCCTCTGTTTGGTACTCCATTTCCTTTGTTAATTGTTCATTTTTTATTTTCAATTGCTTCATAGCTGAAGCTTTATCCTCCATTTTCTTCTCTATTTCTTTTATTTCTTTTTTCAATGCCTGTTGCGAAAATGCAAGATACTCTCTTTCATAGAAATCTTTCGATTCCTTTTTCAGCTCTTTGTTAATCATTTTTTCATTTTCTAAAACGTTCATTTTCATGCTTCGTTCCTTTAGATCATCAACATCGTTTTGTAACTCAGGGTGAATATATTCGGGCTTTACAACTGAAGATATAACACCAAATTCTTCAGGAACATTTTCACTAATCACCACAATGTAATTATCACTTGCTCGATAAACTTTCGTTTTTACGTCGTTATCTTTTTGTTTAATGTACTTATTTTCTACTTTGTATGTCATGTTACTTAGAATTTGCGAGTCATTATCTGCCTTTAACTCATAATCAATTCGGAGCGTTTGATTGTCGGGATTGTATTCTTTTTTCGCAACTGCAATCTTCACCGTGGAGGACAAACTTTGATACTCACCTATTTTCATTTCTTCAAATTTGTATGTCGCTCCACTAAAAACAGGGGAAATACAAAGTACAAAAAATATTGTGACGAAACTTCCTAAGGTAAATAAATACGCTTTTCTTTTTGTATTTGCTGGCTTTCTTCCTTGCTTATTCATCCCAAATTTAAAATTCATTTTGTTGTTGCTCCTTTCATATTCACTACACTCACTTGTGCGTGAATGTTTTCTAGTTTACAGTTTGTATACTTTTCTTTTCCATTAACACTAGGCTGATATTCTCGTACAATGAGCCATTCCACTTTTTCTCCAAAATTATAATCAAACCAAGTAATCGGAATTTCGATGAACTTATCTTTTCGAACCCCCTTCTTTTTCCTAAGACTTAAAATCAAATACTTCCCTTCTTTTGCATAATCATGATTGGGTTTTAGTTCACTCAAAAGCATGACGTAACTCCTTTCTTTTAGATTTAATTGTTAAACAAAAAGCCCCTCACTTTTTAGCAAGGGACTTTACTATTACTTTATTTTCTATTCATCGTTTCACTGGATACGGATTATACTCTACAACTTTCATTTCTTCTCCTTGCTTTTCTAATGTTATTTTTACAATACTGTTGATTGTTGTTTGTTTATTTTCTAATCCTTCAATTGTGTACTCTATATCAAGTAAAGCTGTACATTTTTTAGAAACATCGCCAGTTGCATCAATATAGATTGCTGCCTTATTTACGTGTGACTTAAAGTTTGGATCACCTAAATCGTCTGTATTAGGCGCTACTACATCTACTACCTTTTTGTCCGTTATTTTTAACAAGTTATTTCGTCTTTCACCTTTGTTTTGTACCGAATAATCTAAATAAGCATGTACAAATTGGTTCGCCACTTCTCTATATTTATTCTGTAAATCTAATATTGAATTACCTTCTTTTTTATTTTCGCCCGCTGCACCCTCAGCTATCTTTTTTTCTTTCTGCTCTAACTTCACTTGTAAATCTCCAATTTGTTTTTCTTTTTCTGCTACAGTCACACGATATTTTTTATCTTTCTTATCGAACTCTTTCGTTGTGTTATATGCCCATATCCCATTAAACGCCAGCGATAAAATCAATGCTCCACTTAAAATCTTTGATACATTATTCATTTATTTTACACTCCATTTCTTTATTATCTTGGCACTCTTCGAATCCCTGCATAGTGTTGCTGCCAGTATGATGAGGTAAATTGATGGTAGCCAACTCCGCTTCCGTTTGAATCATACATTGTATTTGCATCTATATAGATACCTACGTGACTGACATGATTCGGTCCGCCATATGTCCCTCTAAAGAAAACTAAATCGCCTGGTTGTGCATCCTTCGGATCGACTTCTACAGTAAAGTCGTATTGCGTTGCTGCCGATATTGGAATCGTAATACCTGCCGTTTTATACGCCCAATAAGTTAAACCGCTGCAATCAAATCCTTGCGAAGAACTCTTTCCACCCCACACATAAGGATTACCGTTGTACTTCAAAACTTCATCCATCATGACCTTAAATGTTTCTGAACCGCCCGGAATTTGCCCTGAAGTTCCACCTGTCCCCTCAAAACTTAAATACTGCTTCACCATTTCTGCATAAAAAAAGTTACCGCCATTGATATAGCGATAACCACCATTGTAAGCAATTGCTACAGCTTGACTGTATCCAATTGTTGTTCCGTTTTTATTACCACCAGCAGGTGCAACAACCGTTAAAGAGTAATAATCCGCAGTTTGTATAGAATGAGTTTTATTATTTGCTGCCAACCAATGTACATAATTACGACCAAAGTTATATGTTTGTACAATAGCTAACAGGTCATTAATTCCTAGCATTTTTGCATCATCAAACGCTCCCTTTAAATGCATCACACCATAATAAATAGAATCTTTCGGGTTAGAAATTGTATTCATCGCCCAACCTTGTGATTCGGAAGATTGCATAATATCAGGTAGCTTTTCAGAAATACCATTACTCTCTACCATAATGATTGCTAGCACATAGGGAACAAGTTCTGGTACACCTTGCGCTGCACATTCCTGTTCCACCATCGCTTGCCACCTCATGACTTCAGGCGGTAAATTCTTCACTGTTGCAGTCCCACTTATACCGCCATTCGGTGTACCCGTAGAACTTTGTCCGCCCAAAATAGCCATGCTAACAATTAAGAGAAGGGTAATGGTTGCCGCAATTATCACTCCTGTAGAACCACCTAACAAGCGAACAATCCATTTTATTCTTTTTACTTTCTTATACTTATCTACTGCTGTTTCTTGTGTAGCTGCCATTTTACTGACCACCTTTAAAGCGTTCCAATTGTTTCTCGTCAGGATCAAACATGACGTTATATGTTTCAGTAGAACTTACTTGTACAATTGCTTCCCCACGTTTTAACTCAGGTAAAATACGAAACTCAGATTCTGTTAAGCTATCACCTAAAACGCTTTTCAAAGTCTCTAAAACGGAGTTATCCATGTTTAAGAATATTTTATATTGAGTTAATTCAAAGATCGCTTTCATCGTAGATACATCGACTGTACTTCCCGGCGGCGGTAACATTTCTTGTGGTGATTGTGTCGCAAAAAATATACCCGCAAAGAACTTTCGCATCTCACGTTCGAACTCTAGGACATAACGGTTGGCAAATTCATTTTGTGAATTGATAACGTTATGACACTCATCAAGGAAAACCATGAAATACTTAACGTCTTCTATTGATAAGTTTTTCTCTTCCCGTAAGTACTTCATTTGACGACCATTTTTTAAAGCATGACTCCAAATCAAAGTTAAGGCGGTAAACAACTGACAGTTAAAAACTGATTTATCATATTTGGAAATGCCATCAATATCAAAGAAAACAATCTGTTCATTTTCAAAGTTTTTAAGTGTTGTATGACCGTTAAACATGTCACCGTACACCGTAATCATGTCCTCTACCTGCAATTTTATTGCTTCTAAATCACGGTGACGTTGTGGCGTTGCCCCTGCTTCTAGTTTTAAATTACTAAGATATTTATAGAAATCTTCTAGAATTGGATAGTGATTAGGAGGGAATCCCGTTACTTTATACGGGCGATCACTTCCCTTTTGAGGTACAAGCCCCCACTCAATATAGAAAGCATATAGGTGTTTACGAAACTCTTGTATCACCGTATCATCAAACTCTGTATTCAAGAATCGAATCATATTTGTGACTTTTGAAATGTGTTGAATAAACGAACCCTTTTCATCTACTGCACCTGTATTGGTGATTTTCGTTGCGAATACTTCTAAAGGATTAATCATTCCTGTTTCTACTTCTTCCGAATCTTGAACCCCACTTAAATCTATAATTTTACCGCCTTGCTGCTGTACAACTGTGTAATAATCTCTTGCTTTATCAAAGCCACGTATGAAACAATCCTTTGCGACTAATCCCTCTTCGAGCTGTTTAAGTAGCGTTGATTTACCAGCGCCCATCTTACCAAAAATAAAACCACTAAATGATGTTCGAGTACCTGTAGAGAAGAACGGGTCTAAAATAAACGCTCCACCTGTTGAGGTTTGTCCTAAGTAAATCCCTCTTGGATCTTTTAAATCTTGATGATGAAACGGAATACCAAAACCAATATTTTTTGAAGGTAATGGATAACCACTTTTCACTCCCAAGTATTCTATTTGATCGTCATAGCTTGCAAACAATGTTTGCCACTCTTCTTTTTGTTTAAAGACATATACTTGCGCCTTATAATTCTGCCCTGCAATTTCTTTCTTAATATCTCCGATTCGTTTCTCTAATTGCTCTAATACTGGATCATAGATATATATTCTTATCTTCACGAGTTTTACAATTTCGCCTTGCTGCGTAATCGAACGAGCGAAGTCAGTTAAATTTTGCAATTCCCAATGGGCATCGTCACGATCCGTAGAGCGGCGCTCTGATGTCATACGGTCTTTTAATTCCGTAATGGAGCGGTTAATATCTTTTACTACTTCTTCTTTATTTGCAGTCGCTACATCTACACTTGAAATCGTATCTTTATTGTTCATGAGTGCTGTTAGCCATAGCGGAGGAATATCTTCAGCTAAAGAGTACACATGTAAACATGCGACATAGCAGTCTCCCTTAGCAATATAGCGTTCATTAAATTTAATGCCACCTTGCGGCTGCACCCTCGAAATAAAATCTAAATCATATCCTTCAGTACGATATTTTTGTTGTTCTTTTTTTCCTAACTTCACCATTGTTCGTTTCCTCCTTTTACATTTCTGAATTCATGTTTTGCAACTTAAAGATTAACTTCTCAACTTCTTTTGCTTTCATATTCTGCAAGTTAAATTGACGTCCACCATAGCGCTTCATATCCTTAACATTTTTTATTAGCTCTGTTTCGTTTTTTCCATACACGACAATAAAGAACGCCAATTCCTTTAAATTCTTTTCCACCCAAAGCACCCGATTTAAATTTTCAATCGCTAAACTATAGCGTTGATACCATAAGTGTTCTTCCTTCTTTTCAGACACTTCTTGACTCATTCTGCCTTGAAATCGTAGCGCCATGCGCTTCCAGTACACCTGTTGTTCTGTTGTTTCTGTAGAGTACGTAAGAGACAAAATCTTGAATGGCTCATGATATACACGACATAAACTCGTTAACTGATTCATAAATCGCTTTAAGTCCTCTTGGTTCATAGAAAGTAAATCTGTTGTCTTCACCTTTAAATAAACCTGCAAATTATCCCTATGATCTACTAAGATTCCTGTTTTTTGTTCCAGACGTTTATACGGAGCAATATCAACAATTGATGCATCCGTATTTTTAAAAGAAGCAAAGATTGTTGAAATAAAACTTTGTTTCCCATTACTTTTCTCTGACTCAATTTGTCTCTTTCGGTTTACCTTTTTAGGTTCGGCTGTCGCAATTTTCATCTTCATCTTTCCTTTCATGAGATATAAAAAAGAGAGCGCTATATCTGCACTCTCCTTTCATTCCTATTTCTTTTTGGTTTCGCTGCTGATGGTATTTACTTCTATTGGATGATAATTTTTATTGTCCATCTTCAACATATCCAAAATTACAAATATATTTCTGTTTGTAGGGCTGTTATGAGGTTTAATACATAGGAACAATCCAAACGCCCCAAACAGCACATAAAACATAATCCTTCCAAACCCACCAACTGGAACTACCTTCGGCATATAACTTGCTAGAACTAGCATTAAAGCTATGATTGCTCCATCTATAATATAGAAGAAGGCTAACTTAATTTCTTGTTTTGTATTTTTAGGATTACGCTTCATTTCCATATTTAATCCCCCCTCACATAAATACCGTTTTATACTTTTATATTTTTATAAAAATATACTTTTATACTTTTATACTTTTATACTTTCATACTTTTATACTTTTATACTTTTATAAATTAGCTACATATCTAGTTTAGACATGTTCCTTCTTAGCTTTTTGACCATCAACCTTCTCAAAACCTCTGTCTAGATATTCAGCGTTTGTTACCGTTATCCAAACAGGCTCTTTTTTCTTTCTTCTTTTTAGCAGTCTAAAAATCTGTTTAAAAAAAGTTGCAATCATGCTTAACATAATCGCAACTCCTAACATCAAGATAGCAAATATCCAGTTATTCATTTTAATATCCCTGCTGTTTCTTCTCTATTTTTCTTGCTAACTTGTTGTTCGAGTACAGATGAAGAGAAAGATAAGTTAGAAAGGAAAAAGTAACAATGTAATGATATAAGTGACCTAATTCAAAACTTATTTGAAAAACCAGTATGGCAACGGCAACAATAAACCCCGCTACCGTCATTAAGATGCTAGCCTGTAATTCTTGTTGCTTCATTTCAAAGTAAATTCTTCTTCGATTCGCAATATCAATTACTTTCATGCTTACCCCTCCTAATTTTATCTCCTACGTAATTGATCTGTTCGATTTTGTTTACTTCCTCTTTGTCTTAATCCTGATTTTGTTCTTTCAACTACATTATCTTGTACATTTAGATCCCTTTGTACTGTTGTTGAGCCTGCTCTGACAGTATGATTTACTGCTTCACTTCCTCTTACATTGTTCTGCACATTCACATCTCGTTGTACTGTTGTTGAACCTGCTCTTACGGTATGTTCTACCGCTTCACTTCCTCTTACATTGTTTTGTACGTTTACATCTCGTTGTACTGTTGTTGAACCTGCTCTTACGGTATGTTCTACCGCTTCGCTTCCTCTTACATTGTTTTGTACGTTTACATCCCTTTGTACTGTTGTTGAACCTGCTCTTACATTACTTTCTACTGCTTCGCTTCCCCTTACATTGTTTTGTACATTTACATCACGCTGCACTGTTGTTGAACCTGCTCTTACATTACTTTCTACTGCTTCGCTTCCTCTTACATTGTTTTGTACGTTTACATCACGCTGTACTGTTGTTGAACCTGCTCTTACATTACTTTCTACTGCTTCGCTTCCTCTTACATTATTTTGTACATTCACATCACGTTGTATTGTTGCTGCACCTGCTCTTACATTACTTTCTACTGCTTCGCTTCCCCTTACATTGTTTTGTACATTTACATCACGCTGCACTGTTGTTGAACCTGCTCTTACATTACTTTCTACTGCTTCGCTTCCTCTTACATTGTTTTGTACGTTTACATCACGCTGTACTGTTGTTGAACCTGCTCTTACATTACTTTCTACTGCTTCGCTTCCTCTTACATTATTTTGTACATTCACATCACGTTGTATTGTTGCTGCACCTGCTTTTGCATCACTATTGATTGTTCCTGTCCCACCTGTACTTCTTAATGTATCTTGAACGTTCACTTCACGCTGTACTGTTTGTGACTCTGATTTCATATTTCCTTGCGATGCTTCAGTACCTCCCGTATTTCTTAATTTATTTTGTATTTCAATTTCTCTTTCCGCTGTTTGTCTTTCGCCTTTTACATTGCCTTGCTGCGCTTCAGTACTTCCGGTATTTCTTAGTTTGTTTTGTAATTCGATTTCTCGCTCTGCTGTTTGTCTTTCGCTTTTCACATTGCCTTGCGATGCTTCAGCACTTCCGGTATTTCTTAATTTGTTTTGTAATTCGATTTCTCGCTCTGCTGTTTGTCTTTCGCTTTTCACATTGCCTTGCTGCCCTTCAGCACTTCCGGTATTTCTTAGTTTGTTTTGTAATTCGATTTCTCTTTCTGCTGTTTGTCTTTCGTTTTTCACATTGCCTTGCTGCCCTTCATTTGAAATAGAAGCTACATTCGAACGATTAGCCATCTTAGGGCTAGCAGATGGCTCTATACCTGCATTTGCATTATTTTGAATGCCTTTACCTATTGTATTAAGTGTCTGACGATCAGCGTTTTCTTGTGCCTTTTCTTTACCTTGCGCTTGACCACTTTTAAATTCACTTACAGTACCTTTCACACCTTCCGATACGCCTTTTGCAGCGCCTGATACTTTTTCCTTCCCTTTATCAACAGCACCACCAACAGTCTCAGCCACCTTGTTTCCTGCATCGTTCATCATGCCACCGACTCCACGATTTGCAGCGTAACTCATGGCAGCACCCGTATTTCTAGCAAATTTCTTCGCCTGCATACCGCCGCCTTTAGCGGTATTCTTTTGTTCGCCTTGTGATTCAGCGCCCTCATGATTCGAATCCATTTCAGAGCGTTTAGGCGTGTCTTCACGTGTTTGTCCACTTCCACCACTCATTAAGTTCTTCGCACCGCTAAACATACGACCAGCGCCCTTTATAGCTCCTTTCGCTGCCATAGCTCCGCCAACCATTCCCATTAAGTGATTCTTTCCTTCTTTTAATCCAACATCAACACCAAAATATTTTAAGATAGATTCTGAACCATTAATTAATGCTACTGTTAAACAAACCATTGCTACGATATATAAAAATGAATTGATGTCTTTTTCTGCTAAATAATTAACGATAATCGTGTAGACTCGTAAATTTAAACCCGTAAAAGCAAATACCAAGAATCCTTTAAAGATATCTTGCATGACCATTTTTGTTTTTTCGCCTGTCTCAATATCCGTAACAAATACAATCGGGGCAATTACTTTCTTCATAGCAATTTCAAAGATCGTCATAACAAATACAAAAACAGTAAATAAATAGGCAACTCCTAGAGCTAATAACCCCCAAAATATAGTACCGAAGTTCATTGGGTATCGAACATAGCCCCCTGGGAACTTATCTTTAAATGGATTAAACACACTATCATTTATTTTTTCTACCGTTTCTTTGTCTCCATCGTTCGTAATTTTATAAACCAAATATTCGGTTTCTTTAGGTATATCTTTTTGCGATGTCAACATTTCTATAACTTTAGGTGTTACTACATCACCTAGTTGTGCTTTCAAGAAAATATCCTTACTCATTCCGTTTTTCGGTTTACTGTCTGTAGACGAAATTGCTGGTTCATTCTCTTTTTTACTTTGTATTGGTTCAAATCCTGTTTTACTTAAATAAATTAAATCAGCTGTATTCTGTTTGACTAAATCCCAAGCTAAACCATCTTTTGTTTTACTAGTATTTGTCGTTTCAGAAAAGAAGTCTGTGGACATCTTCTGCATATCTGCCATTAACTCATTTAATCCACCTAGCAAGCCAATCATTACAAGGATATTAACACCAACGGATTTAAAACGTGGTGGTTTATGTTGAATGATTGTTCTAATCCCTAGCCATACAATGACCAATACGAATAAAGCGTAAAATAAACCCTTTATGATAGATGAAGCAAAGTCATTTAATCCGGCATCCTTCAAAATATCAAAAAAGGAGAAAGTATCAGGTATTAAACCTTCTAACGCTGATACGATATAAAGTAGTGTCTTTATTATCCCTCCTTGAATTGATTGCCAAATAGACCCTAAAAAGTCAGCATATTGTATCCATTCATTTTGTAAAAAGGCTACAACCTTTTCGGTATCTACATCTTTAAGTCCAAGAAATTCATACCAATCAAAAGCATATGCAATCGGTGTGAAAGAAAAACTGAAAATCAGTATAAAAAGTGTTAAAACTCCTGTTGTTATTGTCCGTTTACTTCTCATTAACATTAACCATTCTTTTATTTTCATAGTAGTCATTACTTTTCTACCTTTCTGCTTAATTTCAAATTAATTATTCTTCCGACATGTCCAATAATTCTTCTAAATACCTCTTTATTTCATCATCTGAAGAATGTTCTATTAAAAATTTCACTTCTTCTGTCTTAGGCAACATGGTTTTCGTTGCGTAAGTTAATAACATTTGTACAAAACGTTTCTGAACATCTTTTTCTTCACTTATTTTTCTTTTTTCTTTCACAAGACCAATGAGTAATGTAATGACTTTATCCTCATTAGTTGTGGTGTTTTCTTTTTTCACCACAGGATTAGCTTGCTGCTTTTTGATATATTCACTTTTTGCAACTGGATTGATAATGAAGTCCAAGAAATTTAAATATAAGTCTGTTAAATTTAATCCAGTATGTAGTGAAGGTATATCAATCTCATTTAGGTCTTTTGATGTATCAAAATCCTTCCCTAAGAACTGCCAACGATACGGCATGCTTGTTTCTCTTGTATTTAAAATCGGATATGCTCTGACTTTTTTTCTTTTTAAATCCTGTCTATGTAAGGCACGAAGCAACAATGTTTCCCCTTCAATAAATTGTGCTAATCGTTCAGGAGAAATAATGCGCTGCTGATCTGCATTTTTTGTTATCTTGTTATCCGTTTCTAAATGACTTTCATTAGAAGATTTACCAATAACCGTTTTATGCCCCGCTCGATGTGAGATTTCTTCAATTGTGTCTTTATTGGTAGACATAATATAAATATGATTTTGGCAGTTATCTTTAATTTCTGTCGCTTCTTTGTCGTACAGTTTTTCAATTTGCGAATAGGACTGAAGCACCAAATTAAACAACATATTACGACCTGCGCAGACCGTTAATACCCCGCCCATATCATCAATAGGTGGCATATTACCAAACTCGTCTAGTAAGAAATGGACACGCCTGTAGCACTTTTTCCCTTTCGTATCATTACAATTCATAGATAACTCTGTATACAGCTGCTTAACAAAAATACTTGCTAGTGCGTGATTAGATTTATCAAAATCGGGGACAATCATAAACACGGCTGTAGGCTTATCCGAATACGATAACTTCGCTTTTGGTTGTAAAGGAAACGTATTCGCCTTTAAAATCAATTTGACTTGACGTTGATACTCAGGTTTATGCTCACATCCCACTTTCTTTTGATAGACAACCCTTCCTTTTTCATCTAGCAGTTTTTCAAACTGTAAGCTATACAATAATCTGTACTTCTTTTTTGGATTCTCTTCATCTTGATAACGAATTAATAATAAATCCCCATCTTCTAAGGATTCATCAAAGTTTATGTTGCACATCCCTAGAGCTTTCACCTTAATTTGATAGCTTCCAACCTCCGTTTTTTCTTCATTATTCTTATGAAATGATACTGTTACACGTTTATTTAAGAAACGTTCATCTAATTGAAAAAATAGGTTCTTGGGAAAACCTACTTGTTTTAAATCCAAACTTGATTTTGATGTCATTTTCGCAAACATTTTATCCGCAAAAGTTTGTAATCCTTGATTAGCTGTTGCTAGGATAGACCCCTTTGCTTTTTCACCCGCAAAGCTAGTTGATCCATACTGCATTTTTGCGACATTTCCTTGCGGTAAGCTCTTAAAGTATTCATCTAATACGCTTTTTTCAATAAAATCATTGGGATCTTCTTTGTAGTAAAACGTACCTAATTCATTTAGCATTTGGGATACGTTGTGCATGGTGACTTTTTCAATACAGTTATGTTTCACACAATAGTCCACGATGGCGAGAATAATACCGTTAATCGCATTTTGTGCTGAAGTATTAAAGAATGCATTATCACCAGCATTCGGGTTGTTATAAAGAGAAAAAGTTAATGTATTTGCTCGTTTAGCCGCTTCTTGGTCATCACCATTCATCCATGCATCAATGACTAACTGTAACGGGTTATACGACATTCCTTGTAAGGGGTCTAAGATATTTAAAACTTGAACATCATACCCTCTTTTTTCTAATGTTTCTTTAGATGCACTGTATAACTCACCCTTCGGATCGTTTACAATCATACTTGATTGATTTTTTGCTCTACTCAAATTATCAATCATTGGTACGACAATCGTTTCCCCTTTACCTGAACGAGAAACCCCTAGTATTGCTGTATTTACGGTGTCTGTATCAACATAATATTTGTCCTTATAATGTGATACAGGGACACCACCATACCCTTCAAACGTGTCTGTCTTTTCGGGAATTTCTCTATACTGTTCTTGAATTTCTTCAATTGTAGTAAAACGGCTATCCCCCTTTTGACCATAAGCTACATTTTCGTCACTTCGATAATTAACCTTTGAATACACCAAAAAACCCATCACTGTAGAAGCTAATAAGCCAAACAAGTACATATTTGAAGGTAGAACAGGAAGAAATACATTTTTTATTGATATGCTTTTCTCCCAATCTGCACCAAACACATCAAATATAGTTGGTTTCTCAACCGTTTTCGCTAATTCATTCACAATGGATTGGTACGTCCCTGCTACAAAATTTAATCCCCCTAAAGGAAAAAGCACCGCAAGTGAAGAAATTGCGAGTGCTTTTTTGTTTATCTTATTCTTTTCTTGTGGTAGGTCTTCACCATCAATTTTATAGTTGTGATGAAGGTACTTATTCCGCTTGAATTTTAATAGTGTCATATTCGCATTTCCTCCTTACCGCTCATCTATTTATTGCCTATTAATCTCTCAAAAAGGCTACTACGTTCCTTTGGAGTTTTTTTTGTTGGTTGTTGCGTTACAGGTTGTTGTGGCTGCATCGCAGGTTGTTGTACTGGCTGTTGATACATCGGTTGCTGATATACTGGTTGCTGATACATATATACCGGCTGTTGGTACATTGGCTGTTGTTGTTGATCTAGCCCATTACGATATGATTTTTGTAATTTATCTGTTAAATCTTCAATTATATTTTGAAGTTCACGAATTCTTTCTTTATCTTTCTTTTCTACTCCCTCTTGGTTTCTCATTTGTAGATGTAAAGCTTGTTTTTCTAATTCTAATTTTTCTCTTTCCATTTCTTGTCGTTGCTTCTCTTGTTCACTTATACGCTCTGCTTGAATCTCTTCTTTCCATTCAGGGATTAACTGCTTCATTTCATCCTCTAAAACAGAAAATCTCACTTCTTGTTGTTTATTGGCATCATTCATAATCTGTTCTGTCAGTTCTATAGAATCAGATAGATACTCATTCTTTTTGTCGATCAATTCCTTTTTGCCTTCTATTTTCAATTCATACACTTTCTCTGAAGTTACTTTTCTCTTTTCAATCTCACTATCTTTCTGTAGTTCTTCTTCACGAGCACTTACTAACGTATTCTTACGCCCTTCTAGTTCTGATTGATATGCCGTTAATTCAGCTTCTTGCTTCAGTTTAAAAGATTCCAAATCTAATCGTTGTTTTTCAGTAAAAGCAGTTAATTTTTTCTGCATTTCTTCGATTTCTTTTTTCTCAAACTCATTTAATTGGGCTAATCTCGTTTGAAAACCTTGTTCGAAAATGTCTTGCAGCCTTTCTTCTGCTTCTTTTTGATAATCACGCATCATGACTTCTTTATAAATATTTTCAAGAGCCAAACGAATTTCATCTCTCAAATTATTTACTTCTTGATAATACTTGTCTTGAATCAATAAAAAGTCTTTTCCACTCAACACATTTTTTGCATATTGGATTTTTTTCTTTTCAAGCTCTGTAGTTGCTTCCTCACTCATACCAAACCGACTTAATAAGTGCTTTACAGTAAATCGTGAATCATATCTCTTTTGCTTCGCTTCAACTTCACTAATGTTCAGATATTCCTCATAATCAGGGAAACCTACATCTTGGATTTGCGCCTCTATTTCAGGTTTATTATTTGTTTTCTGAGTATCTAAATCGCTATAAAGCAACTCTTCTTCTATACTTTGAACTGAATCAACTTCATTTGTCGGAATTGGTAGTTCTTCAGCTGTTTTTTCTAAGTCTATTCCTGTAGCTAATTGATCTTTTTCTTCCTCTTCAATTGCAAATGGATCATCATCTTCTTTTCGATCTAAAGCGGCAGCATGTTCCTGTAGTCCCTGTATATCATCTTGTTCAAAATGATTTGTTCCCTTACTATTCAATTCATGCATTGGCATTTCTTCAAAGAGATTTCCTTCTCCACTCGCAAACTCTTTTTTCACTTCGTTGTTAACATGTGGCATTTCCTCTTCTTTTTTCCCAAACAATTTAGCGAACAATCCACCTTTTTTCTTTTTAGGTGATTCTTCCCCATGTTCTATAGCTGCCCCACCTTCTTCAGCTCTGTAACTTTCAAATATACCTTGTTTAATTTCCATTCCTAAGTCAAAATCCGTTCCTTTTTCAAGGTCTTTTGAAATAGCATTGAGTAAAGAAAATTCACTTCCTACTTGTACAGGCAATTCAAATTCATAAGCCTTTTCATTCTCAATATCTTGCAGTAGCAATAACACTTGATCAGATTGTTGATTTTGTTCAATATATCTTTGAATCAACCCTTCAGCTACCTTTAATCCTAATTGCTGTCCATTCCCTGCTTTATTCTTCTTTAAAAACTTCCTAAAAGTTTTAGATTGTTCTTTTTGCAAAAACTCTACGATATACATTCCCTTAACCTCATTTCATGTATAGGATTTTTTTTAAACAAAAAAGAAGCCCACAATTAGTAAGCTTCTCTTTCAGTGTGTTTCTTAGAAACCAGCTGTAACACCTTGAATTGTACTTCCTAAAGTTCCTGCTCCCCATAAAAGAATGCCACCTACAACAATGTACATTAACCATTTTTTTGCTGTACGACTTGGTCCTTCACCAAACATGAACATGAAAGCAATGATACATACACAGAAAATAATAACTGCCAAACCAATACCTTGTAACTTTCCAGTCCAACTTGTTAATGCAGAACTCACAGAGTCAAAGAAATCATTGTAAGTTAGTAATTTCATCGCAAAAATAGTAAATAGATCCATTTTAAATTCCCTCTTTCTTAATTATGTGTTTGATTTTGTCTTTTTTCTTCTTGCTCAACAACTGAATCTGCAATAATCTCCATTGAAGCATCTTCTAACATTTTGTTTCGCCACTTAGGATTTTCTCCTTGTAACAGCGACAGACAGTTGCTATTCACAATCTCTTGTGACCAACTTTCATATGTCTTTCCCTCTTTCTTTAAAATCACTGTTACCGCATCCTGATACGGTGCTTTTTCCAATTTATTTCTTCTAGGACTAGCCATATTTTCTAACTCCTTTGCTTAATACTTCGTATTTTTGTGAGAGATAAAATGCTGAAATACATCCTCAACTTCAAGGATTCCGTCTGAACAAATCGTTATGATCGCTATGAGCGCAATCACGCCACCCATAAGAATCATTAAGCGAAACACATTGTTTTCAAGCATCTTTTTGACACCTTCTCTCTAGCGCACTTGTGAAGTTGCAGAACCATGAAACTTCATTTCTACGTCAGGCAAATTAAAAAGAATAATCTTTAGATTAGCTACAACCTGATAATCTACTACGTCACCAAAGTTTACTTTCTTGTTTAATTGGTCACTTTTAACGCTTAAAGCTCCTTGATACTGCTTTTCGCTATAATCTTTTAGATAGGCTGCCGCTTCTTTTGTTAAGCCACCATGTCTCTCAATTTGATAGTTAACTTGTTGTTTATACGAGTTCACATCGCTTAATTGAATACAAAAAAGAGCTACTGCAACCATCATCATGATTAACATTAGCCCTACAAACCATTTCACTATTAACATAATGGAACTATCTAGCATAATTCACACCTACTCATTTTCTTTCCCCTCCCTTATGATCTATGAGAGATTAATGGATGATAAGTGATGGACTAACACCGCTGCTGCAAACCCTACTACTAATATGAAAGAACTCATAACAATTTTAGTAGGGAAGAAGTTAAATCTTCTTAACTTAAAAGCTATGATTTCGTCTATCGCCCGTTGTAATTCTGCACTTGCCATTTGTCCTAGCTCATTAATTACATTGGTATCACTAGAGTTTTGCTGGAAATCGTATATGGTTTGCATAATATTTATCGACATATCGCTTCCACTGGAACGCATAGCGTAATCCGTAAAAGGTTGAATATCATTAGGCTTATCCGTCATTTCAGACATTAACTTAGCTAATGAATTCTTATCTACTGGATTGTCCATTCGGTTCAGT